>DATFSO010000119.1:0-17015 GCA_035262585.1 Occallatibacter sp. | reverse complement strand
CACGGCATCGTGCACCGAGATCTAAAGCCCGCCAACGTGAAGATCACTCCTGCAGGCACGGTGAAGGTGCTGGACTTCGGCTTGGCTAAGGTGCTGTGCAACGAAGACTCGGCGGCGGTTGACCCGATGAACTCGCCGACGCTGAGCGCGATGGCGACCCAAGCGGGGATGATTCTGGGCACGGTGGCTTATATGGCGCCGGAGCAGGCCAAGGGCAAGCAGGTGGATCGGCGAGCGGACATCTGGGCGTTTGGCTGTGTGCTCTATGAGATGCTGTCGGGCCAAAAGGCGTTTGTCGGCGACACGATTTCGGATGTCCTGGCCGCGGTCATCAAGAGCGAACCGGACTGGAGCGCGCTGCCGGCAAATATCCCGCGGACGATCGAAAGATTGGTGCGTCGCTGTTTGCAGAAGGACGTGCGCCAACGCCTGCAGGCCATCGGCGACGCCCGAATTGCAATCGAGGACGTCCTGTCGGGCACTGAGTTGGACAATGCAGCCGCGATCCCCGGCGATCGAATTGCGGAAGCGAAACGCACCTCGTCTCTGCGCCGCGTCCTGCCCTGGGCGCTTGGAGTAACCACGATCCTGTTCGCCGCAATCGCTGGCTATTTCGTGCTGCGGCCGAAACCGCCGCAACCCATGGTTCGCTTTTCCGTGTCGCCGCCCGAAAATGCAAGGCTCATTCGTGGCGGCATGATGAGCGTTTCACCCGACGGCCGCATGCTGGCATTTGTAGCCGAACCTGCGCCAGGCAAATCCAGGGTTCTTTGGGTTCGCCCGCTCGACACTGTGACGGCTGCGCCGATTGAGGGGACCGAAGGCGCCTACCTTCCGTTCTGGTCGCCAGACAGCCAATGGATCGGGTTTATAGCGAACGGCAAATTGGAGAAAGTCGCGGTTACTGGCGGATCTGTGGAAGCCCTTTGCGATGCACCTGAGGGCGGCGGAACCTGGAGCCGCGATGGTGTCATCCTCTTTGCGAACCGCGACGGCCTTTACCGCGTACCCGACACAGGCGGAACGTCCGCGCTCCTGTTTGCCGTGGATCCGGCGCACCAAGTGGTGGGTTATAGCCATCCACAGTTTCTCCCGGATGGACGCCATTTCCTCGTTCAGGTGATTACACCCGGAACCGAAACAAACATTCTCGGAGCGGGCTCGCTGGACTCGAAAACACTGGAGCATCTGGCGAGGATTAACTCCGAAGTCGATTACGCTGAACCCGGATACCTGTTCTTTATGGATCAGAGCACGCTGAAGGCTCAGCCCTTCGACGTCAAGGCATTGCGCTTCTCGGGTCCCGCTGTCCCGATTGCTCAGAACATTGGGCAGGCCGGTCCGGGTTACGGATACTTCTCTGTCTCTTCGGCCGGAGTGCTGGCTTACCAATTGGGCGGGAACGAATCGTTGGACGCAATGTCCTGGTTCGACCGCAACGGTCAGAGGCTCGGAACGCTTGGGCAGCCAGGCGTATACACAGATCCGAGGATTTCACCGGATGGGACAAGGCTTGCAGTTGTCTTCAGGGAAACTTTCGCAAGGGCTACATACGACGTTTGGATCTACGACTTGAAGCGCGGCACAGGCTCCCGACTCACATTCACCACGGCGTTTAACGACAACCCAGCGTGGTCACCCGACGGACGGAGCATATTCTTCTCCTCAAAACGCAATGGGAAGACTGGCATCTACCAAAAGCGCGCCGACGGACTGGGAAACGAAGAATTGGTTTACGAGTCTGACCAACTGGGAGGGGGGCTGGACGGTTTATCGCCCGATGGCCGGTACGCAATGTATATGGATCTCACTCAAGCACAGAGCGAATGGGTTCTGCCGCTCGGAGGCGGCGGAAAGCCCTTCGCCTGGCTTCGCGACAGTTTCAAACAGGATCGGGCCACGTTCTCGCCGAATGGGCGATATGTCGCTTATGCCTCGAGCGAAACAGGTAGGCCCGAAGTTTACGTCCAGACTTTCCCGGAGCATTTGGGAAAATGGCAAATCTCAACCTCGGGCGGCGATCAACCTGCGTGGCGAAGTGATGGGAAAGAGCTGTTCTATGCTGGCCCGGACAACAAAATAATGTCCGTGGATGTCAGGACTGGTCCCGGTAGTTTCGAAGCAAGTCTTCCCAAGCCGCTTTTTGAGCAGCTACTAAGAAATATTGGGAATAGAAACGATTACGCCGTAAGCCCGGACGGGCAGCGCTTCCTTATGATTGTGCCGGCGGGCAACGGCGCGCCAGAGCCAATTACGGTGGTGATGAACTGGTCCGCGATGTTGAATAAATAATGGTGCGACGAGTGGCGACTCCCGGTTGACGGGGCCAAGGCGTCACGGCGGCAAAGATGAAGGAGTGCCGCTGGCTCAAGCCGACAGCGGTTGCGGTGATTGAGTTTGCTTAGTGGACCGCGAAGCAGCGAGTACCACGACCACATTGAGCTGCAGCTTGCTCACGCGCCACGCAACGCAAGGCCGCTCGCCCTCAGATATTCGACAAAGGCATTTTCGGCTTGTACGGGGCACTCCCATCAACGCGAAATCGCTTTCAAATGCTGGTGTATACAATCCCCAATAGAATCAGCTAAATTGCTGATTCTATGTGGATCCGAGCCGACTTCCCCGATCGACTCGTGCGTGGCTACCTCCTCGCCCTAATCTGCAACGCCCGTATACTCAAAACAGCGCATGTCCACCCGACTCGATAGCATCCTTGAAGTAACCCGTGAGCAAGTCGCGGATGCGAAGGCTCGCGTCTCGGCCGCCGAACTGGAGCGTCAGGCAAGCCGGCATCAGCCGCGCGGGTGGGCGGCGGCGCTTCGCCGTCAATCGCGATCCGAGCCCGCGATCATCGCCGAAATCAAGAAGGCCTCGCCTTCAAAGGGCGTCATCCGCGAAGACTTCGATGTGAGCTGGATTGCGAAGCGATATAGGGATGGTGGCGCAGCGGCACTCTCAGTGCTCACCGACGAGCCGCACTTCCAGGGCAGCCTGCGCAACCTCGAGCTCACCTCCGCTGCAGTCAATCTGCCCTGTCTTCGCAAGGACTTTACGGTCGACGAGTACCAGATCGTCGAGGCGCGCGCGCACTGTGCCGACGCCATTCTGCTGATTGCCGCCGCGCTGAACGCCACAGAGCTCAAGCGCTTCTCCGAGGTCGCCCACCAGCACTCGCTCGATGTTCTGGTCGAAGTGCATACGATTGATGAACTCGGCCTTGTGCTCGATGCGCTTGGCGAGAGGGGCGCCGATGCTATCGGCGTGAACAATCGCGATCTAAAGACGTTTGAGGTGCGCCTGGAAACCTCGATTGCTTTGGCCGCTCGCATCCCGAAATCCGTCGTTCGCGTTGCCGAGAGCGGAATAGCCACCTCGGAACACCTTGATCAGCTCCGGGCCGCGGGATTCGACGCGTTTCTCATCGGCGAGAGCCTGATGCGCCAGCCGGATCCGGGCAGCGCGCTGGCAGCGTTGCTCGCAGGGTGCAAAGTCGCGCGATGAGTCTCTGGATCAAAATCTGCGGAAACACTTCTGTTGAAGATGCGCTTCTCGCGGCGGAAGCAGGCGCCGATGCCGTTGGCTTTGTCTTCGCACGCAGCCCGAGGCAGGTAACGGTGGATAAGGCTGCCGCGATCGTGCTGCCCTTGCCCAAAGAGATAGAGAAGATTGGCGTATTTGTAGATGCCTCCTCCGAGGAAATCGCATCGGCCATCGAAGCCTGCGGCTTGACCGGCGTTCAATTGCACTTCGATGCCAAATCGGATGCGCCAGCAAGACTGCGCCAACACTTCGGGCCGGATCTGCGAATTCTACGCGTGGTGCATTTCGAAGCATGCGCAGCCGACAAGGCCCACGCAATCGCATCTGATCCTGACGTTGACGCAATCCTCGTGGACTCGCGTACGGCGACCGCGGTGGGTGGAACAGGCATAGCGTTCGATTGGGAATCCGCCGGCAGATCCCTTTTCAAAGACCTCAATGCGGAGGTACAGCTCGTAGTCGCAGGCGGACTTACTCCTACGAACGTTGTGGATGCAATTCGAATGCTGAGCCCGTGGGGAGTGGATGTGGTCAGCGGAGTGGAGGCTTCGCCCGGCCGCAAGGATCCTGAAAAGGTCCGGCAATTCATCGCGAATGCGCGGGCTCTGACACTCGCGTAGGGCCTGTTCTCACGCAAACCGGACTGGGCCAGCAACGGGCTTCCGAGAGGACCCGATGCGGGACAATTATGAAGAGATACATCCTCACTGGGGCACCCGGCGCGGGAAAGACCGCTGTTCTCCGCCAACTCGAGCTGGATGGATTCAGTGTCGTTGAAGAGGCGGCGACCGATGTGATCGCCCTCTTGCAGGTGCGCGGAGCCGCGGAGCCGTGGAAGGACGTTTCGTTCATCGATGCGATCGCAGAGCTGCAGATGCAACGCCAGTTGCAAACCGCATCCGAACCAGGCAACGTGCAGTTCCACGATCGGTCGGCCATCTGTACCGCCGCCTTGGCCGAGTATCTTGGGTTCCCCCAGACAGAGCGGCTAACCCGTGAACTCGAGCGAATCAAACACGAGTCCATTTTTGAGAGGCAAGTATTCTTCCTTCGTAATCTCGGGTTTGTAGCTCCCACCGAAGCGCGACGGATCAGCTTCGAAGACGCTCTGCGTTTCGAACGGATTCACGAAGAGACCTATTGCAGGTTCGGTTTTCAGATTATCTGGGTCGAGCCGGGAAGCATCGAGGAACGCGCCAACATGATCAAGGCTGCAGTGACGGCTAGGATCTGACTGATCCCCTTAGAACAGCCGCCCAATCCGGAAGAAAAATTTGTGATGGCCAGTCGTCCCGTAGGCATAGCCGAACTCGACCGGCCCGAGTAGAGATTTGACTACCACTGCTGCGGCGATGTCGCCGGGGAGGTTGGGCAGTTTGCCGAGGCCAGGAGGCAGAGTGCCGTAGACCTTGCCGCCTTCGAGCAGGCCAATGCCGTACATTCCGCTGCCGACGAGCGGGGGCAGCTTTGCAAAACGATACATATAGCCGCCCTGGCCCATAAAGTACTTATCGACGAGAAGTTCATTTTGGCCGTAGGCAAGCATGCGCACAGATCCCCCGAGTGAAAATTGCGGGACGCCGGTTGCGTAGTCAAAGGTTGTTCCTCCCCATCCGTGAGCAAACACCGAAGATCGATCGTTGAGTTTAAAAAAATTGAACGAAGTTCCTTCGAGGACAGGGTATTGATTGGTCGCGATGGGGCTGACGTTGGACCACTTGAAGTTGCCCTGGAGGTAGCGACCCTGGGTTGGAAGCAAAGCTTCGTTGAGGCGATCCATTTTGTACTGAAGGCGCAGATCGGCGAAGGTTCCGGAGAATACCGGAAGCGCGGGACTGCCAGACTGGAGCGAATACTTCTGCCATCCTCCCTCGTAACCCGCGCGAAACTCAGAGGTATTTCCGAATATATGACCGAAATCCACACCGCCTGAGCCAGTCCTCAGCCGGTAAGTCGCGACCTGCGCTTTTTCCGAGTAGATGTAGAACGGGACATCATCGACGATCCCACGTGGAGCGATGAACCAGTGGCTCGCAGGATTAAATGGGTGGTAATACTCCGAACTCAGCCCGTACTCCGAAAAGAGTATGAAGTCATTGCGCCACTCGGAGTGGAACCCGCCGACATCCAAAAATGTTATGCGCGCTCCGAGATTGAACTGCGCATTGTTGTAGCTTGACCCGTCGATCAGAAGCAGCGGCTCGACCAGCGGCGGCGCATACGATTTCTCTTCCGTGTTCAACTCCAGTCCCGGGCGGCCATTCTTCTCGATGAACTGGTAGGTGACACTCGAGAATCTGCCGAGGCCGCTCAGTTCGAGGATGCGGTCATTCAGATCGTCGAAGTTGATCGGCTTGTCGGCGATTTGCGCCATGTGCGCTTCGATTTGATTGGACATATCAGGGTTGGCGCCCGAGACAGTAACGAATTCAGGAGTCGGATTGTTTCTTCGTCGGGCATCGCGCGCCGCGATGTACTGGTTCCATGTTGTCTGGTCAACCGAGAAAGCAGAGAGAACTTTTTCCTTCGCGGCAGCAGCGTTGTATCCGGCCTGAATGATTTCCTGCGCATGCGAGAAATCCATGGAATTGTACTTCGAGAGGGGAACGGTGATCAGGAGATCGGCATTCTCCATGCTGCGGAGTTCATTGGCAGAGATCATGACGTCTATGGAGCGGTTGAGCACCGCAAACGAAGAAAGCTGTGCATCGGGATCGAGCGGTGCCGTTTCGAGGTGAACACCCAGGACGACGTCGGCGCCCATGTGCTTTGCAGCATCGATGGGAATGTTGTTGAGGAGACCGCCGTCGGCGAAGATGCCGTCTTTCCGGTTCACGGGCGTGAAGACTCCCGGGATCGACATGGTGGCGCGCATCGCGGTTGAAAGTGACCCGCTGCGAAAGACCTGGGCTTTACCGGTAACTAGGTTTGTAGCGACACAAGCGAAGGGGATCGGCAGTTTGTCGAAGCTTCCAACGTTTGAGTAGGGGAGGGCGAGGCGGTCAATTATGAGCGAAACGTGCTGGCCTGTGTTGAATCCGCCTGGGAATTGCACTCCTTTGCGCAGGCCGAACTCCAGGTTGTTGGGATAGGCGCGCGCGTCTTCTTTTCGTCGAAACGCAAGATAGGGATAGGGGATGACGCCGGACATGACCTCGTCCCAGTTGATGCCATCGACAAGTTGTCGAAGGCCGGTCGCGCCGATCCCGGTGGCGTATGCACCGCCAACCAGTCCGCCCATGCTGGTTCCAGCGACGTAGTTGACCGGGATGTGATGCTCCTCCAGCCAGGCGATGACGCCAACATGAGCCAGGCCGAGTGCGCCGCCGCCCTCAAGAACGAGACCGAGCGAGGGACGCTTCCCGGTGCTCGCCGCGGTGGGCGGATCCTGTGCGACGAGCGGACACGAAGCGAAGAAAAGCAGCGCGAAGAGCGTCGATAGCCGCAACTGCATATCGGAGACCATGCTGCGCCGTTTTCGGGCACGGGGGTACTGTCAAGACTGACAGGGGGTACATAAGGTGAGGTCCATGAAGTCTTTGGCTGCAGTGCAGCCCGAACGTGTCCTTGTTGCTCATGAAGCTCGCTCTGTCGATTTTGCCGATAACAAGGGCGCCGGTTACACTTGCTCGTTCATCTGATTTCAATTCTTGCTGTGACCGAGCGGGCGCATGTGTTGTGACTGCCGGCGCTGGTCGTTGTCTGCGGAGTAATCGTGAAGAGAATTGCCTTGGTCTTTGCATGCGCGGCTTTGATCGCGCAGGGTCAGAACGTTACGCGGGGGATCGGAGTCTATCCTGGAGATCCAAAGGAGTACACGGGCCCGTCGCTGGTTACAGACGCGAACACATATCGCAACCTAGCACTTCACCGGCCGGCTTATCAGTCGAGCGCATACGATTACAATTTAACGGCGCAACTGGTCACCGATGGCATCAAAGCGGCCTCGATGCCGCAATGGATCGAGAGCTCGACGAGCAGTGGAGGCGTGCTTCCGAAGCGCGAACGCGAAGTATTCCTTGACGGCAATATCACATCCTCGGTGAATGTCTCCGGCGAAGCGCCGTGGGTTGAGTTTGACATAATGGGTGGCGGCGAAGCGCCGGAGATAGATCACATCGATCTATATCTGCGCAGGATCTACGGCCGGTCGGTGTCCGGCACATGGACATACACCGTGCTCGGATCGGATGACCGCGTGGCTTGGACTGAAGTTGGACGCGCCTCCGGTTCGGAGTGGCCGAACATGGGACTTCCGGGGCCGAGCTTTATGGAGCCCATCGCGTTCCATGCACCGGCCAAATTCCATTCGTATCGCGTGCAGTTTTCAGCTGCAGCTGTGCACAGTTGGGGTGTGGCAGAGCTTGCGCTCTTCGATAAGGGACGGCCGGTTCGGGTGGCCGGACCGGATCTGTTCACCAGCGCCTGGATGAGCGCGGGCAGCGGTGAGGAGTGGGTTTACGTGGACCTTGGCGCGGTCTGCACCTTCGATCGCGTCGTCTTGTCGTGGATTCGGCGTGCTGCAGATGGCTTCCTCCAGATCTCGGACGATGCAAACGCATGGAAGGCGCTGCAGCCGCTGCCCACCGATGGCAACGCGAACGACGATATTCATCTGGTGCAGCCGGCGCGTGGGCGATATGTACGAGTCTCGATGACGACACCAGCGAAGGCGGGAGATCGCTACATCCTGAGCGAACTCGAGGTCTATGGCCGTGGCGGACTCGTTGCCCACCCGCATGCAGAGACCACGGCGCTAGCTGACGGGACCCTTCCGCTTGCCGGCGGCAACTGGCGCGTGCAACGCGCTTCGCTGATCGCGGCGAGCGGCGAGGAGCTTTCAAACACGGGCTTTGCCGACAAAGACTGGATGCCAGCCACTGTTCCAGGCACCGTACTGACAAGCTATCTCAATGCCGGAGCGATTCCCGATCCCGATTTCGGCGACAACGAGTACGCGATCTCCGACTCGTTCTTCTGCGCCGATTTCTGGTATCGCGATGAGTTCATGGCGCCGGCGGCGCAGCACGCGGGCGATCATACATGGCTCAACTTCGATGGTATTAACTGGAAAGCCGAGGTCTACCTGAACGGCCACAAGGTCGGCAGGATCGACGGCGGCTTCATGCGGGGCCGCTTCGACGTGACGTCGCTCGTTCATCGTGGCGGCGCGAATGCGCTCGCGGTCCGCATCATTTTCGTTGCCAACCCCGGCGGCACAAAGGACAAGGCCGGCCCGACTGTAAACGGCGGCGCCCTAGGCCGCGATAATCCCACCTTCCACGCATCGGCGGGCTGGGACTGGATGTCGACGATTCGCGGACGCAACACCGGCATCTGGAGCAGCGTTTCGCTCACAACAAGCGGCGCGGTGAAGATCGAAAATCCGCTGGTGACGACGACGCTGCCGCTGCCCGACACGGCGCATGCGGATGTTACGATCGGCGCAACTCTGCGAAACTTGGATGCGCAACCGGTGACCGGCACGCTGCGCGCGACCTTCGGTGATGTCGCGGTCGAGATGCCGGTGACGATCGATGCTGCGTCGGAGAGGGCCGTGGAGTTTTCGCCGTCAACGCAACCCGCGCTGCACCTGACAAACCCGAAACTGTGGTGGCCGGTCGATTACGGCGATCCGAACCTTTATCCGGTGTCGATTAGCTTCACAGTTGGCGGAGTTGTTTCCGATACGACCTCATTCCAGGCCGGCGTCCGCCAATTCGCCTATTCGGAAGTGGGCGACGTTCTGAAGATCTGGATCAATGGTCGCCGATTTATCGCGCGCGGCGGCAACTGGGGATTCTCCGAATCCATGCTGCGGTATCGCTTGCGCGAGTATGACGCAGCGCTCCGATTCCATCGCGACGAGCACTTCAACATGATTCGCAACTGGGTCGGCCAGACCGGTGACGAAGCGTTCTACGATGCGGCGGACCGTGCTGGCGTCGTGATCTGGCAGGATTTCTGGCTCGCCAACCCCTGGGACGGTCCCGATCCCGATGATAACGGCCTGTTCCTCACGAATGCGAAGGACTACGTGCTTCGCATTCGCAACCACGCATCGCTGGGCATTTTCTGCGGGCGCAATGAGGGATTCCCGCCGCAGCCGATCGACGAGGGGCTTCGCTCGCTGGTCGCGACACTGCGGCCCGGATCGCACTACATTTCGAGTTCGGCAGATGGACCGGTCAGCGGACACGGCCCATATCGCGTAGAGCCCCTGCGCTACTACTTCGAGCACGCGCCGGTAAAGCTGCACAGCGAGATGGGCTCGCCGAATGTCGTCGAGATGGAGGACCTTCGCCGGACCATGCCGGAAGCCGCGATGTGGCCCCAGGCCTACCAGTGGCCGCTTCACGATTATCACGAGCAGAATCCATTCACCGTTGCTGTGGAGAAACAATACGGCGGCGCGACCAACATCGCGAGCTGGGACAACTTCGCGCAGTTCGTGAACTATGACGCGTACCGCGGAATGTTCGAGGGGCAAAGCACGAACCGGCTCGGGCTGCTGATCTGGATGAGCCATCCTGCATGGCCGTCGCTCTTGTGGCAGACCTATGACTACTTCTTCGATACCGACGCGGGATACTACGGTGCGAAGAAAGGCGCCGAGCCACTGCACATCCAATGGAACGCATCGACGGATGCCGTGGAGGTGGTGAATTACAGCGCGGGTGCGCAACCGGGACTTACGGCGCGCGCGCAGGTGCTTGATATAGACGGGTCGGTGAAATGGGAGAAGACGGCGACGCTCGACAGCCCTGAAGACAGCACGTCATCGCCGCTGCAACTGGAATTTCCTGCAGGGCTGGCGCGCACGCATTTCATCCGTCTGACCCTGGCGCGGGCAAACCAGATCGTATCGTCGAATTTCTATCTGCATAGCGCCACTGATGGCGACTACCAGGGAATTCGCGCCCTCGCTGATGCGACAGTGAAGTCGAAGTTGCATGTCAAGCGGCATGGCAGCGAGTGGCAAATCAAAGTGGAACTGCGCAATGTTTCAAAAGCGCCTGCATTGATGGTGCGCGTGAAAGCGGTGCGCAGCAAGAGCGGCGACCTGATTGTGCCGTCGCTCTTCAGCGACAACTACATTGCGCTGATGCCCGGAGAAAAGCACACCATCGCGATTTCGTTAAACGATGCGGACACACGCGACGAGAAACCGCGGATCGTCGTCCTGGGATTCAATCTGGCCGGCGCGAAGTAACAGCCGTCGCGTCCTCCAGCACTCAAGCCGCACTTTCGCGCTCCAGGCTCGGTCGATCCCACCCGGCCGATTCTGCTCCGGCCTCGTATGTGCTTTGGCAGAAGGCGAGCAGCATTGAGCTTGGCGACGACGCCGTTCGCACGTCGTCATACATGAGCAGAAACTCGCCGAGGCCGGTGTCGTACCGGGCAGCATCCGGACGAACTCGTGCGTCGCGGTATCCCAACGGTTCCGGCGCCATGTAGGAGTAGAATGCCGGCGCTGATATGTTGCCGCTGCCGGGCCAGAATCCCACGCTGCTTACTTCATGCGAGTACGCTTCGCGCGTGATCGAGTCTGCGCCGGGTTTCTCCGGAGCCCGGCGTCCTGAGAAGCGTGTCACGGCCAGGTCGAAGCTCCCCCAGAAGAAATGTACGGGGCTTGATTTGCCGATGAACCGCGCCCTGAAGCGTTGAAAGACCGCATCGACGGAAAGCAGTATGCGCCAAAACGTGTTCGCGGATTCAGGATCATAGGAGCAATGCTTCCGGTCTTGCTCGAAGGGAATCGGATCCGGAATCTCCACCGGGACAGGCCATATCCTCACGTCGATCTGTGCTGACCGGAGCAAGGCCATGCTCTTTGCATAGAAGTCGGAAACGCACTGCGGCTCGAGCGCGAGCGACCTAACCATGCCATCGTTCATCTCGAGCACCAGCTGATGTTGGATGAAATCAAACCACAGCTCGAATGACCTCTGGCCGTAAGGAATGCGGGATGTGCAGAGCCCCCGCGACGTAACGTAAAGCGGAACGTTCCACCAGTGGTTGACCAGCGGCGTGAGGCTCAATCGAATCTTCCCGACGATCTGAGTCCACATGTGAAGCGTCGCGCAGGTGTCCTGCCACGAGGCGAGCGGTAGGGTGGGCCAGCAGGAGGGCTCATCCGCAGATTGCATTGAGTTCATAAAAACCTCACTTTGGGAGCGAGACTCGTCGCTTACAGATGATGGCCGGTCTTCCGAGTTCTTACAAATTCCTTCTGATGCGAAACTCCCGCACCACGTCGGCAGGATCGCGATGCTGGCCGTCGACGGCCTCGTTCATCGAGCGCATGTCGCCGGCGGTGACCTGTCCGGCGAGTGTCTGCAGAGCCGCTCCAATCTGCGGCCATCGTCTGAGAGCATCGTTGCGCACTAGGGGCACAGCCTGGTATGGCGGAAAGTAGTGACGATCGTCCTGAAGCGCAACCAGACCAAATGCCTGAATAGGACCGTCGGTAGAGTTGCCCGCGATCATATCGACCTGCCGATTATTGAGCGCGCGATACAGCAGTCCCAAGTCCATCGTGCGTGGCGGCCCGTCAAACCGCAGATTATATGCGGCGCTCAGCCCGGGCAAGCCATCGGGGCGTTGCTCGAATTCGTATCCTACTCCCAGATGCCAGCGTGGTGTGTACGCCGCGGCCTCGCTGAGCGTGGTCAGATGCAGGCTCTGCGCATCGTCGCGGCGAACGACCATCGCAAACGTATTCTCGAAACCAAGCGGATCAGCCACGGTGATGCCATACCGCTCTGCATAAAGGCGGCGCACGGTGTCGAGCACACGTTCCGGGTCGCGATCGACCGGTTGCTTGAGAATCGCCGTGAGGGCTGTGCCGGTATATTCCACGTAGGCATCGATGCGGCCCGAAACAAGCGCCTGGTGGCAGATGTAGCTGCCGGCCAGGTAGAACCGGCGCTCGACTTTCAGATTCGATCTTGCTTCGATCTGCTGTGCGATGAGTTCGCCAAGGATCACCTGCTCGGTAAAGTTCTTGGCGCCGATGACTGGGCGGTCCTCGCGCGGCGGCGAGCAGCTGATGAGAAAGGTGCACGACGAAGCGAATAAGAGGATACCGATTGCCAATCGCAGAATGCGACGAATCGGAGGCAACCCTAGGTTGGCATTCGCAAAGTCAGTTCGCATTGAGTACGGACCATGTTCTGTCACGGCGGACGATTAGAAAATCTGCGATCGCGTGCGCCCCAGTGTCGCAAATCTCAGTCGAACGTTTTCGAATCTCCGAGGGTCCTTCGTCCGATCCTGAGCCAGTGCAGTTCGGCATTCGTTCCTGTAGGAGTTTGGAGTAAAGGAGAAACAGCTCGTACCGAGAACAGTTTCTTGTGAGCAAGCGGTCCAGGGTGGATGGCTGAGACTGATTCGCGGCTGTCTCCTTGGTTTTGCCTGTAAAAGGCCACCATTTCATCGCTTCACCGTCGTCAGTCTTTCGAAGAAGCCCATTATCCCATCGGCAGCCAATGCCAGCAATGCGGCCGGGACGGCCCCTGCGAGAACCAGACGGTTGTCGATCGAAGCAACGCCGCGGAAGATCAGTTCGCCCAGCCCGCCGGCTCCCACGGCGGCCGCGATGGTCGCAATGCCGATGCAAGTGACCGTGGCCGTCCGCAGCCCTGCGAAGATGAACGATGCGGCAAGAGGAAGCTCAATCTTGAAGAGACGCTGCGCATCTGTCAGCCCAATGGCTCGTGCAACCTCAATCAAAGTGGGATCGATGCCGCGGATTCCCGCATAGGTATTGCGCAGAATGGGCAGCAGCGCATACGCGGTGAGCGCTACGATGGCAATACGCGCAGCGCGCTCGCCGAGCCAAGGCAACGGCAGCAGAAATCCGAACATCGCCAGCGAGGGAATGGTCTGGAGCACGTTGGCCATGCCAATTACGGGCCTGGCCCACCGCGGCGAGCGTGTCAACCAGATCCCTGCGGGCACCGCGATGGCAGTCGCAAACAGCATGGCCGCTGTGGTAAGCCACAGGTGCTCCATCGTGAGCGTGGCGATTTGATCGCCATATTGCGAGAGAAACTTCGAGCTCATGCGCGGCTCCCCGGCTCCGGATGAGAAGCCTCGCTCGTCCGGCTGCGATGATATGCGCGTGCATAGTCGACGATTTCGGGCCGGCTCGATTGCAGGAACTCGTCACGATCGAGATTGGCAATAAGTCGTCCCTCGCTCATCAAAACGATGCGGTCGGCGAGATATCGTGCCTCATCCAGATCGTGCGTGACCAGCAGAACAGACGTCTGCAGATGCTGGAGAAGCGCGCGAAGCATATCCTGCATCTCGGCCCGCGTCAGCGGATCGAGCGCACCGAACGGCTCATCCATCAGCAGGATTCCGGGCTCAGCCGCAAGAGCGCGGGCGAGGCCGACCCGCTGTCGCTGACCGCCTGAGAGCTGATGAGGATAGCGGTTCGAGAAAGCGGCAGGGTCGAGCCCGACGAGCCGCAACAATTCCTCGCAACGCTTAGTGCGCTGCAGTTTCGGCGTGCCTTTCGCCTCGAGAACCAGACCAACGTTGCGTTCGACGGTGAAGTGTGGAAAAAGGCCGGTCTCCTGGATCACATAACCGATCCCCCGGCGCAGATCGACCAGAGGCGCATCGTTGACTTTGCGGCCGTCAACATAGACCTCGCCGCGTGTCGGATCGATCATGCGGTTCGCGGTGCGGAGCAGCGTGGTCTTTCCCGATCCGCTGCGGCCCAGAACTGCAGTGACGGTGCCCTCCCCGAGCGCGAGCGAAACGTCGCTGAGCAGCGACCGGCCAGCCGCGGTCACCACGGAGACACTCCGGAATTCGAGCGCGTTGCTCATCGGATCGCTGATGGCGCCGCAAGGCTCCGGCGGCGGTAACTAACTATACCCCGCGCTGCCATGCTGCCGAAGATCGGCCACGCATCCACTCCCGCGTGCCATGAAAACGGCAGGACTCTGATGCAATGGCGGCAGCCTCACGCAGCGCGTTAACAAAGCCGAGCCCCGCCGCAGCGTAGTAGCAGAATGCGCCATGGAAGATGTCTCCGGCTCCCGTCGTATCTACGGCTTCAACGGGTGGAACTTCGATGGACCCTGCCGACGAACCGGAGTCGTAACGTACAGCATCCGCTCCCGCGGAAATCGCGACGCTCCTTACGCCGCAAGTCCGCAAGTATTCGATTACTGCGTCGGAATTGTTCGTGCACCCCGGCGGCCGAAAATCCGCCGAGCAGATCGCGATATCCACGTTCTTCAGCAACTGATTGGTCCCTGGTTTCCAACTGCCGCCATCGAAGACGACGGAGACACCTTGACCGCGAGCCGCCGCGGACCACGCCTTGCATGCTTCCATCGCGTGACCATCGATCAGAATGACTTGTGCACCTTTCAGCTTGAAGTGGTCGATTTGTGGTGGTGGAATCTGTGTGCAAGTCGTATTGACTGAGACGACGCTGCGGCGGCCATGCCGGTCGACGTATATCGATGAGATTGGCGGCGGTTCACTGGACTCAGGCGTCAGGTCGATCAGCTCGACTGAGCATCGCGTCAGCTCTTCTTTGAGCAGGTTGGTAAGCGCATGCCGTCCCACTGGCGCGATCAGCGTGGCGCGTCCACCGAGATAGCTGAATGTGACCGCCGCATTGGTCGCAGGTCCGCCAGCAAAGGTCTGTTGCGTGCGCGCCACCAACTTTGCGTTCGCCGCAGGATGTTCATCTAGAGCGTAGATGATGTCGACCGTCGAAAGTCCTACAAAGACTCCGCTCACCATTCGCGATGCTCGCCTGTCGTTAATTGTATGGGCGCATCGCAGTTGAATGCCCTTGGGGCCACTCAGCGGAGTGATGCAACCAGCCCTGGAAAACTCAGTTCCCGACGACCAGTACTTGGAAACTGGCATCGATCGGGCGGACCGTGAGATTCGAGCCGGTGACAGGCGGGGAGCTGAGAGTTGCGCCGGAGATAACGGCCACCAGGTAGACCGATCCATCCGAAGGATTCACAGCGATCGTTCGCGCATTCTGCCGGGTCGGCAACGTCTCGACGACGGAATAGGTATCGGTTACGTCCTGCTGAATGATGGTGAGGCTCCCATCTCCTCCGCCGTTGGCGGAGTAGATAATGCCGCGGTTCGGATCGTAGGCAATGGCATCCGCGCCTGGCCCAATGGGAACAACCGCCGCGGTCTGGCCAGTGCCCGCGTTCAGAACCACCAGCTTGAAGTTGCTGCACGCAGCGAACAGCCTCTCGTGCGCCGCGTCGAAGGCGAGCGCGTGAGGCTCCTGGCAACTCGAATCAAGTCGAAATGTGGAAGGATAAGCGTCTGCAGGTGGAGCAGGGCTTGCGCCGGGCGACCAATCGAGCAGTGCCGGCTTCCCATCCGGACCAGGTGGATTCGGCTGCGTGTCTTCTTTGTGTGCATCCAGTGCGCGATGTGCTGCATTCCCAATCGCCTGCGCATCCAGCCGGAGAATCAGATTGCGGTCGGCTACCGTGATAAAGATGTGCCCGTGCCCGTCTGTCTCTGCAAAACCAAGTGCGCCAGGCAGCAGAATCTGAGCCAATGGCGCTCTCCGCTGCGCGTCGATCACGGTGATCGTCGAGGCTGTGTGTCCGGCCGCAGAGCGAGGGACAGGACGATTCGCACGGATAGGTTGCTGGCTGGATGAGGTTCGCGACGGCGCTTGATTTCCACTCTCTACCGCCGGTGCTCCAACTACGAAAAGCAGTCCGCTCACTGGATCGAGTGCCATCGAGCGAGGGCTCGGACCGGTAGGAATGCTTGCGACCACCTCGAAGCTGATTCGGTCGAACACGCGAACCACGTTGGCGGGACCGTCGGTGACATATCCATGAGTCCCGTCGTGATCGAGCACGATTGCATGCGCCTGGCGCAGTCCCTTCACGGTCCCCGCAATGGTGCCGGAATCGACATCCACGACCTGCACGGTTGGCCCGTGCGCGATCAACAGCTGGTCGGCAACCGGGTCCATCGTCAGATAATCCCAATCTCCCACACCGCCAACCACCCAGGTTTTGGTGATGAAGAATGGATGCGATGGTGTCTCTGTCGGATTGGGAGGAACAGGCGTCAACTGGGCGGCGGCAATGGTGCACACCGCGGGCAGAAGGCTGGCGAATATCCTCATCGGGCGACCGCTCATGTTAGGTTTGACGCGCAGGGCGGCTCTCGTGCTCCCGTTTTTGATAAACCCATGCCCTGAAAAGATCCCCGGGGCCCGATGCACCATTCGGGTTCCCGACCGCATCAGAGTGAACGACCGTCGCCTAAAGGGCGACGGCTTCTTGCGGCACGCATGAGACAGCATCCTCTACGTTAAGCCCCAAAAGCCCGTTCCGGGCTCTGGAAAGGATCAGCTGAGCACTGACATGATCGCGACTCTGAGACAATCCGCAAGCAGGGCAATCGTGCCAGCGATCCCGCAGGGTCTTGGCGACGTTCGCTCCGCA
>DATFSO010000118.1:0-14924 GCA_035262585.1 Occallatibacter sp. | reverse complement strand
CAACCTCGCCAAGTCCGTTCACGATGCGGGATGGTCGATGTTTATCGCTATGCTTGCCTACAAAGCTGAGAACGCTGGTAGGCAGCTGCTGCGAGTCAATCCGCATGGCACGTCGCAGACGTGTCTGTGCGGAGCGAACGTTGCCAAGACCCTGCGGGATCGCTGGCACGATTGCCCTGTTTGCGGATTGTCTCAGAGTCGCGATCATGTCAGTGCTCAGCTGATCCTTTCCAGAGCCCGGAACGGGCTTTTGGGGCTTAACGTAGAGGATGCTGTCTCATGCGTGCCCCAAGAAGCCGTCGCCCTTTAGGCGACGGTTGTTCACTGCCGTTTCTCCTCTCCTCAATGACCGGCGCAAGCACGCGAAGGCGGATCTCTTCGGCCTGTTCTTTGCCGCGGGCTGGATGCGAGCCGGCATCGAGCCAGACCTGCAGGATGTCGGCAACCGGTACGCCGTCGCGGACGACAGCGGCTCGAAAGACCGATTCGCGGAAAGCCGGCACTCGCACATAGACGTCCGGCTTTTGTTCGGCGCCCTCCGGTGAGAGCCCCATTCGATTGAGGACGTCTCGGTCCAGGTTTTCGAGGTAGAAGTACGGCGGGACACCGTGTACGAAGCCGAAGCCCAGAGATTCGGCTGCTGCAAACAGGCCGAGACAGGCTCGTGGCGCCGGTTTGGGTTCGGGCTGGACGTTATAGGCACAAAGTGCCGCTTGCAGTGGGCGCTCACTTTTGCGCGGGATGATCCAGCGCAAGGGAAGCTCGGGCGCGCCGCGCAAGTGGGCCGCCTGCCATCGGCGCAGCAGTTCTTCCCGTCGCACTAGGCGCAGCGGTTCTTCGTGCTGGTCGAGGAATCCCTCCTGCCGCAGCTGGCGCACAAGCCGGAATGCGCTCATAACGGAAACGGCGGCGGCGGCGGCGAGCTCCGAGGCGTTGCGGTATTCTCCGCGCGGCGCGCGCAGAAGATCCTCGGAGATCATCGGTGCGAGCAGGACCTTCAGCATCCACTGGCTGAGATCGGAAAACAGATATGCTGAATCCGGCGAAGGCAGCTTCTGGTGGCGGACGGCGCGAGGCGGAGCCGCATTGAGCTCGTGGAGCCCGGGCCCAACGAAGTGCCGGAATCCGTCGCGGTCGAGGATGCCGACCGCGACGTCGGGCGCGAACTGGGAGAGGAAACTGACCAAGCTGTTCGCGGCGCTCGGGGAGATCGCCGGGGCGGCGATGACGGCGAGCGGCGCCGCAGGTTCGGGAAGTGCCTGGGCGTAGGCTCGGACTTGCAAGATAGCCTGCGAGAGTAGGGGCACGAGCCGATCAGGCCTACCTTCAGAGGCAACTTTGCATTCGACGAGGTAGCGCAGATCACCATGGGCGATAAGAAGGTTTACGCCTTTGTCGGCAACGATGGGTTCCTTTTTCACCCGCCAGCCCTTTTTGCGGAAGAGGTCGGCGAGAAGGTCCTCGAACTCGCGCTCGTTACGCGGGCTGGCAGGGCTCGGATTGGAATGCTTCGGCACCATGGCTTATCGTGGCCACGTTAATTATCGTGGCCATGGTAATTATCATGGCCGTGTTAAAAACAAAAGTCAAGACTCTTCTCTTTGTCCCCGTGCCGACCCTAGCACCTTGCCAGAATCTTATTTGACATGCTGTACAAGTACGGGAAGATCAAACGGGAGGGAGCCGGGCTCTCCTTCTTCTACTACGGCCCCACGTCAACTATCGTGGCAGTGCCGATTGCCAGTATCGATATGCCGTTCGTATTCCAGGAAGCCACGGCCGACTTCCAGACCGTCAGTTATCCAGGGACAGTTCACGTATCGGGTAGCCAATCCGAAGCAGTTGGCTTCTCTGCTTGATTTCAGCGTCGACAATCGCCGTGCGTATACTTCTGACGACCCACGTAAGCTGCCGGTCCTCGGCGAGCAACAACTCGCCTTACTCCATCATCGCTGCCAACCGCTCCTCGTCTGTCCGGGTTCCCTCAAGAAACGTCTCAATGGCGAAGGCCGCGTTGATCATCTCGATCAGACGCGGCCTTTCAGCCGCTGTGGCGGTGCGAAAGTGAAGCGCAGCGGATGATTCCTCGCCATAGGGTTGAAACTATCCTATAAGCTTTGAATCCTTTAGAATTCCCCGCTCCTTCAATACCTGCATGACGTCCTGGTGCGGCAAGTACATCACGATCCTGAACCTGTCGCCTCCCGTATCCACCAGGAACGTCGAATCGAGGAGCAACTCGGATGGCTCGAGATCCTCTCGAACGAACTCTATCCTCCATCTCGTCCTGGCCAGCACATAGCGCGCTTCGAGCTGCGTCTCTTCAAGACTCACCAGGGAAGCCGGCTTGGCTCCGAGCCGCTCGAAGAGCTGCTTGCGTTTCGGCAGCACCACCGCAAATTCCGCTGCACTCACACATTGCGCGCCATGCGGCCCGGCGGAAAGGAACGGATCGGCAAAATAGGAGAGAAGCGGAGAAATGTTGTCTTCATTCGACGCGCGCGAATACACCTCGAAAAAGCGGCCCACGGCTGTTTCAGATTGGATCATGGATGTTCTCCTTTAGAGCGCCATGCAGGCGAGGTCCCGTGCTTGGAGGCACTTTAGTATTATATCAAATCTAGTCGTATAAGTCAAGCAATTTCAGTAGTTTCCGCTTGCTAGCGACCTGATGCTTCGCTCAGAGCACGAAATCCATCGTCGCAGGCGTACCGCCAAAAGCCCGCAACCGAGTCAGACCGGGCATCGCGCGAGACTCCACTGCACGTCCCAGTTCGCCTTCATTCAATCGCGAAATCCACTCCAACTCGAGCCGCTCGGTTTCGCTGAATCGTTCCGCCACCGTGTCCATAGAAGTTACGCCTTGGGGACTGTCGCCTTCAGGCGACAGCGGAAAAGGCGTGGGGTGCGAAGGGTCGCTCGCTTTGTGTTAGTTGAGCGGCACCTGTATGCTTGCCGCAAATGAGCGAACGATATAGGAAAAACAGCGGTTGCGTTTTCACGCTGGAGTATCACATTGTCTGGTGTCCCAAATATCGACGCTCTGTGCTTGTGAAGCCTGTCGATGGACGGCTGAAGCAATAGCTCAAATTTCCGTTTTTGCGTTCGCGTCTTCCTACCCTCTGGAGTCGCAGTTATTACGTAGGCGACGGTTGTTCACCGTTTGGGGCACGCGCCGTTCCTCTTCATCGACGAACGGCTGTCTAATGCAGAGAAGAAGCCAATATCCGATTGGAAAGGAGAATATGATGCAGGAGCTTACGAAGTTCTTCTTCGTCCTCAGTTGTTGCCGTGCTGGCAGCCACTCTAGCAGACGCTCACTCGCGGAGTGAGCCAGCATTGCAGCAGCACCAAATTGAGAAAGCGATCAAATTTGTAGCCAACTTCTGGAAGATAGCCCACGTGCTCGAAGCCAGAGTGCTCGAGAAACCGCAGAGAAGCCGTATTCTCCGAATCCACCCCAGCCATCATCGAGTGCTTTCCCGCAGCGCGCGCCCGCGCGATTAGTTCATTCAATAGCAGCGACCCGATGCCTTTCCCGCGGATACCGGATGCTACATGTACCGTACCCTCGACCGTATAGCGATACCCCGGCCACGGACGGAAATCGCCGAAGCTTCCAAAACCGCACACCGTCTCATCTTCGACCGCCGACAGAACCGGGTACTGCTGTTTCAACCGTGCCTGCCACCAAGCGACCCGATCCTCAATGCTGGCCGGCTGATCGTTGTAGATCGCAGTAGATGTCGTCAGCACCTCGTTGTAGATCGCCGTGATTGCCTCAAAGTCCGACTGAACAGCGTCGCGAATCTGCATGCCCCTTCTCCGCTTTCGGTTGAGGCCAGATTAATATCCTGGCCATCAGAGTTTGATCAGGATTGCATTGGGACCACCCTGCACACATTGCACGATGTCCCCAGCGACGGGTCGTTGTCGCTGGGGCGGATTGACGCCCACCCCCCAGCGCCGTAGGCTGAGCTATATGGAATTCAAAGTAAGCGAGCTCGAGAAAGAACCGATCGAGTTCGATTTGGCAATACCGCCGGGTCGCGTGGGGTTTGGCGATGAGGCTCAACAGGAAGGGAACCTCGAAACCTCAGGCCGTGCCGAGGTCATTCACGAGCATCGTGGCCCCCGCGAAATCATTGCCGACATCCGGCTCCGGGGGCATGTTGCAGGCAATTTCCGAGTGCCCTGCGCGCGGTGCGTTGAGCCCGTCGATGTTCCGCTCGAGACCGACTTCGACCTGATCTTCCGGCCTATTGGGGCCGATGCAGGCGCCTCGGAGCGCTCCATAACAGCGCCGGAGACGGAAATCGGTTATTATCAAGGAGACAGTCTATTGCTTGAGGATGTGCTGCGCGAGCAGGTGCTTTTGTCCCTGCCGGTCAGGACGCTGTGCAAGCCTGACTGCAAAGGACTTTGCCCGCGCTGCGGCCAGAACCGCAACGGTCAGGAATGCTCCTGCGAAGAGGGTCAGACGGACCCCCGCTGGGAGGCACTTTCCGGGCTTCGCAGCAGGATGAAGTCCTCAAAACACTGATTTTAAGTGTTCCACCCTTGCCGGGGGTCTCGCCCTCGCGGATGAGACCGGGCTGGAATACGAAAGGAACTGCATTATGCCGAATCCGAAAAGGCGCCACTCTTCGCGCCGCACTGCCAATCGCCGTGCTCACGACTTTCTGACCTCTTCGAGCCTCTCGGAGTGTCCGAACTGCCACGAGAAGAAGCTTCCCCACCGCGCCTGCCCGAAGTGCGGAGAGTATAAGGGCCGCGTTGTGACGGAGACCAAGGAAGCCGCGAAATAAACGCAGCTTTTGCCGCAAGACCAGCCCACATATGCCATCATGCAAATGAGCTGAACCGCGCATTCAGGGTCGTTTCACGGCCCCGTCTGCGTTTAGGCAGAAGCGCGGTCAGACGAATGTTGGTTTCAGATGTCTTTGCTTCCACGGTGACGCTGCATGCTCGTCGATATTGTTCTTGACGCCGTAGGTTCCGACAAAGCCCCAGAGCCCGAAATTAAGGGTGCAATCCTGGCAGCCCGCGAGCTTCCCGTTCGTGTCCACCTGGTGGGACCATCCTCAGAGCTTCGTGACTTGCTCGACGAACACCTCGAAAACGAGGAGTTGCCCATCGTCGTCCACCACGCCTCTGAACGCATTGGCATGGACGAGAAGGCTGCGCACGCTGTTCGCAGCAAGCGCGACAGCTCGATGCGCGTCGGTCTCAAGCTTGTGCGCGACGGCAAGGCCAAGGGGTTCGTCACGGCCGGCAACACCGGCGCGGCCATGGCCACAGCCAAAATGGTCCTTGGTGCGCTGCCCGGAGTCGATCGTCCCGCACTGGCCACGCCTATGCCCAGTTCGACGGGCAACCCCTGTGTGCTTCTCGACGTCGGCGCCAATGTCGATTGCAAGGCTCACAACCTCGAGCAATTCGCCGTCATGGGCGAGATGTATGCCCGCAGTGTTTTGAAGATTGCCCACCCCCGCGTGGGTCTTCTTTCCATCGGCGAAGAAGAGACCAAGGGAAACGACCTCACCCGCGAAGCCTTCCCACTGCTGAAGGCTCTGCCCATTAAATTCATCGGAAACGTGGAAGGCCGCGACATTTTCTCGGGACAAGCCGACGTGATCGTATGCGACGGCTTTGTCGGCAACGTGGCGCTCAAGACCAGCGAAGGCGTGGGTCGCTTCGTCCGCGACGTGTTGCGCGAGTCGCTCACTCGCACTGTGACTGCCAAGGTTGGCGCGCTGCTCTCCCGCCAGGCCTTCAACGATTTCCGCCGCCGCCTGGACTACCGCGAGTACGGCGGCGCCCAGCTCCTCGGCGTTCGCGGCGTCTGTATCATTGGCCATGGGTCGTCCAATGATCGCGCTATCTTCAACGGCATCCGCGTGGCCTACGAGTTCGCCCATGCCGGCACCAACGAGCGCATCGAGCAGGAATTCCTGCGGCGCCCCCCTCGGCGGCCGGGTCAAGGCGAATCTGACACGCCAGACGCCACCGTTAACTGATCGATGCCGGACGATTCGGGCAACAAGAAAGCGGACGCGATCCAATCCTGGACCGACGATCTGGTTTGTCCGGTTTGCTTCGCTCGGCTGCTCTTCTCAGAAACGACAGTGACGTGCGCCGGCTGCGCGCGCAACTACCCGATCGTGGACGGTATTCCAGTGTTGATTCCGGAACATAGGCTACCCCGCCCAGAATGATGAGCACGATGCCAAGCAGTTTCCGACTCGTGCCTGTCGTGGTTTCGGGCATGCAGCTCTCCGGGCGTCAGTTGGTATGCCGAATATTGATTTGACATTGTGCCTCAAAGTCACCCGCTACGCGCGAGAATCCTTCCGCCACGAGGGGCAAAGTGCTC
Source organism: Occallatibacter sp. (assembly GCA_035262585.1). Taxonomy (GTDB): domain Bacteria; phylum Acidobacteriota; class Terriglobia; order Terriglobales; family Acidobacteriaceae; genus Telmatobacter. The sequence goes on along the minus strand of DATFSO010000118.1, from coordinate 8,548 downwards.
GCCACACTGCTTCGCTGTCCGATAGCCGTCGACATCGAGGCGAAGATTCGCCAAAGTTCCGCACACAGGTCAGCCACGTGTACAGTATTGCGTGACGGCCAGAACTGTGCGAGCAACAGCCGTCGTTAATCAGGGGCGCGAAAGGCTTTCCGAGATGGAGATGTCAACAACTGCACCAGAACTGATTGCAGCATGTGAAGCAGGGGATAGAGCGAGAATTAGCTCGCTTGTCTCATCAATTCCAAGACATGCCTGGACCGTAATTCCCGGCCAAGCGATGGTTCAGCTAGAGCCACTGAGGGTTCTCGTCTGGCACGAAGCGGGAGGTTCTGGGGTCAATACCTGTGAGACCGTGATCGTTCAAGTCATTGTCGATGAAGAGAACGCGAAGCAGTTCTCGTACAGATTCTCAGCTGAGGAGCTGCAGCTGCCGAACTACAACCGGTTGTTGATCGACCTGTGCCTCCAATGGCAGAAGGATTTATCGAGATCGCGGTGACGTAGGTTGCGGCGGTGAACAGACGCATTGCTCACCTCACCAGAACCGGCAGCGCAGAAGTTTAAGGCCGAGAGGCCACAAACTTCCGAATGGCGGACGATACTTACTTGGAGAACATCGCCGTAAGGTCAGACATGTAGAGTGTCTCGTCAGCGAAGGTGAAGGTGCCGTCTTCGATGATTTCGCGCGCAGCATGATAAAAAGCTGTGAGCGCAGCACGGCTGAAGCCAGATCCTACACTGATTCGGCGCACGCCCAGTTCGCCAAGCTTCAAGACGCTCAGTTGCGGCGCTCCCTTGAGGCCCATCAGCACATTGACCGGCTTCGTGACCGAGGCGCAGACGGTTCGTATGTCTTCGGGCCGGGTGAGGCCGGGCGCATAGAGCACCTCCGCGCCGGCTTTCTCGAAAGCCTGCAGCCGGCGAATCGTGTCATCGAGATCGGGCCGGCCGTGGAGATAGTTTTCGGCGCGGGCGACCAGCATGAACGGGAAGGATAGTCCCCGCGCAACCTGAGAGGCTGCGGCAATCCTTTCGACGGCGTGGTTGAAGTCGTAGATCGGATTGGATTCGTCACCGGTAGCATCCTCGATTGATCCGCCAACAAGGCCAGCTTCAGCGGCAAGACGGATTGTCTCCGCTGCATCCTCGGGCCTGTGGCCGTACCCATTCTCCAGATCGGCAGCGACGGGAAGATTGGTCGCTTCGACGACGGATCTGGCATTGGCAAGCGCCTCGGCACGCGACACGGTGCGATCCTTGCGGCCGAGTGTGAAGGCAAACCCCGCACTGGTCGTCGTTAGTGCCTGGTATCCAAGGCTGGTAAGGATGCGCGCTGAGCCTGCATCCCATGGATTGCCGATGACGAAGACCTGCGGGCCTCGATGCAGTGTCTGAAAAATGACGGCTTTCTCAACTTGCGTCATTACCCACACCTCATGTTGTGCCGGATTTGGAGATGCATTCAGCGACGATGATAGAAGGGCAACACGATGAAGAGCGCAATGCAGATTGCCGCAATGATTGCAGCTGCCAGAAGACTGTAGGCCAGGGTTAGGCTGAATCCGCTTGAGGGTTCTTCGTCATTCGAGCCGGATTCGGGTAGCTGCGTTTTCTCATCACTCATACTTGAGCGCCTCAACAGGATCCATCTGCGCAGCGCGCGTTGCGGGAACCGTACCGAATATCACGCCCACCGCAGTTGCGGCAGCCAGTGCAATTACCACGGACCATAACGAGATCGGCAAAGAATAGTCTGAAAAGATGCGGATCGAGAGCGGGACGGCAAGGCCAACAAGGCATCCGACAAGTCCGCCGGTCAAGGAGATGATCACCGCTTCGGCGAGGAACTGCAGCTTGATTTCGCGATAGGTTGCGCCGAGCGCTTTGCGGATGCCGATTTCACGAATCCGCGAGCGGACGTTGGCAAGCATGATGTTCATAATGCCGACGCCGCCGACCGCAAGAGTGACGGCTGCGACCAACACCAGGACAGCGGTAAGTGCGAGCGCGATGCGGTTGGCCATCGAGAGCAGCTCGCGAAGGTCAAATGTTGTGTAAACGGAGCTGGGCTTGTGGCGCGATTTGATAATGCGCTGGATCTCGCGTGTAGCCTCTTGCACTTCGCCCATGCTGCGGATCGTGAAGTACAGCTGCTTTACATTTTCGGTTCCGGTGAAGTACCGCGCGACGGAAAAGGGAATGAGAACCGTTTCGTCGGCAATCTCGGTTTCGCCGAAGGTATCAACACTCTCTTTGAAGGTACCGATAATGGTGAACGGAATTCCGTGAATGGAGAATTCTTTATAGAGAGCTGCATCCTCGCTGCCAAACATATCGCGCGCGAACGGCACGGTAACAACTGCGACCTTCATGTGGCCACGGTCGTCCTCATCGTCAAAGAAACGACCGGAGAGAACGATCAAGTTGCGGACGTCCTTGTACTGCGGACTGACGCCGAGGTACAGCGTGTCCTTGACCACACCGCCGCCGAAGCTGATGCGGTCGTGCGACTCCAGAACCGGAGATGAGGCAATCACGCTGGGCACTCCGGCCACCACGGCGCTTTCGTCGTCGCGGGTCAGGAAGTCGTTATATTGAACTTTTTCGGTTCCGATCGCCCCAGCGCCGGAGTACTCAACCTCGACCTCGTTGGTGCCGATCTTCTGAATTTCGTTAAGGATGAACTGCCTGCCAGTGAGGCCGATGGTCACCACCAGAATCACCGATGCCGTACCGATGACCATGCCGAGCGCCGTCAGCGCAAATCGAAGCTTGCTGGCACGGAAGCTGTCGAGCGCGAGCTTCAATACCTCGCTCATCATCATGGTTCGCCGCGCACTCAGAAGGGTCTGCTCGAAGGACTGGGTGCGGGCTTGGTCGACAGCGGGATTCATTGGTTTCTTCGCAATAAGATGCCGACGCAAGGTCCCGAGCTTCGTAATAATCGCGAGATAAGCTCGTGACGCGGTCGGTAAGGGCAGACTCAACGGCAGTCTGCCCTACTAGTAATTCTATTGCTTGTCGTACTTTTCGAGCCATTTCAATTCCTCGCGCAGCTTGATGTAGCCGTGCCAGGGATTCTTGTCGAGGCCATGGCCCTCGCCGGGAAAAACCAGGAAGGTGTGGGGAATGCCCAGCGACTGGAGGGCCCGTTCCATGGTTTCGCCCTCAAGATAGCTGACGCGAATGTCGGCTCCGCCCTGCACGAGATGCGTCGGAGTCCTCACCTTATCGAAATGGAAGAGCGCCGCTTCGTCCTGGTAGAGGGCGGGGTTTTCCCAGGGGCGGCCACCGAGGTACCACGCGTCGTCCCAGGTTTCGTCGTCGTTGCCCCAGTTGGCGGCATGTTCCACGGCGCCCGCTCCGGTGACCGCGGATTTAAACCGCGTGGTCTGGGTGATGAGCCAGTTGGTCATGTATCCGCCGTAGCTGTAGCCGCCGATGGCAAGATGGTCGGGGTCGGCGTAGCCCTCCTTCACCAGCGCGTCGACACCCGCGAGGATGTCGCGCCCGGGCTTGGAGACCAGATGAGGCTCTATGCCGAGCATGAACTCGTCGCCATATCCGGAGGAGCCGCGGTAGTTGGGGCGGAAGACCAGCCAGCCTTTGTCGGCTGCGAGGGTGGCCCAGTCGTACCAGTCGGCGCCGAAGCGGTTGCCGTCCGCATCTGCGGGACCACCGTGAATGAAGGTGAACATACGAAGGTGTTTCGTGCCTTTTTTGCCCGGCGGAAAGATGAGTACGCCTTCGACCGTCTGGCCATCGTCCGATTTCCAAGTGTACGGCTGCCACTCCGGTTGCGCGCGCTCGGCGAACACGGGATTGAAGCCGGTGAGCGCGGTGAGCTTGTCCGGATGCAGTGGATCAGCAACGAGATAGACCTGCGGTGGATCGTTGATCGTGGAGTGACGGATCGCGATCGCGTTGGAGGAGCGCGCAGGATCCAGACCAGCATAGCTGCCTGCCAGGCCGGGCAGCCTGGTTGCCTTTTCGTCCTCGATGAGATAAACCTGCGACTCAGTGCCTTTCAGTCCCAATGCAAGTTCGCGCCCGTCCGCGAGAAGCGTGTACTGTTCAAGCGATCCATCGAAGGAAGAGCCCAGGCGCTCGAGTTTGCCTGAGGCCAGTTCCAGGCGATAGAGACGGCCTTGAACGTCGCGGTATTTGCCGTCGAGCGAGCCAGCGGCTGCGTTGACCGCGAAGTGCAACCACCGACCATTAGGGGACCAGCGAAGGTTGGATTCGACGGCCTCGTTGTGAGTGATCTGCCGAATATTTCCGCCACCCGAGGGCACGAGGTAGATCTCGTAGTCGGCAGGATTCTCGATGCGCTTGTGGATTGGTTCGGTGAGAAAGGCGACCTGTTTGCCGTCTGGCGAGGGTTCGATCTCGCCAATGGCGAGCTCGCTTCTGGCGATTGTTGCCGCGCCGGCTGGGAGCTTCGACGAAGGCTCGGCGTCAGTGGCAGCGGTGTTCGGTGTTTCTTTGGCGAGGGGTACTGCGACAGCTCGGACGAGTGCGGGCGCGACCGCAAACTTGAGAAGGACATCTCCGCGATATTGCTCGCGCCAGCGAACCACGTCTTTCCACTCATCCTTCTGAGCGTCTTCCTGATCGTGAGTCAGAGGCGCCCTTGCGGAGAAGAAGATCGCAGAGCTGTCTGGTGACCATGCAAAAGCGTGCACATCGAGCTTCTCGCTGTAGAGCGGAAGAGCTTCGCCGCCCGATGCCGGGATGAGCCAGATGCGGGTAGATCTTGTGGACTCGGTCTCAGAGTCCGTGTCGGCGGAGCCTGCAGGCGTACGGTCGGAGAGGAATGCGATCCACCTGCCGTCAGGGCTCCATGCGGGCTTCTCGTCGGTTGCGGAGTGCGTAAGCGGCTTGAGGCCCTCGATCTTTGTCCAGAGCCACAGATCGTGGCGATAAATGCCGGCTTTCCAATCCGGCGTTTCGGTTGCGATGACGGCAGCGGACGCGTCCGGCGCGAGGCTGGTGCTTTCGATCGAGGTGGTGCCGAGGTATTCGTCGAGGGTGATGACTGGTTTGGAGGTTTGGCCCAGGGAAAGAACCGGAAGAAGGCAAGCGGAAGCGGCAAGAACAATCCAGCGCAGTTGCGGGTACATATCTGCACTATAACCGCCGGGATTTAGAAGTTAGGATGGCTACTGGGCCCGATTTGGACGGAAGCGAACGATGAGGATCGACGCACATCAGCACTTCTGGAATTACAGCGCGGCAGAGTACGGCTGGATCAGCGATGCGATGCCGGAGTTGAAACGGGACTTCCATCCACTCGATTTGAAGCCCCTTCTCGCCGAGAACGGCTTTGAAGGATCGATTGCGGTGCAGGCGACGCACACGCTCGAAGAGACGCGCTGGCTGCTCGAGCTGGCAGAACAGAACGCATTCATCAAAGGCGTTGTTGGCTGGATGGATCTGTGCTCGACCGAGTCGGCGGCGCAGCTCGAGCAGTTTGCGGTACATGCGAAGCTCGTGGGAGTGCGGCACATCGTACAAGGTGAGCCCGACGACGCATTCATGCTGCGGGCGGATTTCCGGCGCGGGATTTCGAGGCTTGCGGATTATGGATTGACCTACGACCTGCTGTTGTATCCGCGGCATCTGCCAGTCGCGGTGAAGCTGGTGCGGGAATTTCCCGAGCAGCGATTTGTGCTGGATCACATTGCGAAGCCGCTGATTGCCGAGGGCCTGATCGAGCCTTGGAGACGCGATATCCGGGAGTTGGCGAGTTTTGACAATGTCTGGTGCAAAGTGTCGGGCATGGTGACCGAGGCGCGCTGGAAGCAGGGTTGCGCCGCGGATTTCCGGCCATACCTGGACGTTGTGTTTGAGGCGTTTGGGCCAGGGCGGTTAATGATCGGGTCAGACTGGCCGGTCTGCACGCTCTCGGCAACGTATGCGAACACGATGAAGATTGTGCAGGACTACGTGAGGCAAACACGGCCGGAGCAAGAGGACGATATTCTCGGTCACAACTGCATGCGCTGTTACGGCATGGATTGATTTCCTCGGTCGTAGTTGAATTCCTCAGCGCTGGTCTTTGGGCTTCGGGGCGGTTCCGTCAGTGCACTTCAGATCTTTGCGAACCCAGGAGACGACGTCGACAGCGGTGCCCTGCACGCATGTAGACATGCCGCGGTGCGGCACACCTGAGAACTCGATGCCCGAGCCGATCGCGGGCTGAATGCCTTTCACGAACAGGTTGTATTGCATGCCGTTCTTGATGTCTTTCACCATGAGACAGCGTGCTTCAACGCCCGATTCGACACAGCCTTCGCCGCGGATCGGAGGCGGCTTCTGAGGGGTGGCTGACAACACGGCGGCGGAGAGCAGAAGGGCCGAGATTGAGATCCATGAAGGGCGTAGCCATTGACGGCGGTAGAGGTCCATCGGTTCCCAGGGTTCCAAAAGAGGAGACCCTTCGACCGCACTCAGGGCAGGTTCTGGGCACCCGAGGTGGGTGATACCAACATCAGTGGTCTGCCCGCTCGAGTTGAAGTCGATGTGCCTCATTTGTGGGCAGGATACCCTGCGATGTCGTCAGTTGTCAGTTTTTCAGCTTTTAGCCCGTCAGCTCTCGGCCAGGTCGGCTCCCGTTTTAGGGTCTTTCTCGCACCAAAGCTAGCGACGGCGGCAAGTGGCTGGATCTGAGGTGCTTAGACCGCCATGCGTCAGATTGAGGGCCCGCAAGGCGAGATCGTGCAGGGCGGAGGATGATGCCGGATTCGTGGTGGTGTTAGATTGGCTTTAGTGACCAATCGGCCTGCCGAAGATCATGGTCCTGCGAAAGTGGCGGAATTGGCAGACGCACCAGACTTAGGATCTGGCGGGGTAACCCATGAGGGTTCGAGTCCCTCCTTTCGCACCAATAACTTACAGTCAATGTGAGAACCGCTCCGCCTCGATTGCACTTGAGGATTGAATCTGACTGTCGACAAACCGGAACCTTGACAATTCTTCGCCGTAACTTCCATTTGCCGGCTAACCGCCCACAACCATTTCCACGGCCTTAGCTTTCTGTGTGTTCTTGAATCGACTCTAAAGTGTATCTTCTCGTCTTCTGACGTTTGCGGAACTTGAGAGCCGCCCAGGCGAGTGCGAGAACCATGGCGAGGAAGAGGAGCGGTGCCAGTTCGATAAGCCAGAGGACAATGGCAGCAACTAGGCGCAAGCGGCGCGCCCTCGCAATGGATTGAGACGTGATCGCAACCGATTGGTGCCAGTTCATCGTTTCTAGGCGAGAAAGATAATTGTGTTCGACGGAGCCTTCGAGGTTGAATATTCCGACATTGTTTGAGAAATGAGCGGCAACCAAGAGGTCGCGTGAGAATTCGTCCCAGTTCAGCGCATTGTCGCCGCCGACCGTAGTGCCGATTGCGATGGTTTGAGCACTGGGACCAAGCGTCCAGATTATCGCGGGGCCAAGGGCCTTGTTGAAACTCGTATATATCATGACGACTTCTTCATTGCCGCGCACATCCACGATTCCCAGTAGCCGCTCAAGGAGCGTCAAATGGGCCTTCCGCTCGGACACGATGAGCGGTAGCTGATAGGTCTGAACGATGTATCCTTGCGACTGAATGCGCCGAATCAGGTGACTATATGCCTCTCGTGCCTCACGCACCTTCGCAAACTCGAAATAGCGGACTAGAAGCTGAGTTGTCAGTCTAATCCGATGGTGCTGGAGATCTTCAAAGAGCCGAATATCGGGCTCGATATCGAGACCGACCGCGTTCCAGCGCAACCGATAATGCTCAGTCCATTGCTCGAATGCAGTGAAATGTGCAGCAGCCTCGGGAGCATTTCCAGAGTTAATGTAGTATCCCTGCTCGCCCGGCACGACAAACCATGCAACCACCGGAATACCCGCTCCATTCAAGCGCTGCACGATTTGAGCGCGGGCAGGGCTGAGATCATCTGTCGCAATGGCCACTCCTGCGTTCAATCTTTTCAAGCTTGCGATCACATTTCCATCGGCGAATAAGGCTTGGGTTGCAGCTATTTCTCCATTGCAGCAGGCAAAAAACAACTGCGGGCGTTCTAGAGCAGCTTCAACATGAACTTCTCCCGAGGATTCTCCCATCGTTCGGGGAGTTGCAACAACCATGATGGCGATCACCTGCAAAATCACACGATAGTTTCCGGCGACAATGCGCGATTTTGAATTCATCGGTGGTTTCCAGAGTTGTTGCGCACGAAAGGATCCTTAGCGAGAGCCAATTAGGGAAGGAGTGGAGACGCTGACAAGAGATACGATGCGGTTCGGCAAGCCGAAAGTTTGACGAATCTTATGGCTTGAAAACAAAGCCGTGCTTCGTGATTGCTGGGCATTGTTCCGAATCTCCCCCGGACGAACAAATTCCGGCTGGGTGCAACGGGCGTCGAGCGTAACTACTGGGATGGTCCGCCGCCTCAAGCCCCTGGAGGGTGTAGAGGTGATGTAGGAGGCGTCCCATGGAAATTCGCACAATCGGTATCGACCTGGGAAAGACGGTATTTCACCTTGTAGGTATTAACGCGCGGGGAG
>DATFSO010000117.1:0-2650 GCA_035262585.1 Occallatibacter sp. | reverse complement strand
GCTGTGAAGGGGGGATGTACAATGCGCCCATGTTCATCGGCCACTTTGCAGTCGGCTTCGCCTCGAAACGATTCGCGCCCCGCACGTCCTTTGCCCTGCTGCTCGCCGCACCCCTACTCAGTGACATTCTCTGGCCGGTCTTGCTTCTCCTAGGTTGGGAGCACGCTCGCATCGATCCAGGCAACACCAAGTACAGTCCGCTCAACCTGTATGATTTCCCCTGGTCGCACAGCCTGGTGATGTGCTGTATTTGGGCCACTCTGTTTGCGGGCATCTACTACGCAGTGTCGCGCTACCGGCCCGGTGCAGTCGCCATCTGGATCGGCGTAGTCAGCCATTGGGTTCTCGACTGGATATCCCATGGCCGGGACATGCCGCTCTACCCCGGCGGCGCGAAATACGGCCTCGGCCTGTGGAACTCCATCCGGGGAACAATGGCGGTCGAAATCGCGATGTTCGCGATCGGTGTCGGCCTGTATTTAAGCGCCACGCGCCCTCGTGACCGTATAGGCCGTTGGGCGTTCATCGCCTTCGTCGCGCTGAACTTCGGCCTCTACATCGCCGACCGCTACAGCCCTCCGCCGGCAAACATCTCCCAAGTCGCATGGTCCGGAGTAATCGCGTCTGTCATCATGCTCCCCTGGGCTTGGTGGTTCGACCACCACCGCGATATTTCCTCCCTGTCCCCGCAAGCACTCCACGCCCCCACTTAACCTAGCGCGGCAGAGCACATAGTCGTTCCTACGTTGAGAACAACATAGAAGCTGTAGGGCGTCAAATCAGAAGTCAGCGCTCTCGGGGCACTCATTGTGGCGTTCACTGCCACCTCGCAAGGTACACGCGGGCATCGCACAAGAAGATGAACCTAATCTTTGACATCATGACGGATCTCCACTTGAAAACGGTAGAGCAGTTTCCGGTTGTGTTCACAACTGCCTGATTACTTACGCGCGAGCTCTACAAGCCGTTTGGGGGTACTCTGATTCCGCGATAAGCCGGAATAGCGCTTGATGCCCAGGCGCTACGTGATCCACAAGCGAGGCATCATAGGTCTAGCCGATGCGAACGCGGACCGTAAGATCCGTCCCGAGCCTTCCAAGACTCTCAAGTCAGTTCCGGCAATAATCGGCCGATTGGGGGCGCACTCGTGAAAGGAGATCCGTTATGAAGCGCACGCAGAACGCTTCGCCTGCCCGGTTACATAGTAATACGCAGCCGGAAGAGTTCGATTTGGTGATTCTTGGTGGCGGCACGGGATCAACAATTGCAGCGTGGACATTTGCCGCAGAAGGGAAACGTGTCGCAGTCATCGAACGCAAATATATTGGCGGGTCTTGCCCCAACATCGCGTGCCTGCCGAGTAAGAACATCATTCACAGTGCGAAGATCGCGTCCTACTTTCGCCGAAGTAAGGAATTTGGCATGGCGCACGGCGGCTTGAAGATCGATATGTCCGGTGTGCGTGACCGCAAGCGCAAGATGGTATTCGGCTTGAACGAGATGTACCTGGCGAATTACCACAAGACGGGAGCGGATTTCATATTGGGAACCGGGAGATTCATAGCTCCGACAACTCTGGAGGCCGCTCTCCCTGACGGGACAATCCGACAATTGCATGGCACGAACGTGGTCGTCAGTACCGGTACGCGAGCCGCATTGGGAGCAATTCCAGGTCTCGCTGAAGCGAAACCGCTTACGCATATCGAGGCGCTCGAACTTGACCAAGTTCCCGAACATCTACTGGTCATGGGCGGTGGCTACGTGGGAGTAGAGCTGTCTCAGGCAATGCGTCGGTTCGGCAGCAAAGTGACGGTAATCGATCGCAACGGACGGTTGATGTCTCGAGAAGACGAAGACGTGTGTGAATCGCTGCGCCGCCTGCTTGAGGACGAGGGCATCAACATTCTTCTGAATGCGCGGATTAAAAGAGTGTCGGGAAAATCGGGGGACTCGGTGAGCATCGCCATCGAGCAGAATGGAGCTGAGAAGATTCTGACGGGCAGTCACTTGCTGGTGGCAGCTGGCCGCACTCCGAATACTGAGGGACTCGGGTTGGAAGTAGCCGGAGTTGAACTGACCGACGGCGGATATATCAAGGTCAACGAGCGGCTGCAGACAACAGCGCCCGGTGTTTGGGCTATCGGCGAGGTTGCGGGCAGCCCGCAGTTCACACATATCAGCGTCGACGATTTTCGCGTAGTCCATGCCAATCTAACCGGCGATAGTCGTGTGACCACGGGCAGGCAAGTTCCATATTGTCTGTTTACCGATCCCGAACTCGCTCGTATTGGCATGAGTGAAACAGAAGCAAAAGCACAAGGCATTCCATATCGCCTGTTCAAAGTGCCGATGGAAACCAACCTGCGAGCGCGCACGCTTTCGGAAACGCGAGGCTTCCTGAAGGCCCTGGTGGAGATCAACAGCGATCGCATTCTCGGCTTTACGGCTTTTGGTGTTGGTGCGGGGGAGATCATGGCCGCCGTTCAGATTGCGATGATCGCAGGGTTGCCCTACACCGCGCTGCGCGATGCCGTTTTGACTCACCCCACATTGGTGGAGGGTCTGATACCGTTGTTCTCATCCCTGGCGGCAGCGCACAATTTGGAAGGGACGACGGTAAGCCCAGCCGCATGATGCTGCGACTGCTGCC
>DATFSO010000116.1:0-11290 GCA_035262585.1 Occallatibacter sp. | reverse complement strand
ATCTGATCTTCTGCAAGGCACACTCGATGTTCTGATCTTGAAATCTCTTGCCCTCCAGGAGCTGCACGGCATGGGCATCTCGCGCAGGATTTCGCAGATGACCCATGGGGCTTTTGATGTGAAGGCAGGCTCTCTGTTTCCGGCTCTCCATCGTATGGAGCAGGCCGGGTGGCTCAAATCTGAATGGGGAGAGTCGGAGACCAATCGACGCGCGAAGTTCTATTCGCTGACGAAAGCCGGCAGAAAGCAGCTTCAGACCGAGACGGAGCGATGGGAACGGATATCACTTGCCATGGCAGCGACCCTGGGAACCAACTGAGGAGGTCTCTGTGATCAGTCGACTTCGCGGGTTTTGGAACAACGTTTTCCGCAGGAATCAACTGGATCGTGATCTGGACGAGGAGCTCCGCGCTTATGCGGAGCTGGTATCAGCAGAAAAGATGAGAGCAGGGATGTCGCCTGAGGAAGCATACCGCGATACCCGCCGGGAAATGGGCGGGGACGAGCAGATCAGGCAAAGCGTTCGCGACATCCGCGCTGGAGCGTTGCTGGACAGGCTCGTTCAGGACATCCGTTATGGCAGGCGAACGCTTTGGAGAAGTCCGGGATTCTGCCTTGTCGCCGTGACCACTCTTGCTCTGGGAATTGGCGCGAACTCAGCTATGTTCAGCCTGCTGGACCAGATTGTGCTGCGCCTGCTGCCCGTGAAAGAGCCGGAGCGGCTGGCGATGATAACTGAACGTGGCAACTTCTATGGCGACAGTTACGGCCCGAATACCGTTTCCTGGCCGATGTTTGAAGATCTGCGCGACAACAATCGCGTGTTCAGCGGAATGTTCTGCCGTTTTCCGACCGCCGTCACTCTTGGCCACGGAAATCACGCGGCGCAGGTGACTGCGGAGCTAGTGTCTGGCTCGTATTTCGAGATATTGGGCATCGATATGGCGCTGGGCCGTCCGATCCTACCACAGGACGACTCGGTTCCCGACAGCCAGCCGGTAGTCGTGCTGAGCTACAGCTTCTGGCAAACCTATTTCAATTCAGATCGCACGATTGTTGGCAGGGCGATCGCGGTCAACAGCCACAACATGACCGTCATCGGCGTTGCGCAGCCCGGATTCGACGGCGTGGAATTTGGCCATCCGGCGAAAGTATTCGTCCCCATCATGATGAAGACCGAGATGACGCCACGCTCGGATGGCCTCAAGGACAGGCGCCGCCGGCTGCAATGGGTTACGGCCTATGGGCGTCTGAAGCCGGGAGTCACTATGGAGCAGGCGCAACTGTCGCTGCAGCCGCTCCTGCACAGCATTCTGGAAATGGAGGTCCGGGAGCCGGGTTTTCGGGAATTCACCACAGCCGATCGCGAGATATTCCTGCGCAATCGTATCCAGCTTTTGCCAGGATCCGAGAACGGGCTACGCGAGTACATGCGCAGGCCGCTGTGGCTGCTGGTGGCGCTCACGGGTGCGGTGCTTCTGCTGGCTTGCGCCAACCTGGCCAGTTTGCTGCTGGCGCGCGCAACAGCTCGTGAACACGAATTCGCTGTCCGCCTGGCAATCGGCGCCAGCCGAGCGCGCATTGTTCGTCAGCTTCTCGTGGAGTGTCTGCTGTTGTCGGGCGCGGGCGCTCTGTTGGGATTGGCGCTCGCGTTCATCGCAGACCGCGTTCTGGAGAAGATGTATCTCTCCGCCGACACGGCAACCCAGTTTTCAGTCTCCCCCATTCCGGATGCGCGCATGCTCCTCTTCGCGCTTTGCGCGATGTTCCTCACATCCTTCGCGTTTGGACTTCTTCCCGCAATTCGAGGTTCCCGCACTGAGATCGCGCCGGCAATCGCGGAGCGGTCAGTCAGCGGCGCCGCGGGCAGCCTCGCGCTTCGCCGCACGCTGGTCGGCACGCAACTGGCGCTTTCGCTGCTGTTGCTTGTCGGCGCGGGTCTTTTGGTTAGAACGTTGCGCAATCTCGAGAACCAAGGGCCGGGCTTTCCAACCGATCATCTTCTCACCTTCGAGATCAACCCTTCCCTCAACGGATACACCGACGAGCAAACCAAGGATTTTTTCGAGCGGTTAGCAGTGGACCTTCAAACCATGCCCGGCGTTTCGTCAGTAGGTTTGTCGACTATGCCGATTCTCAACGGCTACGCCTGGCAGAATGCTGTCGAGGCAAAGGGCTTCCAGGGACAGCCGAAACAGGACCAGCCGGTCCTGAATATGATCGGTCCTGACTACTTTGCAGCGCTCGGCATACCACTCCTTGCCGGGCGAGCTTTTACAACGCGTGATGTGGGTCCGGCGGCGGAATACGCTGTCGTGAACCAGGCCTTTGTCAGAGAGTACCTTCCCGGCGGCAATCCCCTAGGAAAACGCTTCAGGCTCGTGAACTCAGAAGACCCGTCTCAAATGCCCGACATCGAAGTGATTGGGCTGATCCCCGATATGAAATACAGAGACCTGCGGGAGACGCCTCCAGCGCAAGCCTATTTCCCGTACTACCAGGACACGAAATTCCGCTTTATGAATTTCTATCTGCGGACCCAGGCGGACCCGCGCCTGTTGATGGACCCGCTTCGCGAACGCATGCGTCAATTCGACCCGAATGTTCCGGTCGTGGGATTACACACGCTTGAAGAACAGATTGGCTACTCACTGCGGACCGAGCGGCTGGTAGCCAGCCTTTCCGCGGTGTTCGGCGGACTTGCCACGCTGCTGGCAGCCATCGGCCTTTACGGCGTGATGGCCTATTCGGTCACACGGCGAACTCGTGAAATAGGCATCCGCATGGCACTCGGAGCTACTCGCGCCAATGTCGTCGGAATCGTGATGCGAGAAGCTGCTGTCATGGTTGCCGCGGGCCTCGGAGCTGGAGTTCCGCTGGCTCTAGCGCTGGCGGAACTGATCCGCAGTCAGCTCTTCGGATTAGATCCCCGTGATCCGCTAACCGTGTTGGGAGCGGCGCTTGTTCTAACCGCGGCAGGCGGCTTTGCTGGTTTTCTTCCGGCATTCCGCGCAAGCTCGGTGAATCCGACGGCCGCTCTTCGGCAGGAATGAGATCTGTCTTCGAGACGCGCAGGACGCGATCTTGAAAATATGAGGACCAAAGCTCTTCGATTGGCGCGAAATCGTCAATTCACTCACCGACACTGGAAAGCAAGCCACTGCTCGTCAACTTGACGCCGAACAGCCCAACTTATGGATTGCCCGTCACTCCCCAACGACATACGAACGAGGAGTGGCGAGCGATAACGCGACGTCAGGCCGTCCCCTTTGCTTGTCGGCGTCCGCGATATCAGTCGTTGCGTAGAACCGTCGCTGGTTGTACGCGCGAGGCACACCACGCCGGTAGCAGGCACGCCGTAATCGCAACCCCGAACAGGAGTCCGATGACACCGGCGAACACGGCGGGGTCGAGCGGTTTGGTGGCAAACAAGCTGGAGCGGATCAGTTGCGCGGCGGCGACGGCGAGAATCGAGCCTGCGGCAGCCCCGCCGAACGCGGGGGCGAGACCATCGAGCAGCATCAGATGCAGGACGTGTTCTCGTGGCGCCCCGAGTGCCAGGCGGATACCGATCTCCCTTCGGCGCTGCGTCACCAAGTAGGCAAGCACGCCGAACAGACCCACGGCAGCGAGCAACAGCGATATGCCCGCGAAGGCTCCCAGCAACGTCGCTTCGAAATTTGCGTCGCGCGATGATTTGTTGATGATCTGATCCATCGTGAGCACGTCCGAGACGGCGAGTTCGCGATCCATCTGCTGGATACCCTGCTGAATGGGAAGTATGAGGCTTTCGGGATCGCGTGCAGCGCGGACGACGAGGGCGGCGCCGCTTTCTCTGCCGGCATCGATCGGGAAATACATCATCGGCTCCGGTGGCCTGGCCAGCTCGTATCGGGTGTCGCCCACGACGCCGACGATTTCGTAACTCCGCCGGCCGAAGCCGATCAGGTGCTTGCCGATTGGGTCCTCATTTGGAAAAGACTGCCGCGCGAACTCCGCGCTGATGATGGCTTCGTGGGCGCCATCGAGACTCTGATCGGAACCGAAGGTGCGTCCGCGGAGGAACGGTATTCTTAGCAACGCGAAATAGCCCGGATCAGCCCAGCGGGCGATCGCAAGTATCGTCTGCCCTTGCGGCAAGGGGGAATGTTCGGCGACAGTCACGTCGCCGTCGCCGAAGTATCCTTCGCCGGGAACCGCGCGGACCAGGCTGGCCGCCTCCACTCCCGGCAATGCACGCACGCGAGCGAGCAGATCGTCGAAGAATGCCACCCGCTGCACCGGCTTGCTGTACTGCACTTCCGGAAGAGTGAAATGCATGGTGAGGATGTTGTTGGTCGTGCAGCCCAGGTCAGTCGACCGCAGCCTCATGTAACTCTTGAGCAGCAAGCCGGCGCTGACGAGCAGAACCACGGTGAAGGCAACTTCGGCGCCCACAAGCACTTTGCGCACACCGGTACGCGAAGAGCCCGAGGTCGAACTCCGCGACGACTGTTGCAGCGCCGCGAGCAGGTTCTCGGAGCGGCTTGCCAGCACCGGGACGAGTCCGGCGAACAGAGCGCAAATCAACACGAGTCCCGCGACGGTTGCGACCACGACGCCGTCCATGCCGATCGATTCCACGCGCGGCATGTCGCCTCGCGTCATGACGACCCATCGGAGAGCGGCGAGGGCGAGGGAGAGGCCGGCTGCTCCCCCGACGCAGAAAAGTACGAACGTTTCGATGAGCTGCTCACGAATCAGTCGGAAATGACCGCCACCGAGCGTTGTGCGGATGGCAATTTCGCGTCGTCGTGCCGCGGAGCGGGCGGTCAGCAGGTTGGCGACGTTGAGGCACGCGATCAGCAGCATGCAACCGGTGGCGGCCAGCAGCATATACAGCGCGGGCTTCACCTCGCCCACCAAGTAATCGATGAGCGGCCGGATCCCCGCGCCGCTGCTGACGAACGGAAGGTCGCGATGGGCGTCGTGGATGCGGTGGACAATTGCCGAGACTTCTTGTGTCGCCTGCTCACGTGTAACGCCGGGCTTCAGCCTTCCGATCGCCACGAACTGGTGGTCGTCGATATTGGCCATCTCCTTGGGCGTTCTCTCCTGGTACGCAGGAAGGAAGATCTGCACCTTCTGCTCGGGAAAAGCGAACCAACGCGGCATCACGCCAATCACGGTGTAGGGTTTGGCATCAAGATTGATTTTGCGGCCGATGACGGCAAAGTCGCCGCCGAAGCGGCGTTTCCAAAGAGACCAACTGAGGATGACGG
Organism: Occallatibacter sp.; assembly: GCA_035262585.1. GTDB lineage: Bacteria > Acidobacteriota > Terriglobia > Terriglobales > Acidobacteriaceae > Telmatobacter. Next base: position 6,029 of record DATFSO010000116.1, on the reverse strand, counting down.
TACCGTTGGCGGAAGGCTGGTCGTCCTCTGGGGTAAAGCCGCGTCCGATGCCGGGCTGGACACCGAGCGTCGCGAACAGGTCCCAGGAACAGATCGTCGCGCGGACATTTTCGGGCAGAGTACCGCGGTCGGAGAGGTTGTACTGCGGCCAGTCGTTATAAAGCGCGAGATTGGAGAACGATCGGCTCTCCCGTTTCCATTCGCGGTAAATGCCGGGGGTGACGACGTTCTCCGGAAACCTCTCGCTGCTTTCGTAAAGTCGAACGAGCTGCTCCGGGTGATCGAACGGCAGAGGTTTCAGCAGAACTGACCAGACGACGGTGAATAGTGAGATAGTCGCCCCCATGCCAACGGCGATCACCAGCATCGCCACCGCTGAAAATGCCGGCTGCCGAGCGAGCGTGCGGATGCTGATTCTTAGATCGCGGAGAAGAGTCTCGAGCCTGTCCCAGTTCCAGACCTCGCGAGTTTGCTCGCGAATCACACTGGGATTGCCGAAGGCGCGCAGGGCGGCATAGTGGACCTCTTCTGGAGGAATGCCGCGTTCCCGCTGCTCTTCTTCTTCCAGTTCAAGATCGGATTGCAGTTCCCGTTGCAAATCGGCATCGCGTTTCCCGATCTGCCACCATTTCATCTCAGCTCTCCTCAGCTGCGGGCCACATCACCCGCGCCACAGCTTCTGCCATCTGCCTCCATTGAGATTCTTCGACGACAAGCTGTTTCCTTCCCTTATCGGTAAGCCGGTAGTACTTGAACTCCCGATTCCGATCTGGGGCCGTCTCCCATTTGGACGTGACCCATCCCCTTCGTTCCAGTCTGTGCAGCGCGGGGTAAAGCGAGCCGTGCTGCATCTGGAGAAAATCATTCGTGGTTCGCTGAATATGCTTGCCAATCCGGTGGCCGTGAGCAGGACCATAAAGAAGAGTTCGCAAGATCAGCATGTCAAGGGTGCCTTGAAGAACGTTCGCGCTTGCCGGTGTTCGTTTAGCCATAGAAGACATTCGACCATCAATTACACAGAATGGTAGACACTCGACCATCAGCAGTCAAGAGGTGATTTGAAGTGATTCCGCTGAACCCGGACGGGTATCTGCTGTGCGGCGGTGGACGAGCGGCAAGGCGCGGCTGGCGGCGGACTTTACTGGTTGGGAGCAGGATGCGAAGGTGGAGAACGTGATTGGGGCGCTGCGGGCAGACGTCAGCTGTAGGTTGGCTGATTTAGCAGCGCAGCCATGGTTTCTTGTAACCCGCCGGCAGCGAATGACTATGCCTATGCTCATGTGTTAGGCAATGGCACGCTCGACGCAGCCAACTCCAAGAGTGTCATCGCCTTTGATGGTGGCAATGGTTTGTACTGCTTTAACTTGGCTTTTCAACCGAAGAACGCGGTCGCGACCCTGGCTCTGCCTTTACAGATGTTCGCTTCGTACTGCTTTGAACAATGGCCTGTGACGGCCGTCACTGAGCGAAGGTGCCTTTTTGCGCATGCTACGCGGCATGTCTCGTTGTGGGGCTCACCCTTTGGGTCATCAAGCGCCCCGTCTCTGTGCCAAGAAGGGAGAAAGATTTATGAAATACACGCGAATCGTCGTCACGCGTTACGGCGGACCTGAGGTGATCACTATCGTCGACGAGGAATGCCCTGGGCCAATGTTTGGCGAAGTGCGGGTGAAGGTGCTGGCCGCGGGCGTGAGCTTGCCTGATGTACTGGCGCGCGAGGGCGTTCATCCGGAAACACCACGCGTACCCTATACGCCGGGTTGGGACCTGGTCGGCGTTGTGGATCAGATCGGCGAAGGCGTCTCTGGTTTCGAACTAGGCCAGACAGTTGCAGCCATGCCGATCAGCGGCTGTTATGCACAATATGTTTGCTTGCCGCAACGCAAGTTCGTTCCAGTGCCCGCAGGTTTGGACCCTTCAGAAGCCGTCGCTGTCGTCTTGAACTACATCACGGCATACCAGATGTTGGATCGTTCAGCGAAGGTAAAGCCGGGGCAACGCGTGCTGATTCACGGCGCTTCAGGCGGCGTCGGCACTGCGCTCCTGCAATTGGGGCAGCTCGCCAAAGTGGAAATGTACGGAACGTGTTCGGCGCAGGCGGCGGAGGTAGTTAAGGAGCTAGGCGCTATTCCCATCGACTACGGCAATTGTGACTTCGTCCAGGAAATCCACCACCTCACAGGGGACGGTGTGGATGCTGTTTTCGACGGCATCGGCGGGGACAATCTATGGCGCTCGCGCAAAGCGCTCCGCGAAGGTGGCCGGGTGGTGGTCTACGGATTCCAGTCCAAGCTTCACGGAGGAAGGATGGCTTCGGGTGCACCTAACGAACGGCATCCGATTCGCGAATCCGCGATCTTGGGGTGGTACATCCTCCGGAACCGGTTCCTACCGGGCCGCAAAAGCATGGTGCCTTACAGTATCCAGTGGCTGATGCGGCTGAAGCCCGCGTGGTTCCGCCACGACCTGCTCACACTGTTCGACCTACTGCAGCAAAAGAAGATAAAGCCGCTGATCGCGCAACGGTTGCCGCTCTGCCAAGCACGGCACGCACACGAATTACTGGGAAGCGGAGGCGTGATCGGTAAGATCGTACTGATACCGAACGGCTAGCAGAAGCGTTTGAGCTACATCGGTCTTTTGGTACTCGCGACGAAAGAACCCACACAAGCCAAAACGAACCAGTGTAGAGCACCCGGCCCTGAGCTTTCATCTTTCGTCCCGTCAGTACAATGCAGGGAGTCCGTCTTATATTCAGGTCAGCGCAAGGTATTCGTGCATGAGTCGTACCACCATCGATCCCTCGCCCACAGCTGACGCCACGCGATTCATGGCCCCGGCTCGCACATCGCCGGCGGCGAACACGCCGGGCACGCTGGTTTCAAGCGGCAGTGGTTCGCGGCGCTCCTTCCAGACTCGAGCGTATCCGGCATCCGCCATCAGGTCTCGGCCCGTGAGCACGAATCCCTTGGTGTTGCGAAGGACTTCGTCAGGCAGCCAGTCACTGCGTGGATGAGTGCCAATGAATACAAATACCGCGTCAGCCTTTTCCATGTGGCACGCTCCACCGCCAATCGAAGTCAGCGCAACGCGTTCCACAAGGCCGTCGCCTTCGACACGCTGGAGTTGCGCGCACGGCCGCAAACGTATGTTCGCCGTTTTGCTGATTTGGTCAATGAGGTATTGCGACATGGTGCCCTGCAATCCTTCGCGGCGTATTACGATTTGGACTTCTTCGGCGTAACGTGCCAGATAGATTGCGCCCTGTCCCGCTGAGTTGCCGCCCCCGATGACGAAGACGCGTTTGCCTGTGCATACCGGTGCTTCGGTGGTGGCAGCGCCGTAGTAAACTCCCGCGCCGGTGTGCTCGACAATGCCCTCTGCCGGGTGCTCGCGGTAGGCCATGCCAGTAGCAGCCAGCATCGCACGCGTGACGATCTCACGCCCATCCGCAAGTTGCAGGCGTTTGTAGCCCGCATCAAAGCTGACTCCGATTACTTCGAGTGGCACCAAAACTTCCGCGCCCAGCCGTTGCGCCTGGGTCACGGCGCGACTGGTCAGATCTCGACCGCTTACGCCAGACGGAAATCCGAGGTAGTTTTCAATCCGCGAACTGGTACCCGCTTGTCCGCCCGGTGCGTGCCCATCAAGCAGCAAAGTGCGCAAGCCTTCCGACGCGCCATACACTGCAGCCGCCAGGCCAGCCGGACCGGCTCCGACTATCACCAGGTCGTAAACTTCGTGGGCAGCCGACAGCGAGCGACCGAGACGCTCTGCCAACTGGCGCGGCTCGGGATTCCGCAGAACCGGAGAGCCATCGTCGAAGAACAGTGCCGGCAGCTCGTCAGCATTGACACCGGCCGCATCCAACAGGGTGAGCGCTTCGGCGTCTCGGTTGATGTCCAGCCAGCGATAAGGAATGAGGTTGCTGGCCAGAAAGTCCTTGATCGTGTGCGAGCGCGGCGACCATTGATGGCCCACCATGCGCAACCCTTTGGCCTCGGGCAAACACTCCACCTGCCAGGCATCGAGCAAATCGTCAATCGCGGGAAACAGACACTCCTCAGGCGGATCCCATGGTTTTGACAGATAGTAGTCGAGATGCGCTTCGTTGATGGCTTTCACGGCAGCTTCAATGTCGGAGTACGCTGTGAGCAAGACACGCCGCGCCAGTGGATAGAACTCTCGCGACCGAGCCAGAACTTCGCCACCCGGCATTCCAGGCATGCGCTGGTCGCTGATAATCATGGACAGTGAATCCCCGCGGCTTTTCAACTCCCGGGCCGTGTCCAAGGCCTCCTGTCCAGAGGATGCGCTCATGACGGTGTAGTGTTCACGGTAGCGTGAGCGGAGGTCGCGTCGCACCGCTGCCAGAACTTGAGGATCATCGTCCACCACAAGCAGAACGGGCTTGTTCATTGCGCTCCTGAGGTAGCATCAGGGTCGGCGAGGGGCAAGACCACACGAAATTCCGTGCGTCCGGGTTCGGATTCCACAGAGATTTCCGCCTCGTTGTGCCGGATGAGGCGCCGAACGATGTCCAGCCCCAGTCCTGTGCCTTGTCCCATTGGCTTCGTGTGAAGAACGGCTCGAAGATACGGTCACGAACCTCCGCGGGAATACCACTGCCATTGTCGATGACGCTGACAACGACACTGTGCCGCTCGCGATGTGCCGTAATGTCAATGCGGCCCGATTCTGGAACGGCATCCAGCGCATTGTCGATAAGGTTCGCCCACACCTGGTTCAGTTCGCCAATGAACCCGCGTACACGCGGAAGGTTGGGATCGACCGCAATCGCTACGGCAACGGATTTTGCCCGCGCCTTAGACCTAAGCACGGCGATGGTGTTGCTTAAACTCACCTCGAGGTCTAGCGATTCTGCGACCATCGCTTGGTCCATGTGGGTGAATCCTTTAATTGCCACCACCAACCCGGAGATTCGCAGCGCGGCTTCCTGAATCTCGGACGCGAGGTTGCGGACGGAACATCCAGCGGCTGCCCAGCTGAGTACGGCGCTCAGCGCCGGGCCCTCAACAGAGTGGGCGATGGAGTCGAGCGACACAAGGGTTATCGGCGTCTCCGCCAGCGCTTCGGCGGCGTCAACGTTACAGCCATGATCGGCAAGCCAGTCGGCAAGCGCCTCTTCCCGTTCGGCCTGCTCGATGGGAGAGCGTACGCCCTGCACGCGCTTGGAGAGGCACGATGTGCGAACGGCATCGACGGCGGCGAGCTGTGCATCCGACAGTCGGGTTGCACTGAGGGCTCTCGTCGCCTCTTCGGCTTCTTCCAGTCGGTCTTCGAGGAGAGCAGCGCAGCGCTCGATTGCCGAAGCAGGGTTGTTCAGTTCGTGTGCCAATCCGGCCGACAATTTACCTAGGGAAACCATCTTCTCGTCGTGCAAGCCGCTGGAAGTAAAAGCACGCGCGCGATCAACCATAATGCGGACGAGGATAGACGTGACCTCATGGCACTCGTGGATGATGTCGGGCATCAGCTCGCGAGCCACTGCGAGGATTTCCGTCGGTTCCTGGGCGGCTGAATCGCCCGGCGGGCTGACCAGGCGAGAGTACGGCAACATGCCTGTAACGTCGCCTTCACGCCATTCCATGATCTTGTTCAAACCGGCGCCGCGATCCACAAAGATCGCGATACGACCCGAGAGTAAAACGAACAAGCCTGCGACCGGCATGCCCTTGGGCGTCAGGACGTCGCCCGAGTTCAGATGCCGAAGGGTGCCGTGTGTGGCCAGCCACACCAGTTCCTCCCGGGGCGCCGCACCGAGGGCTTTGTGCTGTGTTAGCCGCTCGACCAAATCCTGTGTTGTCATCAGGTTTTTGAGAGGTTAACAGCTATTGACCGACTTGACCAACCTAACCTGAAGTTCCTGTCGTTAGCACATCAAATGTCCGGTCTAATTAGCACGTGATATGTCCGCTTTGCAGGCGGTGAGAGTAAGAGACCATCGAAGGCATGGTTTGTTACTCGAAGGCCGCTATGGAGCGGACGATGAAGATACAAGAGGTGCT
>DATFSO010000115.1:0-2896 GCA_035262585.1 Occallatibacter sp. | reverse complement strand
AAAGCGACTCCTTGAAAAGGCGTATCGGGTGCGAACTTTGATGGTAACACGCAGCCCGCAAGCGTCTTTTATGGGTTGAGCTATGGGTTGAGCGCGGCGGTCTTCAGGAAGTCGTAGTTTCCCGAGGGATTGAGTTCGATGCCTGTAACCCGGCGTGTGTGAACGACCACATTGTCGTAGTACCAGAGGCTGATGTAAGGCAGATCTTCCGCCAGAATCTGCTGCACCTGCGCATAAAGCTGCTTGCGCACGTTCTGATCAAGTTGGCTGCGCGCCTGGTTGATGAGCGCATCCAGCTCGGGATTGGAGTAGAAGCTCCGGTTGGCACCGTTGGGCGTGAACTTAGCAGAGTGGAACGCATATTCGAAGATGTCGGGATCCTCGTTGCCGCCGATCCAGCGCAGGGAATAGAGCTGAAAGGCGCCGTGAGTGACATCGGAAAAGAAGGTGGCGAATTCGAAGGTACGGATATCGAGGGTGATGCCGACATCGCTCAGTTGCTGTTGAAGGACCGCGGCCAGAAGGCGAGTGCTGCCTTCAGTTGAAGTCTTCATCGTGAGGTGAAAGCGGGTGCCGTCGATGAGGGGATATCCGGCCTGTTCGAGCAGTTGGCGCGCTTTTTCCGGATTGTAGTCGTAGCGGGGGACATCACCGTAGTATGCCCAGCTCTCTGGCGGGAGAACGCTGTAGGCGGGACGCTGGAATCCGCGGCCGAGATATCGGAGAATCGGGCGGCGATCAATTGCATAGGCCAGGGCCTGGCGAACGCGCACATCCTTGAGAATGGGATCACGCAGGTTGAAGGCCAGGTAGCTCAGCATCGTGCCCGGGCCGCGCAAGATGGTCAGATGCTTCTCGCGTTCCAGGGCGACCACTGTGTCGAAGGGCAGGGCATTACTGACCACGTCGGCACTTCCCTTGCGCAGTTCGAGAGCGCGCGTGGTGTCGTCAGGAACGACGGCGAAGCGCACGCGCGGCAGGTTTGCCTTCTCGCCCCAGTAGTCGTTGTTGCGCTCGAGAATGACCTCTTTGTCCTGCTCCGCGCTGATGAAGCGGAACGGGCCGGAGCCAATCGGATGCCGGCTCACTTCGCCGGTGCTGCCGTAGGGCACTATCCCGACGGAGCCATCGGACAGATTCCATAACAGAGTGGCGAAGGGTTCCTTGAGATGGAAGACCACCGTGTAGTCATCGGGCGCGTCGATGTGATCCACAGGCCGGTAGACGGCAGCCTTCGTGGTGCGAACCTTGCCCTGCATGACGGAGTCGAAAGTCCACTTTACGTCGCGAGCGGTCAGGGGCTGGCCGTTGTGGAATTTGGCTCCATGATGGAGGTGAAAGACGTAAGTCCGGGGATCGGGGATATCCCAGCTCTCCGCGAGCTCCGGCTTCATGTTGAAGTGCCCGTCACGCCGCACGAGATAGTCAAAGATCAGCTCATCGATCCGCTCGGACTGGCCATCGAGCCCCACGCGAGGATCGAGGTTGGTGGGGCTGGATTCAATGATCATGACCAGGGTGTTGGGATCCGGCCGACCGGCGCAAGAGAGTAAAGGTAGGGTCAGGGCCAGCATCAGAACCTGGATTTGCCGCGTATGCGTCATCCGCAGTCCTGCGCCATCTGGTGCAGGCGGTTGACCGTATTCCAGTTGCGGGCCGTGGCCTGGACGGACAGCAGTCTGTCGAAGGGAGCAACGGCCAGTTTGCTTTCGCCTGCGCCGTTGGGAAGGTAAAGATAGATGCACTCGTCGCGCCATTCGAACTGATCGTTGCGGCTGGGAATGGCGGTAAGCTTTTTAACGTCGGCGGCCTCAGGCCGGCCGGACAGGAACAGGACGTGAAGTTTTGTGATGTCGATGCCCTTTTTCTTGAGAAAGGGATTGCCTTCGAGGGCTGCCTTCACTTCGTCCGCAGTCAGGGTGATAACCGCCGCCGAATGGCCAAACTCCTTCCCGATGGCATCTTCGATTTTCTTTGAAATCGTAGAAGCTGACTGCTTGGGCAATTGAAAAACGATGTTTCCGCTCTGGATGTAGGTTTGTACCTTCTGAAAGCCGAGCTTTTCGAGCGCGGCCCGCAGTTGATCCATCTTCACGAGCTTGTGCCCGCCGACATTAATTCCGCGAATGAGTGAGATGTAAACGGCCATGGTGTCCCTTAAGGATACGAAATCTTGCCCAGCACTGACGAGCGCTTCGCGCCGGTGGCGGAAGACAGGCTCGACGGTCTGCGGTTCCATGTCTGATAGGCCATCAGCGCGAAGGCGACCGCTTCCTTGGCTTCAACAGGCACTCCGAACTCGTCGGACGAGCGCAGGGCAAGCCCCAGCGGTTTGAGCGTATTGGCCAACATGGCGAGCAACGTCGGATTGCGGGCGCCGCCACCGGCCACCACAAATTCGCGATAGTCTTTCGCCTTACCGAGGACGAATCCTGGGAGCGCGCGACCGATGGATTCTGCCGTGAGCGCGGTCGCGGTAGCGACAGTGTCGGCTTTCGTTGCTCGCCCGCAGAGGCGCAAAAACTCCGCGACGAACTCGTGCCCGAACTCTTCGCGTCCAGCCGTTTTTGGAGGCTTGCGCTGGAAGAAAGGTTTTCGCAGCAACCGGGCGACGACGGTTTCGAGAACTACGCCGGAGGCTGCAATCTTCCCATCACGATCGTAAGGTTGGTCGAACAGCCGCTCCGCCAATGCATCCATCACCATGTTTCCTGGCCCGGTGTCAAAGGCGATGACCTGGCTTGGTCTTGCACCGGCCGGAATCGCAGTCAGGTTGCCGATGCCGCCGATGTTTTGCACGATGCGTCCGATCGTCTTATCGCGATAGACCAAGTAATCGAGGAAGGGAACCAGAGGCGCGCCTTTGCCCCCGGCAGCCATGTCAGCGTGCCGGAAA
>DATFSO010000114.1:0-89700 GCA_035262585.1 Occallatibacter sp. | reverse complement strand
AGCACAGAGCGTCGATATTTGGGACACCAGACAATGTGATACTTCAGCGTGAAAACGCAACCGCTGTTTTTCCTATATCGTTCGCTCATTTGCGGCAAGCATACAGGTGCCGCTCAACTAACACAAAGCGAGCGACCCTTCGCACCCCACGCCTTTTCCGCTCTCGCCTGAAGGCGACAGTCCCCAAGGCGTAACTTCTATGGCTTTGATCGGAGCTGAACACAAAATACCCGGCAGATGACCTGCCGGGTATTGCCCGTTGACTCTGCTAGTAGCGGTCGTGATCCCTGCCCATGATGTGGTCCCAGCCCACGTCATATCCGCGCCGGAATCCCTCGCGATACGCCTCTCTCATATCGGGAGGAATGTTATCCGGATCACGATACTCTTTACGGTCGTTCACATTGGGCTGACGGTGATGCCCGTAGTCTTTCTGTGCGCCGGTCAGGCCGTCCTGAAAACCGCGACGTTGGAATTCGTTGTACTCCGGCGGCACGTAGTCCCATGGCATCGCAGCCGGGAGCGGTGTTCCCATCAGATGCGACGCACTGACCTGGTACCCGCGACGAAAACCTTCGCGGTAAGCGCCCCAGAGTTCGGGCGGCATGTCGGGTCTTTGGTATTCCCGGCGGTTGTTCACGTCGAGTTGGCGACGGTCCTGGTAATCATCTTGTGCGCCGGCCATTCCGGCCTGAAAGCCGCGGCGTTGCGCATCATTGAACCACTCCGGCGCCGCCTCCGCGGGACGCCCGGAATACATTTGCGCGCCCGGGGCACCCATGTAGTGCGATATGCCGACATCATAACCGCGGCGGAATGCGTCGCGGTAGGCGTCACGCATCTGTGGAGGCACATCGTCGGCCTCCCGGTACTCCTTGCGCCGATTGACGTCAGGCTGGCGGTGGTTTTCGACGTCGCGACGAGCGCCCTCAATTCCGTCACGAAAGCCGCGACGCTGAACGTCGTTCCACTCTTCCCGCGGTCTATCCCAGTCGCGATCCTGACCATAGTAGCCTTGCTGGAGAGCCCCCGGGGATGCGGCGTGTAAGCGAGGGAGAGCAAGCAGTGTGAATGCCGCGCATCCGGTGAAACCCGCAATACGAAGCCAATTGAGATTCATTTGCACAATCTCCTTTCGGTCCTGTTTGAATTCAATACCGGCCCTGAGACTTCAGGCGCAATCCTATCGCCGTTCAGCTTCATCTGCCAACGGCAGAGTGCTACCGGTCAACAGGCTGTACACAAGGAAACACCGGATCTGGCGGAGTGTTGCAACAAGGACCGGCCGAGCCCCCAAAAAGGGAATCGTGGTCGAAACGGTCGGGAAAGACAAACGCATCTCTCGCTCGATCAGGGCGCACATTCTGCATCAGCCAGCTGATTCAGCGGAGACGCTCCAACCAACATCCGAACCGCGTTGATCACACGCAGCTGATCTTCTAACGAAAGGCTGCTGGAACTTGGAAGGCAGATTCCCTTTCGAAACAGGTCCGCTGCCACCGACCCGCCATAACATTCACAATCGCGATAGAGCGGTTGCAGATGCATCGGCTTCCACACCGGGCGAGACTCGACGTTCGCATCGTCAAGGGTAGCAATGAGAGCATCTCGAGAAACCCCAAATTCGGTCTCTTCCACGAGAAAGCAACTTAGCCAGTTCGTGTGCAATCCGTAGGAGGCCTGCGGCATCGGCTTGATCCCCGGCAGATCCTCGAACGCCCGCCGGTAACGAAAAGCGATTGCACGACGCTGCCGCACGCGCAGGTCAAGAATCGCCAGTTGACCGCGGCCGATTCCGGCCAGCACGTTGCTCATGCTGTAGTTGTAGCCGATCTCGGAATGCTGATATGCAAGGCCTGGATCCCGCGCCTGCTGCGACCAGAACCGCGCCTTGTTGACCCATGCCGCACGCGCGGAGACCAGCATGCCCCCGCCGGTCGTCGTGATGATCTTGTTTCCGTTGAAGGAGAAAACGCCAACGTCTCCCAGCGTTCCAGCAGGCTTGCCTCGATAATTGGCTCCCAGGGCTTCTGCCGCATCTTCGAGGATCGGCACACCATATTGGCCGCAGATTTCACGGATGGGTTCAAGATCAGCGCACTGACCGTATAGATCGACCACAACCACAGCTTTGGGCAGCTTGCCGCTTGCGCTGCGTCGAAGCGCCTCAGCGACCAGACTCGGATCCATATTCCATGTCTCGTAGTTGCTGTCGACGAAGACTGGATCGGCACCCAAATATCGGATGGGATTGGCGCTGGCAGCGAAGGTTAGCGTGGAACAAAAAACCTTGTCGCCCTGACCGACGCCAAGAAGTCGAAGTCCGAGATGAATCGCCGCCGTTCCACTGGCCAGGGCCACGGCGGGCAGGCCGACATAGTTCCCGAATTCCACCTCAAAAGCGGAGAGGTTCGGACCCGCCGTGGACAACCAGTTTGAGTCGAACGCTTGCTGCACATAGGCCGTTTCAGCACCGCTCATGTGAGGAATAGAGAGAAGAATTCGTTTCATCTTATGCCCTGCTCAAAGCTCTTCTCACCCTTGCTGAGATCTCGATGACCGGCGCACTTTCAGAAGCTAACTCGCACGCCCACTTGCGTTGCAAAGGGAATGCCGACGGTCGTGCCTGGGCCGAAAAAGTCTCCAAGCGCGCCCCCGGGAACGCGCAATTGATTGGGACTCTTGATGGGCTCGGTGGTCGTGCAGTCGGCACTGGTGCAGATGTCAGCGACGTTTCCGGCTTGTGCCTCAGCCGCTGGAACCGGCAGAGCTGCGATGTTGGTCACGTAATTCGCGCCTGGATTGTTCCGATTGAAGATGTTGAAGAACTCAGCAAAAGGCGTAATGGTCCAGTGCTCAGAGAGAGTGACAGGACGGCTGGCGCGCAGATCGGCCTGGATGTACGGTCTACCGCGAAACTGGTCCAGACCGGTCGCCACGCCGTTGATCGCAATGCGTCCGGAGCCATCCGCAGTGGTGATCGTGAAAGGGCGTGCGCTCTCCGCCTGCGTCAACGTGCTCAATTCGACCTTGCCGGGCACGCGCCAGGTACCGGCGAGAACAGCACGGTGCCGGACATCTTCGCCCGACGGTCCATAGTCACCCTGCGCGAAAGGATGAAGCGGATCACAGACGCCGTTAACGTAATCGAACAACTCACCGAGGACGCATCCCCAGGTCTGTGCCTTCGAAAATGTATAGTTGGTCACCAGGGTGAGGCGGTTAGCCACGTCGACCTCGATGTGCAACATGAGGGCGTTGTAGCTGGAACGGCTGTCCGAGTGGAAGACATTCACGTCAGGAACGACTTCGGCCTGTGCGGGATCATTCGCGGGCAGCAACGGGGTGAAGAGGTTCGCGCCGCCGGTGTAACTGTAGGCGCGATAGCCGTGGTTTCCCTGCTCATGGTTGTAGTCGGCGCTCACCAGCCAGTGTTCTCCAATGGCCCGTTGAACGCCCGCAGAGACATGCAACGCGTAAGGCGTGCGGTAATGGGAGTCGATCAGGTTGGCAGCTCCGCCTGCCGAGTCGCCGCGCACGCATCCCGCATTCTCGGCCCCGCCGGGACTCTCGACTGGATCGTCGCACGGTCCGGGTGCCGCATGTACCGCCTGAAATGCGGTCACCCAGCCATTCTGCGCAAGGTCGTTATAGAAAAGGCCGAACCCCGCGCGCACCACCGTGTTTCCGCGCACTCCCGGTGACCATGCGATGCCGAGACGCGGCGCAAATTGCCGGCGATCGTCGTGCGGCACGGCCGGCACCAGAGGTATCTGCAAAGCCTGCAGAGTAAGGAGGCCGGGATTCTGCGCCTGGGTACGGCCGGAGGCGATGAAAAGACCCCTTGTTGCCGACCAGCGCAGCCCGTAATTCAGTGTCAGGCGACGCGTTACGCGCCATGCGTCCTGCGCGTACAAGGCCAGGCGCTGAATGTTCTGGGAAAAATCTCCGCCGAGCGTGGATGTCGAACCACCGGTCGCCCAATCGGACGCGAACTGCGCGGGATCGGCCACGTAAAAGGTCGGATTCTGCGGAAAGGTGTAGAGCGTTTCTGTGTTGCCCGGAAACGCGCCGCTGAGCACGGGCTCATGAATCAGGTTCACCCCAAACTTTAGCGCGTGGGCAGCCAGCGCTCCGCTGACGTCAGACCGAAACTGGTATTTTTGCTGATCCCGAGCGGAAGGGAAGAAAGTGATGGGCGTCGCAAACTGGTTGTCTCCGAATGTCTCGAATCCAGAGACGGTGAGCGCCGTCGAACTAAAAGGGAACGCCAGTGCAAACCCGAGACTGGAATTGCGCCTCTCGGTCAGATGCAAACCACCCGCGGCGAACACACTCTCGACCAGCCACGCGGGCGAAAGTACGTACTGGTTCCCGGCGACCACATTGAAATAGTTGTTGTGCGTCAGCAGGCCGGTGGAAGGCAACGTTCCCTGCTGGACCAGGCCGTTGCGCGTCAAGTACGAATCGACCGAGCCACGCAGGAACCACGCTGAGCGGGATGACTGCGTCCAATCGAGACGCTCCGAGCCGAGGGAGTCGCGGAATGGAATGGGAACGACATTGGGCACGGCGATTGAATTGACGCCGGGAATCAGACCCCCAGCTGCCAACGACGCCAGCGCATCGAACTGCCGCAGGCTGGCAGGACTGTACGCGATGCTCGCATCTTCGTGCACCTGCTCATATGAGACAAAAGACCACAGCCGATTCCGTTTGACCGGCCCGCCCAGCGTCGCAGCATAGTTCTGCCGGGAAAAAGGCTGTTTCGGGCCGGGCGCCGGATTTTCGATGGGAAAGCGCGCATTCAGTGCTGCTGCCCGCTCATAGAACGCCGCCTCCCCGTGCCAATGGTTTGTTCCGCTGCGCGTCGTGATCACCACGGAGCCGGCGGTGGTTCCTCCGGTGTCAGCGTCTTGCTGGGCTGTGCGCATGGAGAATTCCTGGATCGCAGATGGCGAGAAGCTCTGGAGAAATCCGCCGATGTAATCGTCGGAGTTGTCGGCGCCATCGACGGATAGCTCGTTGTTCAGCCCGGAACTGCCTCCAGTGGAAACGGCCGTAATGCGGGCCTTGGTGGGATCGGAAGGTTCCACGGGTTCAGTGCCCGGCACAAGATACGCGATGTTCGCAAAGCTTCGCCCTGCCAGCGGCAGCCCTTCCAGATCCTGCCTGGTGACGACTCCCTGATGAACCTGGCTGGCAACGTCCATAGGCTGAGCGAAGATTGAAGATCCGCGCGCTTCGACGCTCACTGACACGGCGACCGCAGCGGGTTTCATCGTCACCACCACATCACGAGTTTCGCTCACGGCAATCTGCAAGTCGGCCTTGCCTTCAGCAAATCCACGGGCCGAAACCGTAATCTCCCATGTCCCGGGAGCGAGCCCTTCGATGCGAAATTCGCCGCGGTCATCGGAGGCTGCATTCCGTATCTGCGAAGTTGCCCCCAGATGAAGAACGACATTCGCTGAAATAACGCGGGCGCCGCGGGCGTCCTGGACGATGCCGCGCAATGTGCCGTTCGGTGTCTGCGCCGGCGCTCCGGCAGCGCACAGTATCACGGCCAGGATGCATTGCATCACCCGTCGTGCCAGGGAATCGAACGTCGTCGGATTTCTCATCAGAACACGTAATGGGGGAAACTGCGGTCTACCTTCCGCCAGCCCAAGCACGCAGGGGGAGTTCGAATCGCGCCATGGACACTCGCAGCAAACCGGATAAGGCAAGTTTAGACTGCACCGGCGCCTCAGAGTCTCTAAACCCATGGGCGCCGGTCCTTACCCCTTACGATTCAATACGACCCCAGAATCTCAGCCGCACAGTACCTTCTCACTGAACTTCAACTGTGACGGTCGTCGAGTGCAGCAGATTCCCTGCCGAGGCGGTAATGGTGACGTCATAGCTCTGTGGCGGCGGTAAGGATCTTCCACCGCAGCCCGTAAGCGTAGCTGTCGCGACGACGCCTCCAAGCAGGAACAGCAAAGCGAGCAGGCGTGCGAACCGGCGTCGCCGTCTTCCCGCCAGGGGCAGAAGCAGCAGCGCGAGGGAGAGCGGAGCTAGTTTGCCTCCGATCGACGGAGCGCCATGCAGGGATGCGACGTTCGCGGTCTGAATGGTCAGCGCCACGGTTTGCTGGCCGCCGGTGGCTGCGATGGTCGAGGGGGTGAAGCTGGCGGTGGCTCCGATTGGCAATCCGCTAACAGCAAATCTCACCGGACCCGCGTAGCTCCCGTAGAGCGGATCGACGACGACCTGATAGGTGACTGCCCCGCCGGGCATGACGGTCTGGTTCGCTGCGCCGGCCAGCGTGAGGGTAAAGTCCAACGGCGCAACGGCAACCGATGTCGCCGCCGACGTGCTGCTGGCAAGGAAGTTGACGTCGCCGCCATAGACAGCCGTGAGCGTATGCGTGACCCCGGCAGCGAGCGACGGAGCATTGAATGCCGCAGAGCCGGCGGTCAGGTTCAGGGTTCCGAGCAACGTAGTGCCATCGTAAAAGCTAACCGAGCCGGTTGGCGTTCCGCTTGTAGTGGACACAACCTGCGCGGTGAGAGTCGCGCTCTGGCCCGGTGTGATCGAAGCACTGCTCACGCTGAGTGAGGTAGTAGTTCCCGCTTGCGCGATGGAGAGTGTTCCGTTCTGGATCGAAACGGCATAATCGGCGAGGTTCGCGCCAATTACGCTAGGCACGATTGAGTAGGTTCCAGCGTTCGAGTTGATCGTTGCGGCGGTGGAGAAGGCCTCGGAGAATGCATCTCCGTTGACAGCGCCAGTGACAGCACCGGAAAAGGACGGGTTGGCGGTGCCATAGGTTCGAGAGGCATTGTTCGCTGTGATGTTCAGGGCGGCCTGAGTCACTGTGATCGCGACAGTTGCAGGCTGGGGACTGCTGTAGTCGGTCGTGTCTGCGGGAGCGAAGTATGCAGCCAGAGTGTGCGTTCCGGAGCTTAGCAGAGTGCCAAGCGGAGGAGAGTAGTTAAAGGTTCCGGGAACTGAAGCCGTCGCATTAAGCTGCGATGCCGAAAGCAGCGTCCCGTAACTGATCGAAGCGGGCACTGTCCAGCTTAGCGTCGGCATGGCTTGCGTTACGGTGATACTCACGGTGACCGGTTGCGGAGAGTTGTAGTCGGTCGTGTCTGCGGGCGTGAAGCTTGCCATCAGAGTGTGCGTTCCGGAGCTCAGCACCGTACCGGATGCCGGAGTGTAGGTGAAGCTGCCTGGGACTGAAGCGGCTGCATTCAGCTGCGCCGCCGAAAGCGCTGTCCCGAAGGCGATCGATCCCGGCCCCGTCCAATTTACTGTCGGCGTGGCCTTGCCAATCACCAGCGTGGCGGTGGCCGAGCCCTGATAGTTTGCGTCGCTGATCGTAGCCACGACGGCGTAAGTGTTTGCTGGGATCGGCACCGTCGTCGAACCGTTGTAGGTCAGATTCACCGTCAGCCCGGCCGGGTTCGTCGCTGCAGTCGCTGCCAGGGGAGTTCCCGTGTATGTCTGGTTCAGACTGCTCAGCGTCACGGTCGCGGTTCCCTTGTTCACGGTGAACGATTGGGACACCTGTGGCGCAGCTGCATATGCGTTGTTACCGGCCTGGTTTGCATTGATGGTGCAAGCCCCGGTTCGAACGAAACTCAGCGTGCCAGATGAGGTGACGGTGCATACAGCCGGGGTGGCTGAACTAAAAGCCACAGGCAGGCTGGAGCTTGCCGTTGCTGCCAAGGCAGGCGAGGTTCCGAAGACCTGTGCGCCAGGATTGTTGAAAGTAATCGTCTGGCTGGCCTGTGGGGTCACGGAATTCGAGGCAGCCGAGGCGGGGCCTGTGCCGGCGGAGTTGATGGCCGTCACTGTGAAGGTATATGCAATGCCGTTCGTCAGCCCAGTCACTGTACAGGGAGAGGCTGCGCAGGTTCCGGTCAGTCCGCCCGGGGAGGACGCAGCCGTATAAGCGGTAATCGTCGCGCCCCCGTTGAATGAGGGAGCGGTAAAGCTCACCGTGGCCTGCGTGT
This sequence comes from Occallatibacter sp., assembly GCA_035262585.1. Lineage (GTDB taxonomy): Bacteria > Acidobacteriota > Terriglobia > Terriglobales > Acidobacteriaceae > Telmatobacter. The sequence continues at coordinate 81,694 of DATFSO010000114.1, read as the reverse complement.
CGCCCGCCGAGGCCAATCCGATGATCGGCGCACCCGCCACAACCGCACTCACGGTGATCGGGCCGCTGGTTCCAACGATGCTGCCGTTCAGGGTATCTGTTGCTGTAATCGTCTGCGAACCGGAACTATTCAGCGTTGCAGTGAAGATGGAGGTGCCCTGATCTCCAGTTATGTAGGCAAAATCGGCAGGAAGAACCGCGCCGGGATCGCTGCTGGTGAAGTGTGCGGTTCCCACGTACGCAATATCAGTGCCTTTATTGCCTGATGGATTCTTTATGGTGACCGTGAAGTTGAATGGCGTGCCTGCCGGGGTGGTCGGAGATGCCGCAACCACGTAATTCGGATGTAATCCGACTCCAACGCAGGCATTCAGCCCGTTCGACCACATTTGCTGCACAACCCAGTTTCTCCCGCCAACGGTGATTGTGGATGCCTGAGCGTTGCAAAGATCACCGATCTCGCCGCACGATTGGTCGTACCACGCTAGCGGGGCCGCATAGGTCGTAGCGAGTCCCACATCTGCATCCGTGACCGCTTCAGCGAGTTCGTGTGACGAAACACTCGTCTCGTTTTCAAGCGGTGTTGCGTTGCTGCCACATCCTTGATTGCACGCGGCCGTGAACGTGTCCATGATGGCTCCGTAGAGCAAGGGGGTGCCGCTGCTGCCCAGGGTTGCGGTGCTGTGATACGCGCAGAAGGTCTGACAGCTTACGTCCGTCCCAGAGGTCAAAGTCACGTTGGGAGGGAAGTACACCATATAAAGGGTTTTGGCATTGCCTGTGCTGTCTTGCTGGGGAAGCGGCAAGACGCCACTTTGGATCTGATTGTTGAGTTCGGTCTGAAGCTGGGCATCGGTGAGGGTGCAGCTTGAAGACGACGCGCACCGTGAGGGCGTGATTGTGATCGCTGGCAGAGCCGTGCCTCTGCCGATCGATTGGCTTGTCCCTCCCACGCTCGCGTATTCGCTGAGAAGGTCGTACCAGTCACTAACAACCACATCGGAATAGAACTGGTCGATATTCGCCGTGATTTGAGGATTCAGATAGGAGCCCCAAAACACCGGCACAACCTGCACATTTGAAATCACCGGACCTTTGTAATAAATGGGCGGAGCGCATCCTGATGGGATGGAAGAGCTTCGGATAGCACTGGAGGAGTTGGGAGGATTCAACTGTCTAACCATCACACCATGAGGCTGCATGGCAGGCGCCTGCGAGGGAAGCAGCGGACTTTGCAGGGAGCCTGACTGCTCTGGCGTGAGCACGCTCTGTGCCTGAAGCTTGCACGCGGCCCCAGGAAAGACGACCGGAACGAGAATGTAGATAAGGAAGGACAGGCATTTAACGGCACTCTGCCGCAGAAAAGCGCTTCGCGAGAACATGAGATCTCCAAGGCAAGGAAAATGCAGCTGCGAATCAGGAATTCAGGAAAGGGCTGAACGGAAATCGCCGTTTGCGCTTGCAGCGACTGGTCAGGCGCGAGTTCTCGACCCAGAACGAAGGCCGAAGATATGGGAAGGAATTGGGGAGGTTGGGGGCCCGGTTACATCGTTATCGATACCTCATTTCGGCAGATCGATCCGAATCGAACCAGGCCAGAGGAGTATTCATCTCGCGTAAGGATAGCAGCGTCTTGATTGCAGTCAAGTCTCTATAGACCTGGCGGGCATCACCACAGTCACGCTGGTCTTGTTGGCAACGTTCCTCGTTGGCCGCCTGCCGCTGAGGGAGTCGTGCTTGTGCGCATCCGTTACAATCCAATGCAAGCCAAAGCTTCTCCAGCCGTACAAAATCCTGACATATCGGAGCGTTCTGATGGACGCAGTACGCCATATTTGTGCCGCTTCTTTCGCACTGCTTTTCGCAATCCCGGGATCAACCCAGCAATTCCCTGCCGAGATGCTGTCAGGCCTGCACTGGCGCGATGTGGGGCCGATGCGCGGAGGGCGCACCTATGCGGTTGCCGGCAATGCCGCCCAGCCCGATACGTTCTACATGGGCTCCGCCGGCGGAGGCGTGTGGAAGACCGAGAACTCCGGCCGCACCTGGTTCCCGATCGCCGACGATCCGAAAACCGGCATCCCGATTGGCTCGATCGGCGCGATTGCGGTCGCCCCGTCGAATCCCGACATTGTTTATGTTGGCACTGGTGAGCCGGATATCCGCAGCCAGCACTCTTACGGGATCGGACTATTCAAATCCACCGACGCAGGGAAAACGTGGCACTTCATCGGACTGGCGGAAACGCGCCAGATCAGCAAGATCGTCATCGATCCCGCTGACCCGGATCGCGTGTATGTTGCGGCGCTTGGCCATGTGTATAAAGCGAATCCGGAGCGTGGCGTTTTCCGGTCGACGGATGGCGGAGTTCACTGGAAAAAGGTCCTTGCGTCGGCGAAGGACCCGGATAATGTAGGCGCCGTGGACCTGGCGCTCGACCCGGAGCATCCGGCAACGGTCTATGCGTCTCTGTGGGCCACGCGGCGGCCGCCCTGGGGCGTGTATGCTCCGTCGAACATGCCCGGCGGCGGGCTCTACAAATCCACCGATGGCGGCGACACGTGGCATCAACTCACAAACGGCCTGCCTTCAGATGATTTCGTAGGCAAGATTGGCGTGGCCGTAGCGCCCAGCAATCCGAACCGCGTGTACGCGGTTGTGGACGACCTCGGCACGGCTATCGCTCGCTCCTTCCGTGCAGTTGCACCGAAAGGACCGAATGCGCCGAAGCCATCCGGCGGTATCTACTTGTCGGACGATCGAGGCGCAACATGGCGCCTGGTGAACAGCGAGCAGCGGCTGTGGGGGCGCGGATGGTACTTCGGCCAGATGGCTGTCGATCCCACCAATCCTGATCGCGCGTATGACGTGAATACGGCAACTTACATGACGCTCGACGCCGGAAAGACATGGGTTCCGGTAAAAGGTGCGCCGGGCGGGGACGACTATCACCAGCTTTGGATCAACCCGAGAGACGGCAATCGCATGGTGCTTTCGAGCGACCAGGGCACGGTGGTTTCGGTGGACGGCGCAAAGACATGGAGCACCTGGTACAACCAGCCGACTGCCCAGATTTATCACGTCGCGGCCGACAATCGCTTTCCTTACTGGCTCTATGGAGCCCAGCAGGACTCCGGCGCCGTGGGCGTAAGCACGTGGTCGCGCATGGGCACGGCGAGTTTTCGCAACTGGGAGCCGACGTGTCTTGCAGGGGAAAGCGCTACGGTTGTTCCGGACCCCAAAGACGGCAACCTGCTCTACGGCAATGGGGATCAGCGCTGCAATCAGGCACTAAATTTGCCTGCTCCGGCTGGAGGCAAATTGCCGCCCCAGGATCCGGCCGATCCGGATCGTAGAACGTGGACTTTGCCGCAAGTCTTCTCCCCCGCCGACGAAGCCCTCTACTACTCCAACCAGTTCGTGTTTCGCTCGCGTGATCGCGGCAAGAGCTGGTCGAAGATCAGCCCCGATCTCACGCGCGTCAATCCCGAGGTGCCGAAGACCCTCGATTCGGTGACCGTAAAGGATATTGATCAGACGATGACCGATCGCTTCGGCGTGGTCTACACCATCGGGCCGTCGCCGCTCGATGCGAAGACCGTCTGGGTCGGCACCGACGACGGCTTGATCCATGTAACACGCGACGATGGCGCGACCTGGAACGACGTTACTCCATCTCCGATGACGGCCTGGAGCAAGGTCTCGCAGATTGAGGCTGGCCACTTCGATGTGGAGACGGCTTACGCCTCGGTCGATCGTCATCGTCTCGCGGACGATCAGCCGTATATCTATCGCACCCACGACGGAGGCAAAACCTGGACCAACGTTGCGAATGGAATTCCCCATGGCGCGTTCGTCAACTCAGTCAAAGAAGATACGAAACAGAAAGGACTGCTGTACGCCGCCACCGAGTTGCGCGTATACGTTTCTTTCGACGACGGCGAGCATTGGCAGCCCCTCCAACTGAATATGCCGGTCACTTCGGTGCGCGACATCGTTGTACACGGCGACGATCTCGCAATTGCAACGCATGGCCGCGGATTCTGGGTGCTCGATCAGATGTCTGCTCTGCGCCAGATCGCTGCGCGCGGAAAAGAGATTGAGCCGGCCAAGTCGTGGCTGTTTATCCCCGGCGAGACATGGGCAATTCACCAGGGCAGCCAAAATGGAACGCCTCTGCCCCACGAAGAGCCGCAGGAAGCCAACCCGCCGGCCGGCGTGCTTGCCTACTATTGGCTGAAGACGGCGCCGACCTCGCCCGTCAAAATTGAGCTAGTGGACGCAAAGAATCGTGTCGCCGCCTGCTTCGCCAGCGACACTCCCACGAAGCCGGTCGACACCGAGGCCATCAACGTGCAGGCTTACTGGATGGAGCCTACACCACCGCCCTCGGCCGAACCGGGCATGCATCGTGTTGCTCTCAACGTTGCTCAGCGCGGATTCGGCTTTGGCCGAGGCGCTCCGCCCGTTCCACCAGTGGATGCGTGCCACCCCGCGGGTGAGAAACCACCTACGCCGGAAACTCCCGCTCCGGGCGCGAGCCGTGGGCCTCTCAGTCTCGAGCCTGGCAATTACATCGTCAAACTTACCGTCGATGGACAGACGCTTACACAACCGGTGACGATCCTGCCCGATCCCCGCATGTTGCCGAAAGGCGCGGACCCCTCGCCTGAGGAGGACGATGACGAATAGTGAGGGGATGCGAAAGGTGAGTGAGGATTGTCGATTTCTTACGTACTGTCGTGACTGGCAGGGACGATCCTTCCCGTGCATCCGCCGAACCCAATGCGGGGCAGGCCGGTCCGTTGGCAGAAGCCGCGAAAGATGACTTCATCGCCGTCTTCGAGGAACGTGCGCGTCTCGCCAGTGGGCAGGCGAAGGGGTTCGGAGCGATGCTTCATCTCGAGGAGGCATCCTTCCGAGCCTTGCTCCGGCCCGGAGATGGTACCGGTAGCGAGCAGGTCGCCGGGGCGCAGGTTACAGCCGCTGCTGGCGTGATGCGTGACGAGTTGCGCAGGAGTCCAGTAGAGATCGCGCAGATTGCCGCTGCTTAGTTGCTGCGGAGCAATTCCTGCCTGGCGCATCTTTTCTGACTGAAGAAGCACTTCTAGCGTCAGATCGATAGCGCCGATGACCGGCGAGCCGGCGATCAGGTAGGGCAGCGGCTCCGGATCTCCCTGCGGCCGGACCGCGGGAGCAACTCGATAGGGAGCCAGCGCCTCCATCGTGACAATCCAGGGTGAGATCGTGGTTGCGAAATTCTTGGCGAGAAACGGGCCGAGGGGCTGATACTCCCACGACTGAATATCGCGGGCGGACCAGTCGTTGACGAGGCAGAGGCCGAAGATGTGCTGTTCCGCTTCAGCGATCCGGATCGGCTGGCCCAGTGGATTGCCGTGACCGATGAAGATGCCGGCTTCGAGTTCATAGTCGAGCGAGCGCGAAGGGCCGAAGACCGGCTCGGTCGCATCGGGAGGCTTGATTTGTCCCTTGGGGCGACGAACATTGGATCCGTCGATCACGATGGAGGAGGCCCGGCCGTGATAGCCGATCGGAACGTATTTGTAGTTGGGCAGCAGAGGATTATCGGGCCGGAAGAGCTTGCCGACGCGCGTAGCGTGATGAATCGATGCATAGAAGTCGGTGTAGTCGCCGATGTGCGCGGGCAGCTGCATCTGGACCTCACGCGCGGGAATCAGCCGCGGCTCTACGCGACCACGCAGCTGAGTGTCTGTAAGCAAAACGGTCACTTCCCGTCGCACCGCCGACGCTGCTCGCAGCCCCAACGACATCAAGGGATTGAGCACATCTGCCTTGCAGGCATCAACCATTTCGCTGCCGATGGGCTTGAGAAGCCCATCCGTCGCGCAAGCGCGCAGATCAAGGACCTCGTCGCCGATGGCGATGCCGATGCGGGTGCTGTGTGCGTGATGAAACACGCCAAACGGCAGATTCTCGAGCGGAAAATCTGTCTCCGGTGCATTGGCGCTCTCAACCCAGCTCTTCATAGACACCCAGGGACTGCAAGTCGTGAATTGGCTCCTCAAAGGAGCAGCTGCCGATGCTGATAAGGAATTCTCGTCGAAGCGTGGCGAGCTGATCTGTGGTCCAGTTTAAGTCTCGCCAGCGCAGTGCGTCGGCGGTGATTGTCCAAGCGGTCGGGTGTTGTTCTTCCAGCGCGGATTGCGCGATGCGCAAATCTCCACCGAAGAAGAGTATCGCCGCAGCGCATGCGAGGTTGATGAATCCGTGCATCGTGCCGGACGGGCCCTGCGGCTGATAGGTTAATGGGCGGTTCGAGCGCACGGGATGATGCAACCCGGCGGTTGCCTTGAATGGGAGCCGAAGTTGAGCCAGTTCCCTGAGCGTCTCTGCAACTTCGGGGATCGACGGAATCGCCCCGGGCACCACGCCGCCCATCCTGATCTTTGCGCGTGCACCTGCGGCCGAGATGGCCTGGAGGGCTGCACGGCCATCGGAATTCATCGGCACTTCGAAGTAGGTTGTCAGGGGGCGCGGAATTCGCGACGCCATGCGCGTTACGTCCTCGACATTGTTGCACTTAATCTCGACTGCATTGATGTTTGGCGCAGTGCGAACCTGTTCGGCAAGAGCATCCGGATCGACGTCCCCGGTCGCGATCACACTCAGCGTGATTTTCTCGAATGAATCGGCCATAACCAAGCGGAGTTCGTCGAGCCGATCAAGATTGATGATGAAGCGGCCGAGGACCGAGGCGTGCTGGCTCCGGCTGTACTCGAGATAGTTGTTCATCGCCGAAAGCAGGCTGAGGCTCGCAGGCGGATAGAGGCCAGCATAGTCGAACAAGCCTTCGATCAGGGTTTCGATCAAAGTTTTGGTCGGGGTCATTTCTTCGCGGTTGCGAGCGCTTTGTGGTCGAAGTGTCTCTTCAAGCCCTGCCAGCATTCGAAGTACTCGTGCTGAAGGATGCGGTTATTCATCGCGAACTCTGTAGGCCGCACGACGAGCTGTGTTTCGAACATGAATGCAAGCGTGTTGCCGAGGAATTGCGGCTTGAGGTCGGAGGCCGATGCTCGCTCGAAGGTTTCGGCATCCGGGCCGTGGCCGGCCATGCAGTTGTGCAGGCTGGCTCCGCCGGGTACGAAGCCTTCGGCTTTGGCGTCGTAGGCGCCGAAGACCAGGCCCATGAATTCATTCATCAGGTTGCGATGGAACCACGGCGGGCGGAAGGTGTGCTCGGCCACCATCCAGCGCGGCGGAAAGATGGCGAAGTCGCAGTTTGAAGTGCCGGGCGTGCTCGACGGAGCACTCAGCACGGTGTAGATCGACGGGTCCGGGTGATCGAACGAGACCGTGTTGATGCAATTGAACAGAGCGAGATCGTACTTGTAGGGCGCATAGTTGCCGTGCCAGGCCACGACATCTAGCGGAGAGTGGTCGATCACCGCGGACCAGAGACGGCCGAGGAATTTCGAGGTAATGTGGAACTCGCCTTCGCGATCCTCAAAAGCAGCCGCGGGCGCTTTGAAATCGCGTGAGTTGGCCAGGCCGTTGGCTCCAATGGGGCCGAGTTCGGGAAGGCGAAACGGGAGCCCGTAGTTCTCGCAGATGTATCCGCGTGCCTGTTTTTCGACGAGCACGACTCGGAACTTCACGCCGCGCGGAATCACGCATATCTCACCGGGCGCAACTTCGAGGATGCCCAGTTCTGTGCGGAATTGAACAGAGCCTAGTTGCGGGACGATCAGAAGCTCTCCGTCAGCCGAGTAGAAGAAGCGGTGTTCCATCGAGGCATTGGCCGCGTAGATATGGATTGCAAGGCCGGTCTGCATCGCCGGATCGCCGTTACCGCCTATCGTAACCATGCCGTCGACAAAGTCGGTCTTCTCGCTCGGGATCGGCAAAGGATCCCAGCGAAGCTGATTGGGCGGTGTAGGAACTTCGAGAAACGGGCCGCTGCGGATCAGCTTTGCCGGAATCTCCTCGTATGGCCGGTGCGTTACGGATGGGCGGATGCGATAGGTCCAGGTGCGGCGATTGATTGCGCGCGGCGCGGTGAATGGTGTTCCGCTGAACTGCTCGGTATAGAGGCCGAGCGGATGCTTCTGAGGGGCGTTTTGTCCTTGCGGCAGGCCGCCGGAAACCGCCTCGGTGGCAAATTCATTCCCAAAGCCGGTCTGATACCGGATCTCATCGGACATGCGTTTCACCTTTCACAAGCGGTTTTGCATCACGCGGCGTTCGGCCTCGTGCATCGCCTCGTACATCTGGTCGAAGCTGCTGATGGCAAACAGCACCCTCTGGAACTCGTCTACCTTTACCGGAGTTTCCAATACCTCGTCCAATGAAAAATCATGCACGGAGCAGCGGCCCTGGACCACGTTCAGGCATTCCCCGTGAGAGCTCATCAGCCCGCTTCCGTAGAGCTTGATTTCGTTGCCCTCGCGGATCAGCCCGAACTCGACGGTGTACCAGAAGAGCCGACCCAGGCGTTCCAGGACCTGCTTATCTTCGATGGATGCACAGACACGGCCGTAACGCTCGAGGAAATCCGCGAAGACTTTATGCGCGTGCATGGGGACGTGGCCGAAGACATCGTGGAAGATGTCGGGTTCGGGGGTGTATTCGAGCGATTTTCGGCTGCGAATCCAGGTGGTGGTCGGAAAGCGGCGGGCCGCGAGCATCTCAAAAAACGCGGGTGCGGGTAGGAACCCGCTCACCGGAGTCGAGTTCCAGCCGGTTCTCGGCTCCAGGCGCGCACTGATCGACGCAAGCCGTGGCAACCGGTTCTTCTGCAGGCCGATGATCTGAAAGCCGTCGAGATAAGCACGTGAAGCATGCTTTTCGAGCTCCGGGAGCACGCGGCCAACCAGTTCCGCCCAGATTGCGTGCTGCTCATCGGTATAGGCCGCGTAGTTCTGTTCGATCAGGTAAAGAGCAGCAACGGAAAGAGTCTCGGTCTTCATGAATATTCCTCTGCGGTTCTATAGGTTGCCGCGCGCTTGTTGCTCGCGCTCGATGGCCTCAAACAGCGCCTTGAAGTTGCCCTTGCCGAAGCTGCGGCTGCCTTTGCGCTGGATGATCTCGAAGAACAGCGTCGGCCGATCTTCCACTGGGCGAGTGAATATTTGCAGCATGTAGCCTTCGTCGTCGCGGTCGACGAGGATCCCGAGCCTCTCCAACTCACCGACAGGCTCGTCGATCTTGCCGACGCGGCTCTGCAGCTCGGTGTAATAGGTGTGAGGTACGTGAAGGAACTCGACGCCCTGCGCGCTGAGCTTGCTCACGGTGTCGAGAATGTCGTCGGTCGCGAGCGCGATGTGTTGCACCCCCGGCCCGCCGTAGAACTCGAGATACTCCTCGATCTGCGACTTCTTCTTTCCCTCCGCCGGCTCGTTGATCGGGAACTTCACGTATCCGTTGCCGTTGGCCATCACCTTCGACATGAGCGCAGAGTAGTCGGTCGAGATGTCCTTGTCGTCGAAGTGCTGGTAGAGCGAGAAGCCCATCACGGCCGAATAGAACTGAACCCACTCGTCCATCTCGTGCCAACCCACGTTGCCCACCATATGGTCGATGTGAAGCAGGCCAGTGGGGCGTGCCACCGGATCACTCTCCACAGCGCGGAAACCCGGAAGAAATGCGCCCAGGTAATTGTTCCGCTCGACGAATGTGTGGATGGTGTCGCCGTAGACGCGGATGCTGGACAGGACCGCCTGTCCGCTCTCATCGGCGAGAACGTACGGCTGCGCAACACTTTTGGCTCCGCGGCTTGTGGTCTCCTGCCAGGCACGCCGAGCGTCATCCACCCAGAGGGCAATCACCTTGACCCCGTCGCCATGGCGGTTCACATGCTCCGCAACTGCGTTGCCACCTCGCACCGGCGTGGTAAACACAAAGCGGATCTTTCCCTGCTCGAGAACGTAGGATGCGCGATCGCGCTGGCCGGTCTCCGGTCCGGCGTAGGCCACCAGCGACATGCCGAAGGCAGCCCGGTAATAGTAAGCGGCCTGGCGGGCATTGCCCACATAGAACTCGACGTGGTCGGTGCCCTTCAACGGCAGGAAATCCTTGGCGGTGGACTGTGTGATGTGTTCCGAATCCAGGTGCGCGGGGGCGTTGTGCACGCTTGCGCTCATAAAGCAACCTCCTGAGCCGGGAAAGCAGGGAAATACTGAAGGGGAAAACTCCCCCGGCCAACGGATTTACTCTAGGCCCGGCGAATGTCGGGTGAAAATGGGATTCCCCCAAAAAACGTCCCTCGAAACTTAAGGGCATTAAGCATAATGAGGGAACAGCCTAAGGATTGCTGGTGGATGACTCATAAGACATTCCCCAACCTGATCGAGTTAGATGCGATTGCATGGAAGATCGTGGAGGAACTGCAGCAAAACGCGCGCGTGTCCTTCGCCGAGTTGGGCCGCAAGATCGGGCTCTCGACGCCAGCGGTCGCCGAGCGGGTTCATCGTCTTGAAGAGGCGGGAGTCGTTACCGGGTACCACGCCTCGCTCGACAGCGCGAAACTGGGCGTGCCGATTCGTGTGCTGGTGCGGCTGACGATTCCTGGCGGCGAGGCGCAGATCAACAGGACGGTGTCTGCGCTGAAGGAGCTGAGCGAGATCAGCCGCTGCCATCGCATCACCGGCGACGAATCGTTCATCATCGAAGCCGACGTCGTCTCAATCCGGCACCTCGAAGTGTTGATTGACCGCCTGTCTGCTCTTGGAGCCACATCCACATCGACGGTGCTCTCCTCGCCCGTGGAGCGGCGAAACTACCAGGCGAAGCAGATCGAGTCATTTGCAAAGTACCTTTGACAGCCGGGGCCGCAGGGGGAGGGTGTCCGGTTTCGGAGTGAATTGTTCGGTTGCGGACGCGATCGGCTCCCACGAGGCTGAGGTGCAGGAGCTGACCGCAAAAGCAATGCCGCGTGGGAACCCAAGGAACAAGCTGATGAATCGACGAAGCGGCTGCGAATGGCGGCTTCGAGCAGGCGATGGCCGCCGACGTGCTCCGTGAAGGAGGCAAGGAGGGCTGTGTGCTGAAGCGAGTTTGTCAGTTGATGGTGATGGCGTGGCTGGTCGGAAGCGCAGCGTGGGCGGCAGACGACCCTATGGTGGGCGACTGGAAGCTGAATCCCAAGAAGAGCAAGCTGACCGACGTGATGAAGGTGGGGAGTCTGGGCGGGAAAAAGTACTCCTTCGATTTTGGCGGCGGCGATCCGGAGATCGCGGTGGCGGACGGGACAGATCAGCCGGGACATTTCGGGATCACGATCGCGGTTAGCGCGGACGCGCCCGATAAGTGGACGGTGGTACGCAAGAAAGACGGGAAGGTGCTGGTGACGGGGGTCTGGACTCTGTCAAAGGACGGCAGCACGCTAAACGATCACTTTACGTCGGTGCGGCCGAACGGGGGTACGACCAGCCTGGATTATGTGTATAAGCGGACGGGCGGCGGGTCGGGTTTCGCGGGCACATGGGTGAGCTCGAGTGAGCAGGTGAACTCGGTGGTTGTGCTGAAGGTTCGAGCGTGGGAGGGCGACGGGCTTTCGTTCATCACGCAAGGCGGAGGCGGGACGAAGAGTGTAAAGCTGGATGGTAAGGATTATGCCAATGTGGGCGCGGTGGTGGATGGCATGACAGCCTGTGCGCAACGGGTGAACGAGGGCAAGGTGGAGATAACGGACAAGATCAGCGGGAAGGTAAGAGCTACTGAAGAGATCAGCGTATCGGACGATGCGAAGACCTTGACGATTGTGGTGCATATTCCGGGGCGGAGCGAGCCGGATGTGCAGGTGTTTGAGAGGGAGCAATGAAGGACTAACGCCGGTAAGATGGTCCTCACCGGGAGTACCGTGCGCCTCTTCATCGGAATTCCGCTGGCTGCCGAGGTGATCGACGGGCTTGAACGCCTGTCGCGCAGCCTGCGATCTGATGACGACCGGTTGCGTTGGACCTCGGTGGATTCGTGGCACATTACGCTGCAATTCCTTGGCGAGACATCCGAGGAGAGGTACAAATGCCTCGCGCCGAGACTGCGCGAGGTTGTCTCGGCTCCTCTTTCGATCCAGGTGGGGGAATTGGGTGTCTTCGATCGAGCAGGTGTGTTCTTTGCCGATGTGCATGTCTCTGAGGAGCTAAGCCAACTGCAGCGAAGCGTAATTGCGGCGACGTCTACGTGCGGCTGCGCAGCTGAGGAGCGGCCGTTTCACCCTCATATCACGCTGGCGCGGGCAAAGGGAGACAACCGGATGCACGCGCTCAGGAAGCTGAGAAACAACTTCAAGCCGAATGTGCGATTCAGGCCATTCACTGCGCAGGAGTTCCTGCTCTACGAGTCCATCCTCGGTCCACGAGGCTCGCACTACGAGGTGCGCGAGCATTTTTCGATCGTCGACCGGTAGATAGCCAGGTCACTGCCGACAGGTTCATTTGCGCAGTGGAACGAAGCGCACCTATGATGATGGTCGTTTATGCAGGGACCTGACCGCCGGAACTTTGAGGAGGCGCGATGACGATCTTCGCGCCTCCATCGCAAGACACCAAGTCGCAGTTGCGCAAGACGATGGGCTTCTGGGACGTGCTGCTGTTCAACATCGCCACGGTTCTGGGACCTCGATGGATTGCAGCCGCAGGGCACAACGGCACCTCGTCGATCAGTCTGTGGGTGATCGCGGCGGTCTTCTTTTTCGTGCCGGGAGCTCTGGTCATCAACGAGCTCTCTTCCAGATTCCCCGAGGAGGGCGGGCTGTACGCCTGGTCCAAGGAAGCCTTCGGCGACTTCCACGGGTTCATCGCCGGATGGACGTACTGGATCTACACGGTCTTCTATTTTCCTGGTCTCTTGCTGGCCAGCGCGTCGATGGCTGCCTACACTATCGGCGGCCGCGGAGCCGAACTGGCTCAAAACCGCACGTTTCTGCTAAGTGTCTCGCTCGGTCTGCTGCTCGTTGCTGTTGTGTTGAACATCATCGGCCTGAACATCGGCAAATGGCTGCAGAACGCGGGAGGGGTTGGTACGTACACGCCACTCGTGATTCTCGGACTTGTGGCCATCGCCGTTGTTTTCCGGCATGGCTCTGCCACCCACTTCACGATCGAGAACATGCTGCCGAAGTGGGATTGGGACACGGTGAACTTCTGGTCTCAGATCGCATTTGCATTTACCGGCCTCGAGCTGGTTTCCGCCATGAGCGAAGAAGTCCGGGATCCGCGGCGCACTTTGCCACGCGCGGTGTTCGGCGCCGGCGCGCTCATCGCGCTGATGTACATCGCGGGTACCTTTGCACTCCTTGCCCTGATGCCTGCCGCGAGCGTCGATCCGCAGAGCGGAGTGTTCAGCGCCATCACGGTCGGCTCGGTTGCTTTGCGGCTCGGGTTCCTGGGAGTCCTTGCCGCTGTGCTGGTTACAGCCGGAAACGCGGGAGGAGTCGGCAGCACGGTCGCGGGGATCGCGCGCGTGCCGTTCGTGGTGGGAATCGACCGCTACCTGCCGGCGGCATTCGGCAGGATTCATCCGAAATGGAAGACGCCGTATATCTCGATCCTGGTCCAGGCCACGCTCTCCGGAGCGATTCTGCTGGTCAGCCAGATCAACGAGCAGACCATTGGCGCCTACCAGTTCCTTGTTGATGCGGGGATTATTCTCTATTTCATCCCTTTCCTCTATATGTTTGCGGCGGTCATCAAGCTTGCTCGCCGCAGGGATCGCAAGGAAAACCCACATGCAGTGCTGGTCCCGGGAGGTACAGCCGGAACATGGATCTGTGGCGGGCTTGGATTTGCCGTCGTTCTTCTCGGCATCATGGTTTCGCTGGTGCCGCCCGGCGACTCAGCGAACAAAGTTGGATTCGAGGTCAAACTGATTGGCGGGACTGCAGTTTCGATCCTGGTGGGACTGATTCTTTACTGGCGCGGCGCACGTTCGAAAAAGATCCTCTAATCGACCAAGCCGTTCATCTTTCATTTTTGCTGCGAGGCTGACGTGCTATAGTCTGCGAGTTCATGCGAGTCAGGAATGGTTGAAAGCTCGAAGCTTCGCAATGTAATCGGCTCGACGCTTGATCCCTCGTCGGCACGCGCAAAGACGAATCGGGCCGCGATTCTCGAGGTGCTGGCGGCGATCCGGGCCCAGGAGGAGACAATTCGCCACGGGGGAGGCGCCAAGGCGGCGGCTGCCCAGCATGCGAAGAAACGCCTGACGGCTCGCGAACGCCTGAAGCTGCTGCTCGATCCGGAGAGTGCATTCCTGGAGTTGGGATTGTGGGCTGCGCACGAGATGTACGGCGAATACGGCGGCGCTCCGGGCGCTGGAGTTGTGACCGGATTGGGCCGGGTTTGCGGTCGCCTCTGCCTGGTGATTGCCAACGATGCCACCGTGAAGGCCGGCGCCTTCTTCCCCATGACAGCGAAGAAGGTGCTGCGCGCACAGAACATTGCCCTCGAAAACCGCATTCCGACGCTCTACCTGGTGGACTCTGCCGGAGTGTTCCTGCCGCTGCAGGAGGACGTTTTTCCCGATACCGACGACTTCGGCCGGGTCTTCCGCAACAATGCCGTGATGAGCTCGCTCGGGATTCCGCAGATCACGGCCATTATGGGAATGTGCGTTGCCGGCGGCGCCTACCTGCCGGTGATGACCGATACGGTGCTGATGACCGAGGGCTCCGGGTTGTTTCTGGCCGGACCGTCTCTCGTACAGGCCGCGATCGGGCAGAAGACCGATCCTGAGGAACTGGGCGGCGCGGCGATGCACGCAGAAATATCGGGCACGGTCGATTTCAAGGAACCCGACGATCATCACTGCCTCGCCCGCATGCGGGCGCTGGTGGACAAGTTCGGAGCCCGCCAATCTCTTTCGGAAAGTCCCTTCAGCCGAACAGACTTTGATCCAAGACGCGATGCGCCGAGTTTTCCCATCGAAGACGTCTATGGCCTTCTCAATCCCGCGCCGGGCGCGAGCAACATCTACGACATGCGCGAGGTAATCGCGCGCATTGTCGATCGCAGCGAGTTTGACGAGTACAAGGAAGAGTTTGGCAGGACGGTCCTTTGCGGCTACGCACGGATCGGTGGATACGCGGTCGGCATCGTCGCTAACCAGAAGACAAATCAGAACCAGGTCGTTGCGATGGGACCCGCGGCCGGCGCAAAGCGAATCGAGGTGGGCGGCGTCATATATACCGAGGGTGCACAGAAGGCAGCCCGATTCATCATGGACTGCAATCAGAACCTCGTGCCGCTCGTATTTCTGCACGACGTAAATGGATTTATGGTCGGCAAGGATGCCGAGTGGTCGGGCATTATTCGGGCCGGCGCGAAGATGGTTTCCGCCGTCAGCACCAGCGTCGTTCCCAAGATTGCGGTGATCATCGGCGGCAGCTTTGGCGCGGGACACTATGCCATGTGCGGCAAGGCGTATGATCCGCGGTTTCTGTTTGCATGGCCCACCGCGCGCTACGCGGTAATGAGCGGCGCATCGGCCGCAGGCACGCTTGCCGAGGTCCGCGCTAAGCAGGTGGAGCGCGGCGGAAAAGTGCTTTCGGAGCCGGAAAGAGCAGCCCTGTACGAAGAGATCAAGTCAACGTATGATGCACAGGCGGACCCTCGCTATGGCGCCGCCCGGCTGTGGATCGATGCCATCATCGATCCCGCCAGGACAAGAGACGTTCTGATAACCGCGCTCGAGGCATGTGCGATGAATCCTGAGGTCCCAAAGTTCAACCCGGGAGTTCTGCAGACCTGAGTATCGATCGACGGTGTCTTACATCCACAAGCAATACGGCATCTTACCCAGTCAGGAGTTGGACTGGCGCCGGTCCCCAGACGAAACGTTAGGAGCCAGATATGAGCGTCGAGCTCGAAACCTCCAAAAGCCTGTACCCCTTCGTACTGACAGAAGAGCAGGAGCAGCTTCGCCGCGAGATTCGCGAGCTTGCGGCGCGCGAGATCGCGCCCAACGTTATGAGATGGGACGAGGCGAGCGAATTTCCGCTGAAAGCCGTGAAGAAGCTCGGCCAGATGGGGCTGCTTGGGGTGATCTTTCCGCCGGAATATGGCGGCTCTGGTCTCGGCTATGTCGATTACGTCCTGGCGATCGA
The DNA here is from genome assembly GCA_035262585.1 of Occallatibacter sp. Classification (GTDB taxonomy): domain Bacteria; phylum Acidobacteriota; class Terriglobia; order Terriglobales; family Acidobacteriaceae; genus Telmatobacter. The sequence continues at coordinate 65,611 of DATFSO010000114.1, read as the reverse complement.
GGAACTGGCCTCGGTGGATGGTTCGATTGGGATCATCGTTGCTGCGCACAATTCGCTGTGCACAAATCACATCTTCCTTGCTGGCAACGAAGCGCAGAAGAGGAAGTATGTTCCGCGGCTCGCAGGCGGCGAGTGGCTTGGCGCCTGGGGATTGACTGAGCCGGGCGCGGGATCGGATGCAAGCAACTCGCGCACGACGGCGGTGAAGAAGGGCGACCGATACGTTCTGAACGGAAATAAAACCTTCATCACAAACGGGCACTATGCCGATGTTGCCGTGGTCATAGCCGCGACGGATAAAAGCAAAGGAACGCACGGGCTCTCCGCTTTCGCGATCGAGAAGGGCACCAAGGGGTTCCGGCCGGGCAAGAAGGAGAACAAGCTGGGCCTGCGCGCAAGCGATACCAGCGAGCTGATCTTCGAGGATTGCGAGATCCCGGAAGAGAATCTGATCGGCGCCGAAGGTGAGGGCTTCATTGATGCCATGCGCGTCCTCGATGGGGGTCGAATCTCAATTGCAGCGCTCGCGTTGGGAATCGGGCGCGGCGCGCTGGACGCTGCACTGAAATATGTGAAAGAGCGGCGCCAGTTCGGCAAGACGATCGCCGAGTTCCAGGGGATTCAGTGGAAGCTGGCGGATATGGCGACCGAGCTTGACGCGGCGCGGCTGCTCACGCAACGCGCTGCCGTGCTCAAGGATGCCGGCCGCAAAGTCACTCGCGAGTCATCGATGGCGAAGTTGTTTGCGAGCGAAGTGGCGGTGCGGATCTGCGATGATGCGGTACAGTTATTTGGCGGCTATGGATTCATCAAAGACTATCCGGCCGAGAAGTATTATCGTGACGTGAAGCTGTGCACCATCGGCGAAGGCACAAGCGAGATTCAGCGCATGGTGATCGCACGGGAGATCCTCAAGGTGTATCCATCGCGCGGTTAGTTTGATCCAAGCTCCGCGCCGGCTTCGAGCGTGAATCGCATGCCAGATGGTGTCAAAATCGTCGAATGTCCGCGGGATGCGTGGCAAGGCCTCAACGGGCACATTGCACCCGAGATCAAGGCAGACTATCTGCGCAAGCTCATCGACGCCGGCTTCAAACACATTGACGCCGTAAGTTTTGTTTCTCCGGCTGCGGTGCCGCAGATGGCAGACTCCGAACAGGTGCTCGCGCAGGTGGGGCCGCCGGCCGATGTCGAGATCATCGGTATCGTTGTAAATGAAAAGGGCGCGCAACGCGCTGTCCGTGCGCAGGGCGTGAAGACGCTAGGATTTCCGTACTCCATCTCTCCGGAGTTTCTCCGGCGCAACCAGCATCAGACGCTGGAAGAAGCGCTGGATATGCTGCAGGCGATCTATTCCCTGGCCGAAAGCGAGGACAGAGACGTTGTGGCTTACGTCTCGATGGCTTTTGGCAATCCTTACGAGGAAGCTTGGAGCATCGATGAGGTCCTCGAAGCGTGCGATTTGATTGCGGAGTGTGGCGTGACCCAGATCTCGCTCGCCGACACAGTCGGATTGGCGGAGCCAGATCAAATTGCTGAGGTACTCTCCGCCGCGGTCGAGCAATACGAAGGTGTCGAGATTGGGGCGCATCTGCACTCGCGGCCAGCGGAAGCCGCGCGGCGCATCCGCGCAGCATTTGCTGCGGGATGCAGGCGTTTCGATTCGGCAATCGGGGGGCTGGGAGGTTGTCCCTTCGCCCAGGATGTGCTCGTCGGCAATATTCCTACCGAGGTGCTGCTGAGTGAGTTGCGTGCGTGCGGTGCAAACCTGCCCGTGTTCGGTGGATTCGAGGCCTTGATTCAGGCGAGCAACGAAATATCGAGCAGATTCGGAGCTCTCGTACAATAGCTGGAATCGCCGGAGGAAGAGCGGTGGCGTACAAGACGATCTTGGTCGAGAACAAGCCTCTTATCTGCACCATCACTCTGAACCGTCCTGAACGCCGCAATGCAATGACCGAGGAGATGCAGACGGAGTTGATCGGCGCCATGGAGGAGGCCGCTTCGACCACATGCCGCGTGCTCATCCTTACCGGCGCTGGCGATGCTTTCTGCTCGGGTCTCGATCTTGCAGAATTGCAGACGATGCGGGACAAGACAGCCGGAGAGCATCGCGCTCGAGCGGAGCGTCTTGCACGGCTTTTTGTGACGCTCAATGAGCTGCCGGTTCCCACGATTGCGGCGGTTCATGGTCCAGCAATCGCAGGGGGCACGGGGCTCGCAACCATCTGCGACTTCACACTCGCAACACCAGCGGCAAAGTTTGGCTTTACCGAGGTACGAATCGGATTCGTGCCGGCGCTCGTTTCGGCATTCCTGTCGTTGCAGGTGGGAGACAAATGCTGTCGCGACCTACTGCTGACCGGCCGTCTCTTCGGGGCTGAAGAAGCCTTGCGGATGGGGCTGATAAGTGAGGTCGTTTCTCACGGGGAATTGATGGCGCGCGTCGAAACACTGGCTGGCACTCTGATCGCCAATAGTCCATCATCTCTAAGCGCAACTAAACGATTGCTTGTCGCCCAAAACCGCGGCAGGCTTGACGCGGCGATCAAGGCGGCGATGGAAGCTAATGCACAGACCCGCGATACGGAGGACTTCCGCGAAGGAATCTCCGCGTTTCTCGAAAAGCGCAAGCCGGTGTGGCACAAAAGGTGCTGAGGTTTCTATCGAAAACCGAGCTCGGCGCCGCTGCGCTGCTCGACTTGCTCGCGCGTAACTCCGTCAGCCAGTTCAAAAACCACAAAGCCTGAATCTGTGACATCGAGCGCGCAGAGGTCGGTGATGACGCGATGCACGACGCCACTTCCGGTGAGCGGCAGCGTGCACTCGCGCAGCAGTTTCGAGCCTCCGTCGGGTGTGGTGTGCTCCATGACAACCACGACACGCCGCACACCGGCGACAAGATCCATTGCGCCGCCCATGCCTTTCACGCGTTTGCCGGGGATCATCCAATTGGCGAGATCTCCGCGCTCTGAGACCTGCATTGCGCCAAGGATCGCGAGGTCAACGTGGCCGCCGCGAATCATCGCAAAGGAATCGGCGCTCGAAAATGTCGCGGCGCCCGGCACAAGGGTGACCGTCTCTTTTCCGGCATTGATCAGATCGGCGTCGACCTCCGATTCGCGCGGATAGGGGCCCATGCCCAGCAGGCCGTTCTCCGATTGCAGAGTTACAGTCATGCCTGCGGGAATGTAGTTGGCGACGAGCGTGGGAATGCCGATACCAAGATTCACATAAAACCCGTCCTCAAGCTCTTTCGCTGCTCGTGCAGCCATTTGGTTGCGTGTCCATGCCATCGCCTCAGCCCTCTCTCGTGGTCCTCTTCTCGATGCGCTTGATGGGTCGTGGAACATGCACGAGGCGTTGAACAAAGATTCCCGGCGTATGAACTTCATCTGGATCGAGTTCGCCAGGCTGCACCAGTTCCTCAACCTCGGCAACCGTGATCTTGCCGCAGGTTGCGGCGTTGGGATTGAAGTTGCGCGCGGTGCGGCGATAAATCAGGTTTCCGTGCAGATCACCCTTCCACGCCTTCACGAGCGATAGATCCGCTTGAATGCCACGCTCGAGAATGTAGGCGTTGCCGTCGAACTCCTTGTGTTCCTTACCATCGGCGACCATCGTGCCGACACCTGTTCGCGTGTAGAAGCCGGGAATACCCGCGCCGCCGGCTCGCATGCGCTCGGCCAGCGTTCCCTGCGGGCAGAACTCGACTTCGATCTCGCCGGAGAGAAATTGCCGCTCGAATTCGGCGTTTTCCCCAACGTAGCTCGAGATCATCTTCCGGATCTGATGCGTTTCCAGCAGCAGCCCAAGGCCTGCTCCGTCCACGCCCGCGTTATTGCTGGCGATGGTTAGGTTGCGCACCCCGGTATCGCGCAGGGCGAGTATCAATTCTTCCGGAATGCCGCATAGACCAAACCCTCCGATCGCCAGGAGCATTCCATCGTGCACAATGCCTTCGAGTGCGGCTTTCGGGTTGGGGAAGAGCTTGTTCATGGGGAAATCGGAACCGAATCTGCGACCTTTTGTCCCGTCGCTGTTTTACACGATGAAGTACGTCGCCGCCAAGCGGCGTCCGCCAAAATCACCGGAAGCGTATGGTTTACAGTGTCGGCATGTCCTCTAATCGGATCTGTACGCGTGTAATATCGTGTACTGCACCGCTGCGAGTGTGTGTTTGCTCTCTGCTTTTGGTGTGCCTGTTCGCGCATGCCGCTCCGCCCGACGCTCCGGCCCGAGGCTCAGAGAGAGCCGACTCGATCCTGATTCTCAAGAAGGATCATGTGATGGAGCTTCTTGCCGGCGGTAAGGTGATTCGCACATACAAGGTCGCGCTTGGCCAGGGTGGGCTTCCGCCAAAGGAGCGGGAGGGAGATGCCCGCACGCCAGAGGGGCACTACGTCATTGATGCCAAGTACGAGCACAGTGCGTATCACAAGGCGCTGCATGTCTCCTATCCGAATCCCGAGGATCGCAAGCGAGCGGCGAAGCTTGGCGCGCCTGCGGGCGGCGCCATCATGATCCACGGTCTACCGAATGGGAAGGGTTGGGTCGGTGCGCGTCACCGCCTCTACGATTGGACCTTGGGCTGCATCGCCGTCACTGACGAAGAGATCGACGAGGTCTGGAAGCTCGTTCCGGTCGGCACGCCGGTGGAGATTCGTCCATAGAATCCTGCGCTCTGCGAAAATAAGAACAGAATGCTGTCTCTGCAGAATGCCGGAAAGCGCTTTGGCCCTCGCGTGCTGTTTATGGAGGCCGGCTGGCTGATCCGAGCCAAGGAAAAGACCGCGCTGGTGGGCGCCAACGGCACCGGCAAGTCCACGTTGATGAAGGTGCTGGCGGGCCTCGAATCGCTCGATTATGGGACGATGCAGCTGACCCGCGGCATGAGCATCGGGTACCTGCCGCAGGAGGGACTGCGCCTGACAGGGCGCACGGTCTTCGACGAGTGCCTGAGCGTCTTTGACGAGCTGCGCGCCATGGAAGGCGAGATCGAGCGGACGGCAGGGCAGTTGTCGGAGCTGGATCACGCAAGCCCTGAGTATGAGGCCGCCGCGGAGCGCTATTCGATGCTGCAGGAGCGGTTCCACGCGCTCGATGGCTATGCGCTCGATGCGCAAGTCGGCACGGTGCTGACCGGGCTTGGGTTCGGCAAGGAAGACTGGTCACGGCAGGTGGACGAGTTTTCCGGCGGCTGGCAGATGCGGATCGCTCTGGCGAAACTGCTGCTAGCCAAGCCCAACCTGCTGCTGCTGGACGAGCCCACGAATCACCTTGATCTGGAGACGCGCAACTGGCTCGAAGACTATCTGCATGGCTATCCGTTTGGATACATCCTGATCTCGCACGATCGGTACTTCCTCGATGTCACGATCGATCGCACGGTCGAAATCTGGAACAAGCGCCTCACGATCTTTCAGGGCAACTACACGAAATATCTGTCGCAAAAAGACGAGCGGCGCGCGCAGCTGCTGGCTGCCTACAAGAACCAGCGCGACCAGATCGAGCATCTCGAGGCGTTCATCAACCGCTTCCGCTACCAGGCAACGAAGGCCAAGCAGGTGCAGTCGCGGATCAAGGAACTCGAGAAGATCGAACGCATCGAGATCCCTGAAGAAGAGCCGATCATTCGTTTCAAGTTCCCACAGCCCCCGCCGTCGGGGCGAATGGTGGCGGAGGCCGAGGGGCTGGGCAAGAGCTACGGAGCGAAGCATGTGTTCAGCCATGCTCGTTTCACCATTGATCGCGGGGACCGCGTGGCGCTGGTTGGCGTGAACGGCGCAGGAAAATCGACCCTGATCAAACTGCTCACGGGCGTTGAGTCGCCGACCTCGGGCACGGTGAAGCTGGGGCACAACGTGGTGTGCGAATACTTTGCGCAGGACCAGTACAAGGTGCTCGATCCCGAAGCGCGGATGCTGGATGACATCAGCCGCGCGGCGCTGAAAGTTCCGGAGAGTGAGCTGCGGTCGCTGCTGGGATGCTTCCTCTTTTCCGGGGATGACGTGTTCAAGACGCTCGGCGTGCTTTCGGGCGGCGAGCGGAACCGCTATGCGCTGGCGCGGATTCTGGTGTCGCCGTCGAACTTCCTGCTGCTCGATGAGCCGACGAATCATCTGGACATGCGCGCCAAGGACGTGTTGCTCAATGCGATCGCGGCATTTTCGGGCACCGTAGTTTTCGTTTCGCACGACCGGTATTTCATCGACCGCCTGGCGACTCGCGTCATTGAGGTGGAGAGCGGCGCGATCACGACCTACGAAGGCAACTACGAGGACTACCTGCGGAAGAAGGAAGAGCTGGCCGCCGCCGCAATACCCCCCATAAGCAGTTCAACACCGGGTTTCGATCAGGGCACCACCTCAGTCGTGCCGAACAAACAAAATGGAGCTTCAGCCCCTGCTGCACCACCGGCGGGCAACACCATCGTCATCGAGGGTGGCGTGGATGGGCCGGCGCCGAACAAGCAACGGCGCCTGAATCCGATCAAGCAGAAGCAGATGGCGGAGCGGTGCGCGTTCCTCGAGGAAGAAATTCCGCGTGTCGAGTCCTCGATTGCGCACACGGAGGAGCAACTCACCGTTTTCGTTTCGACGGCGGAGACGCATCGGCTGACGGACCTGGCGGCAGGCCTGCGCGAGCAGCTTGCTGCGTTCACAGCGGAGTGGGAAGAGCTGATGCTGCAGCTTGACTAGGGACCAGGGGGGAGTGGGAAGTGGGGAGTAACAGCCCCCTAACTGAGGTTTGTGGTTTCCCACCCGGTCGGTCGGAATGACAGTCGCTGGGCTTTGGTCGGGCGGAATGGCAACCACGGTTGAGTGAGACGGCAATCACTGCGCGTCGTGCATAATCAAGACACGATGGGGCTTTTGTGGAATCCCGGAAGCTGGTCGCAGCGGTTGGCGGAGATTGAGGCGCGTTCCGGCGATCTGAAGGAAGCGCCGCTGCGCCGCGATGTGCGCTCGCTGGGGACGCTGCTCGGTGAAGTTCTGCGCGAGCAGGCGGGTGAGGATCTCTTTGCGCACGTTGAGGCGTTGCGGCAGGGGACGATCCGGCGGCGCGATGCCGAGGCACGCGGCGACGGGAAAGAGGCGGCACGGCAGGGCGCGAAGGCGCTGGAGCTGGTGCACTCGCTGCCCGTGGAGCGGGCCATTCTGCTGACGCGGGCGTTCGCGTTCTATTTCGAGCTGATCAACCTGGCGGAGACCAACCACCGCAAGAGACGGCGGCTGGCGCTGCAACTGACAGGCGAGGCCGGGCGCCAGCGCGGGTCCTTGATTGGAACCTTGGGCGAGATGCGGCGGGTCGGAATATCCGCCGAGGAAGCGATGGAGTGGCTGCGGCGGATTCTAGTTGTGCCGGTGTTCACCGCGCATCCTACCGAAATTGCCCGGCGAACGGTCATGACCAAGCGGCGCCGGATCGGGGAGTTTCTGGCGACGCTCGACCGCATCCCGATGCCGGAGCAGGAGCTGGCGCGGCTCGAGGAGCAGATTCGTGCCGAGATCACGAGCCTCTGGCAGACCGACGAGGTGCGGTCGCGGCGGCCGACCGTTTTCGACGAAGTGAAGATGGGGCTCGACTACTACGACGTCTCGATCTTTGCGACGCTGCCCGAGTTGTATCGCGAGATCTCAGAGGCGCTGCGGGCGGCTTACGATCTGCACATCGAGCCGCATGAGCTGCCGCAGGTGCTTCAGTTCGGATCGTGGATCGGCGGCGATCGCGATGGCAACCCTTTCGTTACCCCGGAGGTGACGCACGATGCAATTCAACTGGCACGCGGGCACGTGCTGCTTTACTACCAGAAGCAACTCGACATCATCCTCGATCTGCTGACGACCAGCGCGCAGCAGAAACCTCTGAGCCAGGCTCTGCGTACACGGCTGGATGCGTACGTCGAACTCGTGCACACACCGGAGGCGCAGGTCTTCGGCGAGCAGTACGAGTTTGAGTACTACCGGCGGTTCATCATCTGCGTGAAGGCGCGTATTCAGCGGACCCTGGAGCAGACCAGCAGACATGCAGGATCGCTGCCGGTGATGCCATACACGCTGGCACAGTGGCAGGAGAAGCTGGCGCAGGTTCTTCCGGCGTACAGCTGCGTCGATGAGTTTCTGAAAGATCTCGAGGCACTGCGTGCGTCTCTTGCAGAGAATGCGGGACTACGGATTGCGCGGACGCTGATCGATCCGTTGATTTTGCAGGTGCGGACCTTCGGGCTGCATCTGCACACGCTGGATATCCGGCAACACGCGCGGGTTCACGCAGCGGCGCTGCAGGAGGCGATCAGCGATACGATCGCGCAGGTTTTGCCTGCGGGGATGTCGGACGAGACGATGGCTGTGCTGGAGACGTTTCGCGTAGTCGCGGAAGCGAAGCATGGCTGCTCGCCCGAGGTGATCCGGCAGTACGTCATCAGCGGCGCGTCGAGCGTGGAAGATGTACTGGCCGTGGTGCGGTTGGCACGGCTGGGCGGCGTGACAGTGGAAGGTGCAGGCCACGATCCTGGACTTCCACCCCAGCGACGTGGACCCGTCGCCGGGGACCCCGGACTTATGCCGGTGCCGCTGTTCGAATCGATTGAAGATCTGCGGCAGGCACCTGAGATCTGCCGCCAACTCTGGGGCCGCGCGGATTATCGCAAGCTGCTGGCTTCCTGGGATAACTGGCAGGAAGTGATGCTGGGCTACTCCGATTCAAACAAGGATGGAGGAATGCTGACCAGCACGTGGGAGATCTTCCGCGCGCATCGAGGCCTGCACGAGGTGGCGCGCGAGTGCGGCGTGAAGCTGCGGCTCTTTCATGGACGCGGCGGAACGGTGGGACGCGGCGGCGGGCCGACACATCGCGCCATCTTCGCGCAGCCGATGGACGCGTTCGAGGGACAGTTGCGCATCACCGAGCAGGGCGAGGTGCTGAATTTCAAGTACGCCGACGAGGTTCTGGCCGAGCGAAATCTTGAACTCATGATTGCGGCGTCGCTGGATGCACTGGCGCGGCCGAATGCGCGCGACCCGCAGGGGCATTTTACCGGTGTGCTGAAGCCGGAGTGGGAAGCGGCGCTCGATGAACTGTCGGAGATTTCGTTCGGTTTCTACCGGAAGCACATCCTCGATGATTCGGATGTGGTGACGTACTTCGAGCAGTCGACGCCGGTAGGGGAACTGGAGCACGCGAAGATAGGTTCGCGCCCGGCGCGGAGGAAGGAATCAACAAAACTTTCAGATCTGCGGGCGATTCCGTGGGTATTCGGATGGACGCAGTCGCGGCTGCTGGTGCCGGCGTGGTTTGGCGTAGGGTTCGCGATCGAGGAGTTCACGAAGGATGCCGGCAAACTCGAACTGCTGCAGGTGATGGCGCGGGAGTTTCCGCTCTTCATCGACCTGGTTCGCAACGTGGAGATGGCGCTGGGCAAGGTGGATTTGGCGACGGCACGGCTGTATTCGGAGCTGGTGCAGGATGAGAAGGTGCGCAAGCGCATCTACGACATGTTCGATGCGGAGTTTCACAGGACGGTGCGCGCGGTGCTCGCGATTACCAATCAGAAGGAGCTGCTCGAGACCAATCGTGTGCTGGCGCACTCGATCAGGCTGCGAAATCCGTATGTGGACCCGATGCACTTGATCCAGGTGGATATGCTGCGGCGCAAACGGGCAGGCGAGGACACGCCGGAGGTGAATCGTGCAATCGCGGCGACCATCAGCGGGATCTCAGCAGGTCTGAGGAATACGGGGTGAAGGGATAGAGGCTCTACCCTTTCAAGACAGGTTGAGTCGGTATCCCCCTAGTCGAGTTCAGTACCGATCCCCGAACTCCGGCTCGACTGGGTTCTCGAACAGCGACGCGTCCCTGGTCACGATCGTCAGTCCTGACGGTGTAACGAAGTATCGCCGCTTGTCTTCCACCGGATCGTAACCGATCACCGTTCCCTCCGGGATGTGAACGTCGCGGTCGATGATGGCGCGCCGGATACGGCAGTGCCGCCCAACCGAGACGTGCGAAAAGATGATGCTCGAGTCGATCTCGGAGTATGAGTTCACGCGGACGTCCTGTGACAGCACCGAATTGGACACGAGGCCGCCCGAGATAATGACACCCGCCGTGATGATCGAGTTCATCGCCATGCCGGTGCGTCCGGGCTCGCCGAATACGAACTTTGCGGGCGGGTATTGCCGGACGCGTGTGCGGATCGGCCAGCTTTTGTCGTACAGGTTGAAGACCGGCGATACCGAGCACAGATCCATGTTCGCTTCGTAGTACGAATCCAGCGTTCCCACGTCGCGCCAGTAGAGCGCGGTCTGCTTGTTCTCATCCACGAAGCTGTAGGCCATCATCTTTTTCCTGCCCAGCATGTTGGGCAGGATGTTGTGACCGAAGTCGTGCTTCGAATTCGGGTCCTCGGCGTCGGCAATCAGTGCCTTTAACAGGACCTCCGTATTGAAGATATAAATGCCCATCGAGGCTTCAACCTTATCGGGGTTGAACGGTGACCGGAAGGTCGTCGAAGCCGGCTTTTCCAGAAATCCCTGTACTTCGCCGTTTGCGCCGACGTCGACTACCCCGAAGCGTGCAACTTCGTCATGGGCAACGGGCAAGGTGGCCATCGTGCAATCCGCATTCCGCTCCCGGTGGTACTCGAGCATGCGGCTGTAGTCCATCTTGTAGATGTGATCGCCGCCGAGGATGATCATGTGCCTGGGCTGCTCGCTGCCGATGGAGTAGATGTTCTGATACACGGCATCCGCAGTGCCCATATACCAGTTGGTGCCGGTACGCTGCATCGGCGACAGCAGTTCGAAGAACTCGCCAAGTTCCTGCGCCACGATACCAGTCCATCCCTCGCGGATATGCCGGTTCAGGGACAGCGCCTTGTACTGGGTAAGAATGAAGACGTGGCGCAGCCCTGAGTTGATGCAATTGGAAAGCGTTATATCGATGATCCGGTAATGGCCGCCAAACGGAACCGCCGGTTTGGCACGGTCGCGGGTTAGAGGAAAGAGCCGCTCGCCGGCCCCACCCGCGAGAAGAACCCCCAATGTATCCTTCATGTCCGTATGACCCTGCCTTATCGCGTTGTTTTTCCGGAGCTTTCTCAGCGCGAATCAGTTATGCCGTATCCGATACGGAGAATTACAGAGAGCAAATTCACACCAACGCCTCTGAACGGCGAAGCATACCATAGAGCGATTACGTCCGCACTGCGGATCTGGACTGGCACCAAAAAGCGAAAGGCCAGAGTCCATTGGTATTGACTCCAGCCTTCTTCGTCTCCGACCTGCGCCCGTCTATCGGCGCTTCTCCTTAAACCGGTACATCACGCCAACCGAAATGGCGAAATTCACGTCTGTTTGTGTGATGCGGTTTCCGTAATTGATGCTGTAGCGGGTGATATTCGCATCCGGGGTGACGCGAAAGACCCAGCGAGGGGAGCGGTTCAGGTCAAAATGACCGCCGAGGATGAATGCGGGAGCGGTCTGGGTATTGTAGAAGCCGACGACGGCCGGAGAGTGGCCGCCCAGGTCGCTCTCGAAATTGCCATGAACTCCCCCCACGAGGAAATGGGCGAGCATCGCGGCGTGCTTGTTATGCGGTCCGAGCCACTCGGGTCCGGCGGTGAAGAAAAATTCACTGACGAACGGACCTCGGATGTCGAAGGGGTTCGGCGCGGCGCCGCTTGTGCCGAGATACCAGCGCCCGGATCCTTCCACAGCCCAGTGCTTGCTGAACCAGTAAGAGCCCGACAGGTTCAATCCGCCGAGGTTCGCTCCCTGTAGCAGAGTCGGGCCAGCCTTCATGTGGGCGTAAGCCATCCCCAACGAGGCATCGTACTTGTTGTCATAACGGACGTTGGCCAGCGGGTCGACAACAATGTAGGTGCCGGATCCCGTGGTCTGCGGTGTCGTTTGAGCTGACGGTTGCACCTGACCGATGGCACGCGAAGCCGGGGCAAGCAGACATAGTGCAATGACTGCCAAAAACAATGAAATCCTTACTGAAAGACGCATCAACACAAAGCTTACAGGACCATACCTTGACGGGACAATTGGAGGAGCTCTGTGTTTGACGCTGCCTGGCGTGCTTCGGAGAGCGTCAACCTGTTCACGCTGGTGGGCTACCGGCATCCGGGCGACTGAGCGGTGGGCACTGCGGAAGGACAACTGCAGGTCGCTCCACTCCCCTTCGGCAAGCTCAACGTCGGCCGGAATCGCGTTCAGGTTTTGACCACCTCCAGCTTAGGGCTCGCAGCGCTCTGCCCAGCTGGTGTAGACGAGGTACCGCATTGTCTTCAGCACTTCGAGTGCCGGCTGCATGGCAGCGTCGAAGTCGGGCGGTTGGAGGGGCGGAGCCGCATGTACGCGCCATGCCAGCGCAGTATGGCTGAAGATCATTGCTGCCCGGGGAAGGTGATCCGTGCCGGAGATGATCTCCGCTGCTCGCCATCCATGCGCCTGCATGACCCTCGCCGAGTAGCAGGAGTTCTGAATCGTGTCTTGGGCCCTGGTTTCGACGAAGATGGCAGAGGGAGGAATCCCCTGCGCGGCCGCCGCCCTCGCCATGACATCCGCTTCTACGAATCCGTGGCGTGTGGCTCCGCCGGTAAAGATGATGCGGGGTGCGACGCCGCGTTCGTATTCGCGAACGCTTTCGGTAACCCTGGCGAGCTGTACAGGGGTCGGGTTGCCGTCGGAATCGGCTGGAGAACCCAGCACAATAATCGCGTCGAAGTGGTCGCGGCTGGTGTTTGCGACCGGGGCCAGCCGCCGGGCCAGCGCGCCCCATCCTGCCAGAACCAGCGCTAGGAGAGTTCCGGCGGCCGCAAGACGAAATACCCAGCGCCGCTTGCCGAGCTTGATCGGCTTGTAGCGATTCCTGGGCCGTCGAGCCGGCACGCGCCGGCTCGGCTGGCGGGTTGGGGTTGCTGTGGCCACTTCGGACTCTTGCTTCCACTTTACCGGCGGAAACGGGAGTCAGCACGCACGAAAGTATTAACCGAGAAGAGTCGCGAGGGGCAACGCGCCTCCGACGAGGAGTGAGCAAAGACTCATCTTATTGATTTCACTGTGAGTAAGAGCAATCCGTGGTCCTCCTCCCACAAGCCAGTCCCTCAGGTTGCACGCCCTCTCGGAAGGATACGTTTACCCGGTAAGACATCTGCAATACACTCATCATCTATTTACATTTCTAAGAGATACTGGTTTCAGATTTGTCTTTTTTACCTCTCCCAGCGAAGCCCGAAGCGTCGGGCCGCTTAAACAGCGCAAGCACATCTGTGCTCAGCGCGAGACAACATCGATCGAGTTGCCCGAGACGCCATTGCTTTAGCTGTGGTGATCTGCGGTCGTGACTGGTTCGGCCATTTGTTTTTTGGAGGATGTATGACACAGTTTTCCTTGAAAGGCCGCTGCTTCGCAATGGCGGCTTTTCTGTTGCTACTCACCATAGCTCCTCGAGCGAGAAGCCAGTCGGCCGTAGACGGAGCCATCGGCGGCAACGTCCTTGACGGCACCGGCGCGGTTATCTCGAACGCCTCGGTTTCCGTTCACAACCTCGGCACCAACGCCGAACAGAGTGCTGCGACCGATGACAGCGGCTACTACCGTGTCATCCACCTGCAGCCCGGCGTCTACAACGTCAAGATCACGGCTGCTGGTTTCGATGTTTTTGAAGCGCAGGGCGTGACCGTCCAGGTCGGATTGCTCACCGACATCGAAGCGCGCCTGCATGTGGGAAGTTCCTCGCAGACCGTGCAGGTTACGGGCGATGCGCCGCTCGTAAACACGACGTCGCCTGACTTCGCCGGCGTGGTCGACCAGATCACACTGCACGACCTGCCGCAGAACAATTACCGCTGGTCGTCGTTTGCGCTGCTGACCCCGGGCGTGGTCAACGACAGCAACGGCTACGGCCTCCTCAGCTTCCGCGGCCAGAGCACACTGCTCAACAACGTCACCATCGACGGCACCGACGATAACCAGGCCTACTTCTCTGAAGAGCGCGGTCGCACTCGCGCGGGCTATTCGACGATCAAGGCCGCGGTGCAGGAGTTCCAGGTCAATACCTCGAATTACTCGGTCGAGTATGGACGTTCAGCCGGCGGTATTGTTAACTCGGTTACAAAGAGCGGCACGAACGCCATTCACGGCGAGGGCTACTATTACGATCGCGACAGCGCATGGGCAGCACAAAACTACTATGTCCAGCACCCTGTTCCAACCGGTACCGGAAGCTACAAATCGGTTTCGTTCAAGCCGACGGATCTTCGCCGTCAGTTTGGCTTTGGCGTGGGCGGCCCGATCCTCAAAGACAAACTCTTCTTCTTCCTCGCCGCGGATCGCTTCTACCACGACTTCCCGGCAGCTGCCACCATCACTGGGAACAGTGGGAATGCCAACTTCTACACACCGGCAGATGCCGATATCACGACTACCGGAAAGGTATGTGGCGGCACGGGAGCAACAGCTCCCAGTTACCAGGACGCCAACGTGTGCCAGATCGAGACGAACACGGGCCAGACCTATGCCAATGCATACACGGTCTACACCAACGGCATTAACGGGCTCACGTCGATGCTGGGAACCGTGCCTCGCATCGGCAAGCAGGTCATCTACTTCCCAAAGCTGGACTGGCAGATTAACGGGAAGAATCACTTTGCTGTGGAAGCCAACCAGATGCGCTGGACTTCGCCGGCTGGCATCCAGACCAGCCCTGCCGTTGCGTATGGCATGGCAAGCTTCGGCAACGACTACGTCCGCGACAACTGGATCGTGGGCAAGCTCGACAGCTTCTTCACGAATGTTCTGAGCAATGAAGTCCGCTTCATGTATGGGCGCGACTTCGAGTATGAATTCAATCAGGCCCCCACCTCATACGAAGTGAATAACCTGGTGAAGCCGCCTAGCGGCTACGTGAATCCGCTGGGTCTACCGCCAAACGTCTACCTCAACGGATTCTTCCAGTTCGGCACGCCGCAGTTCCTCAACCGTGCTTCCTATCCCGACGAGCGCCGTTACCAGATTGCCGATACCGTGGTTTGGGTCCGAGGGAATCACACCTTCAAGTTCGGCGAGGATTATATCCACACCGACGACAATCTCTCGAACCTCTACGACCAATACGGACAGTTCTTCTACAGCGGCAATCAGGCGCTCGGCAACTATCTCTCGGACCTCTACCTCTCGCAGAATCCAGTGAGCGGCAAGGTTGCCGAGAACTACACGGATTTCCAACAGGGCGTTGGATCTCCCGGCCTCGAGTTCAATACCAAGGACTATGCAGCCTTTGCGCAGGACGAGTGGAAGGTGAGTCCGCGGCTGAGTCTGACGATGGGCGTGCGCTGGGAGTATGAGGACTTCCCCAACCAGCAATTGCCCAACCCGGCGCTCTTGCAAACCGTGAGCGTGCCCGACCACAAAGCCAATTTCGGCCCGCGCGTCGGGTTTGCATATGACATCTACGGCGGTGGAAAAACGATCCTTCGTGGCGGATATGGCATGTTCTTCGCACGCGCGATCAACTCCACGCTCTATCAAGCCATCATCGGATCGGGGGTCACGGCTGGTCAGATCAACCCCACGATCAATCCTGACCCCACCCACCCTAATAACGTCTGTGCGCCGCGGTTCCCGCAGATCATTTCAGCGACCTGCCTGGCCGCAATTCCGACAGCCTACTATCTCGATCACAACTTCCAAATTCCGGAGATCCATCAGGCAGACCTGACGCTCGAACAGCAGTTCGGCAAAAATGATGTATTCAGCCTCTCCTGGCTGGGATCTTGGGGCCGCCGCTTGCCGGATTTCGTCGACACCAACCTGCCGGCGCCCACACCTGTCACCTTCGTGGTGTCCGATCCGGGCCACACCGGACCGCTTGCCGATGGCTCATCGGTCACAGCGAATGCGTTCTTCTACGTGAACGGTAGCCCGACCCATCGCCCCAACCCGAACTTCAGCTCGATCACCGACATCTTCAGCGGTGTCACTTCGAACTACCAGGCGTTGGTTGCCAGCTTCAATCACCGGCTTTCGTACCACGTTTCACTCACCAGCAACTTCACCTGGTCGCATGCGATGGACTTTGGAGAAAACAACCAAACCTCTGCTGCGGCTACGTCGCTCCTTGATCCAACAAATATGAGACTCGAGTACGGCAACTCCAACCAGAACGTGCCCTACCGCCTGACGATCGCCGCCCTCGGCAACTCGCCCTGGCGCTTCCATGGACCGTTAGCGTATGTGCTTAACGACTATTCCATAGCGCCGGGTTTCTCGACGCAGAGCGGACTGCCTTACTCGCCGGGTATCAGTACCGGTGCGTCAAAGTTGTATCCCACAGGTGCACTTACCCAGCAGTCCATCGTCACCACTTCATCGTTCAACGGATCAGGTGGCGCGAGCAGATTGCCGAACATCGACCGCAACGCATTTCAGTACCCAAGTACGTGGGGCGTGGATCTGCGGGTCTCGAAGAAACTTGTGGTCAGGGAAAGATACAGCCTCGAGTTCTTCACGGAAGCCTTCAACCTTGCCAATCACCAGAATGTGACCGGCCTCGGCACCACCGCGTACCAGATCACCGAGGACACAACGAACCACGTCAATAAATTCACGCCGTACACGAGCACCACATACAAGGCGATCACCAGCACCGACAACAGTAACTTCGCCTACAACGTACGTCAGCTCCAGATGGCGCTTCGGTTGCAGTTCTAAGAAGCGGTTTCGTTCAACCTCAGAGCCGCTGCGCCTTCGAGCGTGGCGGCTCTTTGCTTTTCGCGAATTTATATGGATGAAATCGTATCGTCAATCACGATGCAGGGGATCTAGCTAAAGATGCAGGAGATCTAATTCTCTTCGTCTTCGAGTCTTTCGATCATCACGTCTGTAGATTTGATAAGAGCTGCGGCCGTGTCACCTTTCTTGAGCCTCAATTCCTTTGCCGCCTCCGCTGTAATGATGGCGGTTACGCGCGCATCGCCAACAGCCAGAATGACCTCGGCGAGAAGACCCTCGATCCGCACACTGATCACCTTGCCGGCAAGCTGATTGCGGCCGCTCACACGCCGGTAGCGCTCCCTCGATTCCGTTTCGGGCCGGTTGCGATCTGCGGAGAGAAATGGCTTCAGAGCGGCAATGGTAAGCCGGTGATGTCCGCCGGGCGTCTGAACTGTCTTGATTCTTCCATCCAGGATCCACTTCTTGATCGTGGGATAGCTGATCCCGAGCATGCGCGCCGCTTCGCGCGGCGTAAGGAGCTGCTGCTGTGTGCTCATGTCCTACCTTTGTAGCACCTTCTACGCGCCCCGGCCTTGAAAAACGCGGCCGGAGCAGAACTCATATGACGCTACAATGTGCCCATGATGAGATCAGGTTCAATTCTGTTGATCGTTCTTACCGCTCTGCCTCTGGGAGTTGGCACGGTGCTTGCCCAGGAGATGCATCTTCATGAGGGCCCTGCGGTACCGTCATCGCAACTCACCATCCGCGGACTCGACGGAAAATCCACCACGATGAGCCCCGAAGAACTCGCGGCGCTGCCCCACAAATAGTCTCCGTGTTTAACCAACATGCCAAGGCCAACGAAACCTACTCCGGAGTCCCGCTTGCCGATCTGCTTGCGAAGGTTGGAGTGCCGCTTGGTGAGAAGGTTCACGGCAAGCTCTTCCTTACCAGGATCATCGCTGAGGGCACGGACAAGTACGACGTGCTCTTCTCGCTGGCAGAAGTCGATCCATCGATCCATACCGGCGACGTGATCATCGAGGACTCGGTGAATGAGCACAAGTTCGACAAGGAAGGCGCATTCAAAATCGTGTCGACGGAAGAAAAACGTCCGGCTTGCTGGGTGCGCAATCTCAGAGCGATCTCCGTGATCGCGGTCAATCCCTGATGCACTGATCAGACGCCAACCAGCACGTGAGACGCCTTCACGATCGCGCTCACTTGGTCGCCGCGTTTCAGACCGAGCGCCTTCACGCTCTCTTTCGTGATCGAAGCAACGATCACCGTTCCGCCCGGTAACTGAATTCCGACTTCGCTGTTGACCGCACCATCCTCGAGATCCTCGACCTTGCCAGCCAGAACATTGCGAGCGCTCAGCTTTGCGCTTTCCACGTTCTTCCCGACCATCACATCAGAGGCTTTGATGATCGCGAAAGCGCCTTTGCCTTTCTCCAGTCCAAGGCGCTCGACGCTTGCGTTCGTAATGACGGAAATGATTGTCTCGTGCCCTTGCAGGCTGATGACGACTTCGGCGTTCACGGCTCCCTTTGTAATTGCCGAAATCGTTCCCTGAAGAGCATTGCGAGCGCTGATTTGCACGTGAACCTCCACGAGTTCGAGAGGGCCCAATTACGGATAGATGCGGTGCAGCGTGCGCGCAAACGGAATTGTCTCGCGCACATGATCTAGCGCGCAGACCCAGGCAACAAGGCGCTCGATGCCCATGCCGAATCCGGAATGCGGCACCGATCCATAGCGCCGCAGGTCGAGATACCACTGGAAGGCCTCGAGCGGCAGGTTGTGCGCCTCGATGCGGCTCTTCAGTAACTCGTAGCTCGAGACACGCTGCGATCCGCCGATCACCTCGCCGTATCCCTCCGGCGCGAGCACGTCGACGCAAAGGGCAAAGTTCGGGTCCTTTGGATCGGGCTCCATGTAGAAGGCCTTCACCGCAGCCGGATAGCGATGCACCATCACCGGCCTGTCGAACTGCGAGCTGAGCCATGTCTCGTCGGGCGAGCCGAAATCATTGCCGTACTCGAACGGCTGCTCAAGTTCGCCCTTCGCGTGCGCCTCGTTGAGCATCTTGGCGGCCTCATCGTAGCGCAGGCGCGGGAACGGAGGCGCGATGTTCTTCAGCTTCTCCGCGTCGCGCCCGATCACCTGGAGCTCCGCAGCGCGGTTTTTGATCACGCTCTGCACGATATGCGAGATGAAGTTCTCGGCAAGCTCCATCAGGCAGTCGAGGTCGCAGTAGGCAACCTCGGGCTCGATCATCCAGAACTCCGTAAGATGGCGGCGCGTCTTCGATTTTTCCGCCCGGAACGTGGGCCCGAAGCTGTACACCTTGCCCAGCGCCAGCGCCGTCGACTCGATGTAAAGTTGCCCTGACTGCGTGAGGAACGCCGGATCGCCGAAGTAGTCCACCGGGAACAGTGTCGATGTGCCTTCGCACGCCGCCGGAGTGAGGATCGGCGGATCGGTGCGGATGAAGCCGTTGGTGTCGAAGTACTCTGCCGCGGCGCGCATGATCTCTGCCCTGATGCGCAGGATCGCCGACTGCCGCGGCGAGCGTACCCACAGGTGCCGGCGCTCCATCAGGAAGTCAACGCCGTGCTCCTTCAAGGTGATCGGATATGGCTCCGACTCCGGAACACGATGGATGACCCGGATGTCTTCTACATCGAGCTCGTACCCTCCCGGCGCCCGCTTGTCGGCACGGACCTTGCCCGTCACGATTACGCTCGACTCCTGCGTCAAAGTCTTCAGCGACTCGAAGACCTCAGGCGAAACGCTCTTCACGTGGGCTACGCCCTGTACGGTCCCGGTTCCATCGCGAAAGATCGGGAAGAGCAACTTGCCGCTCTCGCGCGAGTTGTAGAGCCATCCGCGAATCTGCACGGACTGGCCTTCGTGCTTGCCCAGCGTGGCGATCGTGGCAACGGGAGTAGCGGGCCTGGTAGTTTCGGTGGAGGTATCGACGGGAGCGGTTTCTTCGGGCATAGTTCTGCTCTTTTCGGCGCATCCATTTCGCGCTTTCGCTGAAACGGGTGAAAAATCTTTCCGTGCCCCATCCATTTCGCGCTCTTGGGAAATGGGTGGGAGACCACGCCGGAACTTCTAGAATAACGCGGTGTGCCCTGACCAGTCGCGACCGTCACAACATTGGCACTCGCGCATCCGGGTCGCTTGATTTATCGTCCATAGACGTATGGCCACCAATCCGAAGACGCCGCCTGCCCCCATCAATCAGCCGCATCCCACGCCCGAAGCGGAAGAGGTGTACCGGAGATGGATCCGCTTCCTTGATGAGGAGTTCTACCGGCATCGCGCGCCGGCGCGACGTGCCGAGATTGTTCGCGATCAGCTGTATCAGCTCTATCTTGGCCGCCCCCATGGCGCCAAGCCCAACGTCGCGCTTTCCAGCGAACTGCCCGGCAATGTGCTCAGTTTTTCGCTCGACCCTGACAACGTGACTCTAGATGCGGAGTACTTCAGCGACATCGACGAGGCGGAGTTTGCCATCCGCAAGCCGCTCCTTTGGTTCTGGAAGATGTTTGACCGCTCGCCCATCGGGCTCAACGTTTGGCTGGGCCTGCGCTTCCGGTGCATGCTGGCGCGCCACATCTTCGACCACATGGGCTCGGGCGTCAAGATCCACCACGGGGTCGACCTGACCTACGGATACAAGCTGTCTATCGGTGATGGCGTCGTGATCCACCAGAGCGTGTTGCTGCAGGATCGCGGCGGCATCGAGATCGGAAAAAATGCGGTAATCGGTTCCTTCACTCGCATCTACTCGCACAGCTACTCGAACAGTGGCGCAGAGGAAGAGGTGAAGCTTCAGCCGACCACGATCGGCGACGGCGCCCGCATCGGCAGCCACGAGATCATCATGGGCGGTTCAAACATCGCGCCGAACGAGGTCGTCGGCCATTACCCGGCATACAAGGTCTAGAAGCTCTCTCGTCAAGGTCTCTCCGGGGCAAAAGCATATTGATTCTTGTGCCGCGCTGCGCACGGCTAAAGCCGTGCCCTTTCAAAACCGGATTTAAGCAGGCAGTCCGGGGCCGCCGGTACAAATCACACGCGCTTCCGACCCGGCTATTGCCGAGCGGGGCTCACTCCCCCATGCACGACAAAGCGGTCCATATAGTCGAACAGCTGCTGCCGGTGATCCTTGAGATAGGCCGGGTAATCCTGCGCGATGCCCTGGTCCGCAGCATTGATGAGAATCCAGCAATCAAGCATACCGGCGTCATAGAGCGTCACCAGGTTGCGCAGGCTTTCATCCAGTTTGTCAGGTTTGATCTTCTTCTCTTTGATGGTGGTTGCCACCATACTCAGCGCCTCATCCTCTTCCTTCAGTGAGTGGCGATACTGCTTTTCATTCGGGAATTCCTTTGCAAATCGGTCTCCGCGATAGCTGGCGCGAGCGAGCGAGTACATCATCCACGCGGAACCACCCGGATGCCTCTTATCATCCGTAGCCGTGGCGTCGATGTTGATGGTGATGCTTTTGGGATTCTTTGGATCCTCGATCGGCGGCGACGGACGATCAATCCTCGGGACTGCAAGCACAGCCTTCGCTGCTGTTGTCCACTGCCTTAGTCCCTGCCACGCCAAGCGGTTGTACGGTTCGGCAACCACAGCCTGAATGAATTTCTCCTTGGCCTCCATAGGGTGATCGCTATAGCGCAGAACGGCATCTCCCCAGTATCGGTATGCTGTCTCCCGGTCCGGGTCGATCGCGATCGCGCGCGCAAACCACTTTGCCGCAGTGGGCAGATCCTTCTGCGCGTATGCAGTGTCGCCGGCAAAGAGAGCGGCCTGGTACAAGTGCGGGTCGGCCTCGGCCGCTGCGGAGTATTTTGCGAGGGCCGTGGCATAGTCGCCGGCGGCATAGGCTTTTTCGGCTTCCTTCAGAAGCGCGGCTCCGGGACTTGCAGCGGACGCGGCAGTATCAATGGGTTTGGTCGGATCGATGTTCGCGATCATGCGCATGAACTCAGCCTGGTCGCCCAGTTCCACAGCGCGTTTAGCGGCATCGCGCATCCGAGTGCGGACCTGGACGAATTCAGCTCCTTCATTGAGCTGCATGGACTCAGCTCCGAGACAGTCAGCCAGACGCTCGAAATACAGGTATTCCTTCGGCTGAACTTTGGTGAGATTCTCATACAGTGGCAGGGCCTCAAGCTTCTTGCCTGAGATATAGAGCGCATTGGCTTTCGCTGCCTCGTCGTCCTGCGCACCTGTAACAGACGCCACTGCCAGACAAAAACACGCTGCAATCATCCAACTTCGCATCACGTTCCCCCCTCATGCAGAAGCCTGAAGCGCGATTCCTTTGCCTGATTCTTCTTTTTAGACCCCGGATTGGGCAGTTTTGCTCCCGTTGTCGGATCGTTTTCTTGTGACCCACCATGCTAACCTGAGCTTTCCGCATTGGGGAGCGTCTTTTGCAGTCTGCCGAGTTTGCAATTGCCGTATTCGAATTTGTCCTGCTCATCTTCTCGCTCAGCTTCCATGAGTGTTCGCACGCCTGGATGGCTTCGCGGCTGGGCGACCACACGGCACGCATGCAGGGCCGCGTCACCCTCAATCCCGTCGTCCACATTGATCCTTTCGGTACACTCATCATTCCCGCGCTCATTATCTTTGGGCCGCTGTTTGGCTTCAGCCTGTTCAGCGGCGTGCTCATCGGCTGGGCCAAGCCAACCCCCGTCATCACCCGCAACTTTGCGAAGATCCGGCGCGATGACAACCTCACCACTTTGGCCGGCCCGGTGTCGAACCTGATCCTCGCGGTTGCCGCCACCCTTGTCCTGCTCTTGGTGATCCATGCCGTTCCCCTCGGACGCGAAATCGTCCTGTTCACCCTCGACAACAAACTCCTGATGGGCGCCAATCCTTCTATCCAAGCAATCGTTCTGCTTGGCATCGCCGCAGTGAGAATCAATCTCGCGCTCCTGTTCTTCAACCTTCTTCCCATTCCCCCGCTCGACGGGAGTCACCTGTTGCGGAATGCGTTGCCCTACAACGCCGTGCAGTCCTACGACCGCATCCCCTACTGGGTCAGTTTGCTCCTGATGTTCGCCGTTGGCGGGTTCATTATGCGTCTGCTTCTGGCCCCGGCATTCTGGGTCGTCGCCATGGTGTTGCAGCACGGCTAAATGCTGAGGCTCCTAGACTTTCGGTTCGCTCTTCGTCCGAACTCGGGAGACCGTCAGCACCGTGATGTCGTCTGCCTGCCCGAAGCTGCGGGCTCTTTCGGCAATCGCGCGCGCGGACTGTCCGCTGATTTCCCGGGTGCGGTCAAAGCCGAACATCTCGCCGGAAGCCGCCTGTGCCTCAACCACACCATCGGAGAGGAAGGTCAGAGAATCTCCGGGCTCCAGTTGAACCCGCGTCTCTGGATAACCGCCGTCGAGAGTCACGCCCAGCGGCATGCCGGAATCGACCGTGATCTCGACGCCCTTTTTATATGGGGTCAGATGTCCGGCGTTCACCAATACGGCAGCCCCACATGGCGCGACGTCGGCGCAGATGCAGGTGGTGAAGCCTGAGATTCCTCTGCTGCGAAGTGTCAGGTTGAGATGAGCCATCAGAAGGGATGGGCCATCTCCCTCGTATCTCCCCGCTGCACCCAAAAGGAGTGCCGCGGTCATTGCAGCGGCGGCGCCTTTCCCGCTCACGTCTCCCAGCAATACGCGCTGCGTTCCATCGGGCAGGACACTGCAAAGATAGAAGTCTCCACCGACCTCCTGCGCGGGCAGATAGACGGCGTCAATCGAGAGTCCCGGGGCAACGTCAAGCGCTTGCGGTACCAGCAGGCGCTGTATCTCCGCAGCCGCGCGCATTTCACCGGCAAGGACGTCGCGTTCGCGGTTCCGCTTCCGCTGATCACGCAACAGGAAGACCACCATCGTGGCGGAAATGACCGAACCAACCAGGGTGACCCACGTCCACTGTGCCTGCAGCGACCGGTGAGACGTGTGAAATGTAGTGGGATATGCCAGCGCCAGAGATACGAAAAGGTAGGCGATCGATTGCGGTATGGAGAGCCACGCAATCGGCCGGTTCTCTTTGCGTACCGTTGCCCAGGGCAAGAAGGCCAACAACGGCGCTAACGCGAGCGAGCCGCCGAGAAGACGCACAAGAGTCTCGAGAATGTCGGATGTGAACCAGATGTACGCGAACGAGATGCGCGCCGGAAGAAAGAAAGAGAGGGCGCCCGAAATATCAACGAAGAGGTATGCAAGAGCAGGTACCTTCAGCAGCAACGGAATACGTTTCTTCTGAAGACTGAAATAGAACCAGGCCATGAAGAACATATATGGGGTCAGGAGTTTGTGTAACGCCAGTACGATTGTGCCCGGCAGCGTAATTCCCACACTGAACAGAAAATTGTTCGGAGCATAGTCCGCCGCCAGCCGTGACAACCCCAGCATGGTGCAGGATATCGCCAGTAGAGCAAGATCTCGCCGGCAGCGGTCTGCCCAGAAAGCGACCCAGAGCACAATTCCCAGAATCAACGAGATTAGTCCGGCAATCATTTGCGGCAAGTAGACGTGAAACTTGGCGATGAGGGAGTGATCTCGCGCCGCAGCCAGCGCACCTTGCTCCCCAACCACGAAGGTCGAATCAGCGGTCAATACTCGCAGAGAAAGCGGGCCGTAATAGAAGTTCGCCGTCCTGAAGGCGAACGTGTGATCCGGACCGGAGTTAAGCGTGGGAATCGGAAAGATCTGTTCCCTGTCGAAGGTGAACCGCGCCGTGCGAAGATCGCCGGTGCTGCCCATCCGTTGACCATCGGCAAACAATTCGTACGCTCCGGTGAGTACAACCATCACCGCTGGATGTGCCATTTCCGCGATCGCCTCGGAATGCACGTGGCACCTGATCCACATGCGCCATTGAGAGGGATCGACCTTACGATTGGAGATGCTTTCCCATGTCCTGTCATCGAGTTCCGGTGCGGCCCACTCGAGGTTATCGCCGGCGTGATAGACGCATTGGCTCAGCCGAGTCTCTATCAGTTGGCGCCCGAACAGGTCGTCCCGTCCGCTCACCTTTTGCGCACATGTGAGCGAGCTGAAGCTCAGGATGAAAATGCAAATCCAGAAACGCTGCGGCATAGGAACCTCGCGCTTGGAATACATGGGAAGAAAGGGTCGAATCTACGTCCGAGATTACAGGGTTCCGGGCTCCAGAGACCACAGCATAATGAAATGTCGAGGACCGGGCATCAGAGAAGGTCGCCGGAACGTCAGGACCGTTTCTTCGCCGCTACGAGCGCCTCGTTCTTCAAAGTTTTTCCGCCTTCTTCGACAACATAGAGGCGATTTACATCGAGATCCTTGAGCGCGTCGACAGCGCCGGAAGGCCAGCGGATCTCGACAAGATCGACCTTTTTCGCCTCTCCGAGCCCGAAGTGAATGCGCAGATCGCTGGCCGAGTAATACCCATTGCACGACCGCACTTCGTCGATCTGCACGAGTGGCGCCGGCTTCCCATCGGGACCGGGTTTCGCCGTGAGCACCGGCGAGCCCGTCTGCGCCACAACCTTGATACGCGCGCCGATGCCGGTCTTGTTCGACTTCGTTCCCACCAGCCGAATCTTCACCCAGCTTCGATTGAGGGTCGAATCGCAACGAAGCAGCTGTGGAATTGCGTTGACGCAGTTCACCACCGCATCCAGATCGCCGTCGTTGTCGTAGTCGCCCACGGCAAATCCGCGGGCTTTTGCGTCTGCTGTGATTCCAGGTCCGCCGATCAGGCTCACGTCTTCGAATTGCCCGTTGCGCAGGTTGCGGTAGAGATACTTGCGCTCCGCATACGACGCGTCAACCTGTGTGCCGTCGACCTCGGGATAGACGTGACCATTGGCAACAAGAATATCGAGCCAGCCGTCGTTGTCGATGTCGATGAAGCTGACGCCCCAGCCGAGCAGCCGCGTATTGATACCAAGCCCTGCCTGATAGGTGCGGTCATCGAACGATCCGTCGCCGAGGTTCATATATAAGGAGTCAGTGTCGCCGGCGAAGTTGGTCTTCACGATGTCGAGCAGGCCGTCGCGGTTGTAGTCGCCGAGCGAGACACCCATCCCTGCCTGCGGCTTGCCGTCGGGTGAGTACGCCACGCCGGCCTCGATCGCCTGATCCTTGAAGGTGCCGTCTTTCTGGTTGACGTAATAGGTTGCCGAGGTCGAATCATTCGCGACGTAGATGTTCGGCCAGCCCATGTTGTCGAGATCCGCCGCACCACAACTTAACGCATAGGTGCCGAGGGTGCCCCACATCCCGGCCTTCTCGCTCACGTCCTCGAAAGTGCCGTCGCCCTTGTTGTGGTACAGAATGTTCTTTCCGCCTTCGAGGCCCGGCGGTCCGCACGCCACGACGATTCCTTTGTAAGTGCAGTTCGCGTCTTCGGGCAGCGGCGTCTTCTTCAGATCGAGATCGATATAGTTGCCGACGAAGAGATCCAGCCGGCCATCCTTGTCGTAATCGACAAACGTGCAACCCGAGTTCCAACGCAGCCGATCCTGCAGCAGGCCGGCCTCTTTCGTGACGTCCGCGAATGTGCCGTTGCCGTTGTTGCGGAACAGTGCGTTCTGGCCGTAGTAGCTGACGAACAGATCGTTCCATCCATCGTTGTTGTAGTCGCCTACGCAGCAGGCCTGTCCCCAGCCGGAGCGCGCCAGCCCTGCTTTGAGCGTAACGTCGGTAAAGGTGCCGTCGCGGTTGTTCTTGAAGAGATGACAAGCCGGCTCCTGACCCTTCGGGAATCCTTCGAGCCGCCAGCCGTTCACGAGGAAGATATCGACCCAGTCGTCCTGGTCGTAATCAAAAAACGCCGCGCCGCACCCAGTGGTTTCGAGCAGGTATTTGTTGCGGTGTTCTCCGCCGAAGATCATCTCGACATTCAGTCCGGCTTCTTTTGCTACATCCACGAACTTCACGCCGAGAGGGGTACCGGTTACTGGTGACGGCGCGCCTTTGGGCGCTGGCCGCAACGGCGCTTCGTAGCTCTGGCGAGCGTTGCCCTGAGTCCTCTGTGTTGGGGCTGGCTGCTGACCGAGGACGGGCCGCGCCAGCTTCAGAACATCTTCGAGCGAGAGAACGAGTGCGGTCCTGGACAGCGACTTCAGGAATCCGCGGCGGCTAAAGGACAAACTGGGATCTCCATCGAGCGCAACCGCTCCGGTCGGGTATCGCGCTCCAAAAGCTGAGTATATCGGCCACGATACATGGCTGCCGAAAGACCTGCTTCGGATGCGCATAAGACAAAAAGCATCTTCGATTTGCACCGCTGTGCGCCGGCCCTTCAATTACACATTCGTCACCACGACCGGGTTACGCCTGTCTGCCGTTGACCAAATCGTGTGATTCAGCTGCTTCGAACACGATGCTACGCTTCCACCTACCAGCAGCCCCAGAACATCGACTTCGAGGATCCCCCGATGCTTGCGACGAAGGCACTCGACTACTACGAGTTTCTGCAGATCAGCCCCCACGCGGATTACGAGACCGTTCACCGGGTTTACCGCTACCTCGCTGGACGATTCCATCCCGATAACCCAGATACGGGCGATCCGGAGAAGTTCTTTTTACTCAAGACTGCCTACGATGTGCTTTCGGATCCCGAGCGCCGCTCGGAATATGACCGTGAATACGAACGGCAGATTCCGGAACGCACTCCCCTTTCCGAGTCCGTAGACTTCATGGACCAGGTCCTGGGCGAACTGAACCGCAGGCTGGCGGTTCTCGCCGTGCTTTACTACAAGCGTCGCTCCAACCCGTACGATCCGCAGGTAAGCCTGGCCGAGATCGAAATGCGCATGGGTTTTCCGCGCGATTATCTCGACTTCACCACCTGGTACCTCGTCAAGAAGGGGTACATCACCAAAGCCGATAACTCTGACTTTGCCCTGACTTCCGACGGCGTCGATTTCATTGAAACGCAACGGGTGAAGATTCCCGTTCTAAACAAGCTGCTGACCACCGGTAACGTCGCTTGCACCGTTGATGAGCACTCCGATCTGATGGCCCTCGAGTCTTCAGACGCGCCCATGATCGTGTTGCCCGATATGACCCGCATTCACGATCGGCGCACGAACGCGCGCGAACGCCGTACCGGGGCCCCCGACTGGCGCGCCGAAAATGTCGAGCGCCGAAAGGGCTCACGCCGCGCCGGCGACTAGCTGCCTCTTGCCGCTCAACATGTGCCGCCTTGGCAGAGAGAAGCCAGCTTTTGGTATGCTTCTTCGCATCTCACTCAAAAGCAATACAAGGAGATGCCCATGAGATTCCGTCGCTTCACGTCGTTCATTCTGGGATTGGCAGCCTGCTCGATGCTCAGCATTCTTCCGGCGGTCTCTGCCCAAACCAGTGCGAGCAGACCCACTACCGCGACAGCAGGCAAGAATCCGGCCACAGTGCCCGCAAGCAATATGGTCGACATCAACTCGGCCACCGCCGACCAGCTCAAGGCCCTCCCCGGAATAGGCGATGCCTATTCCCAGAAGATCATTGCCGGCCGGCCCTATGCCAACAAAACACAGCTCAAAACCAAAGGAATTATTCCGGCCGCCACGTACACCAAGATCGCAAGCATGATCACGGCCAAGCAGCCGCCCAAGACCGGCAAATAGCGCCTCCTTTACTGGCTTGTTCGCGGGGTCGACCTCCTCGACCCCGTTGCCCAGCCATTACTTTCGGCAGTCCGCCGGCTTTCCTCTAGCCCCTTCCGTTCCTTCCCCCACTGGTACCCTCGACACAGAGCCATTGGAGGAATCCCCCTTGTCTATTTCCAGACGTCTTGCCTTCGGTGTGCTTTGCCTTCTGGCGTTTGCCACCGCGTCGGCTTGCGCCCAGACGCTCACAGCCAGTGCTCAGCCGCCTACTCCGGCCGACTCCGTTACGACAGCATCCGTCACCTCTGCCAAGCCGCCTGAGCCAGCTAACCCTGTTGGCTTGTGGAACTTCTCAGTCAACGACAGCGCGCAGCACGACTCCAGCACCGGCTGGTCCGATTTCTTAACTCCGGGCCTGTCGCTTCACCCGGTCCGCCATCTGGCATTCGATGCCAATTTCCCCTGGTATCTCTCGCTTGCCGCATATGTGCCCACCACGGTCAATGGAGTGACGTCGTCGTCGCTGACCCAGGTACGCAACGTGATTGGGGACGCGACGGCTTCGGCACACGTCGACGGGAAGCACGGCGACTTGAGCATCAATGCGGGCGCAGCCGTCGGATTCCCTACGGGCGATAAATCCCTCGGCGTCGGCGCAGGCACTACCACATACCACTTCGGCACTCACGCCGAGTATTCCGTTGGGCCGTTCACGCCGGATGTCGAAGCCGGCATCGGCAATTCTTCAGCTTTTGCCAATCACGTCGTGAAGAAGGCCTATACGGCGGTCGGTGAAATCGCCAACTTCCAGGCGGGCATGAACATCGATCTTCCCAGAAAGCTCTCGCTCGATGTCGAGTTGTATGAGGCGATGCCGATGCAGCTGGCAAACATCTTCGGAACGATCAGCCGGCGCGGCAACCACAACCATGGAGGCGGCAAGAAAACGGCTCAGGGAGCAACCGGGTCCTCAGAAGACAACGGAGCCACGGCAGAGCTCGACGTCCCCTTGACACGTCATCTGGCATTTTCCGCGAGCTACGACCGGAGCTTCATTCAGGCCGACGATATCGTAGGATTCTCCATCTCGTGGGTGCTTCATGCGCCAAGGACTGAATCAAGCGCACCCGTGAGTCCCATGTCGCGTCGCTAAAGCGGAGCTGGTTGCCTACATGGCTAAAGGCGTGGCCTTTCAAGGCCATATTTATGCCACCGGTTCGATCAGTCGAACCTTCACTTCGCGCATCACACATTCGCCGTGACCACTGCGCGCCGGAGCGCGGCCCATGCCAACAGGCGTGTTGAATCCAGTACCGGCAGGGGCGAGTTTTTGTTGCTGATGATCAGCGGAATCTCGGTACATCCGAGCACCACTGCGTCGCAGCCCTCGTCCTTCATCCGGCGGATCGCCAGCTGGTGCCAGGTCACCGATTCCGGACGGAAGACACCATAGACCAGCTCGTCCATGATGATGCGATTGATCTCCCTGCGTTCTTCTTCCGTCGGCCTCAGGAAGGCGATCCTGCGTGCTGCCAGTTTTTCCGGATACACCTCGCTCTCGACCAGCCAGCGAGTGCCGAGCAGGCCCACACGTGTGTAACCGCGCTCCGCTGCCTCATTCGCGACCACCTCGGCAATGTGCAGCCATGGCAGCGGCGAACGAGATTCGACCCGCCGCATGGCCTGGTGGATCGTGTTGTCGGGGCAGATGAGGAAATCCGCTCCCGCGTTCTTCAGCCTGGCGGCCGAATCGAGCATCAGCCCGGCCACACCCTCCCAGTCGTTGCGATCAAGGCAGTCCACGTACTCGGAAAGCGAATGGGTATGCATCACGATCGCCGGGTGGCCGTGCGGACCAAGCAGCTGGGCGCCCTTGGCGCAGATGGTGCGATAACACAGCGAGGCGCCTTCGGCCGAACAGGCGACAATCCCGATCTGGAGCGGCGACGACATCCTTAGATTCTACAAATCCTGCTCCGGCAAAGCTTGCCAGGCAAATCCCGGCTCGGGACCGCCTGTGCCTCTAGGCGGGACACAGGCTCCCTCTGGTCCGAGGGCAGCATGTAGGATGTTGGGGGCACAGACAGCGGTGCCTGAAGAGCTTCGAGCGCAGACACGATTCGGCAAATGCTGTCTGCGCTTCCTGCTGAAGGGAAGACGAAATGGTGACCAGACGCGAATTCCTTGACACACTTGCAACCGGAGCAGCCGGCCTTGCGCTCAGTTCCACGGCTAGAAGTTACGGCCAGATCCTCGGGGCGAACGAGCGGCTCAACTTTGCTGTGATCGGGCTGAACGGGCGCGCCTACGCGCATCTCTCGTCGCTCAAGGCGAATCAGGACGCTGCCCATATTGGATTCGTATGCGACGTCGAAAGCGACATCCTTGCGAAGTTTGCTGCGAAGACCCAGGAGACGATGGGCTACGCGCCGGCCACGGAGAAAGATTTCCGCAAGATTCTCGAGCGCAAGGACGTCGATGCCGTCACTATCGCTACGCCCGATCACTGGCACACGCCGATGTCGATCCTCGCACTGCAGGCCGGCAAGCACGTGTACGTCGAGAAGCCCTGCAGCCACAACCCCGGCGAAGGCGCCCTGCTGGTTCAGGCGCAGCAGAAGTACGGCAAGCTGGTGCAGATGGGAACGCAACAGCGTTCATCGCCGCACACCATCGAGATCGTCGACAAGATTCACAACGGTCTGATTGGCCAGCCGTACTTCGCCAAGTGCTGGTATGACAATACTCGCAAGTCGATCGGAGCCGGCAAGGCAGTTCCTGTGCCCGCGAACCTCGATTGGGACCTGTGGCAAGGCCCTGCCCCGCGGCAGCCCTACAAAGACAACGTGCAGCCCTATAACTGGCACTGGTTCCGCGTCTGGGGCACCGGCGAAACATTGAACAATGGAACGCACGAAGTAGATGTCTGCCGCTGGGCGCTCGGCGTCGACTATCCGAAGCGCATTACGGCTTCGGGCGGACGCTACGCATACAAGGACGACTGGCAGTTCTACGACACTATCCTCACCAGCTACGAATACGACGACAAGATGATTGCGTGGGAGAGCACCAGTTCTAACGGCATGCGCTACTTCGGCCGCGGCCGCGGCTCGCTCATCGAGGGCACCGAAGGCACCGTGATGGTGGATCGCGACGGCTACGAGATCTACGACCTGAAGGGCAACAAGACCGGCGAGTTCAAGGTTGGAAAGCAGACCTCAACCGCCGATCTGGTTGGCGCCGACTCGATGACCGATGCGCACTTCGCCAACTTCATTGCCGGCATCCGCAAAGGCGAGAAGCTGCATACCCCCGTGAGCATTGGCAACGTCGCGGTGACCATGCTGCAGCTTTCAAACATTGCGTGGTTCGTGAATCGCGAACTGAACATTGACCCGGCCGACGGCAAAATCAAAAACGATCCCGAAGCCATGAAGTACTGGAACCGCGAATACGAAAAAGGATGGGAACCAAAGGTCTAGAAGAACGAGTTTCCTGTCTCTCACTGTCATTCCGACCGAGTCGCTGTTGCGAGGAGCGGAGGAACCTGCAGTTTTCCATCTGAACGAGGGCATTCAATGACTATTTCTCGTCGCAACTTCATTCGTTCCTCCGCACTCCTGACCGCCGCATCGACTCTACCCATCGGCCGCGTCTCGGCCGCGCAACTTACCGAGGCCGGCGGCAAGCCATCGCCCATCCGCCTCGGGCTTGCCAGCTACACATTTCGCAACTTCACGCGCGCGCAGATGCTGGGTTTCATGAAGCAGCTCAACATCACAGGGCTCAATGCCAAGGACACAAAGGATCATTTGCCGATGGATCCCGCAGCCGGCGCACAGGCCGTTGCCGACTACGCCGCGAACGGCATCCATCTGCACGCCGCCGGAACAATCTACTTTCCGAAAGACGATGATGACGACATCCGCTCAAAATTCGAGTACTCTAGGCGCGCCGGTATCAAGGTGATCGTTGCCGGCGATCCCATTCCGGCAGCGCTGCCGCGCATCGAAAAGTTCGTCAAGGAATACGACATCCGTTTCGCGATTCACAACCACGGCCCTGAAGACAAAATCTTTCCGTCTCCGCTCGACGTGTTGAAGGCCGTGAACAGCATGGACCCACGCATGGGCTGCTGCATCGACGTGGGACACTGTGTTCGCGCAGGCACAGACGTCGTCGAGGCGATACGCACTGTGGGGCCGAGGCTCTTCAATGTCCACATGAAAGACCTGACCAGCTTCACCGATAAGCAAAGCCAGGTCGCCGTGGGCGAAGGCAAGATGCCTGTGCGCGAGATATTTGAAGCACTAAGCACGATCAACTACCCCGGCTGGGTCGATCTCGAATACGAGGTGCACGCCGACGATCCGATGCCCGGCGTCATCGCCAGCTTCGGCTATATGCGGGGCGTGCTGACAGGGATGGGTTACAACCCTAAGCAACCGGCCGTCAGCTAGCCACGGCAGCCGGGTGCCAATGACTTGGCGCGCATTAGAGCGGTCCCACAGTCGTTGCTGTATCCGAAGCCTGGATGGAGTGGCCCTTTTCTTAAGAAGGAGCACCTTCCTCGAGGACGGAAAGGCACGCTCTAGCTGTCGCTGACGCTGATGCGCGCACCCTCGGAATCAACGAATCGCGCGAGCATGCCGCCAAAATCCTGCTTCGTGGGAGCCATGGGAAACTGGACGCCCTTAGCCGTCATCTCCGCATGAAACTGGAGCAGGTCGGATACATTGATTCCCATTTCAAGTTTTCCGGCCGGGTTCTTCTCCGATGCCGGGTGCAGGGCGAATGTAACTTGGCCCGTTGCGAACTCACTCCAGCCGGCTGACTGAAACTTGAGTGACAGGCCGATCACGTCCCGGTAGAACTTGATCGCGCGGTTCATGTCTTCTACGAATTCGATGATGTAACTGAGGCCGACCGTCATGACCACCTCCTCAAAATCTGTCTCGCCCAGCATCCTATCGTGCCGTCGTCGAACTCGTCTTGATCCGTCGAACGTCGGTGCAAGCCTGTGGAAGCTTGTGGAATACTACTCGGACACTCTCGAAATGCATGGCTCGATTACCGCCCGGCGGCGCACTAAGCGCCAAGTGATCTCCTGTAAAATCATAGAGATACTGAATACCGGTGCTCACAGTGACCCGCGGAGCTCCCTCCTCTTCTGGAACCGCTGTAGAAAAGCGATTGAGCGGTGGGGCGGCGCGTTAGAATGTGAACAATTATGAACAATCTGGTGAATCCCCAGTTAGCCGAAGAGCTTCGCTTCGCGCTTGACGTGATGGAAGAGTACTCGCATCTCGGACTGGATGACGCAACCGCCAGTAAACTCCGCCACATTCTGCTCCGCCGCATTAACGAGGCGGAAGTTGCACGCTCGAGTCGCCCGGCGGCTCC
Organism: Occallatibacter sp.; assembly: GCA_035262585.1. GTDB lineage: Bacteria > Acidobacteriota > Terriglobia > Terriglobales > Acidobacteriaceae > Telmatobacter. The sequence goes on along the minus strand of DATFSO010000114.1, from coordinate 31,843 downwards.
CGTCCGTTTTCCAATCTCCGACGAGAAGATACTCGCGTAAGCGGTCCGACGCAAAGCCGGTGTCGGAAGCCGAACCGCTGCCGCTCTGATCTGGCGTTCGCTCGTACCGTCTTTGGTGCGGTACGTTGTAGTCCCAACGTCATCTGCCGTCGTTGATCCTGCCCTCGACTAAACTGATTACGCATGAATGCGGTTTCGATTCGCGTCGAGTGGGTCGGCAGAACCATCGACGGGAGATTCCCGCTCATCGCTTGGCTCGGCGGCTCCGGCAACAGCGGCGTTTTCCTTACCGAGCTCACGGGCCCGACGGCAACCACCGAAAACACCGGCGGCGTTCTCCCGCGCAAGGCTGCGATCAAGCTAATTCCCGCGTCATCCGGAGCGGAGAACCAGCTAGCCATTTGGGCTTCGGCTGCTTCGCTGTCGCATCCACACCTCGCCAGGATTTTGCACTTCGGCCGCGCCGAGACTGATGGGGTGGGGCTGCTCTACGTCGTATACGAGGTCGCCGATGAGATCCTCTCGCAGATTCTTCCGGATCGGCCACTGACGCCGGCTGAAACCCGGCAGATGCTTGGGCCGATCCTCGATGCGCTCGCATATTTGCACGCGCGGGGGCTCGTGCATGGGCACGTGAAACCATCAAACGTCCTGGTGGTGAATGACGCGATAAAGCTTTCAACAGACGGGCTGGTGCGGGCGGGAAGGCCCGCACCGGAGTTGATGGTGAGTGACATGCACCGAGCACCAGAGATCACCACTGGAGCGATCGCCGACTCCGCAGATATGTGGTCACTGGGCGTGACGATCGTAGAGGCGCTGACGACTCAACAGCCTCTGGTGTGGGACGCCAATTCGACCGCCGAGGCTCAGATGCCGGCGAGCGTACCGAAGCCGCTCGACGAGATTGCGCGCGAGTGTTTGCGAGTCGACCCCTCCCGCCGAGCCACGGTTGACGATGTACGCGCGCTCCTCGAAGGAAGACCAAGAACGGCTGCGGCACATGTTCCGCATTTGCCGCATCATCCACACAGACTTGTCGAGAGAACTGCTTCGCCAAAGATTCCACTGATTCCGCTGATTGTGGGCTTCATTTTTCTGGCGGCCATCGTCATTGGGTTACGCAGTTGCCGTACCAACGCCGCGCCCATGCACGCCCAAAAAGCAGTTGAGACGCCGCCCGTCGATCCGGATTCTCGAATGCCTGGGCGAGCACCTGCTCCTCAGATCGCAACTGGCCCAATTAGCCGAGGCGCTGTCTTGAACCGCATTGTTCCCGATGTGCCTCGCTCCGCGAGCGACACGATCCGCGGAACGGTGATCGTCACGGTGCGAGTTACTGTGAACCCGACCGGCGTCGTTACGAACGCGGATCTTGAATCGCGGGGGCCGAGCGCATACTTTGCGCGCCTGGCAACGGAGTCGGCACGCAACTGGACGTTCAGACCGCCGCAACAGTATGGCAGACCTGTCGCGAGCGCCTGGTTACTGCATTACGCGTTCCAGCAGGATGGAACAGATGTGACGCCCACGGAAACATCTCCATAGCGTCCGCACTCTTTGCCGATATGCAACCATTGAGTTGCATATTATTGCCGCGCGGGATCAAAGGTTCCACATTCCGCCATCTATCAGTAGTTCGCTGCCCACGGTGAACGCAGATTCGTCGGATGCCAAAAAGACAACTGCGCTGGCAACCTCTGACGGATTTCCGAAGCGCCGGGCCGGAACCTGTTGCAGGATCGAAGCAGAGACCTGCCTCAGGTCCGCCTCGGAGAAACCCAGCTTTCCGTAGAGTGGCGTTGCAATCGGCCCGGGGCTCACGGAGTTCAGCCGAATTCCGCGGCCGATCAGTTCCCCGGAGAGAGTCTTCGCGAGCGAGAGTAATCCGGCCTTGGTTGCTGCATAGATGCTCGTATTGGGCATGCCGATGTGCGCATTGACTGAACAATTCAGGACAATCGACGCTGGATTTGCGAATAGCGGCAGGAGGGCCTGAATCAGGAAGAACGGCCCTTTCAAATTGATGCCAAACGAGCGGTCAAATCCCGCCTCGTCGATCTGTTCCAGAGGCCGCATGTCGACGATGCCGGCGTTGACAAAGAGGATGTCGAGTCCGCCGAATTTCCCCCGAACCGTGTCGGCCAGTTGCTTCTGCGCAGCGACGTTGGAGGCGTCAGACGCGACGATCTCGACATCCGGTCCGAGTTCTCTTGACGCAGCGTCAAGGTTCTTGGCGTTGGCGCCAGTGATCATCACGCGGGCACCCTCGAGGAGAAATTGGCGGGCAGTTTCGAGGCCAATTCCAGTCGTACCGCCTGTGATCAATGCACGCTTGCCGGCCAGTCGGTTCATGCACTCCTCGCTTCAAACGATGTGTTGTAAGACCAGGTGCAAATTCGACCTCGGAAGCGTGCCGACCGCATCAGTTGCCGGCCAGCTGCTCGAGCAGGCCGTCGAAATCGGCGAGGTCCGAATACTCGATGATCACACGGCCGCGGCCGTTCTTGTCCTCGATGCGAACCTTGAGGCCAAGGGCGCGCTGGAGCTGCTCTTCCACCTCCTTCACATTTGGATCGACAGCGGGTTCAGGCTTGGGCTCCTTCTTGTTTTTCTCCGGAAAGAGGATGCCTTGTACCAGCGATTCTGTCTGGCGAACATTAAGCGAAAGATTGGCGACCCGTTGCGCCGTCTTTTCAAGCGATGGATGCAACTTCAATCCTAGCAACGCTTTAGCGTGCCCAAAGCTAAGCTGGCCGGTTTCGACAAGCTTCTGAGTGCCCTCCGGCAGGCTTAGGAGCCGCATGTAGTTGGATACCGAAACACGATCCTTGCCGGTTCGCGTAGCCATCTGCTCCTGGGTCATGTGAAACTCGCGCGAGAGACGCTCGAAGGCGTGGGCCTGTTCCATGGGGTTCAGGTCGGCGCGTTGAAGATTCTCGACGATCGTGATCTCGAGAGCCTGTTCGTCGGAGACCTGGCGCAGGATTGCGGGAATAGTCTTCTTGCCTGCAATCTGCGATGCGCGCCAGCGACGTTCGCCGGCAATGAGCTGGAAGCGCCCGTTTGCCAGAGGGCGGACGAGGATAGGCTGGACCACGCCGTTTGCCGTGATCGAGGCCGCCAGCTCCGCGAGTTCCCCTTCATCCATGTGCATGCGTGTCTGGAAGGGGTTGCGGTCGATCTCCTCGATCGGGATCTCGCGGGGCTTGCCTCCCTCGACTTCAACGGGAGCCGGTACGTGAACCGGAGCAGGAGCTGCGTTGCCATGAATGCGTGGCAGCAGCGAGTCGAGTCCTTTGCCGAGTGCGCGGCGCTTGCTTTCGGTAGTGGCGGTGGTCATGATCAAATTCCTCATCCCGGCTTGTTGCGCCGGTGACTTCCCAACTTATGTGCGGCTGAAATGGAGACCCTTGCCGGGTGTACTCAGGAATATGGCCAGAAACGGACCTCGGCCTTCGGTCGCGCATTTGCGGCCAGCTTCCGTTCCAAAGCCTTCGGACTCTCGATGCGATTACGCGCCAGGTACTCGCCTGTAAGTTCGAAGTAAGCCTCGGCGCCCCGGGAGCGCGAATCATAGATTGCCACGGGCTTACCATGGCTCGGCGCCTCTGCCAGCCGGATATTACGCGGAATGACAGTGATGAAAAGCCGGTCGCGGAAGTGCTCGCGAAGGGTGTCGCGGACCTGCTGCGCCAGGTTTGTGCGGTCGTCGTACATAGTCAACAGGACGCCCTCGATTTCGATTTTTGGATTGAAGGCGGCGCGGACCCGCTCGAGCGTGGAGATCAGCTCGGTGATGCCCTCAAGAGCGAAATACTCAGCCTGCATTGGCACAATGAGCGAATCGGCAGCTGCCAAAACATTGAGCGTGAGGAGGTCGAGCGCCGGGGGGCAGTCGAGAATCACGAGGTCGTATTTGCTCTTGACCGGCTGCAAGGCCTGGCGCAAACGGACGGCCCGGTCTTCCGCGCCGGTGAGTTCGACATTGGCGCCGGTCAGGTTCTTTGAACCGGGAAGGAGCCAGAGATTATCAACAGCCGTGGGAAGAATGACTTGCGCCGCTTCGGCGTCGCCGACGAGGACATCGTAGATTGAGTGCCGGTTGTCGTCGCGGGTGATTCCGAGACCGGATGAGGCGTTTGCCTGGGGGTCGCAATCCACGAGGAGGATCTTAAGGCCTTCTAGAGCCAGGCACGCAGCTAGGTTAATGGCGGTTGTGGTTTTGCCCACTCCCCCTTTTTGATTGACTACACCGAGGATCTTCCCCATGGCATTTCAGGTTAAAGGAAGGAGGCCCTGGAGTGTTGTTGTGCAATTGTGGAGAACGCAGCAAGGTTGTGGAAAGCGAGAAAAGGGCCATCGAAGGCGCGGGCGAAAGTGCTGTATATACAGTGACTTTAGGCAAATGAACAAATCGTCAGACATTTGTTAGCAAGACAGGCAACCCAGTGGAAAACTCTGACGGACTGGTTCGCCGGTTTTCATATTGTCGGCTATGTTCCACGTGGAACGTTCCACTGCGGATGGTGCGCGGGTCTCTGAGGACGATCGGCCAGAGTGTGTTCCACGTGGAACATTCGGTGATGATGGAAAGCGAACCGAGTGTTCCACGTGGAACGTTTCTTACCACTGGAGTCGATCAGCCCGATTGTTTGCGCCCGAGCAGGAGCACCCGCTGATCGGACCCGGGCAGGCCGGCGGGCTGCGACCAGGTGAAGCAGCTTCCCGAGGCACCTTCTATGGATGGAACTTCTGCGGAGGTCGTCATAACGGCCAGCCATCCATCAGGGCCGACCAGCCCCACAGCCGCCGAAACCGCCGTTTCCATTCGGTCAACGGCGCGCATCGCGACGCAATCGAACTCCTCATTCATCGTTTCGGCACGCCCGGTGAAAACGCGAATGCCCAAATTCAGGGTCCTGGCAGCCTCCTGGAGGAACGCCGACTTCTTGTTTTGCGATTCCGCGAGGGTAACTCGAATCTCCGACCGAAAGATTGCGATGGGAATTCCGGGAAATCCGGCGCCGCTGCCGAAATCCAACAAACTCGCGATGCCATTGGGAAGGAGCTGAGCGCACGCAATCGACTCGACAAAATGCCGGCTGATAATGCCATTGGCATCCCGCACCGCAGTAAGATTCGTGCGGGTATTCCAGCGGAGAATCAACGCGAGATAGGCATCGAACCGCGCTACAGCTTCAGGGGAAATCGGCCTCAAGCCCATTCTGACCAGCGCAGGATTCAAGGATCCTGAAAGGTCGATCGCTGTGGGATTGTTCATGCCCGGCTAACTGGCGTCTCGATTGGCCTTGGTTGCCACGCCGATGCGGCGCTCACGAATGCGGAGAAAATCGCGCGAGAAAGTGGGCTGACCGTATAGGTTCGCTCTGGATGCCACTGCACGCCGACGACAAAATGATCCGCGGCATCCAACTCGACTCCTTCGACGACATTGTCCTGCGGAGAGATGGCGGTGACCCGGAGGTTATCACCTACGCAGCCGATGGCCTGGTGATGGCTTGAGTTGCAGGTCGCCTCAAGCGGCTCCGCGTTGGCGGGCTCCTCTTTCGGCGTTCCGGCGTAGATGGAGGCCAGGCGCGACCCCGAGGCAAAGCGAATCAGGTGAGCATTCACGACGTCCCGGCCGGGCCGGTGATTTACAGACGTGTGCAACACCGCCTCAAGGTCCTGGATAAGCGTTCCGTTGAGCCAGACATTGAGGGTCTGAACACCGTGGCAGATCGCCAGAATCGGCTTGTGAAGATTGAAGGCGTCCTGCAGGAGGAGCTCGTCGACGGCCGTGCGGCCGGGGTCTGCGGGGCCGCATTCAGAAATGCGCGCCTCGCCATAGCGTTCCGGATCGACGTCGAAACCGCTTCCTGGAAGAAGGACGCCCTGCGTCCCGGTCAGCAGGCGCGCAACCCTATCCTGGCGCTCATGAAGCGGAACCAGAACAGGATGGGCTCCCGCTGATTGGAGAGCCGCGAGATATGGCGGCAGAGAGCGCGAATTGTAAGCTGCGTCGCTGGTGGTGGGTTCGGGAATCGCAATGCGGATGGGCATGGACTGTCCCAGTGTATTCGAGTTGGACAAGGCCGGAAGGGGAAGTTCGCAGATCGGAATTCAGAATCCGATCAGACTCCTGGATCCGCGGCTACTCCGTCACCGAAACCGGACGGGGAGCAGATTCTATCGTCGTCAATCCCGTCGGAGAGCAGCAGGCTCGATCGAGCCGACTGCTATCAGCCTGCAACTGCTTGTCCGCTCTCAGGACATCGAGGGTCTCGCGCAGAATCCTGGCTGCGCCTGCATCGGCAGGAAAGGCGATCCGGTAGTGCATCCATTTTCCATCGCGGCGCGCGGCGACTACGCCAGCGGCGCGAAGGTAGGCCAGGTGACGGGAGATCTTCGGCTGGCCTTGCCCCAAGATCTCGACGAAGTAGCAGACACAGACCTCGCGGCCATTCATCAGGTTGAGAAGCCGCATGCGGGTGCGGTCGGCGAGAGCGGCAAAGAGCCTGGCGAGATCAAAGGCTTTCGGCGACCTGTTCATCTTGTCCTATCATATACGGCTTGACGCATGTATCGGTGAAAGAATATATTCGCCTTGACATATATGAGGTGAGACGATGAGTTCCTTTCCGGATGTTCAGAAACATGTGAAGGAGAAGTACGGCGAGGCGGCGCGGGCGATAGCGGAGCAAGGAAGCGTGCAGGCCTGTTGCGATCCGGGCCTCCGTTGTTGCGACCCGATCACGACAAATCTCTACAGCGAAAACGAGAAAGGGTTGATTCCCGAAAAGGCTGTGCTGGCATCGCTCGGCTGTGGCAATCCAACAGCACTCATTGAACTGAAGGGGGGCGAGACGGTTCTTGATCTTGGCTCGGGCGGCGGCATCGATGTCCTGCTGTCGGCACGCCGCGTGGGACCAAGCGGAAAAGCGTACGGACTCGACATGACTGACCAAATGTTGGCGCTGGCGCGCGAGAACCAGCGGAAGGCCGGCGTTGAAAATGCCGAATTTCTGAAAGGAGAGATCGAGAACATTCCGCTGCCCGAGAACTCAGTCGACGTGATCATTTCGAACTGCGTGATCAATCTTTCTCTAGACAAGGACAAGGTACTGCGTGACGCGCTTCGCGTGCTGAAGCCGGGCGGCCGATTCGCAGTTGCAGACGTGGTCGTACGCGGAAGTGTTCCGGATGAAGTGCGCCGGAGCATGCTGCTCTGGGTGGGATGCATCGCGGGCGCATTGTCAGAGGATGACTACGTTGCGAAGCTCGAGAACGCGGGGTTTGAAGCGATCTCCATTGAGCCCACGCGCATATATGACATCGAAGACGCGCGGCAGTTCCTGACCGAAGCCGGTGTGGACGTTGATGCCATTGCTTCGCAGGTTGGCGGCAAATTCATGAGTGCATTTATTCGGGCGACGAAACCGCCGGCTGCAAGCTGCACGACCAATTGCTGTGCGGCTGCGACCTCGTTAGAAAGGTGCCGGTGTGGCTGATCACTACAACGTTCTATTCCTTTGCACCGGCAACTCGGCACGGTCGATTCTGGCCGAGGCAATTCTCAACCACAAGGGCAAGGGCGAATTCACAGCCTACAGCGCAGGCAGCCATCCCACCGGAAAGCCGCGCCTTGAGGCTCTGCAGCAGCTCGAGTCGGCGCACATATCAATGGCAGGGCTTCGCAGCAAGTCGTGGGATGAATTCGCCAGACCGGACGCGCCGAAGCTAAACTTTATCCTCACGGTGTGTGACCACGCGGCAAAGGAGGTCTGCCCCTTCTGGCCCGGACATCCGATGACCGCGCACTGGGGCATTCCAGATCCCGCGGCAGCGACAGGCACGCCCGAGGAGATTGCACGCGCATTTCACGATGCTTTTGTTGTTCTCGACAGACGTATCGACCTTTTCCTCGCGCTTCCGCACGCCACCCTGGATGAGGTTGCACTCAAGAGCAGGATTGAGGAGATCGGGCGAACTTAGAGAGTGGGATTAGTAGTCCTATGAGGATCCTGTTGAAGTGATCTGCAGTTGGAGCGCCCCTGTTCGACGGTCATGCATCTCAGCAGTTGAGGTGATTCGAGATGGAGAAAAGAAGACTGGGGGCAGACGGCCCCGAGGTTCCAGTGATCTGTCTGGGCGGAAACGTATTTGGCTGGACGCTGCCCGAGGCTGATGCATTCCGGCAATTCGATCAGGCTCTTGGTCTCGGGTTGAACTTCATCGATACGGCGGATATGTACTCGCGCTGGGTGCCGGGCCACACGGGAGGCGAGTCGGAGACGATCATCGGCAATTGGCTCACGAAGAGCGGGAAGCGTAAAGACGTCATTATTGCAACAAAGCTCGGTCTGGACATGGGCGAGGGCCGCAAAGGGCTGAGTACGGCGTATATCCGGCAGGCGGTCGAGGCATCGCTGCGTCGCTTGCAGACGGACTATATCGATCTCTACCAGGCGCACACCGACGATAAGGAGACGCCGCTCCCGGAGACATTGCAGGCCTTTGACGACCTTGTAAAGGCTGGCAAGGTGCGATACATCGGCGCGTCGAATTACAGCGGAGCGCGACTGGCCGAGGCGCTCGAAACAAGCCGGAAGAACGGCCTCGCAAGCTACGTTTCGCTGCAGCCGCACTACAACCTTGTTGAGCGCGAACAGTTCGAAACGGATCTGCTGCCTGTCGTCGAGAAGTACAACCTCGGCGTAATTCCCTACTTCTCGCTGGCGGCGGGCTTTCTCAGCGGCAAGTATCGCAGCAAGCAGGACGCTGAGAAAGCCGCGCGCGGAACCCTGGTGCAGAAGTACCTGAACGACTGGGGATTCAGCGTAATCGCGGCGCTGAACGAAGTTGCAAACGCTACTGGATCGACGCCGGCGCGCGTGGCGCTGGCGTGGCTGATCGCGCAGCCGGGGATAACCGCGCCGATTGCCAGCGCGACCAATGACAACCAATTGAACGATCTGGCTGAGGCGGCAAAGCTGAAGCTGGACCGGTCGTCGATCGAAAAGCTGAATGATGCAAGCGCGAAGAAGGCTGCGGCCTGAGTAACTGCTGAGCTTCATCGTCTCCCAGGTCTCCAAAAGAGGAGACCCGGGCAACCAATTCCTTGAAGTTTCCTACCGCTACTCCGTGAATTTCAGGTTTGCGGGGTGGTCCGGCACTTTTGGCGACGGAGGCGTTATAGAGGTCACAGGCACGCTGTCGCCCACGACTTCAAATGTCACGTCGTTCATCCAGACCTCACCTGTTCCCGCCAGCAGAATTCCGAATGAGATTCCGGTTGAACCCTGCGGCACATTCAGCACGACGTCATGCATACTCCAAGATTGCGTTCCCTTAATCGCGCGGTTCTGCATGTTATCGAAGGCCACCATTGCGGTGTCCTTATCGACTCGCATCCAGACTCCGGCCCAGTCCGCCACGTCCTGCGACTTGACCCAGGCGCGGAGACGAACACGCTTGCCCACGTATTCGGTTGCGTTGATGCTTTGCATGAGAGTGCCAAATCCTTCCGTGTTCGGCACGGTTGAGCGCAGGAACGCGCTAGGCTGATCGTTGTTCAGCGTTGTCTTATCGACGCCAGTGTCGTAGTTGGCCGGCTTGTTGCCTGCCATGAACCAACCCGTTGGGGCATGGCTCGTTTGCGAGGTTGTTTGCGCGTTTACAAGCCGCAAACCGAGATTTGTGCTCGCAATGCAAGTCAGGATGATTAAGCAGATTCCGGCAATCGAAGAGCTGACGAAGCGAAGAAGAGGGTATTGCGATCTCTTTTCAAGCAGGTTCATGATTCTTCTCTCCAGAACTTCTCCCTCGAAGATTCCAAGGGCACAACCTGGCTGTGGGATGACGGCATCAGAAAGCATCTTTTGAGTCAGGCTCAACAGGTTCCGGGCGTACTCGTGACGTCCTCGCATGGCATCGGCCGCCATGTCATCGCACGCCAGTTCCCGGGTCTCCTGGATTCTGCGCCGCATCCAGTGGAATGCGGGATGGTAAAAGAGCAGTACACCGAAGAATTCAATGGCAAGATTCCAGGCGAAGTCCTTTCGCCGAACATGGGCCAATTCATGACAGAAGACGGCCGTCATTTCCGTGGAATCGGAAGCCCGCAGTTTTGAGGGCAACAGAACGGTCGGCTTTGGCCAATGCAACGCGGCCGGACTACTGAGCGCCGCACTTGACAGGAGCCTAACATCGCTCAATCCCAGGGAGCGCTTGCAGGATTCCCACGAGGACAGCAATTCATCGGTTAGTCGCAGATCGCGCGCCGAGCGCATGAGCACATGGGTCTCCCAGAGACCCCTGCCCAGTCGAGCAAGCGCGATCAGGATCGAGCCTAAGTAGAAATAGAAGGTGCACGTCAAAACGATTCCCGGGATCCAGGAAGGTGAGCGATCAATCTGCTTCGTGGTTTCTGGACGCTGCTGCGAAAAGCCAAAATGCAGCGGTTCTCTCTTGTCGGGGATCGCGACACCATGCGTTTGCGGAACTACGGAGCGCATTGACGACGGTGCGTTGAGGGAACGAAATGGCAAGCTCACAAAGCCTAGAGTGGGAACCACAAGCGCCAGAATGAGAGCGACCCACCATACACAACAGAGTATTCCGCCGCGCGTTCTGCCAAGCACGCGAGCGATTATCTCCGCTCCCAAAAACAACAGCGGCAACAGCCAAAAAGAATTCAGAGCATACGCGATGGCGAATCTACTTATGGTTTGCATCTGATTGTTCCTCAGCTTTCGCAACCTTCTCGGAGAGTTCAGCGAGTTTGGCCGCATCGATTTGCCTGGTTCGAACCAGACTCATCACAAGCCCTTCAACGGAACCCTCGAACATGCGGTTCAACAGATCACGTACAGCGCTACCGAGCGCGGTGTCCCGATTCTGAATGGCTTTGTATTCGAACGCCCGGCCGACCAATGTGCGAGAGACGTGTCCTTTGCGTTGAAGAACATTGAGCATGGTCTGAACTGTGGTATATGCCAAATCTCCGCCAAGAAGCATCTGAACGGATTGAACCGATGACGGCCCTTCAGACCACAAGACCTGCATGATGCGGAGTTCCAGGGGTGTCAGTTGTCGCTTCGATTTACGTGCAGTCGGCACGGGGTCTCCTAAAGGTTTAGTAACTGTAGCCCTGGCTGGGCCGCGAGTCAACTAAGACTTTAGGACAACGTTGCAAATCGGCTCCCAGCGTTCCGGGCCGGTTACTCAAGATGACAGTTCGGAAGTGGCGTGAGGAACGGAGGGAGACTCCGCCGCTGACCCCATTCGCAACCGATCAATCGCCTCGCGCAGCTGGGCGTTGAGCTTGTCGGTCTGGCGGATGGTGAGACCGGCAGTCGAGATGGGTTCGCCGACAGCAAGGGTGATGTCGCCGGGGTAGAAGTGGCGGGTGTGGATGGGCAAGAGGTCGTAAACGCCATTGAGCGCGATCGGCACGAGCGGGACCTGCGCGCGTATGGCGAGAAAGGCGGCACCGGCGAGGAAGGGCTGCATGTTGCCGTCGGGGGTCCGGCCGCCCTCGGGGAAGACGAAGAGCGGCATTCCCGCACGCAGCGCCCGCACACCGGAACCGAGGCTGGAGACGGTGGAGTTCGCACTGACGGTATCCACGGGGATCTGGCCGGAGCGGTCGAGGTGCCAGCCTATGAAGGGCATGGTCCACAGCTCTTTCTTTGCCAGGATGCGGAACTGGAACGGCAGTGTGGAGAAGAGAACCGGCGTGTCCATGTAGGAGGTATGGTTGGCGGCATAGACGGCGACCGGATGCCTGCGGAGGTTCTCACCTCCGTGAACAGTGAGGCGCGCTCCGGAGATTTTGACGCAGCCACGGGCCCAGATCTGCGCGATGCGGTGTTGCACTCGCCCACTCTTATCCCAAAGGGAGGCGAAGAGCGAGCAGCTGCCGCAGATTCCCGTGTAGAGAAAGAAGAGCGGAGCCTGCAGAAGATTGCTGCGCCAGCGATAGAGACGAGGCAGCGGATCAGGGGGACGGCGACGAGTCACGGAGTCTGGCCTACACGCTCTTTGGGCTGATTCGGCGGTGTGGACTGGGCAATCCTCACAAGCAACCGGGAACGCACATCGCCGACCAGGTAGACGGAGCCGGAGACGACGATGGTCTTGCCGGCGCCGGGCTTGGAGGAGCGTTCAAGTGCGAGCTCAATTGCCTGGCCGACCGATGATGCGGCGAAGGCCGGTGTGTTGGTGGAAGCGGCAGCAGCCAGCAGATCGCGCATGGGCGTTGCGCGCGCACTCATGATCGGCGCGAAGATGACTTCATTGAAAATCGGAAACAGGATCTGGGCGATTTCGAGAACCGGCTTGTCACGCAGACAGCTGAAGACCAGCGTGCCGGGCGGCTGGTCCGGCAGTATCTCCCTGAGCCCTGCCCGCAGCGCCCAGGCGCCTGCAGGATTGTGCGCCACGTCGAGAATGAATTCCCTTCTCTTGTGGGTCTCGGGATCTTCAACCGTGATGCACTCCAGCCTTGCCGGCCAGCGAGTGTTGCGGACGCCCTGCGCGATCGATTTGGCCGTAATCGGAAATCCATGGCTGATGGCCAGCTCAACCCCAGCCGAGATGGCCAGAGCAATGTTGCGATGTTGATGGGATCCTCGAAGAGGCGACGCGACCTCAATGGTCTGACCCAGGGCCTCCACTCTATATGAGACATGCTCGTTGCTTTCACCGGATGGCTGTGTACCTTGCCCGGCGGGATCGGTGGCCGGCATGTAGGGAACGGCGCTCACTCCCAGTACCGACAGTAACGAAGCGGCCTCGCCGAGAACCTGGTTGGCCTCCGGATGCTGGGGCAGAGTGATAAGCGTGCCACCTTTGCGAAGGATCCCGGCCTTCTCGCGGGCTATGTCGGTAATGGTGGATCCCAGCCACTCCATGTGGTCCAGTGAGATGTCGGTAATGATCGATAGAAGCGGATCGACGATGTTGGTGGCGTCGAGGCGACCGCCCATGCCCACTTCGAGAACCGCGATTTCGATGGCAGGTTCGGCAAAGTGGAGGAAAGCCATCGCCGTAAGGGCCTCGAAGTAAGACGGGAGCTGAGCCAGCGCTCCTTCGTCGACGAGTTTCTGAGATGCGGTGCGGACCCGGAAGAAGAGCTCCGCAAAATCGTCATTGGAGATATCGGTGCCATCGATACGGATCCGTTCATTGGGACGAACCAGGTGGGGCGAGGTATAGAGCCCGGTGCGAAGGCCGGATGCGGTCAGGATGGCAGCCAGTGTGGCCGCCGTGGAGCCCTTTCCATTCGTGCCGGCGATCAGAACTGATGGGAACGTGCGCTGGGGATTGCCGAGTGCATTGAGAAGGATCGCAATCTCGCTGAGCGAAAACTTGCGGCGCGCCTGGCCGGTTTGAGTGGCCAACTCCGGCGCCATGGCTGCAAGATGATCGATCGCGGACTGGTAGGACATGAACACTTCAGTATAGAAGCCGAAACGATCTCGAAGGGCGCCGGAATAGGCAGTCCGGGATCAGAGACGATACGTATCAGACACTTAGCGAAGGGCGAACCGACCGACGCGGAGACTCATTCCGGGTTCGTTTATGTACTGATTTCCGCTCAGATCGGGAGCCGTGTGCACGATGTGGAAGACACGGCAACTGTGGAGGACACGTCGCACAGAAGCGCTGGATTGATGCGGTTGGGGACGCACATTGCACAGAAGCTACCGCCTTTTCACAGGGTGTCTTGCGATCTCTGTGGGAGCCGTGGGAAACAAGGGAACGTCAAGAGGTGTCAGAAGCGCATTTTCCAATTGCCCTGAATTGCACAGGCCGGTTTTAGAAATCCAGACAGCCTCTAAAGTCAATGAGAGAAAAAGGGATGTACCTGGCTTCCACTTTTCCTGTGCGATCGACGGAGACTACTGGTTCTTCTATTTCTAAAACACCGGAAATCCTCATAGCCGTCGCACATCAGGCAGAGATCGATCCTCGAGCGAGCAGCCTTACTTTGCGGCGTAGCGGCATGGCGTGGCTTCGGCCGACCGCGACTTGGACTGATCTGGGCCCGAGGGCTGCAGCAGCGAGACGCCCGGGATTCCAGAGAACCGTACCGTTTTTCCACGCACAGTTTTTGGTGAAGATGCATACAATCAAAGGCAAGAAACAGCAGTTGTTTCGCAGGGCGTGTTGTGTGTTGTAGCCTGTCGGCAAGCGCTGCTGAGATGCGGACGTGAATTGAGCGGGTCCCCGCAGACAGGCCTACCGTCTGTGGGGTGCAAATTGGGCCAGGTTGCCCAGGACTATTCTGCGGCGACCGGATGAGGTGGATGATGCCGATCGTGGAGACTCAAGTGGAGAAGCCGGCAGCACAGGGGGCAGCGATGGAAATTACCGTAAGCCGCCAGGAACTGGTGAAGGAACTCACCGCCACCCAGAGCGTGGTGGAGCGCAAGACAACCATTCCCATCCTGTCGAATTTCCTGATCGAGGCTGAAGGTGATCGGCTGAACATTACAGCGACCGATCTCGACCAGGCGATCCGTACCAGCGCTGCAGTGAAGGTCAAGAAGCCTGGTGCGTGCACCATCCCCGCGCGCAAGCTCTACGACTACATCAAGCTGCTGCCTGAGGGCGACATCTCGATCAAGCTGCTCGAGAACCACTGGGTGCAGATTCGCAGTGGCCGCTCGAATACCAAGATGGTCGGCATGGCGCGCGCGAACTATCCGCAAGTGCCAGAGTTCCCGGCCATCACCGCTACGAGCATTCCCGCTATTGCGCTCAAGACCCTCATCTCGCGCACCATCTTTGCGATCTCGAATGAAGAATCGCGCTATACGCTGAACGGAGCTCTGCTGGTGCTGAAGGCTGAATCGATCGCGATGGTTGCTACCGACGGCCATCGGCTCTCCTTCGTCGAGAAGCCCGGCGAGGCAATGGAGGGCATCAGCGGCGAGAAGCGCGTGCTGATTCCTCGCAAGGCGTTGCAGGAACTGCAGGGCCTGCTGGCCAACACTGACGTCGAGAAGGTGGAGTTCGCCGACGATGA
This sequence comes from Occallatibacter sp., assembly GCA_035262585.1. Taxonomy (GTDB): domain Bacteria; phylum Acidobacteriota; class Terriglobia; order Terriglobales; family Acidobacteriaceae; genus Telmatobacter. The sequence continues at coordinate 16,803 of DATFSO010000114.1, read as the reverse complement.
GCATACGCTGTTCTTCAAGGTTGGCCACCGCACACTGAGCACGCGGCGGCTGTCGGGGCAGTTCCCCAACTACGAAGCAGTGATGCCGCGTGACAACTCGAAGTTTGCGGTGGTGAGCGCCGGCGAGTTGTCGAGCGCCATCCAGCGCGTGGCGCAGTTTGCCGATGAGCGGTCGGGCGCGATCCGCCTGCGGCTCGAGTCGAATGAGCTGAAGATCAGCTCTCAGTCGACCGAGAGCGGCGAGAGCGAAGATACGATCGATACGCCTTACTCCGGCGATCCGATCGTGGTGGGCTTCAACTCGACCTACATCATCGATTTCCTGAAGGCGCTGGGCAACGAAGGCGAGGTGAGGCTTGAGTTCAAGGACTCGCAGTCTGCCGGGCAGATCCGCCCGGAGGATCCGGATGCCGAGTACCGCTCGCGCTACGTGTTGATGCCGATGCGGATCTGACCGGCTCTCTTGAATAATTGTAGCGCCCACGAAAAAGCAGAAATAGGCAAGAGATAAGAAGCTTTAGGTATGTTTTCTGCGTGCCCTCAGCGTTTTCCTGAGAGAGAGCTCGGGGGGGATTATAGATGTAATCAAGCAGGCTATGTGAAATCGCACAAGAAGTGGCCGAGCGGCGATTTACTTCGATCCCCTTCACTGCATCTGTTCAGATTCGAAGAGTTTGCCTGAGAATCAATAGAGCGCGATATAGCCACGCTGCTTCGATTTCCCAAAGTAGCTTGAGGAGGTCACGCTGTGCGCTTTCGAAGCTTCGTGGTGATCGCCGGAGTTTTGTGCTTCTTCACTGGAACCGTATTCGCCGCGGATACGCCCAGGTCCGCTCATGCCGAAATTGTGAATGCGCAGGGGACGAAAATCGGTACCGCAACGTTCGTTCCCACCGCAAAGGGCGCCACGCTGGGAGAAGGCGCGAATTCGCTCTTTCATGACGGCGGAACGTCGATTGTGATTCACGCTAAGCAAGATGACCTGATGTCGGATCCGTCTGGCAACTCCGGCGACCGCATTGCGTGTGGCGTCATCGAGAAGTAGTTTCGGTCGATGACGCAGAAGGCCGCGATACGATTGCGGTGCACGCGGTAAACGTGTGGCCTGATCCTGATCTCATCTCAAGAATATATTCGCGTGGGTAGTGCTCTCCCTGAGGGCCGCATTGTCTTTGACATGGTGGTCCGCCCGCGAGAAAATCTATGCATATCTCGATATCAAGACGTTTAAATGATGAATTTGTGCGGTACCTGTGCATCCCCAGTGCACGAAGATGTCGCGGCGTGTGTCCAATGTGGCGCCGCGATTGAGCGAGGAACAACCCGGCAGCAGCACGACATCGCGGCGTGGCCGGGTTCCGTGGAAACGGCGGCCACGGCGCGCGAGATCGGCGGCTGGCTGATCCCGGTGGCCTTGGGCCTCGCGATCTCGCCGTTGCTGCATCTGCACGGCGCGTATACCAATCTCACGTATCTCTGGAGCAGCCGGTACCAGGTGATTCTCAAGGCCATGCCGAACCTACCGGTGATCCTGCTCTACGAAGCCGTAACCAACACGATCTTCCTTGCGGCAATGATCTGGCTGAACGTGCTCTTCTACCAGAGGAGAAAGTCGTTCCCCGGCCTCATGATCGCTTATCTTGCCGGGCAGATTGTGCCTGTGCTGATCGATGCACTGATGGTGCACGGGTTCAAGCCGGCGGCTGTCCGGACGGTCTTCTTGGGAACCGTCCTTCCGGCAATGATCCTGATTCCATACTATGTGCGGTCGAAGCGGGTGAAGCTTACCTTCGTCAATTGAGCTGATACCAAGCCGTCTGGAATCGGCAACAAGAAAACCGGCGCACACTGATCGCATCCGTGCCATGTGCTTCAAAAACGGTACCGAAGCGCGACTTGCATCAGGCGCGGCGGCATGGCGCTCACTGCCTGGCCGAAGCTTGTGCTCGAGATGTTGCCCTGCACGGACGCCGCTCCGAAGAATTGAGTGTGATTGAAGAGATTGAAAGCTTCCGCACGAAACTCGAGCGCACGTCCATCGGTGACAAGAAAACTGCGCGACAGCGTGGCGTCGATGCTTTCCAGTCCCGGGCCGGAGCAGAAGCGCCGTCGCGCGTTGCCAAGAGTCCCGAGAGCAGGCAGTCTGAACTGTGCCGGATCGAATACGAGTGATCGGCCTCGCGGATCGGTATGGAGATGCAGGGCGCCACCAGACCAATCGGGAGTATCGACGCCGTTGTTATTGATGCCGTTCGGAATGGTTCCCAGCAGTGACGTATCGTTGTTATTCAGCAGCGTAACCGGCAGGCCGGAGGTGAAGCGTGCGATGCCAGCAACGGCCCAGCCGTTTGCCAACTTATGGACGGCGCGTCCTCCGCGTTCGAACTCAGGGATTTCGTAGTGGAATGACGTGACGAAGTTGTGCCGCATATCAAACGAAGAGAGTCCGCGGCTCAACGACGGATCGATGGGATTCACCGGCTCGGGCAGGCCGGTCGATTGATCGATGGACTTGGAATACGTGTAGCCGGCAAGCAGTTCGAGCCCGTGCGAGCGATGGTTCACCGTGGCCTCAAACGCGTTGTAGCCGGCGTTGGCGATCGAGCGCTGCAATTCGACGCTGCCGAACTCCGGACCGAACTCTGTGCGCGCAGACTGCTCATTGAACGGCCCGCAAGCTGAACCCTGGCTCAAACACAGCGCCGGATCAGCAGGATTCGCTTCTTCCAGCACCAGCAAATGATGCGACGCAGCGCCCACATAGCTCAGCGTCACAAGCGTGCCGCCGAACTGGCGCTCGAAGCTGGCCATCCAGTGCTCAGCGTAAGGCGTAACATCGCTGGGATCGACAGCCGGAATACCAACCAGCGGCTCGAACTGAGTCCAATCGATTGTCGCGTTCGGATGGCTCCTGCTCGCGCCATAAGCGACCTTCTGCAGCGGGAATCGCTGGTGCGCATCCGCACCGGTGGATGCCACCGTGAACGGGTTCTCAAAGAGCGGCGGCGCGGCCGACGTATACGTGTAGCCGTACGGCGGATTGGCGCTCATGATGCCTGCGGAGAGCCCTTCATATGCCGTGTAGAACATCCCATAGCCGAGGCGAATGCTGCTGGTTCCGGATTTACCAAAGAACCTCTGCAGTGGGCCATCGGAAAATGCCGGCGACCACGCGACACCAATGCGCGGCGCAAAATCGTTGCGTGGGGGAGCCAACGAACGCGGCACACCTGCGTCGCCGGGGAATACCAGTCCCAGCGGCGCACCCGGATAGACCTGCGATTGCTCGCCTTTGACGAGAGTCTGCAGTTGATTAAACTTCTCCTGCCATGGACGGATGCGATCCCATCGCACACCGTAGTTGAGCGTGAGTTGCTGCGTGGCTTTCCAGCTGTCCTGCACAAACGCAGCAATGTAGAGATTGCGGTTGTAAAAGCTGTTCGCCTGTCCCTGCGTGTAACCCGAAGGCACGCCGAGCAGGAAGTCCGCGAAGTCAAGGCCCGTCTCCGATCCATTGAATGCGAAGCTGCCGTTAAAGACCACGTCAGGCCGCGTATTGATCTGGTTCGCGTGCAGTTCGCCGCCGAACTTGACCCCGTGCCGGCCAAAGATGCGCGAAAAGGCATCGCTGACTTCGTAGATATTCTCCGCCTGCACCAGCGCTGTCGTATCCACACCCATGGTGAAATCGTTGAAGGCAATGTTCTCGACGCCTTCTGTTGCAGGCTTCAGCGGAACTATTCCGGTAAATCCCTGCGCCTCCAGCGTGGGACCGACTCCCCCGTGGGGCTGGCCGACTGCGTTGGCATTGCGCATGTAGCTAATGTGCAATTCGTTTAATGCCGCATCGCCAAATGTGGCGGTGTGCGCCAGGCTGGCGAGGCGCGCGCGGCCGTTGGACCTCGAATCGAAGCCGGGAACATTGGCGCCGCCCGTTCCGGTCGGATAGGGAGCATCGAGCGAGTAGACGTCGAGAAAGTAATACGTGGCCAGCGTAGCCTTGTTGTGCGTCCAGTCGGCGCGGAGCGCCCCCTTGTCGTCATGCAGCGTCTCGGTTTCGGCCGCTGTTGCGAAGAGCGACCTGCCTGCAGTGGGGCGTGGGATGTACTGGAGAAGAGCCTGCGCCGGCGCGGACCACGCGGATCGAGGCATCTGTCCGTCAGCAAAGACCTGCGCATAGGGTTCACCGGCGATCACCGCGCGGCCGAGTCGAGTCGAGAGAAGCGAGGCCAGATATGGACCGCTCACGCTGCCGGTGAGCGGCGTCTGGCTGAAATCGCCGGAGCGTTGCGCAAGCGAAGGTACCGCAATGTTTCCCGTGTCGATGCCTTGGGTCATCCGAGTTCCCTGATAGTCGCCGAAGATCGTGAACGATCTGGAGCGGAATGGCGCGCCCCCGAGCGTGCCTCCAAACTGATTCTGCCGATACGCCGCGCGCTCCTGGGAGAAGTAGTTGCGGGCATCGAGAGCCGTATTGCGCAGAAACTCGAAGGCGCTGCCGTGCAGTTGCGCCGTGCCTCTTCTTGTCGTCACCAGGACCTGACCGCCGCTGGAATTTCCGTATTCGGCGTCGAAGTTCGAGGTGAGCACGCGGAAGCTGTCGATCGCATCCAGATTCGGCACGATTGACGTACCCATGTTGACGTCTTCTTCCACGTCGCTGCCGTTTACACGGAAGCCGTTCGACGACTCACGCTGGCCGCTGATGGAGAGGTTGCCAGGATTCGCATCGCCCGAAGGCGGAGTTGAGGCAACGCCGGTCATGATGACCGCGCCGGGCTGCGCCGCGTTCTGCGGGGCAATGCCTGGCTGCACAGCCATCAGGTCAGTAAAATTGCGCCCATTCAGAGGCACGCTTTCGATCTTCTTCGTGTCGAGATTCTCGCCGAGCTGCGTACTCGTGGTTTCCGCAGAGAGCGCGTCGGCCGTCACCTCGACCGTCTGCGTAGCTGCTGCGACCGCGAGCACGATCTCCAGCGTCACCGTCGGCGCCGAGTCGCTGATGATCACCGAACTGATGTAAGCCGTGAAGCCCTCATCCCGCACTTCAATCTGGTAGCTGTTCGGCTTCGGAAGGATCGCGTTAAACGACCCATTTCCGTCTGTGGTCGCGGAGACAACCTGGTCTGCGTCGGATGGGCGAACAGTTACAGAAGCACCCGGCAATAGGCTGCCGGTAGCGTCACGCACAGTACCAGAGACGGCGAATGGAATGCTCTGCGAATGACCGGCAAATGATTGAAAAAGAATAAGAACACTGGCGATGAGAAGACTAGCCTTCATGCACACCCTCTTGAACTCGAACTGCAACCCGATCCCTCGGAAATCCCAAAATAGTCGGGCTTGCGCTATATATGCGACCAAATTGGTCTGCATTTAATTCTATATATACGACAAAATAGGTCCGATATTTTGGCAGTGATCTGAATCACACCACATTGCGGTTTGTTAGATCGGACATCAGAGGGTGGCAGGAGTCTGTGGAACGACGTGAGTCCGTCCTACGCTGTGTGCCCCAGGTCCCACGTTTTTGGGGACCTGGGATTCCTTGGACATAACTCGTTGTTAGTGTGGCGTGCTGTCCTTCGGCGCCGCCGGTGCAGCTTGAGGCGTTGCCGGACTGGCCGGAGGCGCTTGCGCAGCGGCTTTCTGTCGGCGGTCGGCGGCCACCTCTAGCTCCTGCTGCCGCTTCTCCTTCTCGGCAGCCGCTTCGGTATCGGTCACGTATTTGAAGATCTGTAACCGTCCCGGCTCCTGCTCGGTGGTGTACACGTGGTTCTGCTTGTCGATCGCCACGCCCGTGAGCGCTTTGAACTGGCCGGGAAGCTCGCCGTGGCCCATGCCGATGTAAGTCAGCAGCTGGCCCTCACGATTGAAGACCTGCAGCCGGTCCTGCATCGCGTCGGCAATCCATATGTGTCCGTCGCTGTCGACCGCGACGCCCTTCGGCCGTGCGAGGTATCCAGGTCCATCTCCGTGCTTGCCAAACTCGCTGATGAAGTTTCCATCGGCATCGAAGATCTCCACGCGGTTGTTCAGCGTGTCGGTCACGTAAACGTTGTTGTCGCTGTCCAGTGCGACGCCTTGCGGCGCGGCAAAGTCACCGAGCGAGGTCAGGAAGTGATTCTTTCCGCCGGTTCCGATGCGGCGCAGCAGCTTCAGCGTGTCGGCATCGTAGACGATGACCTGGTCCTGCTGCGTGTCCACGACATACAGGAACCGGTTCTCCGTGTCGATTGCGAGTCCAACCGGGTCGACGAGTCCTTCGGTGATCTGGTTCTGCACCTCGTGCTTCGTGTTGAAGATCATCACGCGATGCATCTTGCCGTCGGAGACGAAGAGCCGATCGTCGTCATCGATTGCAAGGCCGTTGATCCAGCCGAAGTGCGCTTCATAGCCGTTGCGAATCAACTGCGTGTCGCGGGTCTGAGGATTGAAGATGAAGACCGCGCCGACCCGCTGGTCGGCAACGTAGACCATACCCTTGGAGTCGATGGCGATGCCATAGGGACCGATGAGCTGAAACGGGAATGTCTTCGGGTTGACTTTGTTGGGCTCGGGGTCACCGCCTGCAAGCCTGTCCATCCAGCTCGCCTTAGGCTTGCCATCCGTGCCCTTGGCGTAGTCGATTCTTGCTCCGGCGAAGTAGTCCACCCAATGCACGCGCGCAATGTTGGGCGGGCTCGGCCAAACCAGCCTGGCGGGGTCGAAAGGAAATTTGCGCGGCCCGACCTCGGGGGCAGGCGCAGTTTCGGCCTTCTTCCGTTTTGCCGCGCTGCCCGTCATCGGCAAGCCCAGAAGCGCCGCGAGCAGCACGACCCCGCTTGCTTTACGTGTGTATTTCGAATTCAAGAGGAAGCGAAACATCCTTGGTCTCCACAAACTCTATTTGCCTGACAGAGTGGTCTCCTTCATGTTCAGCCGGTTCTTGTGGCAGGTATCGCAGAACGCCATGTTGTTGACCTGGTCGTTCGCCAGCAGGTCTGGCTGTGCGGAGGCGTGCGGCTGATGGCAGGAAAGACAACTGAGCGGCGTCTTCACCTTGCTCTGGTTCGCGGGATCCATCACGTCAGAGACCGGGTGATACTCGACCGGGTGACCCAAGCCGTAGCGCAGCGGCAGAATCGGAACCTTGTTCTTCTTGTAATAGTCGTCGGGCAGCCGCACGGAGCCGTTGAAGATCGTCAATAGGTGATTCGCCTCGTCGCGCTTCGGCGCCGAGTCCGGCCCGTGGCACTCAAGGCACAACGAGTTGCCCTTGGCGCGCAGCAGGTGATCGTTATCGCCGCCGTGGGGCGTGTGGCACGTGGCGCATCCCTGCGCGAACGCCGGCTGGTGATGAACTGACTTCTTGCGTAGTTCGTCGATATCGCTGTGGCATCCCAGGCACATGCTTACCGAGTCGGACTTCGGCAAGCCGGGCTGGCTGCTCGCATGAGGGTTGTGACAGTCCGTGCAGTCGCCCCCCGCGCCCGGATGCTGCACCTTCGCCGAATCAATCATTTTTGCCTTGTCGTCGTGGCAAGTTACGCACAGAGCCTTCGCATCGGTCTCGGTCAGCACCACCTTGCCGTCTTTCGCGGGCTGGTGGCAGGCATCGCATCCGTTCCCCTGGAACGGAACATGCTGAAACTTCGCCATCAGCTTCGGCGAGTCGGACTGATGCGGGTCGTGGCACTGCACGCAATTGGCGGTTCCGAAGGGCTGATTGTTGTGCGCTTTCTCGAGATCGGCGTCTTTTGTGTCGTGGCAGTCCACGCACAGCGCCGGCGCGGCCTTGGCCAGATGGAAGCGGTTCTCCGTAGTAGGCTCGGGTCCAGTCTTGTGGGTCGTATGGCAGGTGTCGCAACCGGCATCGAGCGCCGCATGACGGCTACCCTTGTCGGAGGCATGCAGTCCTGTCTGGTGGCAACTCAGGCAGAGATTCTCTTTGGCGTCACCCGACTCCGCCTTGACGAGCTGGTTCTTGTTGTCGCTCGAATGCGGGTCGTGGCACGCGAGGCAGTCGCGTACAGCCGGGGGGTGCACCGTCCCCTTGATGGTCTTCGCATCCTTGTCGGCATGGCACGTCAGGCAAAGCGCCGACGGCGTCGCCGTGATGAGCTTCACTCGCGTCACGTCCTTATTCGTGCGGATCTCGTGACAGCCCATACATCCGGCGTCCATCGCCGAGTGAACGAACTTGTGCTTCGTCTTGTCGTCGTGACACTCAAGGCACTTCTTGGGATCGGTGTTCTTATCCAGGGGGACGGGATGCACCGCGGCGCTTGCGCGTGCAGCCATCCCGGCCAGCAGAGCCAGGCAGACCCAGCAGGCGATCTGGGAGCCAATCCACCAGCGACACGAGCCCCGGCGACCAGACCGGCAGTCTTCGCGTTTGGCGGGCGCTTTCGAGAACAGGATGGAATGACGAAGCAGTTTCATACGTCGTTTCAACTGGCTTGTTGCACGAATCTCGCCGTATTTCGCAACCGGGACCGCGAAACAGCACGCGGCCTCAACCCTCTGGAAAAAGATGAGTTCGCAGGCATGATTAGAAACGGAGCGAGGAGCGAATCCCTGTGATTTGGATCACGCAATGGGCGTTCTTCCGCACCAAGGTCGGTTAAATGCCCCATCGATTTCACAGGGGACGAGGGACCAAGAGACCAAGAGAGACGAGGGTACGAAGATACGAGGGATGACGGAAGCCAGGATGGCTTTGTTCCCTAGCTAGGTCCCTTGGCCCGTTGATCCCTGCATCTCCGATGCGCGAAATTTCCGCTCGTCTGGCTCGGGTTTGCGTCATTTAGCCCAGAGCAGGACCTGACTTGGTGACTGGGTCTTCCTTAAGTACTTCCAATCTCAATGCTTACTTTCGGGCGCGCGTGTGGAGTCCGGCTTGCATACTGCTTGTCGAGCGATATACCGCTGCGCATGCACGAAATGCTCAGAGCATCGGCTGCTGCCCGCGTTTCCGCCGAGAATCAGACAGGATCAGAAGAATGGCTGCCGGTTCCACAACATGGCCGCACAAGACTCGCAACGAGAGCCGAACAGCGCATCGCGTTCGAGTCAACTGGCAAATCAAGGCGATTGTGCCGGTGGTTTTTGTGCTACTGGCCGGGCTGCTGCTCTTTACGATTGCGACACTCTCACTTAACGGGCCTGAACGGCACTTCGTGCTCACGGTCGCTGCAGCGGGCGCGGTCGTCATCTGCGGAGTTTCGGTTGGCGTGCTGGCCTACCTCATCCAGCGCCCGATGCTCGAACTGCAGGAGAAGATGTCGGTCATCAGCCGGGGCGATCTGGATGTCGCGGTCAGCTTTTCGCGGCGCAACGACGAAATCGGAGACCTAGGCCGGAATTTCAACCACATGATGCGGCAACTGCGCGAAAGCCGCATGGAGATTGAGAAAATGCATCACACACAGATGTCGCGTGCCGAGCATCTAGCCACGCTCGGCGAGTTGGCAACCGGGCTGGCTCACGAGATTCGCAACCCGCTGGCAGGCATTGCCGGCGTCATCGAGATCATCGGTCGCGACCTGCCCGAGTCCAGCCCAGCCCGCGCGATGGTCAAAGACGTGCGCCTCGAGATCAATCAGATCAACCGCATCCTCACCGACCTGCTCGAGACCGCCCGGCCGCACCCCCCGCAAATGATGCGCTCCAATCTCAACACCACCGTGGAACACGCCGTCATGCTGGCTCGGCAACAGGTTCTGTCAAAGCCCATCCGGATCGAGCTCCAGCAGGCCCCCGGCCTCGCCGAGGTAGAGCACGACAGCGATCAAATCCATCAGGTTGTTCTCAATCTGCTGCTGAACGCCGTGCAGGCCATCGAAGGCCCCGGCACAGTTACGGTGACCGTCGGCGGGCGTGACGACTGCGCCACGATAACCGTTTTCGACTCGGGCCGCGGCATGACTCCGCAGCAGATCGCGCAGATCTTCCGTCCCTTCTTCACGACCAGGGCGAACGGCACGGGTCTCGGACTTCCACTCGTGCGCCGCATTGTCGATGAACACCACGGCCGAATCGCCGTCACCAGCGAACCGGGCAAAGGAAGCATCTTCGAGGTCGAGATTCCTTTCATACACGCCGCCGAGCAAGTCGAAGCTTAAACTTGCAGGAATCACCTTGCGACGAGGTTCGACTGCCACGGTGTACCGCCTTAGTTCATTGCTAACGGGCGAGCGGAGAAGACGGCAGCCCCGCGCGGTTGGATCCGGGACCAACCTTCGGCTCCGCTCGCGCGCCCGTCTCGGGTGACGCAGCGCTCAGTCCTCGTGCTTGAGCACCGCACTCCGGCAAGCGAGAGGAAGTTCAGACTCACGTACCTAAAGTTGACGCTTGGCCTCGTCGGCATCCTCAGCTAGATCGTGCAGCAACGCGTAGAAGGCCGGCGACTGCCCCTTGAAGAGCCCCATTGCCGTCAGGAAGTTCACAACCCCCATTGCAATCCCGCGAGTTTCAGTGGGGCGAATGATGGAGCACGGCGGAAGTTTTCGGCTCAGGAATGGACAGGGTTCCGGCATGATCAAATTCGTTTGAAACGTCTCGCCTCCAAGCGGCGCTGAATTCAGGTCCGGAAATGTCACTTCCACGCCGGTCACCGGATCCTTCGCACTTCCCACAATGACGTTGCCGGCCTTGTCTGACCAGGTCTGGAAGTGCATCGTCTCCGTGGGCCCGATGCTGATGAGAATCCGCAGAACCTCGACGCTTGACGCTCTCTGCGCCATTGCGGGATAGAGGCTGCTTCCGCCCTGCTCGATCGTCGCGAAATGGAATCCCGCCGTGTTCGCGACCATCTGGAGGAAATTCGAGTCCGCGACATCGGCATCGGTGCGCGGGATCGCCGTGTGTTCGCCGACCGCCAGGGTCGGTATTGCCTGAGGAAAGACGAAATTGGGGTCCAGATCGGGGTTGTTATTGCTGCTGCGATAGCGCGTCCACCAGCTCGTATCGAGAGTTAATTGCATCAGGTTGGTCAGCCGCAGCTTGCCGCTGCTTCCGCTTGCTTTGCTTCCCTCGAGAGTCCGGAACTGCTCGAGGTCTACCGTTGCTGCTCCCTTCGACTTCAGATACGCGTTCAGAAAGTTCTGGTGGGTGAACTCATCGTCTGTGTTGTCATGGACATATTGCGCCATGTCAGTGTCAAGCTGACTCACCGCCGCCGTGAACAGCGGATTTCCCGTCCCGCCCTGAACCTCGTTGTCCGGTATTCCGGCAAGTTCGTTGTACTGCACCCAGAAATCTGTCTCCAGAATCTCCGCGGCAGCGGCGAACCTGAGCAGGGCCGCATCGCCACGAGTCAGGCTGCCCGCCTGCTCTTCGTTGCCCTGTTCCGCCAATAATGTGGTGGCGCCCGCGAACCCTGCACCCGCAGTCGCCACACCCGCACTGAGGCCGCTTTTCAGAAAAGAACGGCGGTTGATTTCCCCCTTCATTGTGGTCCAGGTCGAATACATAACGTTCCTCCTCGCTTGTTACCTTGCGCCAGGTCGCACGAGAAGGTGTCAGGTCTCTGTAATCGAAAGGTCATTTGTTTTGTTGGGCGCTCTTATTGGTGTGTTCCGGGCGAAACAGATGTCAGCGGAAGGTCATCGAAAAACCTTGCAGACTGCGAAGCCACAGATGCAACTTGCGTTAGCTCGCCATGCATCCCGCTGGACGGCGGGATGCATGGTGTTCGCTTCGCTTGCGGCTTTCCTTCTGGTTTGCCGGGATTCTGCAGATCGGATTGAATTCCGACTAGTCGTTGATCGCCTGGTAAGCCAGTGTCTTCACCCGATTTTGAATACTGACGTCGCCTGCCGGATGCAGCTGCGCCATGAAAATCACAATCATCTGTTCCTTTGGATCGATGGTGAAGCTGGTATAGAAGAATCCTCCCCAACCGTACGATCCCGGCGTGCCCAGCTCGTCTATCGGCCCTTTCGCGCCGTCGATCCCGAATCCGAGTCCGAAGCCTTGGTCGGGCCCGATCTTGCCAAGCTGGTCGTGCGTCATCAGTTCAACGCTCTTCCGGCTCAGTAACCGCTTGCCGTTCGCTGTGCCGCTGTCGAGCATCATCTGGCAGAACCTTGCGTAATCCTCCGCTGTAGACACGAGCCCGCCGCCGCCGGAAAACAGTTTCTTCGGCCCTCGAGAGGGATAGTCCGCGGAGTAAACCATGAAGCCGTCCGTTACCGGCTTGTCCGGGAAGCGCGTCAATTTGTTTTCGAAGATCCCGTACGCCGTTGTCAGCCGGTTCAGCTTGTCCAGCGGCGGATAGAAGTACGTGTCCTTCATCCCGACCGGCTCGAAGATGCGCGTCCTGAAAAACTCGTCCAGGGGCATGCCTGAAACCACCTCCACCAGCCGCCCCAGCACATCCACACTCAGCGAGTACTCCCAGCGATCTCCCGGGTTGAACAGCAACGGCTGCGCTGCCAGTCGTTTCACGCTGTCTGCGATGGTGCCGTCGTACTGCATGATCCCGTTCGCCACGTTTGCATCGTCATACATCTTGCCCAGGTCGGCATTCCAGTTGTAGGTTAGCCCTGACGTGTGACGCAGCAGGTCGCGAATCGTGATTTCGCGCGTTGCAGGAATCGTGTATGGCGCGCCACCCGTCGTGGACTTGACCAGCACCTTTGGATTCTTGAACTCCGGCAGATACCTCGAGATCGGGTCCTCAAGCTGGAACTTGCCCTCCTCGTAGAGCATCATCACCGCCACGCTGGTAATCGGCTTCGTCATCGAGCAGATGCGGAAGATCGCGTCGGTGGGCATGGGCTTGCCGGCTTCGCGATCCTGCATGCCCTGCGCCTTCAGAAACGCGACCTTGCCGCGCCTCACCACCATCGTCACCGCGCCGGCAATCTGCTTATCCTTGATGCTCTGGTCCACTGCGGTTGTGATGCGCTCGAGCCGCTCTGCCGACAAGCCCACTGACTCCGGCGATGCGGTTGGTAGTTGTTGTGCGATTAACGTTGAAGCTGCCAGAACGATGAGCGCGAGGGAACCGAGGCCGCAGGATCTGCGTCGAGGAAGAAGTTGCATTCGAGTCTCCGATTGGATTGCAGCCAAATTCTAAGGCAAAGCAGGGCAGGTGTGTCCTGTTGGATTCTCCGCTCGTCGCGATATTTAGTTATCTGTTGCGGCTTTTGCTCCCGCGTCTAGAGAACCTGCTGTTCCGTGTTCAGTCGCAGCAGTCTTCCAGGCAGCCAGAACCTGCGGCGGCAGTTTATCTATGTTGCTTAAAAAGGTAGTTACCTGCCACACTTCCGATTCATGGAGACTCGTCCTCCAGGCTGGCATGCCACTCAAGCGCACGCCGTGCTGGATGATGTAAAAGTTCTGATTCTCCGGCATATCGGGCTTGTCTTCGACGAATTGGGGTGCTCGTGGATAGAACGAATCGCCGAAAGCTATATGAGGATGAGAGATATCCCCATGGCAGCCCGCACAGTTCGCCTGATAAATCTTCATGCCAGCCAGCAGGTTTTCCTCAGTAGGTTGAATAGGGTTCTTCACACTGGGTGCGCGGCGATCCACTGACGCATCCAGAGCCGGCATCGCAAGCTTTTTCTCCAACGAACCAGGCTCAGCGTCGGCGCGTGGGTCAACAAATCCAAAGCGCACATAAGAATACAGCACCAACAGAATCAAGCCGACTGCCGTTAGAAATCCAATGAGAAACTTGGTCATGCGGAGTCTCCGTTCGATGGACTTCGATCAGAATCCCCTTGATTACTCGATCGCTCTGAATCGGGCTCAGCCTCGAAGGCAGGAGCCCTTCAATGGTTCGCGATACCGTCCGGTATTCATTGTATGTCTACACTGAACTTGTGACGGGCGAATCGAGCTATCGCGGAAGGCTTGCCCCTTCTCCAACCGGCTATCTTCACATCGGTCATGCGCGGACGTTTGCGATCGCAGGGCGGCGCGCCCGAGCGGCGGCCGACGGAGTTCTTGTGATGCGGATGGAAGATCTCGATACGGAGCGTAGCCGCCCGGAATATGCGCAGGCCGCACTTGAGGATCTGCGCTGGCTGGGAATCGATTGGGCAGAGGGGCCGGATGTGGGTGGGCCGCTCGGTCCCTATGCACAGAGCGAGCGTGGCCCGATCTATCTAACGGCGTGGAAGCGGCTCCGCGAGGGCGGATTTATCTATCCATGCCGGTGCTCGCGCAAAGACCAGGCTGCGGCGCTGAGCGCTCCGCACGAGGGTGCGGGGCGTGCACAGGATCCGGATGATGAGCCGCTCTATCCGGGCACCTGCCGTCCATCGCAGCCGAGCGGCGTTGTCGACGATTGGGGAGACGACCCGGGCGGGCGGAACTGGCGCTTTCATGTGCCGGATGGAGAGTCGATCGAATTTGAGGACGTCAACCTTGGGCCGCAGCGATTTGTCGCCGGCGTCGACTTCGGAGACTTCCTGGTCTGGCGACGGGACGGTTTGCCGAGCTACCAGTTGGCATGCGTGGCAGACGACGCCGCGATGCGGATCACGGAGGTGGTGCGTGGCGCTGATCTGCTGAAATCGACGGCGCGCCAGATCCTGCTCAACCGGGCACTCGGCTACAACAATCCAGGATGGTTCCACTGCGAGCTCAGCGTCGACGAACAAGGCCGCCGTCTGGCAAAAAGGCACGATGCGCTGAGCATCCGCGAACTTCGCAATAGCGGACTAAGCCCCGGCGAAATTCTTTCGGGATGCTGAACGGACGGATACCGCCCAACCACAAATCCGGGAGCGCCAGCGTCGAATGCGCTGACGGTCACAATCAACTACCCGCCGCGGCCCCGTTCGCTCAGTTCGAGGGCAGCAGTTTTGTCAGGCTTCAGGGACGGGACCTTTAGCTCATCCCTGACATCACGAGCATCCGCGGCTCGGTCATCTCCTCGATGGCGGAGCGGATGCCTTCGCGGCCGAGGCCGGAGTCCTTGACGCCGCCGTAGGGCATGGGATCGAGCCGCCACGCGGGCGTATCGCCGACGATGACCGCGCCGACTTCGAGCTCGCGGTAGGCGGTGAGGATGCGGCCGGCGTCGCGCGTCAGCAGGCCGGCCTGTAGTCCGAATCGCGAATGATTCACCTCGGCCAGCGCGTCTTCGAAGTCGACGTAAGGTTCGACAAGCACGACGGGGCCGAAGACCTCCTCGTCGCGAATCTTCATGCCGGATTTCGTGCCAGTAAGGATTGCCGGCTTGATTACCGGTCCCTCGCGCTCGCCGCCTGCGATCAGCCGTGCACCGCCTGCGACCGCCTCCTTGATCCAGGAGTCGACGCGCTCGGCCTCGCCCGGACGGATGAGCGGCCCCACGTCCGTTCCATCGTTCGCCGGATTGCCTGTACCGAGTTTTCCGGCAATCTCCACGAGCTTCCATAGAAATGTTTGAAAGATACTTTTGTCGACAAAAACCCGCTGCACGCTGATGCACGATTGTCCGGCGTAACCGAAAGCAGCATGGGCAGTCCGTTCGGCCGCGCTATCCAGGTCGCGATAGTCGCCATGAATGATGAGCGCCGCATTGCCGCCGAGCTCTAGTACAACCCGCTTGCGGCTGGAGTGAGCCTTGAGCTCCCATCCGACCTTTGCGGAACCGGTAAAGCTGATCAGCTTGATGCGATCTTCTTTCTCGGCGAGCCAAGACGTGTCCGCGTTGGAGAGAGGAAGGACGGCAAGCGCCTCCTCGGGCCAGCCGGCTTTGAGAATCACTTCGCCAAGCGCCAACGCGGTAAACGGCGTCTGGGGCGACGGCTTGATGAGGATCGGACAGCCCGCGGCGATTGCTGGCGCCGCCTTGTGCGCGACAAGATTCAGCGGAAAGTTGAATGGCGTAATGGCAAGGATCGGTCCGACCGGAAAGCGCTGCACCAGGCCCCAGCGGTTTTCGTTGCCCTGGGTCAGGTCGAGCGGGATGGTTTCGCCGCCCAGGCGCGCGGCTTCTTCGGCGGCCGTCTTGAATGTGAGAACGGCGCGATCAACCTCGGCATGCGCCAGGCGGATGGGTTTGCCGGCTTCGGCGACGATCAGGCTGGCGAATCGCTCCTTCTGCTCGATGAGCGAGGCTGCGATGTCTTCGAGGATCTCTCGACGCTTCCAGCGCGGCAACGACCGCGTGCGCCGCATGCTCGCGACGGCATGATTCACGGCCTCTCGCGCATCAGAGCGAGCAGCAAGCGTGACCTTGCCGACCAGGCCCTGATCCCACGGGGAGCGAACCTCGAGCGCCTCTCCGTCGCTCCATTCTTTGCCGCAGAGAAGGAATCCGGTTTGGGTGCCGGGACGCATTTTCATAATGACGGTCGCTCCAGGGGCAAAATTACCTCAATTGATGGTAAATAGCCGCACCCGGAGATGCGAGTGCCGTGCGCTCGGAATGAGCGAAGCAAAACGACTATCGTGAAGCATCGCTCAGGGGCTAAGGCCTGTTTATTCTGTCGACCTTAACGTACGGGCTGCAACCCGTGCCCTTCAAACCTTGTCCGGCGACCTGCACGATACACTGATCGCCTATGATCCACGATGGAAAGAGCAGGAGGCTGCCCTTCGACCCGGCGGAGGCAATTGCGCACCTGAAGGCGTGCGATCCGAAACTCGGCGCACTGATCGACAGGGCAGGTGAATTCGGATTGCGGCTCGACCCCGCACCTTCACCGTTTGAGTCGTTGCTTGAGTCGATTCTGTATCAGCAGCTGCACGGCAAAGCGGCAGCGACGATCCATCGCCGCGTGCGCGAATTCTTCCACGGCGACCCGACGCCGCAACAACTGCTCGACACACCGGATGAGCCGCTGCGGGCTGCCGGGGTCTCCGGCAATA
>DATFSO010000113.1:0-44649 GCA_035262585.1 Occallatibacter sp. | reverse complement strand
CTTCACAAGCACAGAGCGTCGATATTTGGGACACCAGACAATGTGATACTTCAGCGTGAAAACGCAACCGCTGTTCTTCCTATAGCGTTCGCTCATTCGCGGCAAGTATACAGGTGCCGCTCAACTAACACAAAACGAGCGACCCTTCGCACCGCACGCCCTTTCCGCTGTCGCCTGAAGGCGACAGTCCCCAAGGCGTAACTTCTATGGACCGGCCTTAATCCACGCCCTTCCCGATATCCATCGCCGGCGAGATGGGATTGCGCTCGTCGATGTACTCATCGATGACCTTTTGCAGGATGCCTTTGGCTTCGAGGATGAACTCGACGGCATCGCGGCCTGCGCCATATCCGCCTGCATTCGGCGTTACGTAGTGCGCTTCTGCCTTCACCTGTTGGCGCGCATTGGCCACTGCGACTGCAAATCCGCACTCGCGCATCACGGGAAGATCAATGACATCGTCACCGACGTAGCAGATCTCCTCGAGGGTCACGCCGTCCTTATCCATGATTTCGCGCACGGCCTGCATCTTGAATGCCTGGCCCATATACACGAATTCGAGCTTCAAATCGCGCGCTCGCGTAGCCACGGTTTCGCTGATGCGCTTTGTGATCACGCCGCACTTCATTCCCCCGAGTCTCGCCAGAGAGATCGCCGTACCGTCGTGCGCGCTGTAGCCCTTGGCCTCCATCATCGTCGCCGAGTGCACGCCAAATCCGACCTGGCCTTCGTGCTTGGCCAGATGCGACTGCGTCTCGGCGCCGCTCGATGCGGGATTTGGCGCTGGCACAAGCCAGATGGTGCCGTCGGTCAGCACTCCATCAACGTCGAACAGGATGATCTTGATGCGTCGGGCGCGATCTTGCGCGGTCTGTGTCATGGTTCGATTCTACTTTGGCAACGCAGGCCGCATCCCGGCGCAGAGGGATCGGATGAGTAGTGTGTTTTGAAGGGTGCGGGCCTCAGCCCGTACGTTAAGCTCTCCAACAATGAGTGGGCTTTGGCCCTTGAGGGAGATGACTCGATATCGTCTACTGCCCTTTGGATACGTTGGCTTTGAGAGAATTCAGAAATGGGCGAGAACGATTCTCCGGCTCCGTTGCCGCAACTTGATCCCGAAGACTTTTACTACGAGGGACCGTATCTCGTATTCACGGCTGCGTACCACTTGAAACGTGGCTACTGTTGCGGATCAGGTTGCAGGCATTGCCCATATCGAGGCACCGAAGAGGACAGACATACTCCAGCGGGCGAGAATTCTAAATCTCGTCCTGAATAAAACCCTCTGCTGAAGACTCGTCGGTTCCTGCCTCCTCCGGCTTTCCTTCCGGATCCTCGCCGGCCGGTTCATCAGCACAGCTCAAGTTTTCCGGCTCGGGTTCCTCCGCTACACCGATCTCCTCGATCGCCTCTTCCTTCGCTCTGTGCCTTACGTTCGACTGCTCGACGATAAACAAGACCATGCGTGCGAAATCTTCCGGCTCCAGCGCGTATCCGGAACCGGATGCACCCTCCGGCGCGATCTCCCACCGATGATGTAGCCCAGTTTTCACGAGCCCGGGCTGGATCGAGGTGACAAGGATCCCGCTATCTTCAAGCTCCGCCGCGAGCGCGTCTGAAAGCACTTCGATTGCGCGTTGCGTGGCTGCATAGGCCGTTGGCCGCGAGCCGCTGCCGAGCGCACTGGAAACATTCACCAGGTGCCCACTGCCCTCGGAGACGAAATGTTTCAGGAACACGTACCCCACGCGGAACGAGCCTTCAACATTGACTCGCACCATGGCGCTGAGACGCTCGATATCGACAGTTTCGATAATTCCGGCCTCAAAGAGAGCGCCGTTATTGAAACAGACGTCGCATCGACCAAACCTGTCGAGCGCCGCATAGAGCAGCCTTTCCGGGAGCGACTCATCGCCCAGGTTCCCTTCAATTACCGTGCTTGCCCCGCGGAGTTGCGAAGCCAAAGCGCTCAACTTCTCCATCGAAGGTGCGGTTAGAACGAGCGAGTATCCGGCCTTGGAAAGCGCACGTGCAACCGCCGCGCCAACGCCTCCTGTCGCTCCGGTGATTACTGCGACCCGCCCTGATCCAACGCCGCCCATTCGACCTCTCCGCATAAGCATACGCGGGTTGGCCGAACCGGGCTGTTGCGGGATTTGAGTCCAATCTCCATTACATCAACATCGGCCTTGAAAGAGCACGACTTCAGTCGTGGCGCAAAGGCCGTCAAAGGATCAATGGAGCTTTAGCCCCTGAGCGACGCTCGGTAACAAGTTCTACTGACCGCTGCCCGCGACCGCAGTTGTCGCCGCCGGAGAAACCGCCGGCTCTCGCACCAGCACGGCAAACCGCGGAAACGCGAAGCTGCCTCCGGCGTCGTCGATCACGTTCAACTGACCGAGGTACGTCCCCGGCTTGAGCCCAGACAGCGGAACGTCCAGCTCAATGGCCACGGCATCCCGCCCTTCGACGTTCACCGCCTTGGCCTGCACCAGCGGCGTCTCGTACACCTTGGTCGAGCCCTGGATCAGTTCGAGGCTGCTGAGCAGGCTGATCCCAGGCTTCGTCCCTTTGGGCAAGTTCTCCGACGGTTTCTCCCGCGCCGGTCCGTAGACCTCGTACAGCAGATAAAGGTGCTGGTCCTGACGAAAAACGTGGCTGATGTTTGGAACGTACTCCTCGCCCCCGCGCACCAGGGGCGAAGCCTTCTTGCTCGGCTGCCGCAGTGAGGCCAGAACAATCGAGCTCATCTTGAGCGGCTGCTTCTTCATCTCCGGCAGCGTAATGTCAGCTTCAAACGAACCCATGCGGCCGGTCTGGTTCTCGCGCACCACAAACTTCAGGTGATATTTGCCCGGCGGCAGGTTGAAGCTCGTTGTGTACTGGATATTTTTCTGCCGTGCCTGCAGCGATGGATCAAGGTTCAGCTTCACCGTTTCGCGCGCGCTGCCGATGGGCCGCTTCACCTCATCGATTACCTCACCGATAATGTCGAGCGTTGCCTTGTCTTTGTCGCCGCCCTTCACAAACGGTATCTGCGAGCCCGGCACAATCAGAGAAACCGGGACAAAGAACCGGTCTTGGTCGAGGCGGAAATACATTGCGTCAAGATAGACGGCCACATCTGTCGCTGGGAGATCGCTCGCCAACTGATCATCAAGCTCGCGCTCTCGGTCCTCGCGGCCCGAGTGCTTGAAGTCGGCAGGAGCGTAGTAGCCCGGCCGGTATTCGAGCTTCACTCCGGGCCGGTTGATCTTGATCGTCAGCTTGCGATACTTGCCGTCACGCGCTGGATTCGTCGAGTGGTATCCGATCGCGTAGTAAGCCGAGGTGTCGCGCTGCACCTGCGCAAATGCCGGAGCAAAATCGTTCGAGTCAAAGAACGCCTTGCCGCCGGTATCGGAACTGAGAGTCGCCATCACTTCCTGCGTGGCGAAGTTCTGATTCATATTGTTGGTGAGCGCCGCGCCATTGAAAGCTCCTGATCCGCGCGTGCTTCCTACCGAAGCGTCGCCCAGTGGTGAGATCGCCTGCAAACCCCGCGTATCCACGCTGTAGATCGAGAGATTGGCGCGCACGGCTGAATTGATCGCTGCACGCAGCGACGCCTGATTCTCGATGCCGTCGCGAGAGATGCCGCCGGAAAAGTACAGCAGTGACTTCTTTTCTGTAATCTTCTCGAGCGACTTCGAAATCGCCCGCAGCGCAAAAAGCTCGCGATCGGTGTTGAGATCGTTGTACTCGCTCTCGTCCGGAGTGTATCCGGTCGTGTCCTCCACCTGGTTCGAGTTCGCATTGGCGCCCTGCGCGAATCCCTGGCCCTCAGTGCCGTTGTAGATGCCCACCTCGTTGGCAAGCGCGGCTTTGTCTGAGGTAAAGTCCTGATCGACCTTCAGCGTGTCGCCCAGCGAAACCAGCGCCACCAGGTCCGCAGGCTGCATTTTGTTTGTTAAAAAGTCGCGTGCCGCTTTAACGCACCGGTCCAGGTCCTCCGGCTGCATCGACGTCAGGTCGAAGAACATCACAATCAGCCGGTGATTGAGCAGATCTTCAGGCTTGGCCACGACGGCGGCTTTCGCACCCGGCCCAGTCGCTCCCGCCGCAAGACCGACGATCGTTGCCTCCTGCAGCGGCTTTGCCATATCGACGCTCTGAAAATCGAACGTCGAGACCTGCTGTTTCTTCCCGTTCTCGTAGATGGTGAAATCATCCTGCTTCAGGCCGCGAACAATCTCGCCTGTCTTCGCATCGCGGACAACCACGTTCGTGAGCACAAGTTCGGCGTTGGCCTTAAAGACATAAGTGCTATCCTGCGCGGATTGCGAAGCGCCGGCGCTTTGCGCAGCAAACGTCTGCCTGCCGGGCGAGGCAAGGGTCAGCGCCACGGAAAGTGCGACCGCCTTTTGGATCCAGTGCGCCATCAGAACCTGAACCTCGACGTGAATTGGAATGACCGCATCGATCCGGCAGACGTGACCTGGCCGAAGGTCGGCGATTGAAAGTTGGTATCGACGCCCGTGTACTGAACGGTGTTGAAGACATTGTTGATGCTGGCGCGGATCTCGAGGCTGCGCGTCTCGCCAAGCTGCATCGTCTTCGAGAGCGACATATTGTTCTGCACCGTGCCCGGCCCCGCCACAAAGTTTCGCGGAGCATTGCCAAATACGTCGCACGGAAACAAGGCATTCGGTGCGGGTTCACCAAACGCCACACGGCTGAACCACTGCCGTCCGGTGCTCTGATTCAATGGCTGGCCCGAAAGATTCGGCCGGAACGTGCTCCCCGTGCCGCATGAAACACTGGCGATGGCCCCAGGGAATACCGGCGTCAGCGGCAAACCGGTCGCAAAGGTAAACGTCCCCGAAACCGAGAGGCCCTCGAGAATGTGCGAGCCCGTTCCGGTCGTCACCCAGCGCTTGTCCTGGCCGAAGGGTAACTCGTAAAGGTAGGTCCCGCTGACCTTGTGTCTCACGTCAAGGCTTGAGTTGCCCTCCTCGCCGAGCAGATCGGTCCAGTTCTGCGCGCCCACTCCGCCTACGCTGCCCACTGCGCCTGCATTGTCGATCGCGTGCGAGTACTGGTAGTTCGCGCCCATAGCGATGCCGTTGGAGAGTCGCTTGTTCAGGCGCAGCGTGCCCGCGTTGAATTTGTAGAACGCAGCGCCCTGTTCATAGCGGAAGAGCAGGTTTGTCGGATCGGTATCCGGACTGATTTCGAGTGCGCGCGGCGCCGAAACAATGTCGAGATGATTGCCCTTCGACCCGTTATAGCCGGCATTCATGACGATGCCCCATGGCAGCGTCTTCTGAATGTCGAGATTCCACGTCTGAATGTAAGGCATGTGGAAATGCGGATCCACGGCATAATTCCCTATGGTTGCGGGCGCCGGAAATCCCTGCGCAAAGGTCAGACAGGTTCCGGCCTCGACGCAAGCTGTAGTTGGCGTTCCGTTCGAAGAGATCTCCTGGTTGGTCTGCTGGTTTACAAACGGCGGCTGATGCGCCATGTTCGTGGCAAACGTGGCGTACGAGCCGACCGTGTAATTCATGCCAAAGCCGGCGCGAACTACCGTCTGCTTCAGCTTTGGAACTCGCCATGCAACTCCCACGCGGGGAGCAAAGGCCTTGTGGAAGGGATATACTAGCGCTTCCGGCAGGCCAGCCTGGCCTGATTGCACCGAGTTCTGCATCGTGAATCCCTGCGTCGGGTTAGTCACGACCTCGGCGAGATGACCATACTTCTCGGTATAGGGAGCGAAAAACTCCCAGCGCACGCCGTAGTTCAACGAGAGGCTGGGCCTCCAGCGCCAGTCATCCGTTGCAAACGCATCGAATATGTTGTCGCGCAGGTAAGTCTTGTTTACGGCCGAATTCAGCGTGGTCTGCTGCGGCAGTCCGAGCAAGAAATCTGCGAGACCTGAACCGGTATTCGTGCTGTTGGCAGGATTCTGCGTGAAAAGGCCCGTGAATGTGAAGCTGCCGGTCGCGTTCGAACTCGACAGAAAGTCGTTATGCACGCGCCGGTAGTCCCCGCCGAAGCGAAGGTTATGCTTTCCGTGAATCCAGCTCAGCGTTTCGCTGACAGCGATCGTTTGCGTAATCGCAAACCTGGGCTGCTGTTCGTTCAGCCCCGCAATGCTGCTCAGCGCGACATTCGGCAACCCGTAGTTCAATGGACTCGAGTTCAGCGGCGCGGTGTTCGGCCCCAGGATTCCGAGCTGCGTCTCGATGTCCGGCCCGTTCGTGAAGAAGTTCGTCGCCTGGCTGTTCGACCGGTTCCAGTTCGCGTTAAAGATATTTGTGAACTTGTGGTATCCCACCGTGTAACCGGCCTGCAGCGAATTCGAGTCGGATGAGGTCTTCCCGCCCAGCTGCGGAAAAATGTTCACGTTGTCTGCGGCCGAGTGGCTGTAGTTGTAGTTGAAATTAACGCTCTGCCGCAGACCTTGGTTCGCCTGCGCTCCCCGGCCACCGCCGCGTCCGCCCAGTCCGAATGGAGAGGCGTTCGCGCCGATGCCGCGCATATAGCGAACGCCGGCCTGCGTTGAATTCGATTGCGCCGTCGAAAGCAAGTGATAGTTCTGGAGCGAACCGGCGATGTTGGGTTCAGGGAAATACTGCAGCAACGCCTTCGCCTGCTGCGAAATCTGCCCCGCCGGGATGACGTTCAGCGTCGGCACGCCATTCACAGTCGAAGAGAACTGCTGTCCCGTGGTCGGGTCGTAGATCGCCGGCAACCCGGTCGCGGAAAAATCACCGCCTCGCTCGGCATCCGTCGGCACGGTGGCATACTCATCCAGCGGACTGGAACTGCGCGAACCGGAAAGCGTGAGAAACACCGTGTCTTTGCCGCTCGGCTTCGTCAGACCCGGAATGTACGGCGCAGTCATCAACGTGAGCCCGAAGCGATTCGTGCCCGACCCCGGCTGCGCCTGCGGCTGCCCATGCAGGCTGAATGGTTCGGCGTTCAGCGCTGAGTTGCTGCCCATCCAGAAGATGGCTCCGTGAGGCTGACCCGGATTGAATTTGCGAAAATTGCCGAAGCCGCCACGACCGCCACCAAAACCCTCGCCAAATCCCCCCGGTCCAAAACCGCCGGGTCCGCCCGTCCCAAATCCACCCGGCCCGAAACCTCCGCCGAATCCACCTCCTGCGAAGAGCCCACCGCCGAAAGATCCGCCGCCATTCGCACCGCCCTGCGCGCGCATCGTCTCCATCGCGTCGCGCAGCCGGTCCATGTCGACTCCGGCCAGTGGACTCACGGACCCCGACTGCCCGCTGATGGCCACGGACTGATCGCTGAAGTCCGCATTTCCGGCAACCGACGGCAGGGCTGCCCCGCTTTGGCCGGCTGCACCGCCCTGGGTCTCCGTGTCTCCGCTGAGAGCGCTCATCAGGTTGAGGCTCTGCGCACCATTGGTCGCCAGTTGCCGAACTACCTGCGATATCTGATTTGCCTGAGCATCCTGTCGCTGTTCCTGTTGAGCCGCACGCGAAGCAAGCATCAACTGGAAGTCGACCGTCTGTTCATGACTCGACGCGTTCAGCACCGCCTCCTGCGCACTCTGCGCAAATGCTGCGAATTGGGTGCGGATCACATAGCGTCCGTTCTGGGGAATTGTCTCTGACCAGGCGCCCGTAACATCTGTTGTGGTTGAGTAGCGCTTTCCGGTCAGAGTGTTCTGCGCTGTAACGGTCACGCCCGGCAGCGGAACGGACCCGCTCTTGACGTGCCCATGGAGGGTGCCACCTGCCTGCGCAGGTTGGACGTCAGCAGAGACAGGCTTGGATGCTGCGGAAGATGCCTCCGCAGAAACCGGGGGAGCCGGCGACGGAGCCGATTGCGCCAACGCTCCCAGGCCGGCAAATATACACGCCACCACCGAAAGCGCCGATCGTATTGCACCTCGCCTCATTCATGCTCCCGCACTCGAACCCGCATTCTGACAGACGGAGACCAGCATCGAAGGTTTACGGCCCGGAATCCGTGGCGGCCCGTCTAACACTCAAGCATGACCGATTCCAACAATAGGGCAATTGAAATCGACGAAGTTGCCGCCGATTCTGCTGAACCGATTATCTCCGCAGCGCGCGAACTGCTGCTCGAATACGGTCGATTCGTCGTTGCCCAGCCCGGTGCCGCTCGATTCTGCTTCGGCTCCCTCGAAAAGGAGGCTGAGCGCCTGCCTGCAAGTTACTTCGAACAAGACGGAGGCTGCCTTCTGGCGCGCGTTGGAAACGAAGCGGCGGGATTTGTAGCCTGGCGCTCCCTTCCCGCCGCGGTCGCGCCCGACGCATGGGAGTTGAAACGGCTGTGGGTACGCCCCGTTCAAAGAGGCCTCAGCCTCGGCCGGGCTCTGACCACAGCCGTTCTCGACCGCGCACGGCAGGCTGTCCGCAGAGCCGTCTACCTCGACACCGTACGGGAATCCATGGGCGCCGCCTATCGCATGTACGTTGAGCTGGGCTTCGTCCCCTGCCCGAAGTACAACGACAATCCGGTAGAAGGCCTCGTCTACCTCGTGAAGTATCTCTGACCCCCGCCAGGTGTCCGATCTTTGACAAAGTCGGGGCAGGAACAACAAACCTCAACGGATGGTTACTCAGCGGTTTACCTGTAGGTTACCCTCGGATTTATGTACCCGGATTTCCTCTTGCGTCGCGGTGGAGAGCATGTTTACTCTTACGCCAATAACTCACTGGTAGCGACCGTGGAAGTCTCCACGCACGGAAGCAGAAAGGCTTTGCGGAATGAAGATCGGCACTACCATCCGTGCGCACCGGCTGCAGAAAGGCCTCTCCCAGGGCGACATTGAAAAGAAAACCGGCCTCCTGCGCTGCTATCTGTCCCGTGTTGAAAACGGCCACACCGTCCCCTCGCTCGATACGCTTTCAAAGATCGCGCTCGCACTCGATCTTCCCATCGCTCAGTTCTTCGCCGAGGATTCACTTGGCGCAAACGGGCACGGACAACAGTTGAGTGACGATGAACTGCGCTTCCTCACACAGATTCGGCGCTATTCCACGAATCTGAACGAAAGCGATCGCAAGCTGCTGCTCGCCATGGTCAAGAAGTTCGCCTCAACAGCCACCCGCTGATCGGCCTTGCTGGCGCGGCTTCTCCGGTTTTGGAAATGTGTCGTTTCGAAGGAGCACGACTTTAGTCGTGCCGAAGTCCAGCAAGCCTGTTTGGGCCCGCAGCCCTGAGGGACATTACACGTCATTCCCCAGCCGGAATATCGGTTCGACGCCGTGCGCACCTGCCAGCAGAACCTGCTCTTCATGCGGCTCCAGCGGTTTGAAGTTCTGCGCCACATCCATTGCCAGTCTGAAATAGCGTTCCTGGCCAGGAGGAATCGCGGCGGTGATCGGATGCCCCAACGTCCATCGCAAGCCCATGGACGCCTCGTCGGGGTAAGCCGCCGGCTCGTACCAGCACTTCGGCTCTGGGTGGTTCTGCTTTTGATCAGCGGGCCACACGGTCTTTGCCATCCCTTTGAGCGCGAGAATCCCGACATTCTTCTCCTGCGCCTTCTTCATGATCTGCGGCCCGAACCGGGCCTGCGTGTAGACCACAAAGTTTAGCGGAAAGAGAATGGTGTCGAAGTTATACCGGTCCATCGCAGCCAGAGCGGTCTCCGCCGAATGCACAGAAAACCCGATGTAGCGGATCTTCCCTTCCTTCCTCGCCGCCTCCATCGTCTCAATAGCGCCGCCAGGCCCCAGCACCTTATCGAGGTCCGTCATCTTGGTCAGAGCGTGGAACTGATAGAGATCGACGTGATCGGTTTTCAGCAGCCTCAGAGACTCCTCCAGATCCTTGCGCGAGTCGTCCTTCATCCGGCCGTCGGTCTTGCAGGCGAGAAAACTGTTCTTGCGATATGGCGCCAGCGCCGGTCCAAGGCGCTCCTGTGCATTGCCATAACTCGGCGCAACATCGAAGTAGTTGATCCCGCGATCCACGGCCTCAGCCACAATATTCGAGGCCTCTCCGGTCGTCTCGTTCATACCACGATTCCACCAAACCCGATGATCGAGAGGTGTTCACCCGTGCGTCCGAGCACCCGACGCGGGATTGGATTGGCAGGAGTTTTCGCTTGGAGCTGGCTCGAAGCTGCTACGGTTGCAGCGGTCACGGCGGCTTGCTTTAGAAATTCGCGACGCCTCATGGTCTACCTCCTCGACAAAAGGGATAAGACAAGTTGCGTTCACTGGAATTCTCGCATATGCGGCGAGACCGTGGTCCTTAAGATTTCATCCGGCGACTCTCGAAATATAGAACCCAAAGAGGACAAGGATTCCAACGATCATCCACACCGCGATCTGAAGCCGCGTCGTAAAAACGGGACGCGGATTTCCGATCCGCGGCACCATGGGCGTGGCGAACAGAAGTCCACAAAGCACACCACCCAAATGCGCGGAATTATCGATGCTGATGCCCGTCCTTGAAGAGAGTGCAGGCCAGCTGATCCCAAACCCAATTACAAGGTTGATCGCCGCAAAGTAAATCACCGACTTGCGAAGACGCTTCAGCTCCCCCGGTGGCACTGGCAGTCGCGGAGACTTCAGGAGCACAATCAGCGCGCCTGCGATGCCGAATACCGCGCCCGAAGCGCCGGCCCCCGGTGGAAAGTAGGCCAGCGCATCAAACGCCTGATGCGGCACCTGCTGGGCGATCGCGGCGACGTTGTAATGCCACCCGTTCCAAAAAACGGAAAGCAGGTTGCCCGCCGCACCCGTAAGCACATACACCGCGACGACTCCAAAAGAACTCATCAGAGGCTCGGCTAGCAACCCCAGATTCCAAAGACACCACATGTTGGTAGCGAGGTGGATGATGCCGACGTGGACAAACATCGCCGTAAGAATGCGCCACCATTGTCCGCTGATCAACACCGAACCGGCATTGTTTGCACCCCAATGCATCAGCTGTTCCGGTGACGGACCGATTGGGCTGACTCCGCGGAACATCATCGCGAGAAAAACGGCGCAGTTGATCCCGACAAGTATGTAAGTCGCAGGTGCCGTCTCCCAGAACGAGCGGCGTCTCCTCATCATCGGTTGCGGAGTCGGAACATAGCCCGGATCCGGTCGAAGAATTTCGGGTTCACCATCCCACGAACCAGTATCTGTTCGCGGAGACCCCGGTTCCGCGTCGGGTCTGCCGCGGAAGGGCCCTTCTCCGGAAGACGGCGGAACGCTGCTCATAACTCAACTGTAATCCATCATCGCCTTAGACGTTGGTGCGCGCGCGACGGTGCGGCCGCAGTACCAAGTCCGCCCGGTCTTTGGATGTAGTCTGTTGTTTGGTCTTCGCGTTGCTCGTGCAACAAGGAGCGGCAGCGCAAAGACTTTGAGGAGTACAACCGTGAGTGCATCAATAAGTACGCACAAGCCAAGTGCGACCAAACAGATTCGGCGAGCGCTGCTGAGCGTGACAGACAAAACCGGACTCGTTGATTTTGCGAAAGCCCTTGCCGGCTTCGGCGTTGAACTGATCTCCACCGGCGGCACCGCCCGGGCTCTGCGCGAAGCCGGACTGGCCGTAAAGGACATCAGCGATCTCACCGGTTTTCCTGAAATGCTCGATGGCCGCGTCAAGACGCTCCACCCACGCGTTCACGGCGGGCTCCTCTACATCCGCGGCAACGCCGAACACGAAGCCGCCGTCGCCGCCCACGACATCAAGCCCATCGACATGGTGGTCGTAAATCTCTATGCGTTCGAGAAAACTGCAGCGCAGCCCGGCGTCGCCTTCGGTCATCTCATCGAAAACATCGACATCGGCGGTCCCTCGATGGTTCGTTCCGCCGCCAAGAACTTTGAAGACGTCGCCATCGTCACGCGTGTCTCGGACTATCCCGCTTTAACCGAAGAGCTCAAGACCAACAATGGCTCGCTTACGCGCGAAACCCGTTGGCGACTGGCCAAGCAGGCCTTCGCCACCACCGCCGCGTACGACACCGCAATCGCCAATACGCTCGATCAGATCGTCACAGCCCCCGCCCCCGCTTCGCCCGCTGCCGCCGACACCAACTCGTTTCCCACCACGCTCCGCATCAACATGCCGATGGCACAGTCATTGCGGTACGGCGAAAACCCACACCAGCGCGCAGCGCTCTACGCCAACGACTCGGGCCTCGGCATCGCCGGCGCAACACAGCTCCAGGGCAAAGAGCTCAGCTTCAACAACCTCGTCGATCTCGACGCGTGCTGGGAACTCGCCCAGGAATTCGATGATCCCGCAGTGATCATCGTCAAGCACACCAACCCGTGTGGCGCTGCAATCGGGGCCAGCGTTCTCGAGGCCTATCAGAAGGCGCTCGCCGCCGATCCCGTCTCCGCATTTGGCGGCGTCATCGGCATCAATCGCCCTGTCGACCCTGACGCAGCCGCTGAGATCGCCAAGCTCTTTGTCGAAGCCATCGCCTCGCCATCATTCACCGCGGAAGCGCGGGAGCGCTTCTCGGCAAAGAAGAATCTGCGCCTCGTCGAAATCCGGCCCGCACCGCCGCGTCCGGTGGTCAAGCACGTCTCCGGCGGCCTGCTCCTCCAGGATGCCGATACCGGACGCATAACGGAAGACGAGCTCAAAGTCGTCACATGGCGGCCGCCGACAGCCGAAGAGTTGCGCAGCCTCATCTTTGCCTGGCGGGTCTCTAAGCATGTCAAATCCAACGCCATCGTCTACGCGCGCGAGGGACAGACAGTCGGCGTGGGCGCAGGCCAGATGAGCCGTGTTGATGCGGCTCGTTTCGGCGCGCAAAAAGCTGTGCTTCCACTTGAAGGAACGGTCGCCGCCTCCGATGCATTCTTTCCATTCCCGGATGGGCTCGAAGCTGTTGCTGCCGCCGGCGCGACGGCGGTCATCCAGCCCGGCGGATCCGTCAAGGATGAAGACGTAATCGCCGCTGCGGACCGCCTCGGCCTGGCCATGGTCTTCACCGGAATCCGGCATTTCCGGCACTGATTCCGTCGGCGCGAGAGCGATGATGGCCTTCAGTCAGTCGCCAAAAAGTCTGAGCGAGAAAGTTGTCTCACTTGCGCGCCGGATGGAGCAATGGCCGGCGATCGAATTCGACGTCCGGGAACCCGCTTCTCTCGATTCCATCCTGGCGAAAGGATCCTTGAGCGCCTCGAACGTCAAACTGAAGTTTTGCGCCGTCAACTCCGTAACCCCCGCGGCGGTTTTCTTCCCCTGGGGCTAAACTCCGGGGTACACCCGGCTGCCTGGCCGCTGGGGTGAAACTCCAGGGTCCCTAGTGGCTGTCTTTTGGCCGCTAGGGTTGAACTCAGGAGCCCTCAGCCAACGTTCTTCCCCCGGGGCTGAACTCCGGGTTACACTGGCGGGCTTGGTCGCTGGGGCGAAACTCCGGTCGTTCCGTGAGAGTGGCGGCGGCCGGGTCAAGCACATGAAAAGGCACGCCGTAATCCCCCATCCGAAATCCCCAGTGCCCTGTTTGAATTACCAGTCGTTACCAAAACCCTCGCATAACTCTCGAATCGTTAGATTGTCTGCGACGAATCAAAGGTAAAATCGTCTTTAACACTAGGCGGCGGGTCGCCGTCCTGCCATTGGCATCAAAGCTTTCAACCGGTCAGGCAGTGTCTGGGCGGATGGACACACTGGATCCCCGAGGATCGATGAAAATCGACAAATTATTGCCATCTCTTTGGCTGCCGCTTGCCTGTTCTCTCGTCGCAGCATCAGCTCTTCACGCGCAAACCACGGCCGATCCCGCGCAGCCGGCTCCTGTGGCGCCGCCGCCGGATTCCAGGCTGGCAACTACCGATTCGCATATCGCTGTCGAGCCTGCCCGCGCGCAAGCCTACTATCACTCCGCTCTTGCTGAGATCTACGAGGAGCAGGCGATTGCGACCGGCCGGCCGGAGTACATGAGGCACGCCGTCGAAGAGTACAAGACCGCTCTCAGCTCGGATCCTACCTCTCCCACTCTCAATGATCAGCTCGCCGACTTGTACTTCCGCACAGGCCAGATTCGTGAAGCTGAAGCCACAGCGCGCGGCTTGCTGAAGACCTCGCCTAACGACATCGACGCGCACCGGTTGCTGGGCCGGCTCTATCTCCGGCAGCTGAGCGAGACGCAAAACTCGGTCTCCTCTTCCTCGCCTAACGGAAACACCCTCGACCAGGCGATTGCCGAGTTCCAGAAGATCGTCACACTTGACCCCAAGAGCGTCGACGACCGCATGGTGCTGGGCCAGCTCTACACGGTCAAGCATCAGAACGAGAAGGCGGAAGAGCAATTCAAAGCCGCACAGGACCTCGATCCGGACTCGGAGGAGGTAACTCTGAACCTCTCGCGGCTCTATGCGGAGAATAACGATCTCCAGCATGCCGCGAAGGTTATCGAGACTGTGCCCGAAGGGGAACGCACGCCCAAGATGGAGTTTGCTCTCGGCGCCGTTTATGAGCAAATGAAGCGTCCCAAGGATGCGATCGCGGCTTACAAGCGCGCATCCGACATCGATCCTGATGATGCAAGATCGCTGTCTGCGCTGGCTCAGGCGCTGCTCAACGACAACCAGCTCGATGAAGCGCTCAAGGTCTACAAGCAGATCTCCAGCGCCGATGGCGACGACACAAGCGCGCTCGTGCACATCAGCGAGATTCTTCGCCGCCAGGGCAAGTACGAGGACGCCCTCGCATCCGTGAAGAAAGCGGTGAAGAAGGACCCTGACTCCCTCGAAGCCGGCTACAACCATGGTCTGCTCCTCGACGTTCTTGGGCGCTACGAAGAGTCCGCGCAGGTCTATGAACACATGGTGGACCTGACAACGCATGCAAACGGCGCCTACACCGCCGACGAAAAGAACAACCGCGCCATCTTCCTCGAGCGCCTCGGGGCGGTGTATCACGAGCAGAACAAAGTCGACGAGGCAATCGCTACGTTCCAAAAGATGGTCGACCTCGGCGGGGACAATGCGCTGCGCGGCTACCAGAATCAGGTTGATGTCTATCGCGATGCCAAGATGTTCGACAAGGCGATCGCGGTTTCGCGCAAGGCTGTCGAAACCAACCCCAAGGATCGCGATCTGAAGCTGATGCTTGCGAGCGAATTGGTCGACCAGGGCAAGGATGAGGAAGGCATCTCGACTGCGAAGTCGATGCTCAACAACACTCCCCAGGATCGTGAAGTTTGGATCGCTTTGGCCCAGATCTATACACGGACCCACCGTTGGAAGGAAGCCGAGGAGGCCCTGGGGAAGGCCACCGCGCTCACATCCAAGAAGGAAGATACGATTTACCTTCTCTTCCTCAAGGGCGGTCTCGCCGAGCGGCAGAAACACTACGAGCCTGCCGAACAGTACTTCCGGCAGGCGCTTGAGCTCGACCCCAACAACGCAATGGTCCTCAACTATCTCGGATACATGCTGGCCGACAAGGGCGCCCGGCTCCCGGAAGCATTGAAGATGATTCGTAAGGCAGTCGAGATGGAGCCCATGAATGGCGCTTACCTCGACTCGCTCGGCTGGGCATACTTCAAGCTCGGGCAGTATGAACTCGCCGAAGAAAACCTGCGCCAGGCGGTCGAGCGCGATCAGACTGACCCCACAGTCCATGACCACCTCGGTGATCTTTATGAAAAGACCGGGCGCATTCGGTTGGCTGCTGCGCAGTGGGAGCTTTCGCTCTCGGAGTTTTCGAAATCAGCACCACCCGATGTGGAGCCGGCCGAGGTCGCCAAGGTGCAAAAGAAGCTTGAAACTGCGCGCGTCAGGCTCGCCAGGCAGGACAACACCACCGGCCAGACGAAACCTGAGTGACAGTTGTGTTGCGGTCGCGTTTGGTGACGCGCCACGACCCCACAGCCTGCTGAAAAGTCCGCGGGAATCGCGTTTGTATCAGGGCACGATTTTATCGGGGTCCCCAGCGACAGGTCTTCGCGCTGGGGTGAATGACTCGTGCTGCATACACCGCAAAATACCAATGGGGCTTTAGCCCGAGAGAAAATGTAGTTCTTCTTCAATTCAGGCGCTGAACGACATTAAGGGCGGCCCCTTCTCTGGTGGCCGCCCTTAATGTTTACCGCCGTTGGCTGAGGAATTCCGGCACGCACTACGCCATGTGCGTGTAGTGGGCCGTTTCGCTTGTGGGCAATGATTCGGCCGCTGGCGGAAGCTTTGAATGATGAGGCAGCGAACGTTTTACGATAAAGACCTCGTTCAGATAAAGATGCGCATTCCCCTTCAGATCAAGAAAACCCACACCGCACTCCTTGCACATGTGCTGCGCTTCATCAGACATCGTCGGAGTTATTAGCACAGGGATCTTCGCCCCCTGGTCTGCCTGCAGTCCATGCAATCTTCTCAGCGCTCGCTTCACATGAGGCGATTCGCAGTCCGACGCGACTTCGCAGGCCAGAACATGCTCATGACCATAGATATCGATACGGCCGAGAATCATCTTTTCCTTGTGATGACCGAGCGTTCTCTGCGTGATCTCCTTCACTTTGATGGCCGAAATCTGCCTCAAAGTCTCTCGAAGCGCTTCAATGGCTTCAGTTTCCAGATTCTTCTTCATTCTCCTCAGCCCCTGGTGATGGCCTGTCATAGCCGCCACCGTGTTTTTGGAAGTTGGGCGGCAACCAAGCGCGGACGAGTCCGCCAAAAAGAGATCCGCCTGCGTAACCGCAGCGGCTGGTGCTTTATTTCGCTTCTGTGCCGGCCATCGCGTCTTCCCGGACCAGCGCCGAGCGCAGTCTAAACGTATTGTTTCCGGCCGGTGTCATCGCCAATCGAACCTCTTTTCCGTGGTTCGATTGAGAGAAGTAAGCTTTAAAGCCCAGCCACTCGCAGAGTCGTGGATCGTGGATCTCAGGATGTCCGTGCCAGAATTCCGGCGACAACCCGCACTGGATCTGCAAATGATCCAGCTGTAATTCGATCACGTGAATGCTCTTTGGGAAGAACCTGCGCACATTCCTGGCGCCGACGTGCAATCCGGTGACCTCGCCACCCTTGAATTGCGTCTTAACCACCATTGCTCGCCTGCGATTCTTGCGTACGTCGTGATCCCTTGAACGCTGTCGATCACCCAACTCTTCGGCCGACGCAGCGAGCGCGCCAGTCAGCACTCTTGATGGGCATATCTTGGACCCTGCCTCCATAGTGCGTCAAGGGGCGTTCACAACGATATTGAGGAAATTATTTTGGAAGCGATTTAGTGCCGGACTTAATCAATCTGCGAAGACTCGACGGACCCGATTCGGTGGGACGAACACAAAACCGGAGTTACTGAATCCAGAAGCCAGAACGCAATCTTTGAAGAGAGTTCAACAAGTACGCACCTACTCTGGTTTTGGCGTAAAAAGATGCGGCAGTTCTCAGAACATCAAACCGCCGCACCCTAAAACTTCACCTGCGCAAAGTTGCTGCGATGCACGCGCTACTGATGCGCCTGCGCCGACTCCAGATATGCGTCCACGTTCCGTTTGTCTACAAGCGATGTGCCCGTATCGATAAACACAGGGAACGGAGAAAACGCATCCTGGCTGTAGTCCTTGGCCAAGGATGGCGGTGGATTGTGAAAAACTTGATCGAGCGATCGCAATCCAATAAACCCCATCGTGAATGGTTTCTGGGCAACAGTCGCGTTGATTGAGCCATCCTTGATCCCGTTGAGTGTGTCTGGATTCACGTCCCAGGCAACCACCACTCTGTCGGTCCCATTCGTCCGCTTAACCGCATCCGAGACCATCTTGCCCGAAGCCGATTCGAGGCAAATAAACGCGTTGATCTTCTTAGGCCCAGTCAGCGCCATCAGCTCCTGCGCCTTGTCAAACGCAGTACGAGCGTCGCTCTTGATGTCGATCACGTCGACAATATGAATATTCGGCCGCGTTTCCAGAACATCTTTGAACCCCTTCAACCGCTCTTCCATGTTGGGTTGGCCGGCGATGGTGAAGAAGACCACGTTCCCGCTGCCGCCCAGCTGCTCGACGACGCGGTGACCTCCCATCCGTCCCGCTTCAAGATTGTTGGTGCCGATGAAAAAAAGCCTCTTGGTGCCCACTGCATCCGAATCCATCGTAATGACGGGAACTCCAGCGGCTACTGCGGCATCAATTCCGGGTCCAAGCACGGAAACATCAGCAACAGAAATCAGCACCCCGCCAGGTTTTGCCGCCACGGCCTTTTGCAGTTCGGCGAGTTCGGCCTGTGGATCATAATTCTCCGGACCAACAACTTTCGCCGTCACCTTGTAAAGCGCGGCTGCCTGGTTAAAGCCCTTCGCTGCGTTCTGCCAATAGGGCAGCGCCATGTTCGACGAAATCAGATAGAACACTTCCTTGTTTGAGTGCCGCTCGCACCCAGTGGTGAATGCAACTCCAAGCGCAAGCAGGGCCAATCCAACACACTTGTCTGTGCTCATTCTTGCCTCCGTTCCGACGTGGACAGTCTCGGGATACGCGAAGTACGACCGCTCTAGAAAATCGGCAGGATAGTACTCCCACCGCCGAGCATTTGTCCATTCCCATCGCAGATGGATTTTATAGCACTCAACGGAACCCGTTTGGTGACTCTCAACGCGCCAGTCGTACGAGCTCATGATTTTGACTCTCGTGTCCCGCGATGCGCAACCGGGCATGCCACGGTATAACCTGTGACCAAGAACGAAACCTGAATGAGCCGGCAAATCAAAGTAACCAGCCTTCTGCCGACTGGCATTGCCGTCGATGGCTCGGGAGGGCTGTCGAAACGGGAACATCCAGAACCGCCGCATCCCTATCGCTCGCCCTTCGCGCGCGACGGCGCGCGAATCCTTCATGCGCGCGCGTTTCGCCGCCTGGCCGGCAAAACCCAGGTGTTCTCCCGCCTCGCGCACAACCTGCCCGGCGATCACTTTCGCAGCCGCCTCACCCATACACTCGAGGTAGCCCAGATTTCTCGTACCCTTGCCTCGGCCCTCGGCTTGAATCAGCAACTCGCTGAGGCCCTGGCTCTCGCTCACGACATCGGCCACCCGCCCTTTGGCCACGCCGGCGAAACAGCCCTCGACAACGCTTTGCGGCAACATGGCCTCGGATTCGACCACAATCTTCACGCATTGCGCATCGTCACATGGTTCGAGGATCGCTACCCCTCCTGGCGCGGCTTAAATCTCACTCTCGGCGTCCGCGAAGGCATCATCAAGCACTCCCGCGATTACACCAGCGCAAGCCATCCGGAACTCTCCGAGTATTACCTGGACCTGCGGCCACCGCTTGAAGCACAGCTGATTGACCTCGCCGACGAGATTGCCTATCTTACCGCCGACTTCGACGACGGCCTCGACTCCGGCATTCTCAACGTTGCAGATGTCTGCGACCAGGTTCCGCTCTTCCGGCGATTCCACAATCAGGTGAGCGAACAATATCCATTGGCCCCTCCGAAGCAGGCCGTCTACGAATCGCTGAACCGGATGATGAATGCACTCGTCACCGATCTGATCACCGAGGTGCATCGCCGGGCGATTGCTCTCGGCGCCTCAACGCTCGAGGATATCCGGCGCGCGAGGGAGCGAATCGCCGTTCTCAGCCCCGCGATGGAAGCCGACCGTGCCACGGCCAAGCGCTATCTCTATGCCAACTTCTACAACTCGCCCGGAATGGAAGAAGAACACGCACGCGCCGAGCGAATCATACAGGAGATCTTTGCAACGTTAACGGCCGACCCGAGCCTGATGCCCGCCGACCACCAGGCGGAGATCTCCAATGAAGGCCTTGCTCGCACTGTAGCCGACTACATCGCCGGCATGACCGACGGCTACATCGAACAACTCTGGACACGCTGCTGCGCGAAATGAGCGAACCAGCGGAGACCTCAAGAAAGAGTTTCATCACTTCGCCGAACCGCTAACTCGCTGCGCCGCGAAGCGGCGCTGACCAGCTATTCTTTCTACCCGAGCCATTTTCTTTGAAGTCGCAAAAATTGCTCTCACGCACGCTCTTCAGCCCCGAGAGAGGGCTTGGAAAAGCACGTGTTGGTAGGGAAACAACTCCTACTCAGAATCCACGTAAGGAAGGTTGTCTGGGTGTACGTCCATGTAGTCCGGCTCAGGATCATGGGGGAAGCGCACCGCCTGGATTCTATCCTGGCCAAGCAGGAGCGCCTTGCACACGCGATGCATGCCGTCCATGATGCGACCGTCGCTTGAGAGAATCACGGGAAATGCCAGGTCGCACTCTTGCATCAACCGCGCATGTTCGACGACCTGGCGGCAAGTCATGCGCGGACCTTCACCTGCCCAAAATGACTGGTCCAGTTCACGAATGCGATCGAGAGGAACCCATTCGACCGGAAGATCGCGCGAGAGTTCCACAAGCCGATGAACATCCCAGGCAAGCAGCCCGCGCGCAGAGCGCCGAAAGTGATACTGCCCGCGCATGCCCGCTCCCTGGTCCCAATCCCTACTCTCTAATCCCTAATCCCTAACAAGGCTACTGCACCGTCCCCTGCGGTCTCAGTCTTCGCAGATCGAGCGCGCACTCCACGGCATTTTGCGCATACATCCGCAGGTTGTCTGAGGCTGCCCACAACCACACGCGCGACGACTCATTCGCGTGACGCGCGCCGGGTTCAATTCGCAATCGAACCAGCAGATCGTTCTGCCCGGTTGCCGATAGATTCGAAGGAGAATCGGTATCCTCGAGCACAACATCGATGTGATCCCCACTCAATGCTTCTTCGAGTTTCGACAGATCCACCGGCCGTTCGAGATCCGCAAAAAGGGAAATACCGTGCCCGTGGAAAACGGGCGCACTAATTACCTGTAACGCCAGCGCTGGTAGCCGCCTCGTCCCCAACGCGTTGTACTGCCGCCGGATCCGGTTCTCAATCCCATGCAGGCTCGCCTTGGCATTCTCGCCAAAGCCGCAAAGCAGGTTGTAAGCCGATTGCGCATCGAAGGTCGCCCGGGGAATGGACTGAAAACTCAGCAAGTTTACCGTCTGCTGGTGAAGCTCATCCATGGCGGCGCGGCCAAACTCGCTCGCCGGCAGCAGAACCGTCGCCGCCGCCTCGCGCACCGGAGCAGCCTGCTGCAGCCTCTCCACCATAAGGGCGAGCGCCAGGGGCGCCGGGTGCGCCGGAACTACCGCGGGAGTGAAGAGATCCACTGTGACATCCTGCGCCCCCACCCAGGGAGAGCGGACC
Organism: Occallatibacter sp.; assembly: GCA_035262585.1. GTDB lineage: Bacteria > Acidobacteriota > Terriglobia > Terriglobales > Acidobacteriaceae > Telmatobacter. Next base: position 23,491 of record DATFSO010000113.1, on the reverse strand, counting down.
AACACCCCAGTCTCGGAATCCAACGCACCCGACATATCCAATACGGTCGACCCCGCCCGAAGGGCCTCCTTCCAATACTTGCGGGTTAGGCCCTCGCTGCCGCAAAAGAACGTGAAGTCCATATGGTCAAAGGCATCGGGACTGATCGCTTGCACAAACGTGATTTCATCGCCAAGCTGGTCGAGTTGCCCCAATCCCTCGTCCTCATCGAGCAGCACAAAATCCGCCGCCGCAAGCGAAGACTCCGCCAGGGCGTCCTTCAGTTCCTTGCCCAGCAAGGTTGAGGCTCCCACAATCGCAATCTTGTACACGGGCATCCTTCTTTTCGGTTCGTCTTAGTACCTATTCAGTGAGACTCTGCGTGCTTTCTTTCCCTCGTTCCCTCGGTCCCTCGGTCCGTCCTGGCCACGCGCAGTCACGTATGGTGGAGAGGATCAGGATCGGGATTCGCACTCTCGCGCATCCGTTGAAAATCCTGCATCCGTCCGCGCCGCCGCCTTCGCGACCAGGAGTACGCCGCCCGCGCCCAGATACCCGAAAACATATAGACCAGGGCGATAGCAAACAATACCACCTGCGAAAAACGGATCATGCTGTACATCACAATGGCCATTACCAGCAGGAGCCGGAATGGATGCGCGCGGCTCAGATCGATCTCCTTACCCGACCAGAAACGCCAGGTGCTGACCATCAGAAAACCCGCCAGACCCACCAGGCCCATCCACGAAATTGCTACCCACCATTCAGTAACTGGATATCCGCCAAAGAAATGAACGGTCGTCGCAAGCAATCCCGCCGCAGCCGGAATCGGCATGCCCACAAAGTACTTGCGATCCGGTCTGCCCGGATTGCGCGGTTTCGGATCATGGCTGATATTGAACCGTGCAAGGCGCGACGCGCCGCCGATCAGGAACAGAAAACAGAGGAAGGAGCCTGCCTGCAGGATGTGTTGACGCACATCCGGATTCATCGATTCCGGCAACGAACGGAAGCCCCACACCCATGCCAACAGACTGGGCGCAACTCCAAACGTGATGACATCCGCAAGGGAATCCAACTCACGCCCGAAATCGCTCGCAGTATTTGTCATGCGCGCAATTCGCCCATCCAATGCATCGAACGGGATCGCGAGCAGAATCGCAATTGCCGCTACATCGAGGTGAGTTAGCGACCCGATCGCGTTCAGGTTGTTCGTGATCGCGTCGATAGTCTGCGTGATGGCAAAGTATCCGGCGCCGATATTCAGCGCTGTAAAAAATGACGGCAGAATATACATGCCACGCCGGATGCGTGCGCGGCTCCGTGCCCTGGCGGCGAGTGCCGCGTCACCGGAATTCACGCGACCGCCCCCCTTGAGGTCCCCGGTTGTACGCTTGCTCTGGTAGCCTTGCGCGGCACTGCGGTGCCCGCTGCGAATTCCGACTCAGGCATCTCCGCAATAATCGAAGAACCACCCTTGACCCGCTGCCCCGTCCTTACGCAAATATCCGCCTCGGCGGGCAGAATAATGTCCGTCCGCGAACCGAATTTGATCAGGCCGACGCGCTGGCCGCGCTCAACCCTGTCCCCTTCGCGAAGATTGAACACAATCCTCCTTGCGATCAGTCCCGCAATCTGCTTGAAGACGATCTCCATCCCCTCGCCTCGCACCGTCACAATGTTCTGTTCGTTGCTCTCGGCGCACTCCTGGTTCATCGCGTTCAGAAACTTGCCCTTCTGGTAGCGAACCGAGGTCACTTCACCTGCGATGGGCGAGCGGTTCACATGCACGTCGAAGACATTCAGAAAGATGCTGATGCGCTGCCGTGGGCCTTCAGGCGTTTCAATCCGAGCGGTTTCGGTGACCAGCCCGTCGGCAGGGGAAACCACCAATCCCTCTCCGTTCGGGATGGTGCGCTGCGGATCGCGGAAAAACCAGAGGAAAAAGACGCCAAGCAGGATGGGCGCGAGGCTCCACACCCAAGTTTGCGTGGCCCACGCCACAACCCCTGCCACTGACAGCAAACTTAAACCGTAAATGTAACCGTCACGAACCATTTGTCCTTAACGATTATACGGTCGATTTGGACACGGAAGGTGTGTGCGGGAGACTGTCATCCTGCGCGCGGCCTGGCGGCCGCTCCGTTCATCGTCAGAGAAGCTAAAACCTTAAGAATCTAAGCTACTACGGCAGCCCGATGCTCAAGAGCGTAGATCAGGTCCTTGGCATGCAGCTTCAGCTTCTTAAGGCGTACTTCTTCGAGTTGCTCGTCCGTAGAGAGATAGGGCTTCTGAACCAGTTCTTCCAACCGCTGAGCGTAGCGACGATGTTCGGCCTGCAGACGACCAATTTCTTCGCTCAGCGTGGCGTCCTTTATCTCATCCATCAAAGCACCTCCGGTTTCTTACGGTTTCTTAACGAATACATATAGTCCTCGCCCCACGCACTCGGCAAGCACGAAGATGCCTGAAAATTACAAAGATTTGTGGATTTCTTAATCTTCGCTCAACAACCGTGACGGACAGCACACTAGAATGTCTGGCACCGTTCGGAGTGACTTCCAATGGCTCCGGACAAGTCGCGACGTAGGAGTCTTGTAACAGGCACGACTTTTAGTCGTGCCGAAAACGGGCGTGGAACTCGTTGGCCTTTTAGGCCCTGGGGGACGTTTCGATGCCAGGGGCTCAAGCCCGCTCGATTTTGAGGACGTTTGTGACGACTGAAGTCATCCCCGGTTACCCAGCCTTCTATTCGGCAAGGTTTCAAGCTTGAACGTCCAGCCCAAGAATCACATCAACCTCACTCGCATCAAAATGGCGTCCTCAACCGGATCGGCGTAGTAGGCCGGCCGTCTTCCCTCTTCCGCAAACCCCAGGAACCGATAGAATCCCAGTGCCGCCCTGTTGCCGGCCCTGACCTCCAGGATCACCTCGCGCGCGCCCTGACGTCGCAGTTGGCCCTTCAGTACCGAAAACAACTCGCGCGCCACCCCTCGCCGCTGATGCGCCAGGGCTGTGACAACGCTCTCCAATTCCGCCTCAGGTGCCATCACACTGGCTACCGCGAATCCAGCCATCGCCCCCGATTCCAGCGCCTCGGCTACCAGTGCAATCCGACGAGGCTGCCCATTCGCATCAAGCGCCTTCTCGTAGTCTTCGCGCCGCCACACGGGGCCGTTGTGCGATGCTGCGGCGATTGCCATCACCCGATCCAAATCCCCCACGGTCATCGCCCGAACCCGAAAGCGACGGCTGTCGCTCATGGTCGCAGGTGACGTCTGTCCGAAGATCTCCGCATCCGACCGTCGAAGATAGTGCCCATCGAGGGTCGCCACATCGTCGAAATCGCCCGCCAGTATCCGCGGAATGCAAAGCTTAACGGCCTCCTCAGCCGTCGGAGCCTCAACCTTTGCCAGGTCGGTTTTCGGCCAGGCCGCTCCGAGCAGCGCCGCAGCGCCGTCATCCGAAATCGCCAATCGGGCCGGTGGCGGAAACTTGGCCAACTCCTCGGCTCCGGCGAGCAACTCCGGCGGACTCCCACCCGGCCCCTCCAACCGGAGAAACACCTCATGTCGGTGCGCATCGAGAGCTGCGGACGCGAGTCCGGCCTTCGCGGCCAGAACTGCGAGACGCGAGACAGCAGCCACGGGAGTCTGAAACGGTTCTGCCAGGCCTTTTACTGCGCTCAGGCCGACACGGACGCCCGTAAAGCTTCCCGGCCCATTTACAACGACAATCGCATGCAAATCCCGCAATTCTGTCCCGGATTCATTCAAAATCTCAGCGATTTTGGCCACTAGAGTCGCCGAATAAGTGCGGCCAGCAAGACTCCTTTGACCCAGAATCGCTACAGATTCGCCGTCAATGCTGGCCAGCGCAACCGTTCCCGAAGGCCCGCAGGTATCCACCCCCAGGACCAGCCGCACCGCTTCGGACTTCCTCTCCGCAACTGGTTGACTTTCCAGCATCTCTTTTTCAGGATGACACACCGCAGGCAGCCATCTCTCCTCGTCGAAATCCGGTAATCTGGTATTAGCGTTCCCTCGGAATACGTGCTGCTCAAGGCGGCGAACGACACATACTCCAGCCGGTACATTAGGGAGAAGACACGGCGTGGCCGCCACAGCGACAGCGACCTTTCATGAAGTATGGCGACCCCGCGCCAATCCCTGGGCAATCGCCATCACCGTCACCCTGGCCACCTTCATGGAGGCGCTCGACACCTCCATCGCCAACGTCGCCATGCCCCATATCGGCGGCTCTCTTTCTGCCAGCCTCGACGAATCCACCTGGGTCCTTACCAGTTACCTGGTCGCCAACGCCATGGTTCTGCCCATCTCCGGCTGGATCGCCAACCGCATCGGCCGCAAGCGGTTCTACATGAGCTGCGTTGCCTTGTTCACGCTCACCTCGCTGATGTGCGGACTTGCGCTAAGCCTGCCCATGCTGGTCTTCTTCCGCGTGCTGCAGGGAGCCGCAGGCGGCGGTCTCCAGCCTAGCGAGCAATCCATCCTGGCCGACACATTCCCACCGCAGAAGCGCAGTATGGCCTTCGCTGTATATGGCGTCGCTGTCGTGATGGCGCCGGTCCTCGGCCCCACGGTCGGCGGCTGGATCGTGGATAACTATTCCTGGCGCTGGATCTTCTTCCTGAATATCCCCGTCGGCATCCTCTCGCTGATTCTCTCCAATCGACTCGTCGAAGATCCGCCCTACCTGGCCGAGATCCGCAAGCGCCGCGAGGGGATCGACTACTGGGGTCTTGGCCTCCTCATCCTTTCCATCGGCGCCATCCAGATCATGCTCGATAAGGGCCAGGAAGAGGACTGGTTCGGATCGCGCTTCATCGTCACTCTGTTTGTGATCGCCGTCATCGGGCTCGCCCTCTTCTTCTGGCGTGAGCTCACGATCGACCACCCGGTTCTCGATCTGCGACTGTTCGCCCGCCGCAATGTCGGCATGACGCAACTGGTCATGTTCATGGTGGGCGTCGCACTGTATTCGTCCACCGTACTCATCCCCGAATTTCTGCAGGAGATCATGGGCTACTCCGCCCGCCAGGCCGGCATGGCCGTCTCTTCCGGCGGGCTGGTGCTGATGCTGCTCTTCCCTGTCGCGGGAGCCTTCGCACCCAAGTTCGATCCACGCCGCCTCGTCTCCATGGGTTTCCTGATCACGACCTTCGGCCTCTGGCGCATGTCCACGATCAATCCCGGCGTCAGCTTCGGCATGGCGGTCAGCTGGCGTGTCTTCATCGCCCTCGGTCTGCCGTTCCTCTTCATTCCGATCAATACGCTTTGCTACGCCGGAATTCCGCAGGAGAAGTACAACGAGGTCAGCGGGCTCACAGCGCTGATGCGCAATCTCGGAGGCAGCGTCGGCATCAGCTTCATCACCACGCTGCTGGCGCGCCAGAGCCAGAAGCATCTCGCCATGCTCATGCCGGACACCGCTCCGGGCAATCCGCCCTACGAGCGAATGCGTGCCGGTCTTGCCGGAGCCTGGCACCAGCTCGGATCATCCACTCCAGACGCTCTCTATCACGCCGGCGCACAGATTTATGCAATGGCGCAGACCCAGGCTCGCCTGCTGGCATATGTCGATGTTATCTGGGTCATGGTCTGCGTCACCACGGTCCTGATCCCGCTCCCATTCCTGATGAAGCGCCCCAAGAAGATGACCGCCGCGCCGGTAGGCCACTGATTGCGGCAAAGCGGGATCCGGCATCATGATTCGATCCTCGACCTGAAATTCTTTGCAAACTGCGCTGTTCAAAGCCGCGATCGGACTCGAATCAAGAAAGCGAACTCAACGAGCTGGCTCGATCGGCTCGTCGCCAATTTGCCCTGAGCTGCCGGAAAAGCTGGAATTTCTGCCAGTTGCAATTGGCCGCAAAACCAGTATTTTCCATTCAGGCGCTTCGTGCTCCGGATTCAATCCTGCTTTCGTGTGCATTGTTTTCATTCAGGATGAGTGAACCCCTGGGTCGCTTGATGGAAAGTGTCTGGTGAAAAATGCGAACGGTTGGACGCTGGAGTATTCGCACAAAGCTGATGGGCCTGCTCGTGTTACTGGGCCTGGTCACGCTTGGCGTAACCGGTACCGTGGCTTATCTCAAGAACTATAGGTCAGTCCAGCGAGACGTGATGAATCAGCTCACTGGCGTGACGCGCACAAGAAGAGCTCAGATCGAAACCTACTACCGAAATATCCATAACCACGTTGAAACGCTAAGTGAAGACCGCATGTTTATCGACGCCATGCGGGATTTCAGCAAAGCCTACCGCAAAATGAATAAGGCTCGTGTACCAGCTACGGTGTTGGGCGCGGTGCGCGAGGATTACCGGGTGAACTTCTATCCCGAGATGCAGAAACTTGGAATGGCCCGGCAGAGTTATCAGAACTACTTACCGATCACACCGGCGGCGATTCAACTTCAATACCTCTACATCGTCAAGAACCCCTACCCGAAAGGCCATCGCGATGAGCTGGCTGACGCAGGAGACCGAAGCCAATACAGCAAGGTCCATGCAAAATACCACGCAGCTTTCAGAGGCGTGGTACAGAAGTTCGGTTACTACGATATGTATTTCATCGACTACGAGACCGGACGCCAGGTATATGACGTTGCCAAAGATCGCGACTTTGCCACCAGTCTCAGAGAGGGTCCTTATGCGAACAGCAACCTCGCTGAGGTAGTGAAGAAGTGCATGGCCACTGACAATCCGAACGATGTCTTCTTTTCCGAATTCGAGCCCTACGAAGCCTCGATGGGAGAACCGACCCAGTACGTCGCGAGTCCGATCTTCGACGGAAAGAAGCGTCTCGGCATTCTCGCCTTCCAGCTCTCTGCGGCAGCGATCAACAACGTCATGACAAGCACTCGCGGATGGGAAAGGGACGGGCTTGGGAAGACAGGCGAGGCACTTCTGGTCGGAGCAGATCACCTCGCGCGGTCCGATATTCGGCAATATCTGGAGGACCCTGATGGATATCTCGCCCGTCAGAAGGCTGCAGGTGTGCCCGAGGAGACATTAGAAAGGATTCGTACCTTCAAGACAACCATCCTTCAGATGCCGATCAACCATCCTTCTGTGGATCTGGCCCTCAACGGTTTGCAAGGCACCCGGATTGGGTGGAATGAACATGGCATCCAGACCTCACTGGTGTCGTACTCGCCGGTCGACATTGAAGGCCTTCATTGGGCGCTCATATCGAGAATAAGTACGGCTGAAGCACTTTTGCCAATCAGGGAGATGAGATTGGTTTTCAGTTGGTGGGGGATTGGGCTGTTAGCGCTGACGGTGCTGGCCGCATGGCTCGTGGCACGCGAGATACTGCGACCGGTGAACGCCTTGGTGAGAGCAGCGAAAAAGGTAGCAGGAGGAGATCTAGAAGCCCGGGTCGATTGGAAGTCCACCGATGAGCTTGGAGAGCTCTCAGATACCTTCAACTCCATGACTCAGAGCATCCGCGAAAGCACTGAATTGATTAGGCAGAAGAACAGGGAGAACGAGGCGCTCCTGCTCAACATCTTTCCCCCGGAGATTGCGGCGCGTCTGAAGAGTGGTGAACACGAGATTGCGGACGGCTTTGCAGACGTGACCGTCCTGTTCGGCGATATCGTCGGTTTCACTGCGCTTTCCAGCAAGACACCGGCGCCAAAGATCGTGGAATTGCTCAACGGCCTGTTCAGCCAGTTTGATGAACTGGCCCAGGAACTAAAAATCGAGAAGATCAAGACCATCGGCGATTGCTACATGGCAGTCTGCGGATTGCCGCGACCTTGCGAAGACCACACAGAACGAATGGCTCGCATGGCACTTCGCATGGTGGATATTACCCAGGAATATGGCAAGAAGATGGGGACCAACCTTCAGTTGCGCATTGGTCTCAACTCCGGTCCGGTTGTGGCTGGTGTCATCGGTGAGACCAAGTTCATTTATGACCTGTGGGGTGACACGGTGAACCTTGCCAGCCGCATGGAATCAACGGGCGTACCGGGAGCAATCCAAGTCACACGGAGCGTATACGAGCGGTTGAAAGACAATTTCGATCTGGAAAGCCGCGGCATCGTCGCCGTGAAGGGCAAAGGCGAGATCGAAGCCTGGTTACTACACGGCGAACTGAGCCCTGACGAAACCGCTTCGGTTAAGTCCAACGTCATTCGCGACGGATGGGCGGCACCGATGTAAATCACTGGTCGGCTGAAACGCACGAAGTAGTCCGGGCGCGTGTGAAGAGGGCTTGTTCATATGATCACCGCCGGATGAAGTGCCCCCAGAACCGCTGCGGTCGCTGCCTGATCAAGAATTGGCGTTATTGCAGCACCGCATTCTCTGCTTTGGCTTGTTTGAGGACAGGAACATCGGGGTCGGCATCTCTCCAAAGTGTGAGGAACTCCCGATACGCTTTTTTTGCGTTTTCTGTGTCACCCGCGAGTGCGTAACCGCGCGCCATTCCCAGCCAGGAGAGTGAATAGTATTGTCCCCAGGAAGGATGGCGCCAGTCACTGGCCCAATTGACGCCCTTGTGGTCCACGATCTTCCTAAATTCTGCCGCTGCATCCGCGCCCTTATGCATTCTCAAGTAAGCCAAGCCGCGAACATAAATCGCATCGGGGTAGGCACGCTCGTACGGGGAAGCAGATGCCAGCATTTCAATGCTCCTCGCAGGTTGACCACGGTTGAGAGCGACCATGGCTTGAATCTCCGGAAGCTGTACTGCATTCCAAATCGTTCCGTTTGGAAATGCCTTCGAAGTCTCCTCGGCGAGCTTCTCCGCCTGGGCCGCCTCACCGCAGATCGCCCATGCCAAGGCCGGACGACCAAGGCGATGCACAGTCTGGCAATTGCCTGACAACGCGTCAGCTCGCGCATCAGCCTCTTCGAACCCGTCAGAGACATACTGAAGTCCCAGGCGCTTTGCTGTGTCGGCGGCTCGCTGATACAACTCATGCGACCCACGACGCTGACCGTGAACATTCAGATTTGCCGCCTGCAAACCGAGGCTGAGATACTCCTCAGGCTTGCCGGCGAACCATTGAATCTCTGTGGCAATGGCTGCGCTGTTGTCCTCGACATATGCCATTTCGAGGAAGCGTTGATGGATTCTTGCACCATCGGTCCCCTGCGCCCGCACTTTCGCTGCAACCTGGTGGGCTTCAGGCAGGCGATCGAGGCACATGTAGGCGTCCAATCCACGTCGATAGGGAGGTTCGATGTTGGGCTGCAGCCGGGCTGCTTCCAGGCCCTCCTTCAGTCCCTCTTCGAATCGCCCGACGTCGATGTAGGTGACGCTCAGTTGGTTATGGAATCCCCAGCTTCGAGGATAGTTGCGGATGCCCGACTGATACGCATCAATCACTTTGTTCAACTCGCCAGTTGCCCACTCGTAGTAGGCCGCCGCAATCAAGTCGCGCTCGTACTCGGAAGCTCCATCGATCAAGCTAAAAGCCTTTTTCGAATATTCCCGGCTGAGTTCGAGGTCCCCTGCATTCTCATAAGCGACGCCAAGATAGAAGTAGGCCAACGAGAAGTTCGGATCGGTCGAGATCGCTCGCTTGAGTAGCGGAACAGCAGCCAGAAAATGACCCTGATCCATGTCGGAAAGGCCCTCGGTGTAATCCTTGAGAGCTTCCAAGGAGGGAGTCGTGGCCTGTTCCAGCGGGAGATTCAGCTTCTCAATCGAGCCGAGTGACTCGCCCAGTTTGCCGCGCATGGCAGTTGCGGCGGTCCCCAATACACTCAGCACTTGCTCTTTACTTTCGGCCTGGATCTGCTCGCGGGCGAGCGTTGCCCCGTTCTGACACGAAATTGCCTGAAGGGTGATTACATAGCTCTTTCCCAGGCTTGCGATGGCGCCGTCGATCGTGGCTGCGGCTCCTTCGCGGATGCAAACGTCATGCGCAATCGGATTGGTGACGCGCGCTCCGGGCTGAAGATTCATGAGACGCAGATCGCGTTGGATCTGCGCATCATCCATGATTCTCAGAAATGGCGATTGCTCCAGTTGAATGGCCAGGCCCTGGCGAAGCGTGCCGTCAAAGACAGGGTCGCCGGTGGAATTCGCGAAGTCCGCGAGCACTAATGTGTCTTGTTCGGTGAGAACGGGCGTGCGATGGATGGGGAGCTTAAACGCGCCGACGGCTGCGGCGACCAGGACGAGCGCAGCGGCGATTATCCATCCCCAGGGCCTGGTCTCTTTGACTTCCACCTGAACTTTCGCATGGCTCGCAGCGACGATGCTGAGCTCCTGCTGCTGAACCATCTGCACGTCTTCGGCGAACCGGTAGCCGCGACCCGGAACAGTAACGATGTACTGGTGATCCTGCGGACTCTCGCCCAGCGCCTTGCGCAAGAGGAAAATGTTGCGGCTCAGGTTGGCCTCTTCGACAAAGGTATCGGGCCAGACCGCCTTCATAATTTCGTCTTTGGTGACAACCTCCTTCTTGCGCGCTATCAGCACAAGAAGGATCTGGAATGTCTTCGGGGTCAACGGGACAGTCTCATCCCCTCGGAGCAGGAGTTCTTTCTCTGCATCCACTCGAAACGGACCGAACTCGTAGAGCTGTTTCGTGCTTTGATTTGTGCCTGCAACCATCGAAAGCGCCTTGCGCGGTGATCCCGGGAATGAGACTAGGAGACGGATTTTAGCACGGATGCGCTCGCATCGAGAGGTTTGGTCTTGGTTCGCATCTCCTTTCAATCCCTTCAATTCACAAAGCTTAATTAGAAACCGAGAAATTATCAGAAGTAATCAGAAGGTTCCAAGGACTTCTCAGGCGTTATTGGGGCAAGCTCGTGCCCAGTTTGGAGATCGAGTGAACGGGCAAGAGCAAATGAGGGCGTAGCAATGGCGAAGCAGACGAAGATCACGATTGAAACGGATTCACTCCTGATCCTTCAAGGTCGAATTTTGCAGAGGGCATGGTGCCCGCAGTGTGGCTCTGAAGTAGAGATGATCCCTCTCGACAATGTGGGTGTCATTTCCAATTTGTCGCCACGAGAGGTCGAAGCGTGGATTCAGTCCGAGGACCTGCACCATTCGAAAGCGACCGATGGCTCTCCCCTAATTTGCCTGAACTCGATGCTCAAACGGGTGAGCAGCTGAAAAACCACAACCAAGGAGAGCTTATGAAGACCACACTCAAACCGACCATCTTCCTGCCGATCGCGGCCGTACTCACTCTCGGTGTCGCAGCCGTCTGCGCACAGGATTCCGTAGGCGTAAAGATGACGTTTTCGGGAACCTCTGGGAGCAGCGCCAACAATCTGCAACAACCCAATACAACTATGGACGAAGACAACTTTGCGGGGACAGGGACGCTGGGCTCATTCACCCTTCGCAATCTACGCGCGATCTCAAATTCTCCATCGCCGTCCGCCACATGCGCGGGCACAACGGAGATATATTTCTTGGAACAGGCCGGCGGGGGCGTATTCCGCTTCCAAGACGGCAGCCTGTTAAATCTCCAACTCACGCAGGGAAGCGGCGATTGCATCGATCTCTCGTCAGGTCAGGCCAACTGCACTCTGAAATTTCAGGTCATCTCGGGAACCGGCCGTTTCAAGAGTGTGACCGGCGGTACCCTTGTGCTTACCGAGGCGGTGGCGACAGTAATTTCCGACGCCTCTGGCAATCCCGTCTACTTTGCTGACACCGGAGAAATTACAGGAACGGTTTCCGGCGTCACCGGGTGGCAAGCCCAAGGCGGCCAATAGAGACAAACGCTACTTGGTCAACAAGTCAGGTTTGGCCGGATCGTGGAGATCCGGCCCTCAAATTCGTGTTGGCAGGTATCCAGGAGAATTCAGGAATAAAACTCCTGCAGTTTTCCTCGGTGCCCGTTGCAGAGCGCGAACAATTGCAGACCGAGACTCGTGGGGGTAATCAATGCTTCGTCACGGGTCAGCAGAGTTGCAGTGTTGGCAGTCTTCTTCTCGATCAAGCGCAGTCCGGCCAGAGAATCGAGGTCGCGCTCCGTTTGAGCGCCTCGCGATCCCACAGCCGAGGCCAGCTCGGCCAAATTGCACGCCAATGGCTTCGCGGAGATGCCCGATTCCGATACGACCTTGGTTGCCCTCGTGCACACAACGGTGAATATGCGGAGAGGCATCAACGTGAGTTGGCTGAAAAGCTCCACAAACTCCAGGTTCGACTGGTCCCTTCCATCTGCCGAACAGGAGGTAAACAGGAGACCGGCCCAGAAATCGTGCAGCCAACCCTCGTCGCTACTCGATCCAAATTCAAGAACCCGCAGGGCAACCTGTGGATTGACTCGACCTTTATCAACGGTGGTCGGTCCGAGAACGAACAGATTCTCTGTCTTGAGTGCGATGCTCACAGCGTTTGCCAATTTGTGATTGCTGGCCCTTGCGCGAACCCACTCTTCGATTTCTGCAGCTCCGTCAGGACATAAGCGGCTCAAGAACGCGAACGACTCGACCATTCGAACGAACCCAAGCATGTCCCCGGGCTTGGTCGAGGCGATCACGCCCTCCAGCAGACTCTCCCATCGGAGTGACTTCGGATCATCCTTTGCGCTGATGAACGCCAGCCCCACACCGTCTGCCCCGCACCTGACAACTCTTGCCTGCGTCGTGATCCGGCGCGTGCGGTCTAGCTCCACAGAACCTTCTTTTTGAAGTGTCAACCAGACCGTTGTTCCCAGCCGCCAGCGCTCCTTGGTGAGGATATACACTCCTGTCGCACTGATATCCTTGACTGTGTCCTGCTCCAGCGCCGAACCGCTCCACCGGTATGCCGCGAACTGTTCCACCACTCGCCGCTCAGCCCTGCGGTTATCGGGAGTTACAAACTTCTCCAGCCAGCCAATGGACTTGGTGGCCACTGCGCCTGCATCAGGTGTCTTAAGTCTCTCAAGCCAACCAAGTCGTCCAGCCATGCAGTCCCCTGCTTGCAATTTGCGAGTACAGATTCAGTGCGATTCTATCGACAGATGAGGCTGGCTCGAACAACTCGATATTGCGCGCGGACTCTGAAGTACCACGAGCGATAACCCTTCTTAATAGTTGTGGATTGATTCAGCGTTCTCAGAAAATCGCTTTTGCCGGCTGACCCTCAACTTCGACACTGTGACTATCTAGCTCGGAAAGCTCGATATAACCGCTAATTTATCTTTTACTTGCACGGTGCAACCCTGTATACGGCTCCAGGCTGAGTGCCTAGGTTTCGAGGCTTGACCGAGCACATGAAACGTGGAAGTACCCCGGCTCGAAGAACTCCGGGGAGCTGACAGCTAACAGCTAAGAGCCGCCTTTCACACCGCCTTGAGGGCCTGTTCGAGATCGGCCACCAAATCGTCCTTGTCCTCGATGCCGACCGACAGCCGCACCAGCCCTTCGGTAATTCCGACTTTCGCGCGATCCTCGTCGCTCAGTGCAGCATGTGTCGTTGTCGCCGAGTGCGACGCCAGCGACTCGACTCCGCCCAGCGACTCGGCATTCAGGAACAGCTTTACCGCGCCCAGAAACCGTCCCGCCGCATCGCGCGACCCGAGATCGAAACTCAACATCGAACCAAACCCGCGCTGCTGCTTCTTTGCCAGCTCGTGCTGGGGGTGGCACTGCAGTCCCGGATAGGAAAGTCGCTTCACCTTCGGCTGCGTCGACAGAAACTCCGCCACCGCGCCTCCGTTCTCCTCATGCTGCCTCATGCGCAGAGGCAGGGTCTTGATCCCGCGCAGCACAAGGAACGACTCGAAGGGCGACATGATCCCGCCGGCCGCCTTCTGCACCAGCAGGAACCGGTCCTTGTGCTCGGGCTTCGTCCCGATCAATGCCCCACCCAGGCCATCCGAGTGCCCGTTGAGAAACTTCGTCGTCGAGTGCATCACGATATCCGCACCCAGTGCGATCGGGCTCTGCAGCGCCGGGGACATGAAGGTGTTGTCGACGCTTACCTCCACGCCCTTTGCATGCGCAATATCGCAGACCGCAGCGATATCGGTCAGCACCATGAGAGGATTCGTGGGCGTCTCGATGTGCATCAGCTTTGTATTCGGCTTGATCGCGGCCTTCACCGCGTCGAGATTCGCCGTGTCTACGTACTCGATCTCGATTCCGTAGTGCCGGATGATCAGGTTGAATAGCCGCGCCGTCCCGCCGTAGACGTTCGCTGAGCAGATCACGTGATCGCCGGCGCGCAGTGTCGCCACCAGCGCATAAATGGCCGCCATCCCGCTCGCAAAGGCGTGCCCGCAGACGCCGCCCTCGAGCGCTGCCAGCGCCGCCTCCAGGCGGGCGCGCGTCGGGTTTCCGGCGCGCGAGTAATCATAGCCCTTGTCAGAGCCGATGCCGGTTAACTCAAAGGTGGAACTCAGATAAACGGGGACGTTGATTGCACCAGTCAGCGGATCGGGTTCCTGCCCTGCGTGCACGGCGAGAGTTGCTAATTTCTGTCGCATGTTCAGCTTCAAAGCTCCTGACTTCTGATTCTTCTAGCTTATCTTGGAGGGCATCGGCACGGAGTGGTGCCGAGGTTTTTCCCTGTCCCTCTGCCATCCCTCTTGCAAAAGCGGGCATCCTACGTCAGAATGGACGGCTGTCGTCCGGACCGGGGAGGGAAGGTATGCCCAACGTGAGAAAATGCGGAAACGCAGCCTGTAATTGCATTCCACCCAATAAGGAAAAGTACTGCAGCGCGCACTGCGAAGGAATCGGCGATAAGACCGAAATCGTGTGTACCTGCGCCCATGAAGGATGCGTGCTTTCAACGGTCCACGAGGAGCCGACGCGGACAAACGTCAGTCCATCCAGGTAAGCTCGGCGCCTCTAGCGCTTAACTTGCCACGCGCATTTTGATGCGCAGCCCCCAGTGTGCAAAGACGCTTAATTTTCACGCATCGGATCGATGCCTCGGGAAGCACACTTATTTGTCCCGCCGAATCGCAAATGGTCCGGGCATTCCTAAATTCCACCCTCGAAGATCTTCTTCGACAAGTACCGCTCTGCGGAGTCCGGAATAATCGTCGCCACACGCTTGCCGACGCCCAATTCCCGAGCCAGAGCCACCGCCGCATACACGGCTGCTCCCGCGCTTGACCCGCCCAGCAGTCCTTCCTCGG
The DNA here is from genome assembly GCA_035262585.1 of Occallatibacter sp. Classification (GTDB taxonomy): domain Bacteria; phylum Acidobacteriota; class Terriglobia; order Terriglobales; family Acidobacteriaceae; genus Telmatobacter. Next base: position 8,424 of record DATFSO010000113.1, on the reverse strand, counting down.
CAGCCAGACGCTTCACCATCGCGAACGCCTCGTCGTCGCTCACCATCATCACGCGATCGCAAACGGTTGGATGAAACGTCTCAGGAATAAAGCTCACGCCGATACCCTCGACGCGATGTTTGCCGGGCTCGCCGCCCTGAAGGATGGAGCCCTCGGTCTCGACTGCCACGGTTGCCACTGCCGGATTCTTCTCTTTGAGGAACCTCGCAACGCCCGAGAACGTTCCGCCCGTTCCGACGCCCGCGACAAATCCGTCGACCCGGCCGTCCATCTGCTCCCAGATTTCGCGCCCGGTCGTGTCGTGGTGAAACTGGGGATTCGATTGGTTCGCAAACTGGCCGGCCATAAACGCCCCAGGTATCGCATCTGCCGTTTTGTTCGCCTCGCGAATCGCTCCCGCCATGCCCTCCGCTTCCGGGGTGCGCACCACGTCAGCGCCGAACCCGCGCATCAGGATGCACTTCTCCTCGGCGAAACCCTCCGGCACAAACAATTTCACCCTGTAGCCGCGATTTACTCCGATCAGCGCGAGCCCTACTCCCGTGTTGCCCGCTGTCGCTTCGACGATGGTGGAACCTGCTCGCAGCAGCCCCCTGGCCTCTGCATCAAGAATCATTCCGAGCGCGGCGCGATCCTTGACGCTGCCGCCCGGATTCAGAAACTCCAGCTTCGCGATAACAGCAGCCGAACCTTCCGGCACGATCCGGCCGAGCTGAAGCATCGGCGTGTGGCCAACCAGTTGAGTTATGTCCGTGGCGATGCGGGGCGATGTGGAGGGACTTTCGACGGCCATGGAAGACTAGTTTAGCCTAGCGGCTCCGCCTATTTCTTTACCGAAGCCTTCTTCATGCGAGTTGCCGGGAAGTATCCGGTGCGCGTCCGAACCGTCAGTTTGCCCATCCCAGCCCCCTCGGCCGTCACCTGTACTCGGCGAAATCCGGGCTCGGAGGTCGGCTTGGTGGAGTGGTAGCCAATCGTGTATTGACTGCGGATATCGCGCGCAACTTCGGCGGCAATTTCGTCCACCTGCTCAATCGACTTGGGAAAGAACGCAATGCCGCCCGTCTCGTTGGACAACAACTCCAACGCGCGCCGCGCGTGACGTACCTCTGCGCGGCTCATCTCATCTCCGAAGAGCAACCCGATCGTGTAGATCACCGGCCCGGAAAGTTCCTGTACACGCCGGATCGTCTGGTCCAGCGTGAGCGTGGAGGCGTTGTCCTCGCCGTCAGTGATGATCACCAGCACCTGCTTGGGGCGCCTCGCATCGGCCACCAATTTGTCCGCCGACGCAACCACCGCGTCATAAAGGGCCGTTCCGCCACGTGACTCGATGTGGCTCAACCCTTCGCGAAGCTTGCCGATATTCGAGGTAAAGTCCTGGTCAATGTAGGCTTCGTCGGAAAAATTCACGACGAATGCCTCATCCTCGGAATTCGAAGCCTCGACCAGGTCAATGGCTGATTTGTTGACCGACGGCCGCTTCTTTGACATGGAACCCGAGTTATCGATCACAAAGGCAATCGACACTGGAAGATCGGAGTGTTGAAAGCTCAGGATATTCTGCTTCACTCCGTCTTCGAAGACCTGGAAGTTGTCCTTCTTCAGGTTCTGCACCAACTGCGTGCCCGCCAGCACCGTGGCGTTCAGGATCACCTCTTCCACATCCGTACGGAGGACGTAGCCCTCTCCTTCCTTGCTGAGCGGCTGTCCGCTGGCGGTCGGAGCCTTCTCACTGTCCGGGGAACGGACTGGATCCCGATCTACCGTCAAATCGGGGGCCTGGCTCCTGGGCGGAGGCGCACCGGGCTTGGCCGCCTGCTGCGCGCCGAGAGAAACTGTCGAGACCGAAAGGATGATTGAGAGTATCGCTCTATTGCAAAGGGGCATAGTATCCGGTTCGAGCATGTACCGTCAGTGGAGGTAAACCCGATGGCGGATTTAGCTTCACCTTCACTTTACGCCACTTGCCGTCACGCTGAATGTTCTTAGGTGTATAGCCGATTACGTATTGGTTCCGCAGTTCCGTTGAGATCTTTTCTGCAATGTCGCCCATCTCCGAGATGTCGTCTACTCGGAAAAGCCGTCCGCCAGTCTCTTCGCACAATTCATTGAGCAACATCGGCCCGGTGCGCTCCTCAGGCGTCGCAGCGTATGGATCGAAGATTCCGATGGAGTAGATCTCCACATCCGATTCGCGAACCTGGGAGCGAACCTCGCCTTCTGTATAGCGCGACCGGTTGTCGCCTCCATCGGAGACCACCAGCAATGCTTTGCGCTCATGCTTGGCTTCCTTCGTCTTCGCCACGCCGTAGTAAATCGCATCGAGCAGCGCCGTGCGATGCCCGGCTTTTACCGTCGCCAGCCTTCCCTGGATCTCGTCGACCGAGTTCGTAAAATCCTCGATAAGCTCCGGACGGTCGTTGAATCCGATCACAAAGAATTCATCTTCAGGATTGGCAGTCTTGATGAACTGCAGAATCGACTCACGGGCGCGGGTCAGCTTCGAAGTCATCGACCCTGAAAGGTCGAAGATGATGCCGATTGAAACCGGCGCGTCTTCTGCCGCAAAGCTCTTGATCCTCTGTTCTCCGTTATTCTCGTAGACTTGGAAGTCTTCCTGCTCGAGCCCTGTCACGAGCCGGTTCATCGGGTCCGTAACGGTCACGGGCACGAGCACCATGTCGACGTTCATCCGGATCATCGAGCCCGGTCTTGCCTTGGCGGAATCTGCTCCGCTGGGAGCGGGTGCATCCACTCCGGCGGGGGCTCCAGCACCGCTGCCGGGACTCGATGTTGACGGCGGCGGAACGTGCACCTTATCCAAGGGATTATCCTGGGCGCGCATTGACGGTGCGCAGAAAACGACGATAGCGCTCGCGCAAATAACCGCCAGCCACGATTTGCGACCTGGTCCGTGAGACACATCGAACAAATGGAGGAGTGAACTCATGTGATCGCACCTGGGATTATTGATGGCGATATTAGCACGCCCGGAGGCCTCGCGCTCCGCGTCGGTTTGCCCTCGTTGGGTTTGACGCTGTCTGACCCGAATCCGTCATCCGCTCTGGGATACAATCGACTCTAAGCGACAGTTCTGGCAGCACTTCTCCACTTCAGATCTGGTCCGCAAATCCTGTTTCTTCTGTGGGAGCACTACCTTACGCATGGCTTGCATTTATCCATTCCGCGCTTGGCGCTACAACCCATCGCTCGTTCGACTGGAAGACGTGGTCACACAGCCATATGACAAGATTTCGCCGGCTATGCAGGAAGCATATTATCAGCGCAGCCCGCACAACCTGGTGCGCATCATACTTGGCCTACCTGAGCTCTTTGATGCTGAGCGCGGTGAGAACGTCTACACCCGCGCTGCCCGCGATTTCAAGGCATGGCGGGAACAATCCATCCTCGTGCAGGAAAAGGATCCTTGCATCTTCGCTTACGCACAGAGATTTCGCGTTCCCGGCTCGGATGAAGTGAAAGAGCGTCGCGGGTTCATCGCCCTGGGCAAGCTCCACGACTATTCCGATGGGGTTGTCTTCCGCCACGAGCAGACGCTCTCCAAGCCCAAGAGCGATCGCCTCAACCTGCTGAAGGCCACACATGCGCACTTTGGCCAGATCTTCATGCTCTACTCCGACCCGGCTGGCAGCGTGGAGAAGATTCTCTACGAAGACTCAGGTCCGGCTGACGCTTCGGTCACCGATGAGTACGGCGTGCTCCACCGCGTCTGGCGCGTCAGTGATCCGGCGGTCATCCGTCTTCTGACGTCCACGATGGCCGACAAAAAGCTCATCATCGCCGACGGCCATCACCGCTATGAGACCGCGCTGAGCTACTCGAAGGAGCACGCTCCCGCAACTTCCCTTCGGGTTGAGCATAATGCGTCGGAGCTTCCGCATCCGGCTTATCCCGAGGCCGCCGTCATGATGACTTTCGTCAACATGGACTCAGAGGGTCTGGTCATCCTGCCGACACACCGCGTGGTGCACAGCCTGGCGAAATTCGATCCAGCCTCTTTCGTCCGGACCGCCGAGCAGTTCTTCACCGTTGAAAAGCTGCCGGAGTCGGCCGCAGCCGATCACATCGACACTCTTCGCAAGCAGTCCGCCATCGCGTTTGTTGCCGCGACCGGGGCGGGCGCATTTCTGTTGCGCTCCAGGCCTGAAGCGGCATCGGCCGCACTGGCTGGCTTGCCTGAAAATCAGCGTCAGCTCGACCTCAGCCATCTGCACACCGTCATTCTTGACCGGCTCCTGGGCCTCGACGAGGAAAAGGTACGCGAGCAGACCAACATCCGCTACCTGCGCGATGCCGCCGAAGCTGTTGACCTGGTCGACCGCGGTGAAGCGGATGCCGCGTTCCTCACCAATCCGGTCACCATGCAACAGCTGCGCGAGGTGGCTTTTGCAGGCTCAGTGATGCCCCAGAAGTCCACTGACTTCTACCCGAAACTCCTCAGCGGCCTCACGATCTATGCGTTGGAGTAAGCGGTTTCGGGCGGCCGTTTTGAAAGGACACGGTTTCGACCGTGCCGAAAAAAGGCGGGTACCCCATCCTTTCCGAAGGAAAGAGTGGGACACCACGAATCCGCACCGTACGTTCGCGATCGTCGTGTTAACCACCGTCCTGTCGCTGTCTCTTTTCGCACAAAATCCGACTCCGCAGACGCCCACCCCGTCACCCCGCTTTGTCGTCGTCCTCGACGCGGCTCATGGCGGTGACGATACTGGCGCACACCTAGCCAGCGGAGGGTTCGAGAAGGCAGCCGATCTTGCGCTCAGCGTCCGTCTGCGTTCTCTGCTCACTGCCCGCGGCATCCAGGTCGTGACGACGCGCGAGGCCGACGCTTCCATCGACGCCGACAGACGGGCAGGGATCGCGAACCACGCGAACGCCGCGCTCTGCCTCAGTCTCCACGCAACCGAAAGCGGCTCCGGTGTCCATCTCTTCGCATCATCCCTCGCACCCGCGGCGCCAACGCGCTTTATGGCATGGAAGACAGCGCAGGCTGCCTCGATCACTCGGACCCTGGCACTGGCGGGCGCGGTCAACTCTGCTCTTACCCAAGCTGGGTTGAACGTGACACTCGGCCGCATTCCTTTGCCCGGTATCGAGAGCATGACCTGCCCGGCGCTCGCCATCGAAGTTGCGCCGCAGCGCGACCCTGAGCACAATATCACCGCCGAGCCCGACAATCCCGATTACCAGGCCAGCGTCGCCACGGCCCTCGCCGCCGCAGTTCTCGAATGGCGGACCGATCCACAGCGCATGGAGTCGCGCCAGCCATGATTCCGCGCTACCAGAAGATTCTTTTCGCCATACTCCTGGTTGCCTCTCTCGCCATGGGCATTCTCCTTTGGCGGCTGCGCGAGGGTGCTCACAAGCGCCTCCTCGCCGGGCAAAGCACGGCTCCGACCGCCGCCCCTGTCGTTGCACCCGCCGAGCAGGCCACGCTCATCGCCGCCAACGATCTGGACAACTCCCTCGTTCCGCAGGTCCACTCACTCCCGCTGCCTGCCGACCCCGAAGCTCGCGCACGCGCCGTCCTCGGCAAACTCCTCGACCTCTACGCCGTGCCTGAATCCACGCATCCCGTTCCCGGAGGAGCCGCGTCGGTCTCCCAGGTCTTCCTGATGCCTGTTTCCGGCGCAAAGAACAGGCAGGATCCTTCGCATCAGATGGCTATAGTCAATCTCACCGGCTCCTTCGCCGCCGGCCACCCCTCCGGTCTCGAAACCGAATCGCTGACCGTGCTGTCGATCTGCGCCACCCTGCGCGCCAACCTGCCCACCGTCACCCAGGTCCGCTTCCTCGTGGACGGCCAGCCACGTCCTTCGCTCGCCGGTCATGCCGACCTCACCCGCACATATCTAACCGACGATACAGTACCAACGGAAGGAAACAAGCAGTGAGGGAGGCACGGCCTACCATCGGCGTATTCGATTCCGGCTTTGGCGGACTCACCGTCCTCGCCGCGCTCATCCCCAGGCTTCCGCGCGCTCGCTTCGCCTTCATCGGCGACACCGCGCGTCTCCCCTACGGCTCCAAGTCGCGCCGCACCATCGCGCGCTACGCCGTCGAGAGCGCGCAGTTTCTCGTTCGCGAGCAGGGCGCCGAGTTCCTCGTCATCGCATGCAACACCGCCAGCGCCCTCGCACTCGACGCCATCCAGGAGGCGGTGCCCGTTCCCGTCCTCGGCGTCATCGAGCCAGGTGCGGCGGCCGCACACGCCGCCTCCAAATCCGGCGATGTCCTGGTCATTGCCACCGACGCCACCGTCCAGAGCCACGCCTACAAAGCCGCGTGCGCGGCCCAGAATCTGGGCGCGCTGGAAAAAGCATGCCCGTTGCTTGTCCCGCTCGTAGAAGAAGGCTGGACCAGCCACCCCGTCACCGCCGAAGTTATCCGCATCTATCTCGACGAACTGACAACCGACGCGGCCGCAGGCGGCCTCAAACCCGACACACTCGTGCTCGGCTGCACTCATTACCCGTTGCTGCGTCCGCTCATCGAACGCGCTGTTCCCGAAGGCATGAAGGTCATCGACTCAGCCGAATCCACCGCCGAAGCCGCCGCACGACTCTTCAACGGACGCGCTAAACCCCAACATGCTGATGAAACTGGGTGCCCCGTCCTAACCGGATCCGAGTCATCGGATTCGGTTAGGACGGGATCTGATCCTGCGCCCGCCAGTGGAACCGAAATCCGCTGCTTCGCCACCGACTCCGTCGAAAAGTTCGAGCGCCTGGGCTCGCGTTTCCTCGGCCGCCCCACCGGTACTGTCCAGCTCGTCGACCTCGGCGGCTAACCCTGCGTGAAACCAGGTCCGACTCGGTCGCACCGCCTTGATATCCTGATTCGGGCTTAGATTCACCCCTTCAAGGAGCTGTCATCCTGAGCGGAGCGCGCGGTCGGGGTCCTCAGGGGTGACCCTGGGGCCGCACAAACGCTCGCGTTTGTGGGTAGGCGAGCGAAGGAGGTTCTCAGGCCGAACCTTCTATCAGGGCACGACTTTAGTCGTGCCGATGAACGCTAAAGAATTGAGAGGGGCTTTCGCCCCTGCAACGGAGGAACACAACACGCATGATCAATCTGGCGGGCAAAACAGCCGTCGTCTTCGGGCTGGCCAACAAGCGTTCTATCGCATGGGGCATCGCCCAGAAACTCCACGAAGCCGGAGCCACCCTGGCCATCTGCTACCAGAACGAGCGCATGAGAGCCGAAGCCGAAGACCTCATCAAGGAACTCCCCGGCGCCGGCGGCTTCCAATGCGACGTCTCCATCGATAGCGAAATCAACGCCCTCTTCGCGGCCCTCAAGGATAAGTACGGCAAGCTCGACGTCCTCGTCCACGCCGTCGCCTATGCTCCGGCCGAAGACCTCCGGGGCGAATTCATCAACACCAGCCGCGAAGGCTTCCGCATCGCCCACGACGTCAGCGTCTATTCGCTCATCGCCGTCAGCCGCGCCGCGGCCCCGCTCATGAGCGAAGGTGGCAGCATCATGACCCTCACTTACTACGCCGCCGAAAAGGTCGTCCCCAACTACAACGTGATGGCGCTGGCCAAGTCCTCGCTCGAGTCGGCTGCCCGTTATCTGGCCTGGAACCTCGGACCCAAAAACATCCGCGTGAACGCCATCTCTGCCGGCCCTATCAAGACACTCGCCGCCCGCGGCATCGGAGCCCTCGGCGACATGCTGAAGATGGCTGCAGACCGCGCCCCGCTTAAACGCAACGTCGACCAACTCGAAGTCGGAGGCGTCGCGCTCTTTCTAGCCAGCGACCTCTCCAGTGCCGTCACCGGCGAAACCCTCTACGTCGACTGCGGCTACAACATCATGGGGTTCTGAAAGGACTGGTTAAATCGGCTTGTCATCCCGACCGTAGTAGAGGGATCCGCAGTTGCTTCTTCAGCGACTACTGCTGATCGGGATGAAAGTACTTGTAGACGAATCCGTAAATGTAATCATGATCCTCGGGTTTGTGATAGAGGGCCACCCAGCGGTCATCGCAATCGGACATGTGGACGTTGTAACTCAGACCAGCTGCTGTGCCGGTTGGATCGTACGTGACCGCTCCGATGTCGCCATTCTGAACTGCATTGTTAAGTTCCGAGACCGTCTGCACTGCTATCTGTTCGCTGACACGGCATTGCTGAACCTTGTGCTCGGATTTCAGGCTTTTACATGGATCGTCGTTGGCTTGACCCGTTGCAGAGGGTAAACAACAAAGAACCGCGAGTCGAAGCGACGCCTCTCATGGTGAACGACCGTCGCCTAAAGGGCGACGGCTTCTTGGGGCACGCATGAGACAGCATCCTCTACGTTAAGCCCCAAAAGCCCGTTCCGGGCTCTGGAAAGGATCAGCTGAGCACTGACATGATCGCGACTCTGAGACAATCCGCAAGCAGGGCAATC
>DATFSO010000112.1:0-7456 GCA_035262585.1 Occallatibacter sp. | reverse complement strand
GGCAATAACGACCCGATCGATATCGAAAATGGCAAGGTGAACGGCGATACCGTCACCTGGATAATCACGCGTGGCACTGGAGAAAAAGCGCGCAAGATCAATTACACCGGCAAGGTCGAAGGCAACACGATGCACCTGACGTTTCAAGCCGAGGGCGCGACGCGATCCAACCAGATCGACCTGACGAAGAAGTAGGCGGTACACATGAATCGCCGGAAGTTCATCACGGGAATGACCGCCGGGGCTGTGGTGCTGCGCGCGAGCGCCACAGCCCGGGCATTCACGCCGGCGCCGACATGGATCAAGTCGGTCCGCAGCGGCCCCTGGTCCTCACCCGCCACGTGGGGCGGGCGTGTTCCCGGCCACAGCGATTTCATCCAAGTCCAGGCCGGGCACCAGGTCACCTACGACCTTGAATCCGCCGACCCTATCCGCATGGTGCACATTTTGGGAACGCTGGCATTCGCGCGCGATCGCAATACCCGCCTCGATGTTGGCCTGATCAAGATCGGCGGCGACGATTTTGAAGACGGCGCAAACTGCATGCTTGTGAAGTCGGGGGTGCGCCCGGCGCTTCTAGTTGGTACGCCCGACCAGCCGATTCCGGCGGCACATCGGGCATGGATCCGCCTCGTATACTTTGAAGGAACGGATAAAGACTCGCTGCCGGCGATCGTTTGTTGCGGTGGTCGCATGGATTTCCATGGCGCACCCATGAATCGCACCTGGGTGAAGCTTGGCGCTCCCGTAAAAAAGGGCGATCGCGAGATCACGCTTGCCGAGCCGGTTACCGGCTGGCGCAAGGACGACCGAGTCATCCTGGTCGCAACCAAGCGGCAGATCATTAGCGAATACGAAGACACCTTCCGCGAATCCGTTCGCGACAATACGCAAACCGAAGAACGCATCGTCGAGTCAATCGACGGCACAAGACTGGCGTTGGATCAGCCCGCTAGCTACGACCACCGCTGCGATGGGCCATATCGGGGCGAGATCGCGAACCTCAGTCGCAATGTGATGGTCGAGTCTGCAGCCTCCGATGGCGTTCGCGGACACACCATGTACCACTGGGGCTCGGCGGGCTCCATCAGCTACTCCGAATTCCGGCGCCTCGGTAAGCGCGACACGCTCGGCCGTTATAGCCTGCATTTTCACCTGGTGCGCGACAGCATGCGCGGTTCATCAATTGTTGGCGCGTCGATCTGGGACAGCGACAATCGCTGGCTCACGGTCCACGGTACCGATTATCTCGTCGTGCGCGACTGCGTCGGCTACAACAGCATCGGGCACGGCTTTTTCCTGGAAGACGGTACCGAGGTCTTTAACATCTTCGACCGCAACCTTGCCGTGCAGGCCCGGACCGGCAAAGTCCTGCCTGAGCAGGTACTGCCCTTCGATCACAACAGCGGTTCCGGTTTTTGGTGGGCGAACAGCCTCAATAGCTTCACGCGCAACGTATCGGCGGAATCCGATGTGTACGGATACCGCTTTGACATGCAGAAGGCCAAGGGCTTCGATCCTGTGCTGAGCGTGCCCACCATCGACGGCAAGCGCCAAAAGATTGACGTTCGGACGCTGCCGTTCGTGCGCTTCGAAGATAACGAATCGCACACGCAGCGCAACCACGCGTGCAACCTGAACGGCCTTGATATCAACCTCAGCGGCGGCTGCGGCGGTGTTGGCCCTGACGAGCGTCATCCGCTCGTTGTGCGCAACATGCGCGTGTGGGATTCACACTGGTCGTTTCATACTCTCTCGCCCTGCGTGATGCTTGACAACTATGACATCCACGACTGCGCCTACGGCCTCTGGAAGCCGAACATCGATCGCCACGTTTACCGCGACCTACACATGGAGAACATCTCGGCACACGTCATCCTGCCGCTCGATCAGGAAGTGCGCTACGCCAAGCCGGTGAAGGAGATCGGCCCGGCCAAGACCTACGATCTCATAGTGCCGCAGCCCGGCACGCCGAATCCGCTTTCGCCGGTCGATGATCTTCAGCCGATCATTGTGACAACGAGCATTGGCGCGCCTTCCAATGGCAAGGTGACGCTTCGCGGAACGGCATCCGATTGCGGCGTGATCAAAGGCATTCAGGTCAACGGCCAGCCTGCAAAGCCGCTCCGCCCCGACTTCGCGGAATGGGAAATCGCACTGCCGGCCAACGAGAAGAGCTGGTCTATTCGCGCCGAGGACGCTGCAGGCAACGTGACAATCCTGAAGCTGACCTAGGCCACGGTTTTCCTCGGTGCCGCTGTGTGTGTTTGATTGACGATTTGTGGGAGCTCAACCATGAGGCTGATAGCAAAGCTCGCGATTTTCGCCGCTATGCTCTGGGTGTGTTGTGTGGCACAGGAACCACCAGCGCCGCTTGCGGTCATGCTGCACAATGGCGCAGGCAAGGATGTCGGCAAGGCGGTCTTCACGCAAACGGCCCAGGGCGTAAAGCTCGAACTCAGCATGCATGATTTTCAACCGGGCAAGCATGGCTTCCACATTCATGAGAAGCCGATCTGCGAGGGCAAGGAAGACTTCGATACGGCTGGGCTGCGCTTCGATCCCACGCATGAGTTCTACGGAGACTCAGCGCACAAAGGGCACACCGGTCCATCCGCCGGCGACCCGGGCCAGTTGATTGAAATCGCCGCTGACGGAAACGGCCACGGCACCTACGTTTTTCCCAAGCTGACCATGGGGAGCGACGATCATTCGATTCTCCGAGGCGACGGAACTGCGATCGTCTTCCATTCCGCGGACAATACCGAAGGCCCAACCCGCATTGCCTGCGGCGTGATTTCGCGTGTCAGATAACTCATGCAGGAAGCACCGCCTACGAGGCAAATGGTTGAATTTGTCATTCCGAGCGACGCGATGGATCTTCTCTTTGGCTGCTGAGCGGGATTACGTCGCGTCAGCTCTCCTCGCCGTGCTTCTGGTCACCGGCGCCGCTCAGGCGCAGGAATTCTGGCAGGCTGTCACCACCAGTCCTTCCGTCGACGCTCTGCAGCAGGAGTTAAAGAACGGCAGCAGAGACGCCGCCGATCGCTTCTGGGCTAGCGCAGCGAAACGTACTACGCCGCTGGTGGATGGTGTGCCCGCCGATCCTAAACACGTGTTTGTCACATTCCTCTGGAAGCAAGTCGAGACCTCTCCTGTACCGAGCCTGCTTGCGCAGTTAATTGGCGACCGCACTCTGCACCAAGTGCAGGGCACAGACGTTTGGTTCAAGGCATACCGCATGCCCGCCGACTATCGCTTTAGTTACAGCTTCGGGTTTGGTGCATCCGGGGAGAGTCTGTTCGGTGGAAAACCCGATCCGCTGAATCCGCACAGCCTACCGCCGGTGGGCTCTTACCTTGAAATGTCGGCCGCTCCACCTCAGGCGTGGATTAAGCCAAAGCCGGGCGTAGCGAAGGGAACGGTCTCGTACCAGCAGCTCGAGAGTCCAACTCTGAAAAACCATCACCCACTCTGGACCTACGTACCTGCCGGTTACGATCCGAAGGGCAAGCCTTACCCGCTCCTCATCTTCTTCTTCGGCAGCATGTACGTCAAAGATATGTCGGCAACGGTGACGCTCGACAACCTGATAGCGGCCAGACGCATTCCGCCGGTGGTTGCTGTTTTCATCGAAGATCCTCCCGGGGAAGGCAATCAAGAGCTGCGCAATCACCGCTCATTCCTGACCTTCATAACCGATGAGGTCATGCCGTGGATTCGCAAGCAGTGGAATGTGACGCATGATCCTGCGCAGACGACGCTCTGCGGCGCCAGCGCCGCCGGCTTGGTGAGCGGGTATTTGGCGATGAATCGCCCCGACTTATTCGGCAATGTAATTGCACAATCCGGGGCGTTCTGGCGGGGAAACGAAGGCGATGAAGAGACGTTCGAGTATGTCACCACCGAGCTGCGGAGCCGGCCGAAGATGCAAATCCGTTTCGTGCTGCAGCCGGGGCAGCTCGAACAGCTTTCGACGCCGAGCGGGGGCGCTGGCCCAAGCATCCTCACCGCCAATCGCAACCTGCGCGACGTGCTGCGGACAAAAGGGTACGAGGTCGACTATACCGAAGAGCCAGGGGGCCACGAGCCGCTCACCTGGCGCGGGACGATCGCTGACGGCCTTATCACAATTTTTTCGGGGAACAAGTAATGCGAGTGCCCTCGCTGACGTCAAGGCAACAGAAATATGCAAGAGGTCCCATGTGTTCCGCTGCTCGCATGACTTGTGGTTGTGTGATTACCTGCTTGCTCGCCGCATGGGCGCACGGGCAGGGTACGGCTGTTCCTCGCGCGTTGCGGCTCGATCACACTATCAAGGGTGATCTTTCCCGCGGCCAGACGGAATCCTTCACCGTGCATCTCGAGGCCGGCGATTACCTGCAATGCGTTATCGATCAGATCGCGGGACACACGGATGCTACGGTTTACGGTCCTGCGGGAGATAAGGTCAAGTTCATCAGCAACGATCCGGTTTCCTCCGGACGTCCTCTGGTCGAGCAAGCCGAGTTGGAACTCGTTGATGTGATAGCGCTGAGCCCGGGCGAGTACCGAATCGAGACCCGGCCGGCCGGCGAGGCGCCTGTTCGCTACACCATCACATATTCCGAGCACAAGACCATGGCCGAGCGCACGAGTCTCGGGCCTGTCTTCCGCCCATTTCACAGCGTTAAGATCGACACGCTTCGACGCGAACTGCTGGGCGGTAATGCGAGCGCGCTTGCCGCATTCTGGACGGAAATCGACCGCACAGGCTCGCCGCTGATCGAGCCCATCGCCGCTGACCCGCAGCACTGTCTTGTGACTGTTCTGTGGCGCGATAAGACCGGCTTGAAGAATGTCGCGTTGCGCTGGGAAAGTTATGCCAACAGCGATCCCGAGCAATATGCCTTCGAGCATCTGGCCCAGAGTGACGTTTGGTATCTCACGTTGCGATTGCCCCGCGGCGCACGTTTCGTTTATCAGCTTTCGGCCGATGATGACCTTGTCCCCTACAGCCGCTTCGATATCGCCGACAACAACGCCGCCGTGCGCCATGATGCTAGTGCAATGCTCGATCCGCTGAACCCAAAGAAATGGATCCAGCATAACGGCGAGTTTTCCCTCGCTGAACTGCCCGGAGCTCCACCGCAACCCTGGGTCGAAAAGAGACCGGGCATTCCGGAGGGCCGCATTGAGAAGCGGCAATTCAAGAACGATCGTCTAGGCAACGAGCGCGAGATCGCCATCTATACGCCACCGGGCTACTCGGCGAGCCATTCGCCTTATCCACTGATGGTGCTCTTCGATGAAAAGCAGTACCTCACGATGGTGCCCACGCCCACGATTCTCGATAACCTCATTGCCGCCCAGAAAATTCCACCGCTCGTCGCCGTACTGGTTGATGCCGTCGATCGGGACACCCGCCGCACCGAGACCATGGGCGCCAATGCCGATGCCTACGCCGATGTAATGTCCACCGACCTGATCGCCTGGATTCTTGCAAGCTATAACGTCACGCGCGACCCGGCTCAAACGATTGCAGCAGGCTCGAGTGCCAATGGATTCGCTTCGATGTACATGGCGTGGCGGCATCCTGATGTCTTTGGCAACGTCCTGTGCCAGTCCGGAGCTTTGTTTTGGGAACCCGGCACCGGTCCGGGCACTGGCGTTCCGCTCGGGGAACATCCCGAGTGGCTGGCGCGGCAAGTGGCGCAAAGCCCGCAAAAAGCGATCCGTTTCTTCGTTGAGGCTGGCCTGTTCGAGGACAGCCGCGAAGGCATCCTCGATACGAGCCGCCACTTCCGTGACGTCGCGCTCGCCAGAGGCTACAAAATTCATTATCAAGAGTTCGCCGGTGGTCACAACTACATCAACTGGCGCGGCTCGCTCGCCGATGGCTTGATTTATCTGGCTTCGCCCTGGCCTTCAAATTCAAAACGAGGAAAACCATGAAAACAAAATCGATGGTGACTTTACTGGCCTGTGTTATCACTCTCGCTGCCGGCGCATTCGGCCAGAGCAAGGACATCAGCGGACGCTGGGTCGCGCCCTTTAATCGCGAAGGTACCCCCGTAACAATCGCGATGAATCTTAAGGTTTCAGGCAATCAGGTCACCGGCACCATCACGCATGCCCGCGGCATCGTCATGAACATCGAGAACGGCAAACTCGAAGGCGAAAAGATCAGCTTCGAAACCAACGTGGAGAACAACGGCCGCAAGTTCAACTTCCACTATGAGGGAGAAGTCGGCGAGGACTCAATCAAGCTGCATTCTGTCGCCAACGGCCAACCCGGCAATCAAGTGCTAAATTTCCACCGCAGCGAGCAATAGCAGTTTTTTGCAACGTTGAGAGGGACTTGTCCCATGCGCCAGTCCAATCTGCGCATCCTTGGCTCAATTTTCGCGCTTTGTGCTTCCGCCGTTGCCCGGCAGCATCCTGTCCCGGACGATGCTGTTCAGGGCATCGTGAAAGCGTTCGACCAGCACGCTGTCGTTGCAATCGCCGAGTACCACCAGGTCCAGCAGGCCGGCGATTTCTACAACTCACTCGTTCGCGACCCTGCATTCCAAGGCAAGGTGAACGATATAGTGATCGAATTCGCCAGCCGACGTTCTCAGCCGATCATCGATCGCTACGTCTCGGGCGAAGATGTCTCAATATTGAACCTGCAGCACGCCTGGCGCGACAGCACGAAGGTGATGAGTTGGGAATCACCCATTTACGCCAATTTCCTCGCTGCCGTCCGGGAGGTAAATAAGAATCTCCCTGCCGCGCGCCGGCTCCGCGTGCTCGCGGGCGATTCGCCCATAGAATGGGACAAGATTAAGACCAACGCCGACTGGGGCGCCTTTCAGCCCAACGACAACTCTTTTTTCTGGGTCATTGTCCATGAGGTCCTGCAGAAGCATCGCAGGGCGCTGGTCATTTTAGGCAGCAACCATCTGACAAAAGACGGAGACGCAGATGGCTTCGATGACACGAGCACTCTTGTCGAGAAACAGTTCCCGAATTCTATGTACGTCGCCCTCATGTACACCGAGCGCCTCTCCGGTGTGCAGGAACAGTTGTCGGAGTGGCCCGTGCCTTCGTTAGTGCCGATCCATGGGACCCGGCTGGGCGCCGTCTCCTTCGGAGGCCGTTCTTTGGAGAAAGCGGCTGACGCGCTTTTATATCTTGGTTCCGGCAGCTCGCTCCGTATAGCGCAGCCTGACTTCGATGTTCTTCGCGGCGATGATGCCTACATGAAGGAAGTCGCTCGCCGATTCGAAATCGTTTATGGGTGCAAGTTCGATCCCAGTCTCCTCGGCAAGGGGAGGCCGTGCCAATGAGTGATTCCATAAGGGACAAGAAGGGCTTGGCTGACGCAAAGCCTAGCGCATCCCGAGCGCCTAACCACAGCCTGCCAGATTTCGGGCTTCGGCGGCGTGTCTGCATGGTGGGTACTCCCGACCTAGACCAAGCGCTCGATTCT
>DATFSO010000111.1:0-3613 GCA_035262585.1 Occallatibacter sp. | reverse complement strand
GTGAGCCAGCCGCCATCCACTTTCGCCATGCCGTGATCGCTCACCACTACCAGATCGATCGGGAGCCGTGTAGCATCCAGAGCCTTCTTGAGCCTGCCGATCATTGCATCCATCTTGAGCACCGCAACCTTGGTCTCCGGCGCATCGGGCCCATACCGGTGTCCCTCGTGATCTGGCTCGGAGTAGTAGATCGTAATGAAGTGCGGCCGATCGGCTTCCGGCATCTTCAGCAGAGCCACCGCATCGTCAATTCGCGCCTTCTCAACTTCGTCGGTAGCCTGAGTTTTGTTGTCGAAGATTGCGTACCAGGAAGGCCGGTGTCCAGCGATCTCCGCCTCAGAGCCCGGCCAGAATAGACACGCAACCCGCATCCCCTGGCTCTCGGCGAGGCTCCACAACGGAACCCCGCTGTACCAGCTTCCATCCTGCACGGCTTTTGCATCTGCGATCGCGTAGCGAGCGTGTTTAGTCTCATCGTAGAAGTTGTTGGCGACGAGCCCGTGATGTTCCGGGTAGAGTCCCGTCACAATCGTGAAGTGATTGGGAAACGTCAACGAGGGAAAGCTCGGGATCATGCCTTCCGGCGCCCAAACACCCTTGCGGCCGAGTGCAAGCAGATTCTTTGCACCATCGCGCCTTGCATAGTCCCAGCGAAAGCCATCGAGCGACACCAGCACCACGTAGTGCGCCTTCTGCGCAGCCGGCGAGTTCTGACCGTTCTCTACGTGCACCAGCGGTAGCGCCGGGTTGCCGCCCGGGATCGGTTGCGCCTGCTGTCCCGGCAGCGACAGCTGGGCTGCGAGCGCGACACACACCCATACCGCGCGCTTGAGGACCCTGAAATGCATTCTTGGTTCTCCCGGATCAGCTTATCGCACGCGCAAGGCTTCGGTGGTTTGCAACCGGAATCTGATTGCATTCCTTGCCCATGTTGAGCCACCGATCGGTTCGCGTCGATACCGTGCTTCCCCACGTCACGTTCAAAGACCTCCCTCGCGCCATTCTGTGGCTCACATCGGTGTTCGGCTTTGTCGAGCATTACCGCCGGGGTGAGCCGCTATTCGGCGCTCAATTGCATCTTGGCAATGGCCTGGGTCATGGTCCACGCCGCGAAGTCAGGGCAGCGAAATCCAGCGGAACCTGGCTATGGCACCCAATGCCCGACCATCTTTGTCGAAGACGTCGAAGACCACTACGCGCGCACGCGCGCCGTCGGGGCGTCGATCGTCGAGGAGCTGCATGAAACCGTCCAGCTCTTCTCGCGTCATGTACGCGACATCGACCCGGCCGCTCGGGGGAGCGGAGGTTATCAGTCCGATATGAAGTCCGGCGAATTGCCGGACGAGCGAACGACAACTTCCCCGTGACATCACCACTCGCGGGAAAGCTGCCGATCGGACCTCAGTTGCTCGGCGAAGCAGATGATGGCGGGGTGGCCGGCGTCTGTGCCGGGGCTGCAGGCGCGGGCTGCCCGGTGGCCGGTGCAGCAGCAGGTGCCGCCGCACCCTCCTTCGCGAGGCTGCGAATGTACATCACTACATCGCGCACTTCGTCACTCTTGGCCCGGCCCTCTTCCTCGGGCGGCATCTTCCCTTTGCCCTTGCGGATGATGTCGAATAGTTGCTGATCCGACTGCCCGGCTAGCGACTTCGGGTCGGTCCAATCCGCCATGGTTAACTGCATGTCTTTGGCCAGATCGGTCTTCCCGTCTCCGGTGGCTCCGTGACAAAGGGCACAGTCCAGGTTGTAGACCTTCTTGCCCTTGGCCATCGCCTCGGGACTGATCTTCTTGCTCGCCGGAGCTGCCCCTGACTCTTGCGGCGGACCGGCGGGAGCTGAGGCGGATGCGGCAACAAACAAGACAACCGCCGTGAAGAGCAAGAACGACTTAAACATAATTGTCTCCTCAGTTGCAGGTGTCTGGGGATCGGCTACTTGCAGCTGTTCGATTTTTATTCGACAGCATTATAGGCGCATTTGAAAGTGAGTTGCATCACGTTCTTTCACCTTCGAAACATACGTCTCTTACGAGTCAACCCCTCGCTTGCACTGGATCTTTGGCTGCGTGTGTTATACGTTTCCACATGTTTCGATCCAGAGTGATATTGGTTGTCTATTTCATGCTTGCTCTTGCAGATACCCGGTCCGCCGCCGCGCAAAGCCCAGCTCCCACTCCACCGATGGGATGGAACAGCTGGGATGCCTACGGGCTCACGATTGGCGAGGCTGACTATCGGGCGAACACCTCCGTGCTTGCCGGAATACGGCAAAATGGCTGGCAATATTCGGTGATCGACGAAGGCTGGTACATGCAGGACCCCTTCGCCAATACGCTTGAGGCGCGCAAATACCTCTGGAACGAAAACGGCATCCTCGTACCGGACCCCGCCCGCTTCCGTTCTGCCGTCAACAACGCCGGCTTCAAGCCGCTCGCGGACTGGGTTCACGCCCAGGGACTCAAATTCGGCATTCATATCGTACGCGGCATTCCGCGCCAGGTCGTAGTGCAGAACCTGCCCATCGCTGGCTCCGGCTTTCACGCAGCCGATGCGGCCGACACTGCGTCTCCCTGCCCCTGGGACGAAGGCAACTGGGGTGTGAAGGACAACGCCGCCGGCCAGGCCTACTACGACTCGATGCTGAAGCTCTACGCACAGTGGGGGCTCGACTACATCAAGGTCGACTGCATCAGCGACCACCCCTACCGGCCAACAGAGATCCGGCAGATCGCCGAAGCCATCCAAAAGACCGGCCGCCCTATCGTGCTCAGCCTCTCGCCCGGACCCACGCAGCTCGACCACGCCGCCGAGGTGGCCAAATACGCACAGATGTGGCGCATTACGGACGATCACTGGGACGGCTGGACCTTCGATCATAAGCCCAACTCCGGCGAATTCCCTTTCGGCGTGCGAGACGAGTTCGATCGCATCGCCGCATGGTCGCCGTACGTCAAACCCGGCAGCTGGCCCGATCCCGACATGCTCCCTGTGGGCTACCTCGGTCCGCACCCCGGCTGGGGTCAGCCTCGCCAGTCCAGATACACGCAGGATGAGCAGCGCAGCGAGTTCACGCTCTGGGCCATCTCGCGCTCGCCGCTCATCCTCGGAGCGAACCTGACCAAGCTCGACGACTTCACGCGTTCGCTAATCACAAACAAGGAAGTCATTGACCTGAACCAGCAGGCCGTTGAATCCAAGCCCGGACCACTGCCGAAGAGCAACGGCAAATCGGCTCCGTTTCCGCAGCGCTACTGGTATGCGAGCACTGGCGGCCCCAACCCGAAACGATATGTCGCCGTCTTCAGTCTGGCCGATGCCGAAACCACATCGAACCTGCCTTGGGCGCTATTTCACCTGCCCAACAAGCCGCATGCACTTTTCGATGTCTGGAACCAGAAGCACATTCCGAGTTCTAGGACGCTCCACGTCGCGCTGCCTGCGCATGGCTGCGCGTTATTCCGGATTGAGTGAAGTTGATCGGGAGACGACCGCGATGGATCGACGCTCTGTGGTGAGTGGATTGGCAGCTGTCGCAGCGGCAGGCGGCTTCGGCGCCGCAACCGGCGCCGGACTGAAACTTGCCGCTGCTGCCCGCGCCCAAATCGGCGTCACCC
>DATFSO010000110.1:0-7957 GCA_035262585.1 Occallatibacter sp. | reverse complement strand
ATGGCCGGCTAAACCTTCCATCAGGCCTAAAGGCCAAACTCCATATTGCCGCTGCTACGGCACGACTAAAGTCTTGCCCCATCAAGGCAAGCTGATTCAACGGTCGTCGGTCCGCCTAATCGTCGTCGTCCTTCCGTTGCTTCCCCCGCTTCTCCATCAGCATCGCCGGGACCGGCTTTGAGCCCATTGCGTCCTTCCATAGGATCACGTTGAGCTTCTGAGCGTCCGCGCGATCGGCGTGCCGGAAGTCCATCTTCATGCTCTCCTCGGCGCCAAGCGCTCTCTTCGGATTCGCCGTATAGATCAGCCCGTTGTCGCGATTCGAGTAGTCGGCCGAATATGCCGGCTGATCACCCGACCCCGCAAACAGCGTCGAGACCATCGAACTGAGTGCGTCGTTGTTGTTCATCGGCGGCAGACTGAGCAGCGTCTCCATGGTGCGAATGAAGCTCACGGTTGAGTAGAACCGGCTGTCGACAACCGGCGCGCCGTCCTTGCCGTGCGGCGCATACTTGCTGATCACCAGCCCGATGCTGCGATGCGCATCGACGTGGTCTGCACCGTTCTGCGCATCGTCTTCGAGGATGAAGAATGCTGTGTCGTCCCAGAACGGCGAATGCGATATAGCATCCACCGCGCGGCCCACAGCCAGATCGTTGTCTGACACACTCGCCTTGGGCGTGGGCTTGAACGGCACCGTGCCGTTGGTGTGATCGTTCCCCAGGCGAAGCAGGATGAAGTTCGGCATTGTGTCTTTGCCCTGTTGCCTGTCGGCTTCCCACTGCTTCAGGTGGCGCATGAAAATGTCGACGCGAATCTGATCAGGCACAGCCAGATTGAAGTCAGGCGCCTCCGGTGCGAAGTGTCCCACCAGTTCAGGCTTGGTCGCGGTGTTCGACCCGATCAGCGGGATCGGCCAGGGCCACTTGTTCACGCCGCCACCCCACTCCGCTGGCAACTGCTCGCCGGGAGCCACATCTTTGCGTGCGCACGCCTGGCCCTTCAGCATGGGCCCCTGCTGCGGATTCAGCGAGGGCTTCATGTCGCAGAAGAACGTCGCGACGTATTCGCCGAAGTGGTAGTAGGTCTTGCCGTGGGCAGCGAGATTGCCCCATAGATATCCGCTGGCGGGTTCGTTTACATCAGGGATCTTCTGCAGGAGCGGTAGGCCGTCGGCCACCACTCCCTCAAAGTCATAGGTGCGCTGGTTGCCGCGATAGGATTGCTGCCAGGTCTTCTCAAGATAGTCGGTTCCGATGGCCGCGTTCGACCACACATGCCCGTCGCCCGACACTTCGCCGGAGTCATAGAAGTTGTCAAGCACGCCGAACTGCAGGGCAAGCTTGTGCAGGTTCGGCGTTATATCCTTCCCATACATCGTGAGGCTCTTGTCGCCGTTGCCGACGGGATTGCCGTTTTGCTCGAGGTCGCCGAAGATCTGATCGTATGTGCGGTTTTCCTTGATGATGTAAATCACGTGCTTGATGCGATTGTGCGATCCGTCGGAAAACGCGATCTTCTCGGCAGCCGCCTTCATTCGGTTCGACTCGAGCACCGCTCGAGTTGTCTGCGCAAGATCTCTTTCGATCTCCGGTTCCCGCAGCACCGCCAGCGAACCGTACAGCAAGGTGGCTATGTAATTCGACTTGCTGATCATCTCGTGCTCTTTGTCACTCGGCATGGGAGGCGGATACGGATTGGGTCCCGCGCCCTTCCCTTTCGCTGTCGCAACAAAGAGCCGTTCTCCTGACGGAAGAAACGCCAGGGACATGGGCATCAGCTCCGTGGGAACGAAGCCCTCGGGCTCGATCATTCCTCTCCGCGACGTCTTGGCCGTCAGTTTGGTGGTGTCTATCACCGCGATGGCGTCGCTCGCCATGTTGGCAACATAGAGGCGGTTCGATTTCGCATTCATCGCCAGCGCCACGGGCTCAGCGCCAAAGTAGCTTTGCTCCGGCAGGCGCGTATCGAAATATCCCTTCACGGCGAACTGACCCGCACCCACGTTCACCGCAGCGACGGCATCGCGATTTGCCAGCGCCACATAAACCGTTTTGCCGTCATCCGTCAGCGCAAATGCGCAAGGGTGTGTGCCCGGTTTGACCGGACTCGCCGGTTTCAACAGCGGGAGTTTGCGCGCAACAGCATTCTTCTCGAGATCGAGTTCAACAATCTCCGATGCGTTCCATAGCGCGACGAATGCACGGCGGCCATCCTTGGATAACTGCAGCGCGATCGGATATGTCGACGGCACCGCGTTGCTCTCCGCGAGATCGAAACGATGCTCGATCTTGCCGCTCTCGGCATCGATCAGCACCACATCGTCGGTCAGGTTTTCGGCGACGAGCAGCTTCTCTGCGCCGGCGCGCTCCAGAACCGCAATCGCCGCGGGGAAAGGCACTCCCTGGTCACCATCCACCTGACCGATCAGCTTTGTCTTGCGGCCCGCCGCCAGTTGCACGAGCGGCAGACGAATCAGACGCTCCGGTTCGATCTTGCCGTCTGAAAACCCATACACCACAACGCCGCTGCCGGTGTTGGGAGTGCCACGGAAGGGCGGCTTCTTTCCCTCGGGGTCTTCGACCGAACCGATGCACGCGTAGATGTGCCGGCCGTCGTGGCTGAATGCAAGCCCCGAATACAGAGTCTGCTTCGCGCGAATCGGCGTGCGATCGTCGGGGAAATCGCTCAGCGTGCCGGTCTGCGTGTCGTAGACGGCCAGCGATTGCTGGTATTTCGATTCATATGTCCCATAACCCGCATTCACTGTCACCGCGTAGCGCCCGTCGGGAGAGATGGCCATGGATATGGGAAGGTTATTCAGCCGCTGCGGATCGCCCGGAGCGGGCTCCATCAACTGCTTGCTGGTGGGCAGGTCAATCGTCTGCCCAAAGACCATCTGAACAGCTAACGCCGCCACGCTGCCGGCAATCAGACACCGCGATGAAATTCGCATTCCAAAACGATAACAAACGGCTCGGCGAGCACACGTTACGCTTCGATGACAAGCGCGACTTCGGATTCGCCTGCAATAATGGATTGCCATGCAAACGGTAGTCATCGCAGAAAAGCTCTGGGACGGAAAGAGTCTCTACCAGCATCCAATCATCCTCATTCATGACGGCATCATCAATTCCATCGCCAGCCGCGAATCGTCTGAAGTGCCCGTCGGCGCACAGATTCTTGACTTCCCCGGCGCTACGCTCGGTCCTGCTTTCTTCGATGTGCATATCCACGGCGCGGCCGGGCACGACGTCATGGAAGCAACGCCCGAGGCCATCGACACGATGGGCAGATTCCTCGCCTCACGCGGAACCGGCGCCTACCTCGCCACCACCGTCACCGCCTCGCTCGACGCGACTTTTCGCGCCCTCGACGGACTTGCGAACCAGATTGCCAGGTTGCCGCAGCCAGCAAGTGCGCGGCCGCTCGGCATCCACCTCGAAGGCCCTTTTCTATCGCACGAGAAACGCGGCGTGCAGCCGGCCGAGCATCTGCTCGCTCCAAGCACCGCAACCTTCGATCGCTTGTTCGATGCGGCGCGAGGTCACGTGCGGCTGATGACACTGGCGCCCGAACTTCACGGCGCGGAGGAACTCGCCAAACACGCTATCTCTCGCGGTGTTCGTGTATCTATCGGCCATTCAAATGCAACGGCCGCCGAGACGCGCTGCACCATCGCTGCAGGAGCGGTGAGCGCTACACACACCTTTAACGCGATGCGTTCGCTCGATCATCGCGAGCCGGGCATTCTCGGAACGGTGCTGACGAACGATGAACTATTCGCCGAACTGATCTGCGACGGCATTCATACCGATCCTGAGATCGTTCGCCTGTGGTGGAAGTCGAAAGGGCCCGAACGCGCCATTCTCGTCACAGACGCGATGGCCGCAGCCGGCATGCCGGACGGCGAATACCAGCTCGGCGGATTCGCTGTGCAGGTGAAGGACGGACGCGCCACGGCGCGCGGCGTTCTGGCAGGCAGCGTGCTCACGCTCGATCGCGCACTGGCGAATTTCGTGAAATACACGGGCGCCGGTGTTGAGCAGGCATTGCGTCTTCTCTCGCGAAATCCCGCCGCCATGACGGGGCTCGATCATCGCGCAGGGTTCGTGACCACCGGCAAGTCTGCAAACCTCGTCGCCATCGACGATCGGGGGAGACTTATGGCGTCGATTATCGGCGGACAGCAAGCCAACTAGAGGAGCGATTTGCGGCGACCGCGACGAGTCCGACCGAGTTGAAATCAAGGCAACTGTGCAACCTGGCCTGCCGCCGGCTTCACCTGGTCCACCGCAAACTCCAGCGCTCCGATGCGATCGTTCGTGGTGCTGTGCACTCCTAGCCGCAAAAAGAAGTTCCCCTTCACAGGCACGGCGATCTCATGGTGCTCGGTCAACCCATGCTCCAAGAGATCCTGGTAGAGCGTATCGTCGAGTTCGAAATTCTTTGTCGTCATCCTGGAATTCACGTTCTGCGCGGTCTGGTCATACACCACACTCACAAACGCCACGCTGCCACGCCACATTCCGTCCGGGCTTTTCACCGCCTGCAGCGTCTTTGCATCCATCGTGAAATCCACCGTGTATGTTCGAAATGGTTTGAACTTGTAATCCGCGGCCAGGTAGTTGTCCTGCGGCCATGGATCGCTCTTCGCGAGTTGCTGAACGCCTGCGCCCTCTGAAACGCGGGCAACAAAGACGATCTCCGTGGGCGGAACAGCGCCCAATTGCATTGCCTCGTCGAAGCCCTCCTTCAGCGGAGCGGGATTCTTCGCGTTTCCTTCCGGCGCCGGTGCCTGGGCAGGTTTCTGGCCCGTTTGTCTCACTGGCTGTTGTCCCTTTGTCTCCGCCGACGCATCTCCTGCGCTGCCCGGCGAGGTCCCGGCCTGCTGAGAACTCTGCAGGTTCTTGAGCTGATCCTGCTCATCCTTGGATCGATCAACCGCGTAGTAGCCCTGCCGGTATTGGAGCTTCGTGTGCGGCTGGTTCACCTCGATCTTGATATGCCGGAACTCGCCGTTCCAGTTCTTGTTTGTCGTCGCGTAGGTCAGCGTGTAGTAGTGGGAGCCGTTGCTTTCAATCTCGTTGATCTTCTCGCCCAATCCATTCGCGTTGTAGAATGCGCGTCCGCCGGTCGACTCAGCGATCGAGTCCAGCGCCAGATGCTGAAATTCCTGCTTCGTTTCAAACAGCACCGTGGTGTTCGCAGGCGGGGGCCGGTTCGTTGCCGCCGTATATTGCGGCGAGGCCTCGAGACCGCGCGAATCGACGGGATAGACGGCGACGCGGCTTAATGTCAGTGCTGCGGTCAGGTCGTGCGGATCGCCTTCAAGAATCTTGAACTCGTCATTGAAGGGGTCGCCCATCGGCTCCAGTGCGTTCGAGCCCGGCAACGCACCCGTAAACCAGACCAGGTTCTTCCGCCCCGGAAATGCCGCAAGGTATCGGCCCAGAAGCTGGAAACCGATTGACACTTCGTCCAAGCGATACTCCAGGTACTCTTCTTTTGTCCCACGAACCAGTTTGAGCAATGCCGGCCGGGTGCGCTCGCTCTCTGCGGCTCGAAGGAGCACCTTCGGATCTGACGTGAATCCCTGCACCAGGTGCATCTTCGTATCGCGCTCGAAGATTGCCGTTGGCACCCCAGGCTGCATCTGCTTCAGATATTTGATAAGTGCTATTCGCAGCCACATCTGATCGCCCGAAGTGGTGTTCAGTGCATCCAGCAGAATGACCGTGTATGCGTTCGTGTTCGCGACGGGCGTGTAGTTGCTGAATGTATTCGGAGGCAAGGCTGGAATTAGAATCGTGGAGGCAGCCATCGGGCTGTGCTCCTCGAGACTCGACACAACCTGCGGCTTGCCATCCTCGAGGACGGTGAAAGCGGACGCCTTGAGCCCGCTCACCGCACGCCCGGCGTCGGTGACGACCACGTCGAGCAGGACCTCGTGCGTGGTTACCGATAAAGTCGCCGTCGGTTGAGGGGTATCTGGCCCTGAGGGAACCGAATCCTGCGCTGTTGCTGCCCCGATGCAACAGGTTACAAGTAACATCTGCGCGGCTATGGTTACCTTGTGAGTGCGTTGGATGGATGGGAAGAATCGCGGCGATTGCATCGATCACCCCGCAAAATCGAATAAACGAGAAATGAATTATTCAGCGCCTTCGATCATACTCCCGATTTGGCGGCCAATCGCTGAGCGCGCCAAACCGCGCCGTCGATTCCGGCGACTTCACACTCGCGAATGGACATCTCCGGGGCGGTTGTGCGTAGTCCAGCAAAGAACGCATCGCGCACGAGTTGTGACTTTCCGACGACGCTGCCGATCCACGCAACCGGAACCTCAACAGTAAGGTTGTGCTTGCGCCGCAGCTTCGCGCGCACCAGCAGCACGTTATCGACCAGGTCTGCCGCCGCCTGCTTCAGCACTCCAAGCGCAACCGCATCGCCCTCTTCGGCAAGCTTGCTGATGGCAGGAGCGAGCGCCGCGAAGTCCGGTCCCGGTGTACTGTCCCCCAGGTTGACCAGTTCCTCGATGGTCTTCGTGCCCCAGATGCCGCCCACCGTCTCCAGGATTCGCGTCGGCTCCTCGCGATCAAGAGCATTCAGCGCGCGGCGCACCGCGTGCAGCCCGATCCAGTAGCCCGAGCCTTCGTCCCCAAGGCGTGAACTCCAGCCGCCTGCGCTTTCGCGACCGCCATCCGGCGCGCGTCCGATGCAGTTTGAACCCGTTCCGGCAATCTGGAGTATTCCCGGGCCGCCCTTGAAGGCGCCGTCCAGCGCGATCACCTCGTCGCCCACCACCTCAGAGTGGTCGACCGCAAAGTCGTGAAATACAGCGGTGATCCACTCCTTCACGCCGGGCATCGCTGCGCTCGCCACGCCAGCCGATGCGGCCTTCACGCCGCGGACCCCGGCCTGCGTATACACATCCTTCAGCAGCGCACGCAGATTCGCCTCGGCAGCTTCCGCACCCACGCGCAGCCGCTTGATCGATCCATTCTCAGCAAAGGCCAGTACCCGCTCGCCGTCGACGATGGAAGCCCGCGTCCTCGTCCCTCCACCGTCAATTCCCAATACCACGCTCATTCGCCGCCTTACTCCTGTTTTCCGTCGTCCGGGTTTCGAACTTCTCCGTTATCGCGCAACGTTCCGGCAAGCACATTCAGGCTGCCGTCATTTTTCTGGACCTTGAGCCCGAGCATATGCGCGATCCATGGATAGAGGTTCACGTTCTTGAACGGCTTCACCGTCACTCCATGCACGATGTCCGGCCCGGCCGCGAAGAAGCTGGCCTTCATCTCCGGCATCCTGCCCGGATCGTAGCCGTGCGCTCCCGGATCCGGCGGATTGTCCGGCCGGTCTGCCGGTGGCTTGTGCGCGCGAATCGCGTACGGTCCTGTCGCAATCACCACGGGGTCACCAGTGCGCGGATTCTGATCGTATTGGAGTCCCGCCGGCACATCCTTGCGCCGATACGCAATAAACTCCGATGACGCCTGCTTCAGCTTGTTATACACGCGCACGCGATCCTCTTCGGTCTTGCCGTAGAGCAACTGTCCGACGGTTTCGAAATTGCTCAGATCCGCAAACTCATCGAGCGTGAGCCAACCGCCCTCCACTTCGGCCATGCCGTGATCGCTCACCACTACCAGATCGATCGGGAGCCGTGTAGCATCCAGAGCCTTCTTGAGCCTGCCGATCATTGCATCCATCTTGAGCACCGCGACCTTGGTCTCCGCCGCATCGGGACCATACCGGTGCCCCTCGTGATCCGGCTCGGAGTAGTAGATCGTAATGAAGTGCGGCCGATCGGCCTCCGGCATCTTCAGCAGAGCCACCGCATCGTCAATTCGCGCCTTCTCAACTTCGTCGGTAGCCTGAGTTTTGTTGTCGAAGATTGCGTACCAGGAAGGCCGGTGTCCAGCGATCTCCGCCTCAGAGCCCGGCCAGA
>DATFSO010000109.1:0-22178 GCA_035262585.1 Occallatibacter sp. | reverse complement strand
CTGTTGAGGCCGCCCGTGCCTGAACCGCTGTAGTTGCTGTCCAGGCCATTGAGCTTGCCGCCTCCGCCCAGATGGACGTTCTTCGTGTAGGGCTCGAGCATCGAGAACAGTTTTAGAGCAGCAGGGCTCTGCAGGCGAGCACGCGGGATAATGTTGCCTGGGAAAGCGGGATAGTGCTGCTTCCCGTCCGCGCCCGTATATGTGGGCTGCGAGGTGTCGTAGATGATGCCCGACGCGCCAAGCTGAGTTGCATACTCGCTGAAGTTAGCGCCGTCAGGGACGTCCGGTCCAAGGAATCCGGGGTGGAGCGCAGTTTCAACCACGGTGTTCGTGGGCAACGTAGAGGTCGCCGACGTGCCAACCTTCTGCCGCTGTCCTTCATAGTTGCCCAGGAAGAACAGCTTGTCCCGGATGATCCGTCCGCCGATCGTGCCTCCGAAGCGGTTCTTCAGACCTCCCGGCATGCTTCCTATAGGCTGGCTAAATGGATCGCGCGCCAGATTGGCGTTGCTGGTGCGGAAGTCGTATGCGCTGCCATGGAAGGCATTGGTGCCCGACTTGGTCTGCGCCGTGACAACAGCGGAGACCGCCTTGCCCAACTCGGCGTCGAAGTTCTGCGTGGTGATCTTGGTTTCCGTCACCGCGTCCATGGTCGGGTTGATCACAATGATGCCCAGGATCGGATCCTGATTGTCGGTACCGTCGAGTTCGAAGGCAGTGCCTGCGAACGCCTGGCCGTTCACCATGATCTGCTGCGAAGCTTGCGGGTTTTCCGAGGCCGCGTGCGACCAGCCAAGCTTCTGCGCACCCGGAACGAGGAGTTGCAGATTCGTGAAGTTTTGATCGCCGACGGGCAGGCTTGCTACCTGCGCCGTGTCGAACACGGTTGCGACGTCTGTTTTCTCCGTCTTGAGCAGCGGTATTGCTTCAGCGCTGACGGTAACGGTTGTACCCGTATCCGAACCCACATCGAGGGTGGGGTCGATGCGGGGGGCCGTGTCGGCCATTACGGAGATGCCCTTGGTCTCGAAAGGCTTGAAGCCCTTCGCCACAACTTTCAGATCGTATACGCCGGGGATGAGGTGCGGGACGCTGTAGTCGCCGGAAGCGTTAGACGTTGCCGTCACCGCGGTTCCCTTGGCCGGGTCCGTCACGGTAAGCGTCGCGTTGGGTATGACAGCGCCAGTCTTGTCGGTCACAGTGCCGAAGATCGATCCGTAAACCGATTGCGCACTGGCCGTCACAACGAGGAGCGAACTTGCGCAGGCGAATAACGCCAGCACAAGTGCTGTGCGGAAGATTCTGTTCATGCGGTCTCCTGAAAAAAAGTGCCGTCTGTTCTGCTTTATGAACTTGTGTGGATTTTTCTGCCGGCTGGCATTTCGACTTCGGCTAGTCGGCTAACAAGGCTCACCCGCCACGCAGCAGGATCGCTAAAATCCGGTGCTGCCGCCCCCCGAACACAGATAGGAGGCCGCAAAATTGCAGACTCCGGAGCCTTCGACACCTTACTCAAGTTTGAACGCTGCTGTCAATGTGAAAAGCGCCAGAAAACGCAGGTGAAACATGCGAAAACGATATGTCATTGGCTGAAAACCTTTACACTTTCTCGCCAGCGAGAGGTGAGCGATGTCACGTTGGTGCAAAACAGACATTAAGTCAAGCAAATAAAGCGATTTAGTCATCGGCCTTTTGAAGCGCCCCAACCACCTTCTCTTCGGTTGCTGGTGACGCGGGACGCAGTTTTAGGCCACAGAAAAGCAGGCAATCGACTGCAGATGTCTTTACTTTGACATTACATTTCACGACCGAAATATCGGGCGGATCAAGTTCGTTTCTCCGACCCGTGGGCGCCCCAAATCCTCGATCATTCGATTGCCGTCAATCTCAACCAAATGGTTGATTTTGAAGCGGCTTTAAACTTACTGTTCATCGGGAGAGCAGGCGTCGCTGAGTCAGCCTTACTTCTAGCTCGAGCGCAGTCGAATTTCAGTCGCGGCTTAGCCGGGTTCCCACCGAACTTCTCATAAGGAAAGTGACTTAGGCATAACATTCCAAAACTGGGTTCACGCTTTCTCGCCCACTCGCTGTTAACTGGCTGGATACTCGAAAATCGTAACGGCCTCTCAGCGCGCTCTGCATCTCCGGCCGTTGGATCGAAGCTCCGCCGCGAATTTTCGCGCTTGTCCATTATCGGGTGAGAACGCGAGGATTCGCTCCAGACTCGCCACCGCGGCATCGCGATCTCCCATGGCGCATTCCACAATTGCCAGATTCATCCCGGCCCCCACTTGGGTTGGGTCGCGTTCGAAAACCGCTTTCCAAAGCCGCACCGCGTCTGCGTATTTGTGCTGCTTTGCTTCGAGCAGAGCCAGGTCTCCAGCTGCGATCGGCTCGAAGGGATCTGCGTCGAGCGCCAGCTGGTACTCCGCTGCGGCCGCGGACGACTCCCCGTTCACCTCTTGAAGAAATCCAAGTTGGGTGTGCAGCTCATAATCGGATCGAGAATCGCGCTCGTTGCGCTCGGCACGTTGGAGAAGCTCTAAAGCTCGCTCACCCGCGGCCTGGTTGCCGCGCACTGCCATCTGCGCATACGCGAGTCCAAGGTCACGGTCATCAGCATCGCCTCCTCCGATCAGCTGCAGATCTCCTTCAGCCGCTTCCGGCAGAGCATCGTTGCTGATATGCCTCCTGATCCAGTGATCTGTTACCTGCTCGTGCGCGACGTCGTTCGAAGGCGGCCGCGCCATGTGGCAGCGAGTGCAGTCCGAATTCTCCGGGTGATGCCTTTCCGCAAATCTGGCGCTGTCGTGGCAGGAGAGACACTTTTGCCGGTAAAACGCCACTCTCTCTTCCGCGGACGGAGAGCCATGCGGATCGTGGCAGGTTGTGCAGGTCATTCGGTCGCCGGACTTCCGCTTGCACTGGCTGCGAAGTAGAGCCTCCCATTGGCTCGTCGCACGTCCGCCCGATCCGCTCTCCATCTTGTAATTGAAGTGAAGGACAAAGTCGTAGAGGTTATCGCCGGGCGCGAAGTCCGCAATCTCCTTGCCCCTGCGAACCACCGCGGCCTGCCCTTCGAGATGGCAGTTCAGGCACACGGAATCGCGACGAACCGGCTGAAGAGCATCGATATTCATCATGTGCACCTTGCCCGCGGATCGAACGTGCGCGCTCGCATCGCCATGACATGCCGAGCAGGTAATTCCCCCGTGGGCGAAGGGTTCACCCGCATAAAAATTGCGCGCTTCCGGTAATGAGTGCGCCACATTCGATGCATGACAGTGAAGACATCCCGGATCTACGGGGAGCGTCAGCGGCACCTCGCGAACGGATTGAAAATTGGGAGCCATGTCCCAAAGTTGTTTTTTGCTGTACCAGTTGATCGGCGACTCGAACCAATAGCCATGCCGCTCGAACAGGTAGGTGCGTCCGCGTTTGCCGGAACCGAGGAAGTAGCGCAGCTCGACGCGGCCTTGCAAGGCGCGATCCGGAGAATTTGCCTCTCGCTCATAACTCAGCCACACACGGCCGTCTTGCTCGGAGATTTGGTAGTGAACCCCGGATGCTGCATGAAGGAAGTCGGCGACGATAACGCCAGCTGCGGCAGGTCCGCTGGCGTTTGCCATTGGAGTCTTGCGATAGCGTTCATAGATCTCGCGGTGGCATTGGGCACACGCATCGTCCGGGTCGGCATGAGCAGCATTCGGGCGCGCTTGCACGCGACCAGAGAGTAAGACCGTGCAAACCGACCAGCAAAGAAAGAGAATGAGCAGGAAGATGCGAAAACGGGACAGCCTCAGGACTCCATCAGCAATCGCCGCCGTTCTTGATCGTTCTCAACAGGGCAGACGGAATCCGCAGCGCGCGGTTGACCGCCGTTGGTCACAACTGCGTGAAAAGCTTTTGCTCTAATGGTCGTTATCCCTGCCGCGCTCTCGGTAGAATCCCGATGCGAAGCTGAGGAATCCAACTCTTGTCGCGCGAAGATGACCGAACCTCTGCAATTTCTGCTTGACCGGGTTTCCACGCCAATCGGCGACATGGTGATCGCCGCGGATTCGAAGGGGAACTTGCGTGCGGCTCTGTTCACAGCAGACGAAGAGGTGGTTCGGCGCCAGCTGCGCCTTCACTACGGCGAGCGCGGGTTCACGCTTGAGGCGGCGATTAATCCGCATAGTTTGTCCGAGGCGATCGCGCAGTATTTCGCCGGTGATCTCGACGTTATTGACACGCTTCGAGTCGAGACGGGCGGCACCCCCTTCCAGCGCGAGGTATGGCGCGCGCTGCGCGAGATTCCGCGCGGCACGACGATCTCTTACGGCAAACTCGCTGAGCGCATCGGTCGTCCTGCCGCCGTTCGTGCGGTCGGCCTTGCCAATGGCGCAAATCCAGTGGCGGTGGTCGTGCCGTGCCATCGCGTCATCGGCGCGAACGGATCATTGACGGGCTACGGCGGTGGCATCGAGCGTAAGCGGTGGCTGCTGAACCACGAACGGAGCCCGCTTCTGTTCTGATACATCCAGCATTGGGCCAGATCAATACCGATGCCCTAGAATCAAAGGAGACACGCATCTTCTGGACATCGACTGAGAAATGCCCGATCAGACAACTTCATCTTCGCGCCCTCGCGTTTTGAGCGGCATGCGCCCTACGGGCAAGCTCCACCTGGGCAATTACATGGGTGCCCTGGCCAACTGGGTCAAGCTCCAGGAAAGCGGCCAGTATGAGTGCTACTTTTTCATCGCCGACTGGCACGCGCTGACCACGGACTACGTGGATCCGTCGAACATCGAGCCCAATGTACGCGAGGTGATCCTCGACTATCTCGCTGCCGGCCTGGACCCGGAGAAGAGCGTGCTCTTCCAGCAGAGCAAGATCATGCAGCACGCGGAGCTGCCTCTGTTGCTTGGTATGATCACGCCGCTTGGCTGGCTCGAACGCGTGCCGACGTACAAAGAGCAGCAAGAAAACCTGACGGGCAAAGACCTCTCAACCTATGGTTTCCTGGGTTACCCGCTCCTGCAGGCAGCCGACATCCTGATCTATCAGGCACAATACGTGCCGGTTGGGCAGGATCAGGTGGCCCACGTCGAACTCACGCGCGAAGTAGCCCGGCGCTTCAACAATTTCTATAAACTCAATGGCCGCGAGGTGCTGCCTGAGCCGGACGTTCTTCTTACGCCATCGCCGAAGCTTCCCGGCACCGATGGCCGCAAGATGTCGAAAAGCTACGGCAATACGATCGAGTTGAGCGATCCTGAATCGATTGTCCGCCAGAAACTGAAGACGATGGTCACCGATCCAGCCCGCATTCGCCGCAGTGATCCCGGCGATCCGGACAAGTGTCCTGTCGGCGACCTGCACAAGGTCTTTTCGACTCCCGAGACGCTGGCGAAGGTCTACGAGGGCTGCCGCTCCGCGGGCATTGGCTGCATCGAGTGCAAGGGCTGGGCGGCAGACGCTCTCGTCCAGGTGCTGAACCCCATCCGGGAGCGCCGGGCTCGTTTCACTCCCGGCGAGGTAGACGATATCCTCAAGGATGGCACCGACCGGGCGCGCACGCGTGCCGAGAAGACCATGACCGAGGTGCGCGCGGCGATGCAGTTGACCATGGGAAGCACCTCCACAAAATAAACAAATAAGATAAGAATTCCCCCGAGCAGAGATTCCCTTTGAGCGACACCGAGAAAAATCCGGAGATCGAGTCCGTAGATCCAGTAAAGGACCCCACGCCTGAGCCGCATCCCGACGCACCGGGGCCGACCCTCGAACCGCCTCACGGCGGTCCCTCGCCAAAGGAGCCGACCGTTAACACAGCTCCACCCCTGGTGCTTACTTCCAAGCCGGTTCCAGAAGAGAAACCGGCAAAAGCCACTCCGCAGCCGAAGGCAAAGAGGCAGGAGGAGACGCCTGAGCCGTCTCCGTTCTCGGTTACGGTCGGCCAGGTTTACGACGGCCCGCTCGATCTCTTGCTCGATCTCATCCGCAAGCAGGACATCGACATCTATGACATCCCGATCGCGAAGATTACGGCACAGTTCCTCGCCTACGTCGATCAGTTGAAGGCGACCGACGTCGACGTTGCCGGCGACTTCATTTACATGGCTTCGCTGCTGATCCACATCAAGAGCAAGATGCTGCTCCCGCGCTCGCCCGCCGGCCCGGACGATGCCGCCGAAGATCCGCGCCGCGAGCTGGTCGAGCGCCTGCTCGAACACGAACGCTTCAAGAGCGCCGCGCAGATGCTCCAGCAAAAGCAGATGCTCGAGGCAGCTACGTGGTCCAACCCCGGCCTCCGCGAGTTCAAGGATGACGCTGCAGCCGAACCCGAGATCGCCGCGGACACCGTCGACCTGGTGCGCATCTTCCGCGAGATCCTCGATCGGGCCCGCCAACGTCCCACATTCAATGTGCAGGACGACAGCGTCACCGTCGGCCAGATGATCCAGTTCCTTACTCGCCGGCTGAGCATGGAAGATCGACCCCTCGCGCTGCGCAAGCTCCTGAGCCACACCAAATCATCGCGTGCTCTTGTGGCCATGTTTCTGGCGTTGCTTGAGCTTGTCCGGCTCCAGGCCATCCTTCTCAGGCAGGACCGCGCCTTCGCCGAGATCTTCATCAAGAAGAACAGCGGATTCGATGCGGTAATGAACGAGGGCCTCTCCAACTCGACTGACGAGTGGCGGTAGAACCAAGGATCGGCTTAGGCAGGGCGGCGAATCCGGAAGACCCCAGTGCCAATTCAAGCAGGCACTGCCGCCGCCTCCCAAGCGCTGCGAATTCATCTTCTGTTAATGCGGGCATTCATTCTTCTCGGATATTCCTGCAAGTCTGGCGGGTTCCCCGGCCCAAGCCAATCCTTTTCCCGGTCGGGAGGTCAATATGTCTGACCTTGCTGCAACTGCTTCTTCCACAACAGCTGCTGGCACGCTTCTTGATCGCAAAAAGCATGCCTTTCCGTCCTGGGTGACCGGCGCAATTGTTCTGGTCGCTCTTTTGGGCGGGCTGGGTTATGTCGGATTTCATATTGCAGACGATGTGAAATCCGTCGCGTTCACGAGCGCCTGGCCTTTCCTGCTCCTGGGCGTAGCCCTGCTGATCGCGCTGGGCTTTGAGTTTGTCAACGGCTTTCACGACACCGCTAACGCTGTTGCGACGGTGATTTACACCCACTCCCTGGATCCGAACATCGCCGTGGTCTGGTCGGGGCTTTGCAATCTTGCGGGGGTCATGACCTCGGCGGGAGCAGTGGCTTTTACGATCATCACGCTGTTGCCGGTAGAGTTGATTTTGAAGGTCAGCGCCGGTTCTGGATTTGCCATGGTGTTCGCGCTGCTGATCGCAGCTATCTTGTGGAATCTCGGGACATGGTGGTTGGGACTTCCGGCCTCCAGCACGCACACGATGACCGGCTCAATTATCGGCGTGGGCGTGGCCAACCAACTGCTCAGCGGGACCGGAGGAACCTCCGGTGTGGACTGGGAGCAGGCCACCAAGGTCTTCAAGGTGCTCCTGGTGTCGCCGCTCGTGGGCTTCGGATGCGCGTTTCTGCTGTTCCTGCTTTCGAAATGGCTCATCAAGTACCCCGAGCTCTACCAGGCTCCCAAGGACAATACGCCTCCACCATGGCCGATTCGCATGCTGCTGGTGCTCACCTGCACAGGCGTCAGTTTCTTTCATGGATCGAACGACGGACAGAAGGGCATGGGCCTCATCATGCTGATCCTGATCGGAACCATCCCGACGGCCTATGCATTGAACCACGCGGTCACTGCACATGATATGCAGGACTTTATCGCTGCCTCCGAGAGGGCCGTCTCGATCGTGGATGCGCACGTGGACAAGAACGCGATCCTCGCAGGAGACCCCCGCACCGAACTGACCAATTACCTGCAAACGAAGAAGTTGCAGCCGGACACCCTGACCGCCCTGCGCGAGAGCATTCGCGATCTCGAAGGGAATGTGAGGACCTTTGGCGCATACAAGAATGTGCCGGCAGGCATGCAGAGTAACGTCCGCAACGACATGTATGTCACCAGCGAGGCACTCCGCATGATGGCAAAGAGCAAAAACCCCAAGTTCACAGTGGAGGAGGCTGCCGCACTCGACAACTACAAGAAGCACGTCGACAAAGCCACCAAGTTCATCCCCCCGTGGGTAAAGGTGGCTGTGGCTCTGGCGCTGGGGCTGGGCACCATGGTCGGATGGAAGCGCATTGTAATCACTGTTGGCGAAAAAATCGGCAAGGAGCACCTGACCTATGCGCAGGGCGCAACTGCTGAGCTGGTAGCGATGGGCACCATCTACCTCGCGGACAACTTCGGACTGCCGGTGAGCACGACCCATGTGCTGAGCTCGGGCGTGGCGGGCACTATGGCAGCGAACAAGAGCGGACTGCAGATATCCACGATTCGTAACATTGCGGCGGCCTGGGTGTTCACATTGCCGGCTGCGGCGCTCCTCTCAGGGCTGTTGTTCGCGCTGTTCCGGCAATTCGCGCAATGAGAGCAAACGCATAGATTCTCTGGCGTTCGGCGGAACCGGACGTCCCTTTTGATTGTGCGAATGCCTGTGGACATCGCGGCCCGCGCGAGCCCACTCCATCCAGTACCATACAAAAGGTACTGAGTGCTGCATGAGCCTGAAATCCAAGCTGGAAGCTGTTATCTACGCCGCAGAAGAGCCGGTCACCCTTGGCCAGCTCGCCACCCTCTTTGGCGCGGAAGCCCTCGAATGGAAAGCGGCACAGGAAGCCGCTGCACGGAAAGCCGCATCGGATGCGTCGGCAACGGCCGTCGACCCCTCGCAACCAATGATCGCCGAGGGGCTTGAATACCTCGAGCTCCGCACCGAAGACGGCACCCTGATCGAGCAACCGGGCTTTAGGGTGCTTCCTGTTGTCGAACCCGAAGCCGGCGAGACGACCGGGACCGGTGCAGAATTGGGCCAGGAAGACTCGCCGGATGCCCAAGTCTCAGAAAATGCGGAAGAAACGCCCGCCGAAGGTTCCTCAGCCGAGCCTGGGTCGGCCGGGACGGCGCAGGATGCCGCCGCGCCCGATCCCGAAGCGGAGGCCAAGCGGATCGCCCGCCAGCGCGATCGCGATATCAAGGCCGTCCTGCGCCAGCTGATCGAGGAGCTGATCGTCTCATACGAAAACGACGACCGCGGCGTTGAGATCCGTGAGATTGCCGGCGGCTATCGCATGGCCACCAAGCCCGAGTGCCACGATGCCGTCCGCATGTTCATCAAGAGCCTCAAACCCGCCCTGAAGCTTTCCCTGCCTGCGCTCGAGACCCTGGCAGTGATTGCATACAAACAGCCAGTTACCGCGCCCGAGGTCAATGAGATTCGCGGTGTCGACTCGTCAGGCGTCTTCGGTTCTTTGCTGGCTCGAAAGCTGATCACCACAGCCGGCCGCAAGCAGGTCATTGGCCGTCCGATCCTCTACAAGACTACGAAGGAATTCCTGATGCGCTTTGGCCTCAAAGACGTCTCCGAGCTGCCATCGATGGACGAGTTCGAGAAGATGGCCAGCGAGCTCGAAGAGGCGGTGCCCGCAATCGAGAGCGAGGGCGAGACGAATGCGGCCTATGACGCTGAGGGGGCAAGCGGGCCTGAACTCGACGAGAACGCTCCCGAGGAGCCGGATAGCGATTCGCCGCAAGTAGCCGGCGAAACAGCACAGACACCGGAGCCCATAAGCGAATCTAACGAGAAGACAGCACAGCCGGCCGAATGAGCCGGCTTCGGGTCAGAGCGAGCCTGCGGCTCCTCGATTGCTGAATGTGGCAGGCAGAATCGAGACGTTCCCATGAGCGATGATCGTCACCCCGATCCGGATCAGGATCGCCCTGAATTGAACGGTCCCGAAGACGACGCTCTCGAAGCCGACGAGGCTACCGCCGACACCTTCGAGCCGGCGATCGACGGCGAGACGGAAGTCGAGAATGTCCCCGAAGATCACAAAAGGGAGGAAGCAACGCTTGAAACCGAGGCGAAGCGGCCTGCTGCGCTCGAGCGTCTCCAGAAGATCCTGGCCCGTGCCGGCATTGCCAGCCGGCGCCACGCGGAAGAGCTGATCACAGAGGGCCGCGTGCAGGTGAACGGCAAGGTCGTTACCGAACTCGGCACAAAGGCCGATGCTGCCCACGACCACATCCGCGTCGACGGCAAGCTGCTCCACGGCTCCGAGCGCCTGCGCTACTTCATGCTCAACAAGCCCAAGGGATTCGTCACCACGGTCAGCGATCCGGAGGGCCGACCGACGATCATGGAGTTCTTCACCAAGATGCGCGAGCGGCTATACCCTGTGGGCCGCCTCGACTACATGAGCGAAGGCCTGCTGCTCGTCACAAACGACGGCGAACTTGCCAACAAGCTCACGCGCGCCGCCTCGGGCGTGGAGAAGACTTATCTCGTCAAGGTCAGCGGCCAACCTTCAGAAGAAGATCTCGACCACCTGCGCGAAGGACTGGCCATCGACCGCGATAAGCCCGGCGCGGGCCGCGTGCACACCGCTCCCGCGCAGATTCGACGGTTCCGGCCGGGGAAGACGGGTCCTGGTTCGCGGGGTGCTGAGAACCCCTGGTTTGAAGTTGTCCTCATCGAAGGCCGTAATCGCGAGCTCCGCAAGATGTTCGAGGAGATCGGCCACCACGTCGAAAAGATCCGCCGGGTCGGCTACGGTCCGCTGGAGCTTGATCTGGAACCCGGCAAGATCCGCGAACTCGAGCCCGAAGAAGTTGAGGACCTTCGCAAAGCTGCCGAGGGCAAGCTGAGAAAGCCGAAGCGCCCGCAGGATCGTCCGCGTGCAGAAGCCGAATCGCGATTTGCTGGTGCGAAGCCTCGCTGGAATCAAGAGCGCCACACCGAGCGTCGGCCTGAGAGCCGGCCTGAGCGTCGGGATGACCGCGAGGGCCGTGGCGCGCGGAGGAGCGAATCTCGCCCGAGAGGCGGTTTTGGAGAGTCCCGTCCAGAATTCGGCCGGACGCGTGGCGGGGAACGCGGTAGATTCCGCACCGCACCTCGCGGCCCAGCACCTGGCAGCACGGCGCCAGGCGGCGGATTCCGTTCCCATGGACGATCTGAAGAGGAACGCCCCCCGCGCCGCGACAGGACCGACCGCACATTTGGCGGGCCTCGCGGAGGGCGCGGTCGATTTTCGGCAGGGGAATCGCGCGAACAGGGCGCCGGACCCGCACGCCACGGTTCGCGCCCACCACGTCCGGAATCCGGTGAGTTCAGGGAATCCAGATCCGGGAGACCGGAGCGCAAGTCTTTCGGCCGCGGCGGCCAACAGCGATCCGGCGGACCTCGCCCTTTCCGGCGCGACCGCGAAGACCGGCCCAGCTTCGATCGCCCCCGCACAGATGAACGCGGTCAGCGGCCCGAGAACCGTCCAGCTCGCTCCTCAGGGCCACGCCCCTTCCGTGGCGATCGTGATAACCAGTCCAGCTTCGATCGCCCTCGCACGGAAGAGCGCGGTCGACAGCGCGACGAGACACGTTCGACGCGTTCATCGGGCCCCCCTTCTGGGCCGCCTCGAAGTGGCGGCTTCAGGCGCGGCCAGACCGGCCCCTCCCGAGGAAATTCCGGCAGCGTTCGCTCAGGCAGCGGGCGTCGTCCGGGCACACGCCCTCCAGGTCGCAAACCCGGCGGCGGCAAAAGGCGTCCGGAATAGCCAGGGAGCCTTTCGTCGCCGATCCCTGATCTGTTCCCTGTTTCTGACACGCAACCATGCAGTTGCACATTTTTGCGCAATCGAGTTATCATGCAACCCTGGGGTTGCCTTTGTGGATGCGAACCGGATCGAGAAACGGATCGAGCTCAAAGCGCCCGTCTCGCGCGTATGGCAAGCCCTGACCGACTTCCGTGAATTTGGCCAATGGTTCAAGGTGAAGCTCGAAGCACCCTTTGTGCCGGGCCAAGTCTCCCGGGGCCAGATCACCTATCCCGGTTACGAGCACATTACATGGGAAGCACGCATTGACAAGATGGAACCGGAGCGCCTCTTTTCTTTCACCTGGCCGCACGTCAAATCCTTCGAGAAGTCAGACAAGCCGGCCGACTACTCGAGTGCTCCACGTACGCTCGTGGAGTTCCGGCTTGAGCCGATTCCTGACTCGATCGGAGGCGGTACACTGCTGGTGCTCACTGAGTCTGGATTTGACGCCCTTCCGGCCGATTGGCGTCCAGAAGCATTCCGCAGAAACGACGGCGGCTGGACCGAACAGATGAAGAACATCGAAAGCCATGTCAAACAAAATCCGTAAGCGCATCTCGGCAAAGCCGAAGGCCCGGGCCCGGGTATTTGCGGCGCTTGGCGACAAGACCCGGCTCGCGCTGGTGGCCCGTCTCTGCTCTGGCGAGGCGGCTTCCATCTCGCAGCTTGCCGATGACTCGAAGCTCACGCGCCAGGCCATCACCAAGCACCTCGGTGTGCTCGAACGCGCCGGAATCGTCCGCAGCTCTCATGCCGGACGCGAACGCCTCTTCCAGTTCGACCCCGAGCCACTCGAGAACCTGCAGGATTACCTGCGATCCGTCTCCAAGCAGTGGGACCAGACGCTCGCGCGCCTGAAATCGCATGTGGAAAAGTGAGATCCTGGTTGTGCCGGCTTCGTGTCACCTCGAGGCCGGCTCGCGCATCTAGAACAGTATGAGCATCGAAAAAGCGACTTTTGGAGCAGGTTGTTTCTGGGGCGTTGAAGCTGCCTTTGCCGCCATCCCGGGCATAACGGCTACGGCCGTCGGCTACGAGGGCGGTAGTCTCGACCGGCCCAGCTACCGTGACGTCTGCACCGACCAGACCGGCCACGCCGAGGTGGTCGAACTCGACTTCGACAACGAGAAAATCGGTTACGATCAGGTTCTCGACGCATTCTTCAATCTGCACGACCCGACCACCCTCAACCGCCAGGGCCCGGACTGGGGCACACAGTACCGCTCCGTCATCTTCTTCCACTCGCCCGAGCAGGAGCAGCAGGCGAAGGCCAAAATTGAGCAACTCACTCGGTCGCGCCGCTTTGAGCCGAAGCGCATCGTGACGAAGGTCGAGCCGGCACAGACCTTCTGGCGCGCTGAGGAATACCACCAGAAGTACCTGGAGAAGCGCGGGCAGGCGAGCTGCCACATCTGAAGAAGTCGTCAGTTTTCAGTTCTCAGGTGGGTCAGCAGTGAGTTAAGCAGCGCCCTCATCTCTTGCACGCTCCCTCTCTTCCGTGCGATTGCGCCGACAACCAATGGGATCGTCGTGGCGCCACCTGCGACGGCAAGCGCCACTCCCGCAGATTTGATGCATCTCTGCTGAGCCGGCGTGGATGTTGCGTCCGTGGAAGGGAGTTAGATTCGCCTTTCCGTGCGAACGGGTGACCTTCCGAAGTAGTGATGCGAGAGCGAAGAAGACGCAACTGCGGGCTCCCCTTCCACTTCGCGCTGCTCAGTGTCAGGGTCGGTCGGAATGACAGGCTTGTTGGCTTGATGAGTGCTGGTGCGGCGCCGGTTTAGAGCGCCGCGAGAGCGTCGGCCTGGGTTGGGAAGAGGCCTGCGTACTTGGTGATGCCGACCATGGTGAAGACCTTGGTGAAGTGAGGTGAGAGGCCGAAGGCGAAGACTTTCTGGCCGGAGTTGGAGGCCTCGATGAGCATCTGGATGACCAGCGCGATGCCGCTCGAGTTGATGTAGTCCACTTTCGTGAAGTCGAGCAAAACGAGCTTCGCAGTCTCTTTGGGTAATGACTGGTAGCTGCCGAGCACCGCGTCCTTCGAAGTACTGGCGATGTCGCCTTCGAAACGAAGGGCCGTGACTGCGTGTCCTGCTGGGGATGTCAATTGGTCTACGCGCGCTTTGGTTTCACTCTGCACGATCCGGTTCTCCGTTTGGTCCTGTTGCGAAACTGCCCCGAAAGACATTCGGGAGCTAAAGCCCCCATCCATTTTTGGGAATTGCGGCACGACGAAAGTCATGCCCCAACCCAGCTATCGGCTCTTAGTCCGCTAGCGCATCCAGTCGAATGACGAGCCTGACATAGCTGCTCTTTCCATTCGAGCCCTTGACCCACTCGGCTTCATCGACCAGCGCCTGGATGAGGAACATGCCCATGCCGCGAGGATCTTCTTCGCCGTGGATCTTCTTGTCTATGTCCGGTTTCGGCGGCAGGGTCTTCAGGCCTTTGCCGTCGTCAATCACCTTGACCTCAAGGGCGTTTACGCCAGATGAAAGGACTACGCCCACTGACAGGTCATCGTTCAGTTTATTTCCATGTTCGATCGCGTTGATACAGGCTTCGGCTACAGCCGTTTTCAAATCCTCGATGCGATCTTCCCGGAAACCCATCAGCTTGGCCACTGCGGCAGCGGTGCTCATGGCGACTTTTTCGTAGCCAAGCTGCGATGGCAGCCGCACCTCCACGCTCGTGGATTTCTTTCTCATGCCTGTATCTCCGTACCATGCGCACACCGGCACAGCGCCAGTGCGGTCATATCGTCACTTTGAGGGCCGCCCTCAGCAAACGCCTCAATTGTGGTCCATATTGCATCGAGAATAACATCGGCCTGTTCGTCGGAGCACTTGGAAAATTCATCCATAAGTCGTTCGGGGCCAAACTCTTCGTCGCCCCGGAATACCTCGGTAAGGCCGTCGGTGTAGAAGAGCAGCTTCGCACCCGGCTGAAACTCGGATTCTTCTCCGGAGTAGCGCATGCCCGGCAGAAGGCCCAGCGGGGTGCCCGCGGACTCAAATTGTCTGATGCTGCCGTCGGGTAACAGAAGAAATCCGGGATTGTGGCCGGCGTTGACCACCTCGATTTTGCCCTGTTCGGGATAGAGGCGCAGAAAGATAGCTGTCACGTAACGGCGGCGGGCTTCCTCGCCCTCGCGCCAGTGATGCTCATTCATACGGGTGGCGAGCTCGTCGAGCGGCGGGCCCGTGATCGCCATGGCGCGGAAGGCAGCACGGAAGTTGACGGACATCATGGCCGAGGCAAGGCCTTTGCCTGCCACATCAGCCACGGCCAGCAGCAGGCTCCCGTCGGGCTGTTCGACAATATCGAGGTAGTCGCCGCCCACCTCGTAGCAGGTGACGGAGCGATAGGCAAGCGAATAGCCGCCGATCTCCGGCAGAGACTGCGGCAACAGCGAACGCTGGATGTTGCGTGCCGCGTCGAGATCCTGCTGCACGCGCGCCCACTGCAGGTTGCGCTCGTGGTTGCGGGCGTTCTCAAGGGCTACAGCCGCCTGCAGGACAAGGCCCTCAATGAAGTCGGA
The DNA here is from genome assembly GCA_035262585.1 of Occallatibacter sp. Classification (GTDB taxonomy): domain Bacteria; phylum Acidobacteriota; class Terriglobia; order Terriglobales; family Acidobacteriaceae; genus Telmatobacter. The sequence goes on along the minus strand of DATFSO010000109.1, from coordinate 6,909 downwards.
TTCGTAGAGACTGAGCTCGCGGCCTTCAGGCGATGCGACCACCAGCTCGGCCATGCGTTTGCCTTCGCGATCCTGCAGCAGATAGATGGGCAGGGCGCTTGAATCCTGCGAATCTTCCGTCTGGCCTGCAAGATCGGGAACTGCTCCGTAGGTAAGGCCGGTTCCGGGGAAAGCGGCGCCAGCCATCTCCAGTTCGCGCACCACGATACGCAGCACCGCGCCGAGGACGGCCTCTTCACGAATTGTGGAATGCACCTGGCGCGACGCCTCGAGCAGCGCCTGTAGACGAGCTACCTGCTGCTGAAGATCGATGGTTTCGTTGCTGCCGGGCAGATGAATGCCTGCTGCCATGACCTCTACCTTACACGTTCGCGGGAATCTCAATGTATCACGGCGAGCCACGTCGGCGTCGTTGCTCTCGAGCAATTGGTTTTGCTGGATGAATGTGGCATGAAGCCGCGGAGCAGCTGGCTCGGAAGGGAGCCTCATTCGAGCGCGTTCAGAGTTGTGGAGCCGTGCATAAAGGGTCAAGTAACTCTTCGGGGAATCTGGAGTAACTCGATCTTCGGGCAATTTGGTAACCAATCTCTGTTGATTTCCGAATAACTAACTCCTATGTGGGACGTGACTTAGCTCCGACGTGTCATTCCGAAAGTACTAGAAACAGCATATTTATTCGAGCAGGACGTTCGGGCTTCCCCAAAACCGAATGCAATCGACAACGGTGGAGAAGTGGTTCCATGGATATTCTGCGTGACGAAAGCGGTTACGTTCTGGTGCTCCGAAGGCCACGCCTGGCGGTTGTTGGCGGGAAGGCCTCGGAGATGGAAGAGGAAACTCAAACACCATCTAAGTCGGCACAGCCTGCTCTACGTGCTACGTGTGCCGTGCCCCACTGCTCTTTCGTCTGCGAGTGGTGCGGCTCTGCAATCCTGCTCCCCAACGATCGCATCGGTTCGCCATTCGGCAATCCAGATGCACGGAAGATCGACGCTCGCTCGATTGCGACTGTCTGCCTGAATTGCAAGCACATCGGAAACTACTCGATGTTTCGGGGATGCCGCGGATTCGACACGCGGCACAAGATTGTGCATGCGCCAAATTGTGGAACGACAGCCCTTCTGAACTGGTTGCAATGTGCGGAGAGAACCTGCGCGGCGCGGGTTCCGTTATTTGCAAAGCTGGACAGCGACGCCGCCGAAAATCCGGCCGCGGCCGCCGAATGGCTGTGGGATGGGTTGACCTGCGTCTCAGGCCATCGCATCCAGCAGATTCCATTGGACCCAACGATTCAGTTGCCTATTCGGAGTTTCGGGGCATCCCGGTAGCCACGCGTTTGCGCAAAGTGCGAATCGACCAGCCAACTCGTGCGCTGGCGCTTTTCGTAAAGCAAACCAATCGCGGCTGTGAGAAAATCCACCATTCCTGTTCCTACTCGTTGTAGGAGGCTAAATGTCCCAGCTTTCCACTCCCTGTCCTGTGACGCTAGACGTCGAACGAAGCGGCGATGTCACCACTGTCAAGTGCCACGGCAAACTCGTTTTCGGATTCTGCGATGTGCTGTACTCGAAGGTCCGTGAGTTGATCCCTACGTCAAAATGCATCGTGCTCGATCTGACCGATCTGCAGCAGATGGACAGTATGGGACTGGGCACCATCGTGCGCGCGTACGTCTCGGCAAATTCGGCGGGAACCAGCCTGGTGCTCATCAACATGGGTCCGCGCATTCGGCAGATGCTCGGCGTGACCAATCTGCTTTCGGTGCTGACAGAGATGTGCGAGAAGGGCGTGACGATCCGGTTCTGAGCAGTCGGCTCGCGAACAGCCGGTGGTCCTCCGGACGCGGCGTCCTTTATTCTTCGGGAGATGTCCTCACAGCGGAAGACTCTCTCGATCGCCATGATCGCCATGAACGAGGAGGCGAATCTGCCTCGCACGCTGGAGAGCGTGAAGTGGGCCGACGAGATCGTAGTGGTGGATTCGGGCTCGCGGGACCGGACGATCGAGATTGCGCAGTCGTTCGGTGCAAGGACCACCTATCATGCCTTCGGCGGCCATGGCGAGCAGAAGAACGTCGCTCTCGACCTGTGTACTTCTGACTGGATCTTCTTGCTGGATGCAGACGAGGTGCTGACGTCGGAGCTGCAATCCGAAATTCGCGCCTTGCTGGCCGGCGAGCCGAAATGCGATGCCTACTGGATTCCGCGGCTGAACCTCTACTTCGGCAAGTGGATCCGGCACGGCGGTTTCTATCCGGATCACAAGCTGCGTTTGTTCAAGCGCGGCGCGGCGCGGCTGAGCGAGGGAGTGGGACCGCACTCGACGCCGCAGTTCAGCGGACCGAGGGGCAAGCTGCGCGGCGACATGCTGCACTATGCCTATCCGACGATGGGCATCTATCTCGAGCACATGAACCGCTACAGCTCAGAGATCGCGCAGTTGCTGCACAAGCGTCGGAAAGACAGCCGGTCGCTGCCGGCATTCGTGTGGAATGCGGTGCTGAACCCGACGGCAACGTTCATCTATAACTACTTTTTCCGTCTGGGATTTCTCGACGGCCGCGAAGGCCTGGTGCTCCACATCAATCACTCCGTGTATATCCACTGGAAGTTCATCAAGGCCTGGCGACTGGGACAAGGCAGGGAATAAGGGACCGAGGGAACAAGAGAACGGGGCATAGTTCTCCTTCCGGCACCTTCTTCTTGCACGAGTTCAATCCAACTCCTCTTGCGCCAATTCCTTGTTCCCTTGTCCTCTTGTTCCCTCGTCCCTGCCTCTTGACTCGTCTATAACTATAGGGTTCACAGTGGAGATGGACGATGTTGACAGTAACCAAACTCGCCCGACGCTGCGGTGTGAGCCGCACTGCCCTGCTGTACTACGAATCGATCGGTTTGATGCCCCCGCCGCAGCGCAGCAGCGGGAATTATCGTTCTTACTCCGAGGCAGACGCCGAGCGGTTGCGCGCTATTCGCGCCTACCGCAACGCAGGCCTGACCCTCGATGACATTCGCGCGATCCTCAAGGCGACGGGCCACCGCGGCCGCCAAGCGGCACAGAGCGCCTCGGGGGTCCTCAAACGGCGTCTCGTTGAACTGGACGCAGAAATCGCAGCGCTTCGCGACCATCAGCACGCAATTCTGCAGCTGCTGGGCTCGCGGGCGCTCGGAAAGGCAGAGATGATTACCAAGGAGAAGTGGACTTCTATCATGCGGTCCTGTGGATTCACCGAAGACCAGATGCATCGCTGGCACGTTGAATTCGAGCGCTCCGCACCGGAGGAGCACCAGGAGTTCCTAGAGTTCCTGCACATTCCGCCCGCGGAGATCAAAACCATCCGCGATTGGAGCAGGGCAGGGGCTTAAGAGCAGGGAACGAGGGAACAAGGGAAGTGCGCAGCTCTCAACTGTCAGCTTTTCCTGGTTCCCTCGTTTCCTCAGTCCCTTGTTCCCTTATGATGTCGTTTATGAATCTGGAAGCGATTCAAACAGCCCTGCGCGACGCCGGCATCGACGGCTGGCTCTTCTACGACCATCATCATCGCGACCCCATCGGCGAGCGCATCCTCGGCCTCGATCCCAAGGCGCACATCACGCGACGCTGGTATTACTTCATTCCTGCACAGGGTGAGCCGCGCAAACTCATGCACCGCATCGAGCAGGGAAGACTCGACACGCTGCCGGGCACAAAGGGTCTCTATTCGAGCTGGCAGGAGCTTGCTCATGGCCTGAGGGCCATGCTCGGCGGATTCCGCCGCATCGCCATGCAGTACTCGCCCGACAACGCCATTATGTACGTCTCGATGGTGGACGCCGGAACGGTGGAGTTTCTGAGAACCCTGGGCAAGCAGATCGTCAGCTCCGCCGATCTCGTCAGCCAGTTCGAAGCGGTGCTCACGGAAAAGCAGATCCTCAGCCACTCCGTCGCTCAGGTGGTAATCGACGAAGTCCTCGACGAAGGCTGGAAGGAGATCGGCCGCCGCCTGCGCCCCGCAAAGGGCGTCCGCGGCAAAGTCACCGAGTACGACATCGTAAAGTGGCTGAGCCAGGGGATGAAGCGCGCGAACCTCGTCTGGGAAAACGGACCCAACGTGAGTGTCAATCGAAATTGTTCCGACTCGCACTATGAGCCCACCGCCGATCGTACTGCCGAGATCAAGGAGGGCGACTTTCTGCTCATCGATATCTGGGGCCGTGTCGACGATGCCGACAGCATCTTCTACGACATCACCTGGACCGGCGTTGTAGGCCGCGAACCAACCGAGCGCGAGCAGCAGGTCTTCGAGACGGTGCGCAATGCGCGCGACGCCGCGATCAGCGCCGTCGAAAAGGCATTCGCCATGGACCGCCCGATTCGCGGCTTTGAGGCAGACCACGCCGCACGCGCTGTCATTCGCGAAGCCGGTTTTGCCGAATACTTCACGCATCGCACCGGCCACAACATCGCGCACGAGATCCATGGGCCGGGCGCGCACCTAGACAACCTTGAGACGCACGACACTCGCGAGATTCTGCCCAACACCTGCTTCTCCGTCGAGCCCGGCATCTACCTGCCTGAATTCGGTATCCGCAGTGAAGTGGATATGCTGACCGCTCCTGGCAAGGCCTGGGTCACAGGAAAAATCCAACGGGAGCTGGTGAGGATATAGGGGTAGGGAATAGGAGTGGCGAGCGCAGTCAGATGACGAACTGCGCGATTTTTCTGGGACGCCGACAGCCATAGAAGTTACGCCTTGGGTCATGGCTCGATTCGCATCTGCTATGCTCCCCGCAGGGAGCGTCCTCATGGCCGACGTAGCCAACTTCCCCTACGAGACCCGCCTCAACATTCTTCGCGGTCCGCTTGAGGTCATCGACATCCATGCTGTCCCCGAAGCCGACAACTACAAGTGGTTTAACCAGACGCTCTGCAAAGTCAACGATTCGGTCGTGCGCGTTGGCATCGTCGAGGGCGAGTACCACTGGCACAAGCACGACGACGATGACGAGTTCTTCTACACCGTCGAAGGCCTACTGCTCATCGACCTTGAGGGCCGAACCGTAGAGTTGAAATCCGGCCAGGGACTCGTCGTTCCGCGCGGCGTCTTACACCGCACGCGCGCGCCGCAACGCACCGTGATCCTGATGGTCGAAAACGCCGGCATTATTCCGACGGGGAACTAGCCAGTGTTTGACGAATCGGATTCTCGCAGACCGAGGCCCACTTCCCTCAGGGGCTAAGCCCAACAATCTTTGGGGAAGCCGTGCCCTCTCAGTCTCAGAAGCCGAGTCCGCTTTGCCTGCTTTTGCGCCACGACGAAGGTCGTGCACTTTCAACCGGATGGCTTTACTTCTGCCTCGGCGTCAAGTTTCGGCTGCCTCTCCTAGTACTTCTGCACCTTCGGATCGATCTCGTCGCTCCAGGCAAGGATGCCGCCGGCCAGGTTGACCACCTGCGAGTATCCCGACTGCTTCAGGAATTCGGCGATCTTCTGCGAGCGTGCTCCTGAGCGGCATTGCACAACAATCTCGCGGTCGCGCGGAATTTCATCGAGCCGCTTCGGCACGTCATTCTGCGGGATCAGCTTTCCGCCGATCTGCGCGATCTGGTACTCGTATGGCTCCCGGACATCGAGGATGAAGACATCTTCTCCTCCATCGATCCGGTGCTTGAGTTCCTTCACGCTTAGCTGGGGAATGCCGTTCTTCATAGCCTTTTCTTCCTTCGATTCGGGAACGATGCCGCAGAAGTGCTGGTAGTCGATCAGCTCTTTCACAGTCGGGTTATCGCCGCAAACCGGGCACTCGGGATTTTTGCGCAACTTGAGCTCGCGGAAGCGCATGCCGAGGGCATCCACCAGCAGTAGCCGCCCGATGAGCGGGCTGCCCTTGCCGAGAATCAGCTTGATGACCTCCGTTGCCTGGATCACACCGACCAGTCCCGGCAGAATGCCCAACACTCCGCCCTCAGCGCAGCTCGGCACCAGCCCCGGCGGTGGCGGCTCGGGATAAAGGCAGCGGTAGCACGGCCCTTCTTTGGTGGCAAAGACGCTCGCCTGTCCCTCAAAGCGGAAGATCGACCCATATGCATTCGGCTTGCCCAGCAGCACGCATGCATCATTGACGAGATAGCGTGTCGGAAAATTATCGGTCCCGTCCGCCACCACGTCGTAGTCTTTCAGGATCTCCATCGCGTTAGCGCTCGAGAGCATCGTCTCGTGCTTCACCACGTTCAGCGCGGGATTCAGAGCAACGAGCTTCTCGGCTGCCGAGTCGAGCTTCTTGCGGCCGATGTCGCGGGTGGAGTGGATGATCTGGCGCTGCAGGTTGCTGGCGTCCACCACGTCGAAGTCGACCAGGCCCAGGGTCCCGATGCCGGCGGCTGCAAGATAGAAGGCCAGCGGGGATCCGAGACCGCCCGTGCCCACGCAGAGCACACGGGCCGCCTTCAATTTGCGTTGGCCTTCCATGCCCACTTCAGGCAGGATCAGGTGCCGCGAGTATCGCGACAGGTCATCGGTCGTCAATTCCGGGAGCTGTATCGGTTCGGTTACGGTAGCCATAGAAGTTACACCTTGGGGACTGTCGCCTTCAGGCGACAGCGGAAAAGGCGTGCGGTGCGAAGGGCCGCTCGCTTTGTGTTAGAAAAATCCGATGAATTGGGCATGACGATTCACACAATGGAAGTGATGCCTGATCATGTACATCTCTTTGTCGAATCTGATCCCTGCCGAAATTGTGAATCGTCTGAAGGGATAGAGTTCGCGTGTGTTGCGCATTGAATTTCCGTTTTTTGCGTTCGCGTCTTCCTACCCTCTGGAGTCGCAGTTATTACGTAGGATCGGTCGGTTCGGTAAGTGAAGCCACGATGCGCAGATATATCGCAGAGCAAAAAGGGAAGTGATTTTTGCGACTCTCCTTCAAATATCGG
>DATFSO010000108.1:0-62420 GCA_035262585.1 Occallatibacter sp. | reverse complement strand
ATGATCGGATCGTTCGCGGTGTCGCGTCTCGTAAGCTCCTTCCTTTTCGAGGTCAGCGCCACCGATCCGCTCATCTACACCGCGAGCGTCCTGATCATGATCGCTATCGCACTGCTCGCATCGGCGTTGCCCGCGATTCGGGCCGCGTCGGCCGATCCCGTCGCGGCGCTACGATCCGTCTGAGCCGATGGGACGCTGGAATTCGAATTGAAACGCAATGCTGCGTTCCGATTCGCGCTTGACCGCGCGGCGTCTGCCCGCCAGCAGTTCACCTGCACCTACGCTGCCGACCAGCTGGTTTGACTCGCGGTCGATGACCAGCAGACTCAGGAAGCCCGTCGTCGCCATCTCCTCGGCAACAGCCCGGCAGGTTTCGTCGCTGAAGACATAGGAGTCCGGAAGACGGTCTGCCTTTCCTACGGTCACTGCGTCTCCAGTCGGCAGCTCTGTCATCACCTCGGCCACCGTCAACAGCTCCAGCGGATCGACCCCGTATTCGCGCGAGAGGTGATACCCGCGCCGGCTCAGCTTCTCCGTGAGGATCGAGCGCGGCATGATCAGCGAAGTCACCAGATAGGCTGCCGTGCACGCAAGCACCAGTGGCAGAATTGCCGGCAACGCGTGCGTCAACTCCAGAGAGAAGAGCACCGCCGTCAACGGAACGCCGAGCGCGCCGGCCAACATCGCACCCATCCCCATCAGCGCCCAGAGCGCCTGCGTCTGGCCGGGAAGATGCAGCATCCAGGCTCCAAGCTCACCAATGGCTGCGCCGATCATGAGTAGTGGTGCAAGCACACCGCCCGAGGTTCCGGAACTCAGCGAGAAGGCCCACATTAGCGACTTTGCAACCACCAGGCCGAGCATGAACGCGAGCGGCGCGTTGCCCCTGAGCAGTTCGGCGATGTTGTCGTAGCCCACGCCAAGGCCGCGCGGAAAGAAATAGCCGCCGATGCCGATGCCGATCCCGCCAATCGCGGGCCACCACATCCAGTGAATATTCATCCGGCCGCAAAAGTGCTCGAATCCGTCCTCGAGTCCGTACATAAGCCGGCTGAGGCCTGCCGCCGCAAGACCGACCACGATGCCCAAGGGCACCGCAATCAGCAGCAACTGCTCGAGGTGAATATCCGCCGACAGGTCAACAGGGAAGAGCGGTCCGGCGCCGAGCCACCACAGACGCAGCGCCCCGGCCGTTACGCTGGCAACTGCAACCGGCACCAATGACCGCGGCCGCCATTCGAACAGGAGCAGTTCCACGGCAAGCAGGATCGCCGCGATCGGTGCGGAGAATGTAGCGGACATGCCCGCCGCGGCTCCGGCCACCAGCAAAGTCGTCCGCTCGGCATCGGAAAGCTTCAGCCACTGGGCGACCAGCGAACCAAACGCCCCGCCCGTCATGATGATCGGGCCCTCAGCCCCGAAAGGACCGCCCGATCCGATGGCAATCGCCGCAGAAACAGGCTTGAGCACAGCGATCTTCGGCTCCACGCGTGCTCCCCGCAAGAGGATTGCTTCGATCGCTTCTGGAATCCCATGACCACGGATCTTGTCTGATCCGTATCGGGCCATCAGCCCGACAATCAGCCCGCCCAACACGGGAGCGAGCATCATCGCGATGTGCGGCTCATTCGATCCTGCCGGACCCACAATGGCCAGGCTCAGACGGTGGTAGAAGAAGATGTTCGTCGCAAGTGCGATGGCGCGCAGAAGCAGCACGGCAAGAGCCGCTCCTCCGGTTCCAATCACAATCGATACAGCGGAGAGGAACCAGGTACGGCGATCGACAGTAAAATCCCGCAATCCCGAAGGCCGTGACCTCATCTGGCCTCCACGGTTACTCGGGCATGCGACTGCACGCGCTGTAATGTCCTGACCAGGCGCGGCGCCATCTCGTTTAGCTCACGTGCATGATCCCCCGCGAGTTTGTGCAGCACTTGCCGGCCCTTTCGTGTCAGGCGCAAAATGGCCCGGCGCCGGTCGTCTTTGTCCGCCGTCCTCTCGATCAGGTCCTCGTGCTCTGAACGGTCGACCAACTCGACAGTGCTGTTGTGCTTCAAGCCCAGCCGTGCAGCTGCATAGGCGATCGTCACCGGGGTTCCGGCCGCAGCGCCGGCAATCTGGAGGAGCAATTGATGCTGCTGAGGATGCAGGCCCGCCTCGATGGCCGCGCTTTCGCTGAATTGAAGGAACCGGCGTAGTTCAAACCGAAATACGGCTAGCGTACTGAGCAGATGATCCGAGACATCGGGAGCAAACATGACATATATATCGTATCACGATATATTAGGGGCTCTTTGTAACCGTGCCATCCTGGGCGGAGCGGGTCTCTTCGGCGGAGCGAAGGACCTGCCTTGTCAGGTTCAGAGAGCAATCGAATCGAGAACAGCCTTGAACGCTCGCACATCAGCCTCGAGCACACAAAATTCGACTCTGCCGCTATCGCGTGGATGTAGGCCAGCGCCTGGAGAGGACGCGCCATTGTTCAGCGAGCTGTGAACCTCGCGGATGCCGCTGCGGAGCGCAAGTTCCCTCGCATTCCAGCTGCGGATGCGGCCCCCGGCCATGATGGCGATTCGATCGCCCGCCCTTTCCCGCAACTGCGCAATGCGACCGGCCCCTTGCAGCGCATCCGCCTCTCCGCCGGAGGTCAGGATCCGGTCGGCGCCGCAATCGACAACGGCTTCGAGAGCGCGATCCAGGTCCTTGCAAAGATCGAATGCGCGATGAAACGTAACTTCGAGCGGCCGCGCGAGGTCGATCAGCTCCCTCGTGCGGGGGACGTCAACGGCGCCATCCACGGTCAGGATGCCCAGCACCACACCGTTGACCCCCCGTGTCTTTGCCTCGATAATGTCCCTGCGCATGACGTCAAATTCGCGATCGGAGTAGGCAAAATCGCCGCCCCGCGGCCGGATGATCACAAATACGTCCATCGCTACAGCCGCTCGCACCGCATCGATCAAACCCGCGCTAGGCGCGATACCGCCTTCGCTTAACGCGCTGCAAAGCTCAACGCGCTTCGCGCCTCCCGCGCATGCGGCGATTGCGGATTCAACCGAACTGACGCAGATTTCGAGATCGATGGGCATGGCCTGCCGTGGCATCACTTTCTTGTCTCAGTCTCGCGCACCCGGCGGCAGTGCGCCATCGTCAGATTACGCGAGAAGGAGATAAAAATCCTTCGATGATTCATGATGCACCACTAAAGCGAAGAGGCGAACGCTTTGAAAGCATTCGCCTCTCGCGCGAACCGCGGCGCTGGAAAATTAAATATCCAGGTTTTTCACGTCGAGCGCGTTGTCTTCGATGAACTTGCGTCGCGACTCCACGTCCTCGCCCATGAGAGTCGTAAAGATCGACTCGGTTTCGGCGATATCCTCGAGCTTCACCTGCAGCAACGTTCGCCGCTCAGGGTCCATCGTCGTCTCCCAGAGCTGCGGCGAAGTCATCTCTCCCAGACCCTTGTAGCGTTGCACATCGTAATCCTTCTTGCCCTGTTCGACGATGTAGGCAAACAGCTGGCGCGCCGTTTCCTTTTCGACCGGCTCGTGCAGAACACGCGATGCGCGCCGCGCAGCTTTCGCCTCAGCCTTCACCTTCGCCGGCGTCTGGCCTTCCTCGAACTCCGTGCCCTCCGGCTCGTCCGCTGTCGGCTCCTGCGGGTTTTTCGCTGAGTACTCGATCAAGAACGGCGGCTCGAGATACTGGCTGATCTGCGAATACTTCGACATCATCTGCCGGAATTCCGGACTCGAGGCCATGGTCCAGTCGATGCACCGCTGGGCACCCTGCGCGTCGGAATAGCAGACCGACCAGGTGTGATGTTCTTCGTCTTCTACCGGCTTGTTTACCTTGATGTTGAACTCGTCCGCCTTCTCAACAAGACGCTCATGCAACTCGTTCAGCTTGGCTGGCACCTCGTTTCCGTTCTTCGAGGTAAAATCGGCGCGGTGCGTCAACTCCGACCGCGCAATCAGCTCCGTCAGTTGCTCATTGCGGATGCGCTTGTCCACCTTCTCCACGAAACCCAGATACTCGTTCAGGTAACCCATGAAGCGCGTCAGTTCGCCGCCCTCGATGTGGCTGGCATTCTCGCCGTGCCGCACGATCATGCCCTCGGAAGCGCGCTTGATCGCCACGCGATTCAGCTCGCGCTCATCTTTTACATATTGTTCAGACCGGCCCTTCTTGATCTTGAACAACGGCGGCTGGGCAATGTAGATGTTGCCCCTCTTGATCAGCTCCGTCATGTGGCGGAAGAAGAATGTCAGCAGCAGCGTGCGGATGTGCGAGCCATCGACGTCCGCGTCGGTCATCAGGATGATCTTGCCGTAGCGCAGCTTTGCCGGATCGAAGTCGTCCTTGCCAATGCCCGTGCCGAGCGCGGTGATCATGGCGCGGATTTCTTCGTGTCCGAGCATCTTATCGTAGCGCGCCTTCTCGACGTTCAGAATCTTGCCCTTCAGCGGAAGAATCGCCTGGAAGCGCCGGTCGCGGCCCTGTTTTGCCGTGCCGCCTGCGCTCTCGCCCTCGACCAGATACAACTCGCAGCGGTCAGGATTGCGCTCGGAGCAATCCGCCAGCTTGCCCGGCAGTCCGCCGCCGTCGAGCGCACCTTTGCGTCGCGTAAGGTCGCGAGCTTTACGCGCTGCCTCCCGCGCACGCGCCGCCTCGATCGCCTTGTTGATGATCTTGCGTGCGACCGGCGGGTTCTGCTCCAGGTACATTCCGAGCCGCTCGTTTACGAAGGCTTGCACGACACCGGCAATATCGGAATTCAGCTTGCCCTTGGTCTGGCCTTCAAATTGCGGCTGCGGCAGCTTCACGCTCACCACGGCCACCAGGCCCTCACGCACGTCGTCGCCGCTCAGGTTCTCCTTCACGTCTTTAAAGAGTCCAAGCTGCTGTCCGATCGCATTGATGGTCCGCGTCAGAGCCGTGCGGAATCCAGAGAGATGCGAGCCGCCATCCACGGTGTTGATGTTGTTCGCAAAGCTGAAGACCGACTCAGAATAGCTGTCGTTGTATTGCAGCGCGATCTCGATCTCCACCTTTTCGCGCTGGGCCTCCATCAGGATCGGCTTGTCGTGCAGCACGGATTTTCCCCGGTTCAGGTGCTTCACGAACTCCGCGATGCCGCCCGCGTATTTGAATTCGGCGTGCTTCGAGTCGCCGGTCTTCGCATCGACCGTGCGCTCATCGGTCAACGTGATCTCGAGTCCCTTATTCAGAAATGCCAGCTCGCGGAGGCGCTGCGCCAGCGTGTCGTAGTTGTATTCGGTTGTCGAAAAGATGGTCTTATCCGGCAGGAAGTGAACCTTGGTTCCGCGTTTTTTGCTCACGCCGGTCTTGCGCAGCTCACTTGTCGGATCGCCACAGCTGAAATCCATCTCCCAGGTGTGACCATCGCGCCAGATCTCAACGTTGAACTCCTGCGAGAGCGCGTTGACGCAGCTGACACCCACGCCGTGCAGACCGCCTGAGACTTTGTAGGTTGAGGAGTCGAATTTGCCACCGGCGTGCAGCTTGGTCAGTACGACTTGGACCGTAGGCATTACCTCACCGTTGGGCAGCGTCTTCATATCGACCGGGATGCCGCGTCCGTCATCAACAACCGTGATCGAGTTGTCGACGTGGATCGTGACATCAATTTTCTTAGCGTAGCCGGCCAGCGCTTCGTCCACGGAGTTGTCTACTACTTCGTAAACCAGGTGGTGCAGTCCCATGTCGCCCGTCGAACCGATGTACATCGCAGGCCGAAGGCGAACGGCCTCGAGTCCCTCAAGGATCTTGATGTTTTCGCCGGTGTAGTCTCCGTTGCCCTCGGGGAGCGGATTTAATTCGCGGGGTTCAGTCGCCATAATTTTCCATTCGCGGAATGTTCGCCCCGGACCTCGCAGCTCTGAGCTGCGCAGAGCACTCTTTTGCGGTGATTAATTTGGGGAATAACCGCTTGAAACACGAGGGCTTTGAGCGAATTCTGCCTGCCATTATTTTACCACGCGGAATCCCGGCCTCACCGGGTCGGGCGCGCACATTACGAACATGCAGGACAGGTAACTAAATATATTACCTTAGAGTAGATTACCGAAGAATTATATTACTTTAGTTACTCAGGAGTGCGATACTTTCGATGTAGTTGAAAAGGCTAGACTTAAGGCCTATCCTGCACTACCATAGAAGTGCTATCCAATCCAACATCTTCTTCAAGATTTCCGCGTGAGGGGTAACCAATTATGAAACTGCTCGTTCGCGTTCTCGCCCTGTCTGTTGTCGTCGCTGGTGCCGCGGCTGCCTCCGTCTCATCGTCGCCCAAGCACACCTTCACTAGCCACCAGTCAGCCACCGGGGCTCTGCCAGTTCCCTCTTGTGGACCGGGCATGGGCTGCAACCCAACCAATTAAATCGCGATAGAGCATAGCAGGTCAGCGCCGTAGCACCAAAGTGCTACCTGGCCAAGCAACCTTTTTGTTTGATTCCAAAGGCTTCACGGGCTATTCTGAGAGAACCCTCAGGATGGAAAGGGCCTCGTATGCCTCTGGACTTCGCGATGTCGCTGATGAGTGTCATGGAGTTCGCCCTGTGGGCGACTCTGGGCTTCTTCTTTTGGAAGAAGGGGTTGCACAAGCGCTTCCCGGCACTCAATGTGTATCTTGTTCTTCGCGTCAGCGCTACGCCTGTCCTGCTGGGTCTGCTCTATCTTCAGGCTCAGCCATGGGGGCATCAGTACTTCCCCTTCTACTTCTATCCCTCCTGGGCCGTATACATCGCCAGCGCCATCATGCTGTTCTTCGTTGTTCTTGAAATCTTCCGTTCCGTGCTCTCCGCCTTCTCTGGCTTGATGCGGCTCGGTACGGTGATATTTCGGTGGGTGGCTTTGGTCGCTGCGGTCGCTAGTCTCGGAACTGTCTCCTTCGCGCATCTGAACGTAATGCTCATCCCCGATATCGCATGGGCGCTGATGCGCTCGGTGAGTATTCTCGAACTCTGCCTGTTGGCCTTCCTGTGCCTGTGCTTCAATGCTCTTCAACTTTCGGTGAGGGACCTCACCTTTGGTTTCGGACTGGGATTTGGCCTGATGTCGGCGAACGACTTCATCTTGTCCGCGTTCGTTCCGGGAAATCCCTCACTCACGGCTCCAGCACAGTTTGCGTATGAGGGCGTGATTCTGATCACCCTTACTGGATTGGTCGCATACTGCGCCATGCCGGAGCGTGTTCGCAAGCCGGTGGTCATGCCGGCAAACTCTACAATCTATCGCTGGAACGAGATCGCTTCTGCCCTGGGACACGGCACGAAGGTCGCCGTCCAGCAGCCTGCAAACGGCTTCTTCCTTACGGATGTGGAGCGCGTTGTCGAGAAGGTCCTCACGCGCAACCTGCAGGGCAACGAATCGAAGTCGTAGCAACGAAAGGGCCGAGCCTATCCTGGGTTCGGCCATTTCTGCGATATGGAGCAAAATGCGAAAGGCCACGGCATCGCCGTGGCCTTTCCGGTTCAAGCTCGACTATTCTGCGACCGGCTCGATCGACGCAAACCTGCCGCGGTTCCCGTGATCGGTGAACTTCACCCGGCCCGAGACCTTGGCGAAGAGCGTGTCGTCCGAACCGATGCCGACATTGGCGCCCGGCTTGATCCTTGTGCCGCGCTGCCGCATGATGATTGACCCGCCAGTTACGAGCTGGCCGGCAAATGCCTTCACGCCCAGCCGCTGTGCATTGGAATCGCGTCCGTTTGTGGAGCTGCCTCCACCCTTTTTGTGTGCCATTTCAAATCCCCTCTTCGTTCGAGCCGTCAGCTTTCTGCCTTCAGCTTGATCGTCATCTCCGCAATCAGCCCGGTTCCGAGGGCTGAGCGCTGAAAGCTAGCTGGTGTAGGTCACACCGTCGGCCTCGATGGCCTTGATGCGCACCTCGGTAAAGTTCTGACGGTGGCCCTGCAGCTTTTTGTACTGTTTCTTGCGCTTCAGATGGAAGACAAGCACCTTGTCGCCGCGCCCCTGGCCCAGGATCTCGGCCGTCACCTTTGCGCTCGACGGCTTGGTCAGGCTGCCAGCCTCGCTGCTGAACGCGAGAACGTCGCTGAACTCAACCGTCTGGTTGTCGGATGCAACCGACTCGATCTTGACTACGTCGCCAGGTGCGACCCGATACTGCTTGCCACCGGTACGAATAACCGCGTACATAAACCCTCCAGAGCATGATCGCCTTTGCGCATCTGCTCCAAAAAATCAAAATAATGCGGGCGGAAACTCCGTCCTCGCGGTACGCTCGAGCGCCGATATTTCCTGGGCGAGCGATTGGCTCCGCGGCGACAGGCAGGAATCGCCAAACTAGAGTAGTTTACCGAGTTTAGACATTGTGGTCAACGCTGGACCGCCGGGGCTGGACCGCCGCGGCAAGATCCCTTTGTGGGAGCAGCGTTTCTTTGAGAGGTGGAATCGGCTCAATACCTCTGCGCCGAAATCCCTCTGAAGCGGAAGCTGGTTTTTGCCCGCCGCTCGAAAGGATCTCCGCTTGACTCAGACAGCGGACTCGGACTGGGAACCTGGTGAAAAGAGTAGTTTTCCGGTTCCGTCTGCACCTCGGCCACGTGCGGAGCCGTTTCCTGCGGGTGCTGCGAGGACATGGCCTCCATCTCTGCCTGCGTTTCGATGGTTGCCTGCCCATGCGCGCCAAGCGTCTGTTGAAGCACCACGACCAGGTTCTCTATGTGGCTCTTTCTTGCGCGAAGCTGGTCAAATCTCACCGTGATCTGGGCCAGTTCCGTCCTTGCCGTTTCGTACGCATTGAGATAAGGGTCCGGTGTCATGCTCTCTCCACTTTCGCGAAGTGTAGCATCGGCCCTCTCGGGAAAAACCAAAGTCCAATGCAAATTCCAACCCAAAGTAATATGCTTCAAAGCCTCGTTCTGGGGATGCCGGATCCCCAGGCTCGCCGCCCGTCAAATCGTTTTTGTCGCGGCCGCATTGGGCTTGGCAGTGGCCTTCCAGTCCAGGCTCCGCCTGCCTTCGGCGTCGGTGAACTCCAGTTTCTCAATGGCAAGTTCCCCTTCCACCATGTTGACCGTAATCGTACGGCCGTCGAGCGTGATGGTCCCGAACCCCGATCCTGTGGAGAAAAAGCTCACAAAGGGACGGGCCTTCAGTTTCGGCTCGAAACGGAGCGTGTGATCCACTGCGGAGTACTGAAATCCCGAGAGCGCGCCGATAAGGGCAAAGCTCGACATCGCGCGAGCGTACCAGTTGCCGCACTCGTACTCATTCCACGGATTGCGGGTGCGCCCGTCATATCGGCTGCGCAGCGCCTTCACGATGGTCAACCCCTCTTCGACGAACCCCTCGTGAATCAGGTGCGAGGCTACCTGGTATTCAATGCCCGTCCACACCTCGTCAGAGTAGACAAAGGGCAGCGTAGGTTTGTTCCCACCCGGCCAGCTGCACAGCAGAAGTCCGGGTTCGTGTCCCATGGCGTACCCTGGCCGTTGTGCGTTGGCGTGTTGGCTCAGGTCCGTTCTGAAATTGTTCCGGAAGATCGCTTGCAACGTCGACCGGATGTTTTTCTCGGCGAGTGGGGTTTCTATACCGTAAATGTGGGCCATCCACGCGCCGATCACGCCATCGGAAAGGCACCCGGCGCCGTACTGGTATTTCGGTCCCTCACGCTTCAGCAACTGCTGCATCTCGCTGCTTTTCTCGTCGACATTCGCAATCGATTTTGCGAAAGACTGGTCACGGAGATCCTTGTATTCAACCTTCTGCTCGTAATACGAGCCGTTGAACAGGGTCTCATCTAGGAACTTCGCGCTTTTCTGGGCCAGTTCCGAGAACGAAGCCGCGTCGCCCGCCTCACCGATGGCTGTGGCCATCTGGGCCATGGCGGAGAGTGCGCCGAGGTAGATGCTCGTACACATCCCGTCGGGACCCCAGAACTCAATGTCATAGGTGTTGTGGTGCGGTTCGAAAAGCGCACCGCGGCGGTCTGGATCCCACGTTGCTATGCAGTATTCGATCGAGCGCTTGGCGAGCGGATACATACGCTTCAACCAATCCGAGTCACCCGAGATCTGCCAGTCGCGGAAGACCTTCATGATGCCGCCAAGCTGGCCGTCGGCGGCCGCGTGCCCCGAGTGATCGACTGGGCCGTCTGGAATGGCTCCGCGAAAATTCACATGCCCACGGTCATCCATCGACCGGACCAGTTCGAGATCGCGGAGCGTGCGCTCGAGCGGTGGATACAGATGAGGCAGAGCCTGCGCGTAGTTCCAAACGTGCGTGCACGAACCATGGCAGCAGCCTGCGTCGGGAAAACATCCCTCCCAGCCCCACAGGTCTCCATTCGCCTGGCGAAGGATGGTCGGCGCCTTAAGAATGGCAAGATTGGCCGAGATGGCGTCGATGACGTAGGGCGGAAACGACGAACCAAACAGCGCGTTCTTGAACTTGACCGTGCGCTCACGCAGCAACGCGTAATTCTGCTCGACGTACGCGGCGACATCGCGAGCGTCCTTCCACTGTATCGAGTAGTAGGGATGCCACGGCGGAGGCGCGTCCGCAGGGACCGTCCGGCAGCCCGGCTGACCTTCGATCGGAGTCTGGCCCTGCGTTATCCCACCTTCCCGCAGATAACAATTGGGGAAGTGCCAGGTAATCAGAATCGGATAGGTGTGCACCTCGCCAGGCGCCAGATGTCCATCCAGAAGGATGGACGCGCCGTTTCGTCCAGCATTGTCTACCGGGTTCGATCCGTCGTTCGTGGTGAACGCTGCGGACGAAACCTCGCGCCAGAGCGCCGAAAGGGAGTCGAACTCCCAGCCAGGGCTGCGCAGCCACATGGCTTTAATGCGCGGTTTTGCGCCTATAACGGTCAGGGCGGCGCTTCCGTATGCCTCTGCATTTGGCGCTTCGCGATTGAAGAGGAAGGCGCCTTTTCCGGCGATGGCGGCATTGGCGCTGGCGGCCTGATCGGGGCGGCATCCGGGTGCAAGGTGCGACAGGTGGTAGGAAAACTCGTAATCGACAGCACGAGAAGAGTTGTTGTGAAACGTGTACTCGAGGATGGCGCAAGGAATGCCGGAGTTCTTGTCGTCGAGAGGGATAAAGGGATTCCAGGCAATCAACGACACATCCATGGGAATAGCCTGGTCCGCAAAACGAACCTCCGCAAAAGGAAATTCACCGCGAAAGTTGCATTTCTCAAAACGCGGGAACCCCTCCGAGCCGCCGCGGCGCAAACCCTGCCCCTGAAGGCCTTGGTCGAAGATCTTGAACGGCGGAAAAGGGCCTTCGATGAGTTTCGTGACCGGTGTGGTCCCTTTGATGTGAATGACGGCGAATGCGGCTTCCGGAGAGTTTGAGGTAAATCCGGAAGGCAATGCTGTGGTCCCGGGGCGCGCACGGATCGAAAAGTCCTGCAAGCCGCCGGTACCGTTGATGCAAATGCACCCGGCGCCAATTCCGCCGATCGGTGCGGCGACCTGGGTCGCCCGGTCTCCGCTGAACGTGCGCTGAGCTCCAGGTTGGAAGAGTTCGGATGCAGAAAAGGGCAAGGAATCGCGGTCGGGAACCGTGGATGCGGGGGCTGCGTTTAGCGGTGCAGCCGCATCGGAAGAAGTAGCAGGTACGGCGGTGACCAGCGCGGCGGTGGAGCCGGCGACAAGAAACTCACGTCGGGTTGGTTTCTTTAAACTCATGAAACTAGAGCACAGAGACTGTGGAAAGGTTAACACCCTGCGCTCGCCCGGCACACCGCAAAACGGACCTGCGAAGTGCGAAGCGGATTGTCTGTAGCCCGAGGCGGTTCGATAAGATTCAGAGACAATTCCGAGTCCGATCTGCGCTAGAATCGGGGCCTAACGAATCATCCTCGCGAAAGCGGTGCAGCCTTTCGCGAAAGCCGTCGAAAGCCAGACAGATGAGGTCATCTCAGGTGCGATCGCTTGTGATCATCGGGATTATGGCCGTCTTGTCGTGGCCAGCGCACGCCTCTGAGAAGATCACCGTCGACCAACTGGAACAGATCCTTGCGAAACATGCCGTGGAACCGCATCCGGCGAAACACGACTCCGCCTCAGAGGACGAAGTAGCAGACATTAGCGACGGCGACTTGCTCCAGCAGCTTGACGGCGACGACGAACTGATTCCGCGTGTGCTGAGCCTCGAGCTGACAGAACGGCTGAGCACGAACACCATGTTCCGCTGGATCTGGAAGTATCATCTCGGTCCTCACATGCAGCAAGCATTGGAGCAGCTTTCCGACTGCTCTGCCCTTCTCAAACTCCCTGACCAGGAGGAGCCCAGGCTGCCGGCCCCGGATGCGGCCGCGCAGCAAGCCACGCTCCAGGCTGCTCGCACCTATACCTTGCGGGAGCTCTCGCATCTGCCGAATTTCGTAGCCACACGGACCACCACCAGGTTCGACGATGCTCCTCCGCCTCTGAAGTATTGGCAGACAACCGCAGGCAACGGACTACATCGCGTTGGCTCGATTCAGCGGCAGATCACGTTTCGAGACGGCAAAGAGGTCAGCGATGAGCTGCCAGCCCCTACGCAGACAAAGTTTCAGGGCAGCACCCTGGAGAGCCGCGGCGAATTCGGAACTGAGGCCGCAGTGGTCCTGATGGACGTGGAGCATGGAGACATCGCTTTCAGCCATTGGGAGCAGACCATGGCTGGACTTGCTGCCGTTTATCAATATTCGGTTCCTCAGGAAGCGTCCCACTACCAGGTCAATGATGACTGCCGCGAGCACGGATCCTTTCAGAATGCTCCGGCTTACCACGGAATGGTTGCCCTTGACCCCAAGACCGGCGCCATCTTCCGCATGACGCTCGAGGCGGAATCGAAACCCGGCGATCCGGTCTCTCACGTAGCGAGCGTGATCGAATACGGGCCGGTCGTGCTGGGCCGCCATCGCTCTATCTGTCCGTTACGCAGCCTGGTTTTCATGGTGGAAGAGGCGAACGGCTGCTCGCACGGAGGCCGAAAGCTCCAGAAGCCGGTCACCATGATCAACCAGACGATCTTTTCCAACTACCACCGGTTCGGCTCCAGTTCGACCATCATCTTCAACCAGGCTGAGAATGGCCAGACCGTGCCTGGGGAACCCGGAAAACCCGAGACCATGATCAACAAGAGTATGCCGGAGAAGCCGGCTGTGGCTGGGCAGAACAAACGGCCATGATTTGAGTGCTTTGCGACTGAATCTGAGGATGCTAGTCTTTTCGTGCGCGGGAGGGTGGTCTATGAACTGGATTCAACCGGCAGTTGCGGCGACACTATCGTTATGCATGGCAACTTCGATGGCGGCTCAGGGCAATAGTGCTGTCACCAACGATCCTGAGTCCACGCTAAAGGTAAGTAGCCGCGCTGTCCTGGTCGACGTGATTGTCACCGACCGCAATGGAAACCCGGTCAAGGGTCTGAAGCAGGAGGATTTCCACGTACTGGAGCAAGGCAAACCCCAGTCGATCGCCTATTTCGAGGAACACACTGCCGAGGCACTGGCAAGCCGCGCGGCGAGAATGGAATTCCCGGAGCTGCCGCCGAATGTCTTCAGTAATTTCTCCCCTTTGCCAACCCCGCCTGCGGTAAACGTCCTGCTGCTCGATGCGCTTAATACGCCGCTGTCCGATCAGATGTACCTGAAGAAAGCGGCGCAGCGCTATCTGAAGTCGCTGAAACCGGGAACGCGGCTCGCGATCTTCACGATGTCAATGCGTCTGAGCTTCATCCAGGGCTTCTCGGATGATCCGGTGGTGCTGGCGACTGCCATGGGTTACCGGAAGAACGACAAGTCAGAGCCGGCGATACTGCTTCAATCGGAGGGTGAATCGGATGCCCAGAATACGGTAGTTGCAATGATGGTTGCGATGGAGCAGGCGGGGCCGAGCGCCACTACATTCGCCGTGCCGCCTCAGACGATTGAGGCATTCCAGCAGTTCATGGCAGAGACTCGCTATGCGCAGGATAGCGATCGCGAATATAGAACGCTGCAGAATCTGAACCAGCTCTCTGCATTTCTCGGTTCGTTTCCCGGACGTAAAAACGTGATCTGGATGTCGGGTGCATTTCCGCTGGAGTTGTTCGGGCAAACCGCGATGCGCTTCGATGATTCGATTTCGCAGACCATCAATCTTCTGGCGGCGGCTCGGGTTGCGATCTACCCGGTAGACGTGCGCGGTACGACGGTGCAGAGCTTTTATACGGCAGAGAAGACCCTCGATCCAACCATCACATCGCCGTCGCAACTGATGGGACCGCCGCCCGGTGTCGCGGCGGACTCCCCGAATAAAGGACAGGGCGGGTTTGCCGGAGGACTGCAGGACGAAGACCAGGCAAAGAATTCAAGTGACTCGACGATGGATATGCTCGCGAGCGAAACAGGGGGGAAGGCTTTCTACAACCAGAATGACCTGTCGGGAATCATTCGCAAGGTGACGGGAAGCAGCGAAGATTTCTATACCGTCTCCTACACGCCGAGCAATACGAAAATGGACGGCGGCTTCAGAAAGATCGAAGTGAAGGTGGGTGACGGCGAGC
Source organism: Occallatibacter sp. (assembly GCA_035262585.1). Classification (GTDB taxonomy): domain Bacteria; phylum Acidobacteriota; class Terriglobia; order Terriglobales; family Acidobacteriaceae; genus Telmatobacter. Next base: position 47,881 of record DATFSO010000108.1, on the reverse strand, counting down.
CGTACACGTTGTCCTACCGGCGCGGATACGTCGCGCGGGATGAAGATTTGCCCGGAGCGGCGCAGTCGAGGCAGGAACAGGCCGCGCAACACGCCTCGCAGGACCCGACGGCGATCGATCCGCTCGCTCCTTTTATGGTATTTGGAATGCCGCAATCCGAGCAGATCCTTTACAAAACACTGATCCAGCATGTGGCGCCGAAACCCGATGCGCCCGCCGCGAAGCCATCACTGAAGGGACCGACGGATCGCTATTCGGTCGATTTTGCAGTCGACCTGAAGGACCTGAACTTCAAGCTCACCCCGGATGGGTTGCACAAAGGCAAGTTGAACATATCGCTGATTGTTTATGACAAGTATGGACAACTCTCGAGCCGGGCAGATCACCTCGTGGACCTGAACGTCAAGCCGGACATCTGGACGATCTTCGAAAAGACAGGCGTTCAGCTGCACGGTGAAATCACGGCGCCCAAAGGGCAGTACTGGTTGCGCACCGGCGTGTACGATGAGGCATCGCGCAAGGTGGGAACCATGGAGATACCACTAAGTTCGGTTAAGGACAACGTGGCAAGTAAATAGAACCTCACCTCGCCTGTACATTTTGACAGCAGACCTGAAAGGGAAGTTGACCTAGAGTTTGCATTATAGGACGTAACGTCCATGCCCAATGTCAGACCAGATCTGACTTGCACGGCCTGTCCTGCTGCAAGCAAACACTAGAGGCCTGCCCATGTACCCGCAGAGGAAGGGCGCATTCTCTCGACTTGTGGTGACGGTTCTTGGCTCGGTCGCGATTTTGCCGGGAGATTCTTTTGCATACCAGTCGCCATCCCCTCCGCAAAAATCGTCGACTGCAGCTGCAAGCCAGGGTTCGAAGATTCCGCCTGATCAACTCGACTCTCTGGTAGCGCCCATCGCGCTCTATCCTGACGGATTGCTGGCTCAAACCCTTGCCGCTTCCACCTATCCTCTTGAAATTGTCCAGCTGCAGCAGTGGCTGGAGAAGAACAAGAACCTGAAGGACAAGGCGCTGGCTGATACTGTCGCAAAGCAGCCGTGGGATCCGAGTGTTCAGTCAATGGCCGTCGTGCCCGATGTGGTCAATCGAATGGCAAATGACATCCAGTGGACCACTGATTTGGGCAACGCGTTTCTGGCGCAGCAAAGCGACCTCATGGATGCCGTTCAGCGGATGCGCAAGAAAGCCCAGGACAAGGGCAATTTGAAATCGACCGAACAACAGAAGGTGGAAACCAAGGTCATCGAGAACAAAAGCGTCATCGTTGTGGAACAGGCCAGTCCACAGGTCGTGTATGTGCCCACGTATGATCCCGTGGTTGTATACGGCCCGCCGGTCTATCCTTATCCGCCGATCTACTATCCGCCGGCCTGGTACTACCCCGCGGGTATGGCAATTTCCTTCGGCGTTGGCGTGATGATGGGGGCCTACTGGGGCGGCGGTTGGTGCTGTGGATGCGGCTGGGGCGGCAACAACAACATCTACATCAACCGCGACAACAACTTCAATCGCAACGCCAATATTAATCGTCCCTCGCAATTGCCATCCAGGGGAGGCAATCGGGGCGGAGTTGGCGGTCCTGGAGGAGTTGGCAGTCGCCCATCGCAACTTCCAGCCGGTGGCGGAGCCGGCGATCGATGGCAGCACAACCCGGAACATCGCGGCGGTGCACCTTATCGTGACCGCGCAACAGCAGACAGGTTTGGCGGGACCACGCGGGGCGATTCGCTCGCCAGGCGCCAGGCTAGCGCGCGTCAGCAACTTAGCAGGCAGGGCGGAAGCGTGGCAGCCAACCGGGCTGGCGGAGGTGGCTTGAGCAACAGTGCTGCCGGTGCTGGCTTCGGTAGCAGCCGGGGTGGAGACGGCTTTGGCAACCGGGGCGGCGGGGCAGATCGCATTGGCAGCCGGGATCTCTCGCGCAGCGGCGGCGGAAGCCGCGATGCATTCGGTGGCGGCGCCCGAGGATACAACGGAGCCAGCAGTCGCGCGAGCAGTAACCGTGGCGCTTCCAGTTTCGGATCTCGGGGAGGAGGCTTCAGTCGCGGCGGGGGAGGTTTTAGAGGCGGTGGCGGACGCAGGTGATTGGCGTATGTTGCGAAGAATTCCTCAATGCATGGATCGACAGCTGGCCCGCGCGATTCTGAGCCAAGGTCGCGGTGTTTTGATTGCCGGCGCAGTAGCATGTACTTGCCTCTGGGGTCGAGCCATCTCCGAAGCGCAGCAATCTGTCACTCCGAAAGCTCCGGCGACAGCGGCTGCTACAGGGTCAGGCGCAAAGAGTTTTGCCACTCCTGAGCAGGCAGCAAATGCCCTTGTCGCAGCAGCCGAGAAATACGATCAGGCCGCTCTCATTCAGATTTTTGGTCCCGGCGGTGAAGACATCATCTTCAGCGGCGAATTCGCGCAGGACCGGAAGCATGCTGCTGATTTTGTGGCCGAGGCGCGAGAGAAGAATAGCGTTTCCTTGGATCCGAAGAGCGGAAACCGCGCATTTCTCCTTGTTGGTCGCGACGATTGGCCGTTCCCTGTGCCAATTGTGAAGAGCGGTGACAGGTGGTCCTTCGACGCCAGAGCAGGCCGGCAGGAGCTTCAGTATCGTCGCATCGGCGCAAATGAACTGGACGCAATTGCCATCTGTCACGGCTATGTAGAGGCGCAATACGACTATGCCTTTCAAACACGTCAAGAGTACGACGTGCACCAGTACGCCCAGCACATCATCAGCACACCCGGCTCGCAGGACGGCCTTGCCTGGCAGAATCCCGATGGCACATGGGGAGGCCCCATTGGAAAGAAGATTGCGCGTGCAATTGAACAGGGATACACCATCGGTGCGGATCCGTATCACGGCTATTTCTTCAAGATTCTGAAAGGACAGGGTCCGGCGGCGCCCTTCGGCGAGATGGATTATGTGGTGAAAGGCGTCATGATCGGCGGCTTCGCTCTTGTCGCAGTACCTGCAGAGTATGCGGTGACCGGTGTCAGGTCCTTTATCGTCAGCCAGGACGGCGTGGTCTACGAGAAAGATCTTGGCTCAAAGAGCCTTGACGCCTTCCAGTCAATGGAGCGATTCAATCCGGACAACTCCTGGACGCCAGTGATGGAGAGTGGCGACGCCCCCGGCAACTGAGAGAATACCGCCGATTTCTTTAACGCTGATCAGTCAAGTTATTCAGTGAGTTATTCAGGACCCAGCCTGTCGTCTTTCAGCGAAAGCACAGCTCCAAGTCATCGCGGCATTCTTCACTATGCCCAATACACCTGTCAGTTCTTCCAGTATTCGTCGTCCACGAACTGCCCGACAATAAGCTTCACGATGCGTAGCACGTGATCAAGTCTCGCAAGCGGAGCAGTTTCTGATACGTGCCGCTCGATTTTTCTTTGAGGAGCAGACGCGTGAACATGAAAACAAAGCGAAGGGATGACTCGACTTCCGCATCCGTGCGGCCGCTCGAAGGCGTGGCGACGAAAGAGTTGTTCGTGAGCAACGGGCTCTATGGGCTCATTCTATTGACCGCTCTGTTCGCCCTCGTTTCGGCTCGCATCGCCCACGCTCAGGATTTCGAGAAATTGAACTTCAACATTGGGGGCGGCGTCGGTTTTCCCCAGGGAGACCTGGGCAATTTTGTGAATACCGGTGGAAACTTCGTGGTTGGTGGCGGATATAACTTCAGCAGATATTTCAGTACGAACGGCGAATTCATGTGGCACGATCTGCCGATCAACCAAAAAACCCTGGATACGCTTCAGACTCCGGGCGCATCAGCTCGCCAGTATGCCGTGACGTTCGATCCGATGGTACGTGTGCCCCTCGGTCACCACATTGGAGCCTATGCGATCGGGGGTATCGGTTGGTATCACCGCTCAGGCGAGACAACCAGGCCCGGTGTTGGTGTTATTTGCGATCCCTATTGGTCGTGGTGGTACGGCTGCACCATTGGGTCAGTGACCGTTGTTACTGGAAGCACGAGTTCTGATGCCTTTGGAGAGAACATCGGCGGCGGTCTTACTTATCGATTCGGTGAGAGCCACCTGAAGTTCTACACGGAGTTCAGGTATCATCACGCCTCTTATCACAAAGTCTCTACGAATATCATTCCCCTCACGTTTGGGATTCGGTGGTGACAAGGATGTGAAGTGCGTAACCCATTCCTGCAGATGTAGGTGGTCGCGTGATCGTCAGACTTAGACACGCAACAGGTAAGTGCGGTACGTACGTTCAGACCTCAAGTCGGAGGGCCGCCATGGAATCAGCACGTAACCTTCGCTTTCCACCATATGGGCTTTTGCTGGCTGCAGTGATTTGTGCGTCCTGCGGCACCAAGGAGAAGCCGACACCGCCTCCTCCAGGTGTAACGGTGGCGGCCACACTACAAAAGGATGTACCCATCCATCAGGAGTGGGTGGGAACGATGGACGGCAATGTGGATGCCGACATTCGTCCCAAGGTGGAAGGATTTCTACTCAAGCGCCTCTACACCGAAGGATCCTTTGTCAACAAGGGCCAGGCGCTGTTCCAGTTGGATGAGCGGCAGGCGCAAGCCGCTGTGGAACAGGCTGAAGGACAATTGGCGCAAGCCAAGGCCGCGCTGGCACAGGCACAGATCGATGTAAATCGGTACACGCCGCTGGTTGCAGAAAAGGCAGTGAGCCAGGCAGAACTGGACAAGGCTCACAGTATGGAAAAGGCGTCGACCGCCAGGGTACAGGCTGCACAGGCCGCACTCGACAATGCGAAGCTGAACCGCACTTGGACGTTGGTGGTGTCGCCTATCTCGGGGATTGCCGGTATCGCGAAGGTTGGCATCGGCGACCTGATGACCCCGACCACGTCGATGGCGACGGTTTCCGCTGTGGATCCAATCTATGTGGACGCCGCCATCTCGGAACAGGACTACCTGCGGTTTGTGAAGAACCGGCCCAGCAACGCCCCAAAGCGGGAGTTGGAACTCTACCTCGGAGATGGATCGCTCTTTCCACATCCCGGGCACCTAATTGTGGTCAATCGAGAGGTGGACACACGAACGGGTACGATCCAGGTGCGGGCCGAGTTCCCCAATCCAGGCAATGTACTGCGTCCGGGGCAGTATGCACGGATTCGGGCCGTAACTGACGAGCGGAAGAACGCACTACTGGTCCCGCAGAGATCGATCGCAGAGTTGCAGGGAATCTATCAGATAGGAGTCGTTGGAAGTGATAACAAAGTGGCGATTCGCACGGTGAAACTGGGACCGCAATTCGGTGACATGTGGGTGGTCGATTCCGGAGTCCAGCCAGGAGAAAAGGTCGTGGTGGACGGATTGCAGCGTCTGCGCGATGGCATGACCGTTACGCCAACGCTCTACAAAGACACACAGTCGACAGCGGTCAAGGGTGGAGAGTAACTAATGGCCAAGTTCTTCATCAATCGACCGATCGTCGCGATAGTGATCGCCATTCTGACGGTTATTTGCGGTCTTCTCGCGATGACGAAGCTCCCCATCGCCCAATTGCCGGATATTGTCCCCCCGCAAGTCAACGTGGCAGCAACATATACCGGCGCAGATGCTTTGACCATCGAGCAGTCAGTTGCGACTCCGCTGGAACAACAGATGAATGGAGTGGACAACATGATCTACATGATGTCCACGAATGCAAACGACGGCACCATGAACCTGAAGGTGACCTATGACATCGGCACCAATGTCGATATCGACCAGGTCAACACACAGAACCGTGTCTCGCAGGCCAGCCCTAATCTGCCCCCATCGGTGAATCAATACGGACTGACTGTCAAAAAACTGATGGGTCTCCCTCTGTTGGTTTTGTCGGTGTACTCGCCTAAGGGAACTTATGACAGTGGGTTTCTTGGCAACTACGCCACCATTAACATCAACGATGCGCTGCTGCGCGTTCCCGGAGTCGGACAGGTTACAAACTTCGGAACTTCGGACTACGCGATGCGCATATGGGTCAAGCCGGACCAGCTCACGAAGCTTGGGATGACGGTTTCTGATCTGACCAATGCTGTGCAGCAGCAAAGCACTGTGAACCCGGCGGGCCAGATCGGCGGCGAGCCTGCACCGAAAGGCCAGCAGTTCACATACTCCGTCCGCGCCCCCGGCCGCCTGAGCAGTGCGGAAGAATTCGGCAACGTCATCGTGCGTCAGAATACTGACGGATCAACAGTTCGGCTAAGAGATGTTTCGCGAATCGAATTAGGATCGCTGGTCTATCAGCAGATCGGAAGATTCAATGGAAAGCCTGCTGTGATCATCGCGGTTTACCAGGCGCCCGGATCGAATGCGCTGGCGGTGGCAAAACAACTCAAGGCGCAGATGGAAGAGCTCAAGACTCGCTTTCCTCAGGACCTGGACTACGTCGTCTCTCTCGACACGACACTTCCTGTTACCGAGGGTATGAAGGAGATACTTCATACGTTGTTCGAAGCAATCGTCCTCGTCATCATTGTTGTCTTTCTCTTCCTTCAAGGCTGGCGCGCAACGCTCATTCCTCTCATTGCCGTTCCAGTCTCATTGATCGGCACCTTTGCTGTTTTTCCGATGCTGGGATTCTCTATCAACACACTATCTTTATTCGGCCTGATTTTAGCCATCGGCCTGGTTGTGGACGACGCGATCGTAGTGGTCGAAGCGGTGGAGCACCACATCGAACACGGGATGTCCCCCAAAGACGCAACCGCCAAGGCAATGGAAGAAGTATCCGGGCCGGTTGTCGGCATCGCGCTCGTCCTTTCGTCGGTTTTTGTGCCGATGGCTTTCGCCGGGGGGATCAAGGGACTCCTCAACCAGCAATTCGCGGTGACAATTGCGATCTCGGTTCTTATCTCAGCCTTCAATGCTCTCACGCTCTCGCCTGCGCTGTCTGCGTTGTTATTGCGGCCGCGCAAGGAGTCGAAAGGAATTCTGGCCCGATTCTTCGGCTGGTTCAACCGTACATTTACGAAGGTTACCGGGGGGTACGTGTCCTGGAGCCATCTTCTGATTCGGCGATCCATGATCGCGATGCTGTTTCTGGTGGGCATCTCGGTGGTAGCGGGGTACATGGGCACAAAACTGCCGACCAGCTTCATTCCAGAAGAGGATCAGGGCTACGCCTTCATACAGGTTCAATTGCCCGATGCGGCCTCGCTACAGCGAACCGATGCCGTAATGCGCAAACTGGATAACATGCTGGCCCACACGCATGGTGTTCAGGGCTACAACGCAATTGCCGGCTTTAGTTTGTTGTCGAATACTTCGTCTACGTATAGCGGGTTCTATTTCATTCAGTTCGATCCATGGGAGGAGCGGCATGGTCCGGGCCTGACGGCCAAGGATCTCATCATGACGCTCAACCAGAAAATGCGGGCGGAGATTCCAGAAGCAATAGGGTTTGCTTTCGGACCCCCGGCAATACCCGGTCTGGGAACGGCCGGCGGCTTCACCTTCATGTTGCAGGATCGCTCTGGCGGGACAGTACAGCAACTCCAGGATGCCTACGATAAGCTTTTGCAGGCTGCACGGAAGCGCCCGGAATTGGCTTCGTTGGTGACGACCTTTCGTCCTGCGGTTCCGCAGTTATACGTCGATGTGGATCAGGATCGGGTATTGAAACAAGGTCTGCAATTCGGTGATGTCTACCAGACCCTGCAGGCGTTTCTCGGCGGAGCGTATGTGAACCAGTTCAATCGTTTTGGACGTCAGTGGAAGGTATACCTGCAGGCCGAGCCCCAATATCGCCTTTCCCCCGACAAGATCAACAACTTCTATGTTCGCAACTCGAAAGGCGAGATGGCTCCTCTCGCCTCGCTGGTGACGATCAGGCGCGTGTCCGGTCCCGAATACACGAACCGATTTAACTTGTTTCGGAGCATACAGGTTAATGGTTCGCCCGCTCCCGGCTATAGCTCTGGGCAGGCAATGGCAGCGATGGAGGAGGTCGCAAATGAGGTCTTGCCCAACGGAATGGGATACTCCTGGAGCGATATGTCCTACCAGGAGCACAAGGCTGCCGGGGGACAAGCAATTGTATTCGGAATGTCAATCCTCTTCGTATTTCTGATTCTGGCAGCGATGTATGAGAGTTGGTCCCTGCCATTCAGTGTGCTGTTATCCACGCCCGTCGCTGTTCTCGGTGCATATGGCGGCCTTCTGTTACGCAGGCTCGATAACAATGTCTTCGCTCAAATCGGTCTTGTTATGCTGATCGGGCTAACGGCGAAAAACGCAATTCTGATCGTTGAGTTTGCCAAGTTGGAACATGAGAAGAACGGAAGAGATATTGTGGATGCCGCGCTTGAAGGAGCCCGGCTGCGACTACGCCCGATCCTGATGACTTCCTTCGCATTCATTCTGGGATGCGTGCCCCTTTGGACCGCCAAAGGTGCAGGTGCGGTTGGGCGAGTGGTTTTGGGAACCGCAGTCATCACCGGGATGCTGGCGGCTACGATACTTGGAGTCTTTCTCGTTCCAGTATTGTTTGTAGTCGTTGAACGCTTGATGGTGAAGAAGGAAAAGAAACATCCAGAGCAGCAAGTGAAGACAGCTCATGCGGAAGGAGCGGCAGACTGATGCGCCGGTCCGTTTGTCTCGCCACCCTATTCTTGGCAGCGCTGACGAGCTGTACCGTCGGGCCAAAGTACAAACGGCCCGTAGCGACTGCACCCGACAAGTATTACACCGAGACTGCCCCGAAGTCCGAGTCAATCGCGGATCTTGCGTGGTGGGAGATATTCAAGGATCCGGTGTTGCAGGGACTGATACAGGAGGCGCTAAAGAACAATTATGACGTCCGCATTGCTGCTACCCGGGTCGAAGAAGCAAGGGAACAAGCCAACGTTACGCGCTCTCAGTACTTTCCTCAGGTAGGTTATGCCGCAAGCATCACAGGCGCCCGCTCAAATCTCATCAGGAACGACACCTATTATGCGTACAACTTCAACTTGTCATGGGAACTTGATCTGTGGGGGCGAATTCGACGTCTGAACGAACAACAGAAAGCCCTGTTTTTTGCGTCGCAGGAAGTACAGCGTGGAGTTTGGTTGAGTCTGGTGTCCGATGTGGCGCAGGCATATTTTGAACTTCGGGCTCTCGATGAGCAGCTGCAGATTGCAAAGGAGACTGGACAAGCTTTCCAGGAGACCTACGATCTTTTCAACAAGAAACTCCAGGGCGGGGACGCTACCGCGTTAGAGACGTCACGTGCAGAGGCAGCTCTCGCAGATGTCGTTGCGCAGATCCCGAATCTCGAGCAGCAGATTACAGCCAAGGAAAATCAGATCAACCTCTTGCTCGGAAGGAATCCGAATCCCATCCCTCGAGGCGCGGTGCTCTCGGCGCAGTATGATCCAAATGAGGTCCCGGCGGGGTTGCCTTCTTCGTTGATGGAAAGGCGCCCAGACATTCGACAGAACGAGCAGCAACTGGTTGCCTCGAATGCGGCAATCGGTGTTGCCAAGGCCAACTTCTTCCCCGTGGTTAGCCTGACGAGTTTGTTCGGCGGTATTAGTCCGCAATTCTCTCAGCTGCTGAACTCCGGAAAACAATGGAGTGTCGGCGGCGGACTTGCTGGGCCGCTTTTTACAGGCGGTCGATTGAAGGCCGAGTACAAGGTGGCGGTCGCCCAGAGGAATGAAGCCGATCTTATCTATAGACAGAACGTAACAACGGCATTCGGAGAGGTATCTTCTGCCCTGGCCGCTCACGAGAAACTTGCGCAGTCAGTAACTCAGGAAGAGCGCTCCGTGAGTGCGTATCGCGAGGCCGTAAGACTCTCGACGATGCGCTACGTCAATGGCCTCTCCAGTTACTTTGAAGTGGTCGATGCGCAGCTGCAACTATTCCCTGCGCAGAACACCCTGGTCCTATTTGACCTGCAGCGCAAAGTCTCGCTCGTCAATCTCTATAAGGCCCTGGGCGGCGGATGGAAGCTCAGCGACACGGACTGGATGCGAACCGTTGTTAGCGCGTCGCCGGCAACCTCGAATCCATAGGCTTCAAGCGCGAGTTGCCCAGAGAACGACGACCGATCGAGACTCTGCGCGATACGAGGACCGCAAAACGGGCAGCGCCTCTTTCCAAGGCACAATGTCATAAGGCGATGGGAGAGCAGTGTCGATCCATCGTCTCCACGGATTCTCCCCTCCTCCCGCTACCGGCGGCAGTTCAAAGTCGAGCGGCTCCCAATAGGCATTGAAGATGAGGTGGGCCAGCATCGCTTCATTTGACAGTTCCGCAGTGAACGCAATGCTGTGCGAATAATCGCTCCAATCAGGCTGATTGAGCCTGACGCCGTGCCAGCCCTTGATGCCTTTGGCTAGCAGTGCGCTTAAAGTCAGCTCCTGGTAGCCGGCGCTGGAATCGCGCAAGAGTCGTCTCTCGATGAGCAATTTCACGAAGCGACGAATATCCTTGTATTCATCGAGCAGGGACCAGTCGAACCAGTTCATGTCGGTATCGTTAGAGTAGGCATTGTTATTGCCGCGCTGTGTTCGCCGGATCTCGTCACCCATGGTAATCATAGGCAGACCGAGCGAAAGCAACGTCGCGGTCATAAAGTTCTTCACTTGACGACTGCGCAGCTCTTCGATTTCAGGATCCCGCGAGGGGCCCTCGACGCCACAGTTCCAGCTTCGATTGTCATTCCCACCGTCGCGATTATCTTCTCCATTCGATTCATTATGCTTCGAGTTGTAAGAGACAAGATCATTCAGCGTGAATCCGTCATGACAGGTCACGAAGTTCACACTTTGCTCCGCTTCTCGCTCGTCGCCTCGGTATATCTCGTGGCTCCCCAACAAGCGATCGGCAAAGGGACCGACGGAACGTTCATCTCCGCGAAAAAAGCTCCGCACGTCGTCGCGAAAACGGCCATTCCACTCTCTCCAACTGTCGCCAACGAAACTTCCGACCTGGTAGAGGCCGGCTGCGTCCCAGGCTTCCGCGATCATCTTTGTACCGGCAAGAACAGGATCCGATTCGATATCCCACAGTACAGGCGGGCTCGCCATTACACTGCCGTTGGTATCGCGCGCAAGAATCGAAGCAAGGTCGAATCGGAATCCATCGACATGCATCTCTTCGACCCAATAGCGGACGCTATCGACGATCATCCGACGCACGATCGGATGATTCGCGTTAAGCGTGTTGCCGGTGCCGCTGTAGTTCGCGTAGTGTGCCGGGTCTGTTTCCAGTATGTAATATGCCTTGTTGTCCAGCCCGCGGTAACTCAGTGTCGGTCCACCGCTTCCGCCCTCTGCGGTGTGATTGAACACGACATCAAGGATGACTTCGATGCCGGCCCGATGCAGCGCCTTTACCATGTCGCGAAATTCGTTCACCGGACCCAGCGGATCTCGTTGTGAGCTGTACGCGTGATGTGGCGCGAAGAAAGAGACTGGAGCATATCCCCAGTAATTCACCTGCCCCGGTGGACAATCGAGGGGATCAAACTGAAACACCGGCAGCAACTCAACAGCTGTAATACCGAGCGCTTGAAGATACGGGATCTTTTCGACTACACCGGCGAAAGTGCCTCGTATCTTTTCGCCCACTCCGGAATTGGGATTCTGCGTGAACCCTTTCACATGCATTTCGTAAACGATCGTCCGCGATGCCGGGCGTTTGAGCGTTTCGTCACCTTCCCAGTCATACGCTCGCGTATTGACGACCACGCTCTTCATGGCCGTCGCGGTGTTATCAATTCCGTGCGCACACACCCGCGTGTAGTTTCCGGGGACAACAACACCACGGCCATACGGATCAAAGAGAACTTTGGAATTGTCAAAATGCAGCCCTCTGCCCGGATCGAAAGGTCCGTAGGCACGATAGCCATAGATCTGCCCCACAGGCAGATCTGGAACGAAGACGTGCCAGTAGTGATATGTGCGATTGTGGAAGGGATTCAGAGAGACTGTCCGTGAGGCTCGCACGTCGTCTGCCCGATCAAAGAGGAGCAGGTCGATCTTTGAAGCGTCGCGCGAGTATACGCTGAAGTTGACTCCATTGTGCAGCGGGGTGGCGCCAAGCGGGTAACTACAGCCACGGTGTTTATCGATAGCAATGCCATCGAACGCTTTCTGCGTCAAGTGAATCGAAGCCATCTCGTTCCTCCGCGTTCTGACTCAGTCTCTGGATTGCCACATGCCGCCCCAGAGCATGAAGCCAAGACGACTCGCACTAGTGGTGCGCGGGGTGGAAGCGAGATCACAGCAGCTCGAAGCGAGTCTGGAAGTGTGGGAGAGCGGTTTTCCTAGAAAATCAGCAACTGAAATGAGAGATGCTATCCAGACGTGATCGGTTTTCCGTCACTCCCATGGAACGCAATTCGGATATTGCGACCAAGTTGGCGGAACACTGTCAGTTACCGTTTCGGTCTTCCACTGCTTAGACCAAGAGCGGTCAACAGTGTGTCGGTCCGTTGCCGGATGATCCCAAACGTGCGCTCGGCCTTTGCCGCGATCTGCCATTTGGGGATCGGTCCGACGTCTTCAATTTCCCACACTTCAAACTTTTGCCGCGCAGGCTCAAGCCACCTCTCGCAAAAGCGGCGGTGTTCGGTTTCCATGAATACGAGCACATCGCTGGCGTGCACGAGATCCGCAGTTGTTCGTTGCCAGCCCGCTGCCGCATAGGGACTGAGACCGTACTGAGTCAACAGATCAGCCGCGTACGGTGAGATAGCGGCATCTCCGTTCGCTCCCGCCCCTATACCGCTGGAGAAAATATGTGTTCCCGGAACGCACCTGGAGGCGCAGTACGCTTCAGCCAGACGGCTGCGGTAAATGTTTCCGGTGCAGATAAAGTGGATTCTCATTGGCCGACCCGAGAATAGGATCGCATGCCTTCGGGCTTCTCTTCACGCGCTCACGTTCGCGCAGGGAGGCTGTTGCCAGCTTCCGGCTCGGCATAAGCTTCCAACTCTCGTGAACTTGCGATTTCACTGGTTGACCAGTTTCTCTGTCGGAGTCCCCAGCATATGCATCTGAACCTGGCCGACCGGCGCCACCATCGCCGTACCTTCCTCTTCAACGAGGCGCATCATCTCCAGAATGATCGGCTCCTGTGCCGCAAGAAATGCAGCCCAGTCAGCGCCAGGTCTGGAATAGTACGCAAACACTTCTACCTGCGGTCCTGCATTTGTGAGTTGAACCAGGCGTGCCCGTGCCGACGCCGGATTGATGTCCGGGTGCGCTTTCAGTATGTCTACCATGCCCTCGAGGACTCGTTGCATGACCGCATATGGCGTATCGAAGCGTAGCGTGAAGACTTGATGCAGCCAGAACTGGTCTCGCATCGTGAAGTTCTCGAGGTCCGTCTCCGCGACCTTTGCATTCGGAATCGTAACGACGGTGCGATCCTGCGTTCGCAGCCGAAGAGAACTGATGCCGATTTCCTCCACCGTGCCCTGCCGCCCGGCAATTGTGCAGAAATCGCCCACCCGCACCGCGCCGCGCATCACGATCGAGATGCCCCCGAACAGGTCCGAGAGCGTCTTCTGTGCCGCAAACGCGATGGCTACGCCGCCAATTCCAAGTCCGGTAACCAGGGCCGAAACATTTACACCTGCTTTTGTGAGGAGAATAATCACCAGCACGATTGCGACGAGTATCTTGAACATTCGCGTAAACAGGCCGATGAACGTAGCGCGCTCGATATGCATCTGCACGATGTAACGGTGGCGCGAGTACGAGGCAAAGATGTCCGCAAGACGGATCAGCAGCCATGCTCCTGCCACCAGGAGAGTGACAATTGCCACCTGCTCCCATCGATTCCGCCCTAAGACAGTCTTGGAATAAGAACCCCCGAAATACTCGATGCTGGCCGCCATCAGGCCGAAGATAGGCCCTTTCAGCCTCAGTACTTGCGCTTCCGTCGTTGCAGTAATTCGGCCGTGAAACGCAAGTCTTAACAGCCGTAACATGATGCGAGTCAACAGACTTGCCAACAACAAAACAACGCCAAGAGCTATGAGAAACTCAGCCCAGCGCCAAAGTGGAATTGAGAGAAAAGTAGCGCGAGACATCCAATCTGGAAAATATGCAGCCATGTCACGAGGCTGCTCATGTTTCTTCTCCAGACTCGCGTATATCCCTGGAACCTGGCGCAGGGTCTCTTGCGAAAAGAGCCATATAGGTTGTTCCTGCGGGCGTTCAACGCGATCCAGAAACACTTCTAAGGGTCCGGCAGGCGTGGACACTGTTCCAACACGCTCGCGTGAAGTGCGCAAGTTGTCGGCCTGGTCGCCCTCGGGCGCGCGCGAGAGCAAATTCAGATCCGAAGAGGTCCCGAGATCAAGCAGTGCTTTCAGTTTTCTCGCGAGTTCTCCGGTCTCCTCTTCCGGCCTCTTGTCGTCGAGGTACTTCGCTGCCTGAGTAAAGTCATGGTTCTCTGCCGCGCGCAAAAAGCCAAGTACAGACCCACGCGGTGTACTCCGCCCCAGCGGATCAGATGGTGGAGGAGGCGGCGGAGTCGGTGCTGGTGTTGCGGCAGGCGCAGTGGTGTTCGCCGGCGAGTTCGAAGCCGGCTTTCTCTTCTTCGAGGTGGTCTGCCCCTGTCCGAGTGTGAGCGCAACGACGATAATCACCCACGGCAACACACGACGCGGTGTGCGCCGTCGCACCCCTTCTAGCCCGTATACCTTAGGCTGCACCATTTGCGATTCCAACTCTGCGGATCGCTTACTGCTAAACGAATAGCACTCGGTTATTCATGTCGGTAACTGCAAGAAGTGACAGTTTCAAGACGAGTGGACACCATAGCCAGCCCTGTCTTAGGCGCTCCCGGTTAAAGCGCGAGGCCTCCGCAACCGGTGCCACGCCGCAAACGACACGTGGAACAGCATATTCGCAGGCACCATGATCGATAGATAGACGATCGGAACCATGTAGACGCTGGTTCCGGGGAAGCAGAATCGTGAGATGTACAGCACAATGATGACGTTGCGCATGCTGGTTGAAGTTGCCAGCACGCGGCGGGTGTCGGGATCTTTGCCGATCATCCAGCCGATCAGCATCGACGAGAGAAATAGCAGAACCATCGCGAGAATGGTTCCGCGCCCTGCGATTGCAAGAAGGGCCTGGCGACGCGCCAGTCGTGTTTCCCACATCAGGAAGATAAAGGCAGCGGTTGCCACAATGACGAGCGGCAACACCAGCCCGGTGGCGATCCCAGGTGCGCGGCGTGATACCCAAAGCCCGGCGCACAACGGCAAGGCAATATACAAGACGATCGCAGAGATCAACGACAAGATCGGACGATCGCTATGTTTCGCCGACTCTGGAAACATCTCAACGGCCAGCGGCGCCATGACGATGCTGACCAGAGAGAGCACAGCCGTCATTCCGGCTGCGAAGGCGAGTCGACTCTGGATTTTGCCGGTGAACTGCATCGCGATCGGCGTACCGGGAATCGCGGCCAGCAGCAAGAGACCGATCGTTGCCTCGTGGGTGAGAGGGAAGATGGAAACCAACAGAAAACCGATTGCAGGAATAAGGACACAGTTTGCCACAAGCGTGCGGACGAGAATGGTCCGGTCGCGCAAAACATCGAGCAACTCGTCGCTCCTGACGCGTAGCCCGATCGAAAACATCACCAGAACAACGAAAGTATTAAGCAAAATCAAAGGCGGGATCAGCATGGTTCCCTCTCATGCCGGAGGATGTCTTGCGTGGGGGAGCTCTGCTAGCAGGCAGATATGTCGGAGAAGGCGGTGACTTCCGCGTAAGCGGCGCACCTTCAGAGCTAAGCTACCACGGATGCTATTTCCGCATCGACATTTCTCATGGACGATTTCTTCGCTGCTCTTGGAAACGGGGCCGGGCAATTTTCTAGAGCCGCATAAACCAGCAGGAAGTCAGCCAGAATGAACAGTATCAACTGTGAAATTGCGCACCGCGAATCGGACACCTGAATTGACACGTCTACCACGCCGGTGCTACCAGAAATCGAGAGCACTTCTGCGAATCGGTAGTGATCCGAACCCTCTGCTCGACCCTGCATTGCCCTCCTGTCCGACTTTCATGTTGCCAGTTCGGTCCGGCTTTCAATCACAGTCCAAAGGAGTACACCCATGAAACTCCCCTCGCTCTTCCGCTCGGCTGGCTTGGTTCTATTGTTCGCAGCAGCTGGAGCCGTTGTCTCAGCCCAGCAAACTGTCAAGTGCGAGTCCAACAACGGCGGCCGCAACTACTGCGGCAGTTTTCCGCCTGATCGGGTGACCATGAACCAGCAGATCAGCGGTTCACCATGCATTCGTGGCAACAGCTGGGGCGTCGATAATCGAGGTCTCTGGGTCGACAGGGGTTGCCGCGCAATTTTCGTGATTGGCCGCGGCGGCGGATATCACGGCGGTGGCAATTCCGGCGGCTACGGAGGCACGACCGTCAAATGCGAGTCGAATAACGGCGGGCGCAACTACTGTGGCAGTTATGGGGGCAATGAAGTCACGCTGAACCAGCAGATCAGTGGGTCGCCATGCGTCCGCGGAAGCACCTGGGGTGTGGATGGCCGAGGTCTCTGGGTCGACAGGGGCTGTCGCGCAACCTTCAATGTCTCTCAGCGGGGCGGCGGATACCACGACGGCGGTTATGGGGGCGGCGGCTATCCAGCCGGTGGAACCATCAAGTGCGAGTCGAACAACGGAGGCCGAAACTACTGTGGTAACTACCCGCCCGATCGAGTCACTCTGAACCAGCAGATCAGCGGATCCCCATGCGTTCGCGGCAGCACCTGGGGCGTCGATAATCGAGGTCTCTGGGTCGACCGTGGCTGCCGCGCAACATTCCGAATTGGAAGATAGAGTAGGCCGTCACCTGGTCTCGCAGAATACCGAGCATTTTGTCCTCTGTGTTCGAAATACGGTCTCTCGGAGTCCCCACAAAGCGCTGTGGAATGGGACTCTGGCGGGACTCCAGCAGGTCTGTGGAGTTCCCCAAGGGAGGAGGCAGTGACGCTCAGGTGAAGGCACTGAAGCACAAGGATGGAGTTCGTTATTAGAAGAGTCGCTTGCCGGTTTCAATCTGGTTCTGCTTCCTGCTCATTTCCAAATCCAGATTCAGGTCTGGAGTCCGGTAGCGAGCTTCCCCACTAGCGAAGTGAGGTCTGAGAGGGTCTCGGCTCGATTGATGGAGTATTATCGGCGACCTAAACTTTGACGAATCTTCGGCCCAAGCGCTAACTTCCGTTCGCCGGTCAACCGCCCCGAAGATTTGTCAGGATCACCTTGAGGCAAGACAAGCCTGGTCACGAGTGCCAGATGATCGTAGCCTCCATTCGCACAATGCGGTGAGGGGGCATCCGGCGAGCGTCGGCAATTTGCGTGTTCACAGTGTGCGCACGTAAAGGCAGATATAGGTCAATGCACCTGCTAGCAATGCCAGAAAGGCGACTGAAATCTCAAGAATTGTGCCGGTGTCTTGCGCACTTCTTTTGGCAGCGAACTCTGGATCGAGGTAATGGATTGCCAAAGCAATCTCTATATCCGTCTTCTGTTCAAGAATCGCTAGTTTGTTCATGAGAATTTCCTTGGAACCAGGCGGCCTCGACGCGAAGAGAGCCCGGACCACGCCGTCAAGGCGTAGCTCTTCCCGACCACGCCATTAAGGTCCGGGCTCTTTTTCCAGGAGGAGGTAGACGGATTTGGCCATAACTGGCATTTGATGGTCAAGACACGAAAGTACCGGCATTTAGGGCAGCGCGAAAGCTGTATCGGGCGTGTCATTCCAACACTTCAGATTTGATTGTGGCCATATCTCAAAAGTGGTTCACGGGTGGCAGCAAACTGAAGTTACGGTCCGGGGATGCACGCCATAATGGCGGCAGCATTTGGGCGGCATGGTGAACTGCCGTGCGCAACATGATCGCCGTCAAATCGTATCGTCGGCCATGGAAAATGACTGCGGACTGCTGAGCGTTGATATCACGCCAGCGCATACAGGTAATGGACATATGACGCGACCGCTCCGTCGAGTCCCTGCACCTTCGGATTGGTGGAGTCGATCAGGAAGTACTCGTTCGGCGCGTGCGCTCCTGTCCCGTGCCCGAGGCCGAAGTGTCCCGCCGGCATGCTGAGCGGCGGGCTGGTGAAGATGTACCCTGGCCACGAACCCGCTGAGCGCGGCCACAGCAACGGATCCAGCCCCAGCTTCCTGTACGTGGCTACCTGCGCCTGAATCAGCTTTGAATTGGGGTCAGTCTGCGTCGGATCATACCCTCCGCTCATGTTGACCTCGATGTCGCCGAAACCGTGCTTCTCGAGGTTCTGCTTCAGCAGCTCCAGCGTTCCCTGGGCTGTCATGTCCGGCACCAGGCGCATATCAATCTTTGCTACAGCGCGGTGTCCCAGCACCGTCTTCCCGCCTGGTCCTGTATAGCCTGCGACCAGCCCCTCGATGTTGATTGTTGGCTGCGACTCCAGTGTGATCAGCGCGTCATCGTAGTTCTTGTCGAAAATCCAGCGCTTTACGCCCAACTGGTCTTTCATCGTCTGCTCGCTGCGCCGCGCTGCCGCGGTCCTGATCATCTGCAGCTGGTCCGGGGTAAGGGGTTTCGCTTTGTCGAAGAAGCCCTCCACAGCAGGCGTGTGCCCATCTGGCTGGATGAGCATGTTCAACGCCTGCACCAGGTGCCAGCTCGGACTATCGACCATCGCTTCCAGGCTGGAATGCACGTCGTGCTTCGGGCCGCGTCCCCATTTCTCGCCGCTGGAAACCAACTCGAGTTCCACGACACCCTTGGCTCCCAGATCGATCTGCACGCTGCCATCGGGATCCTGCGCGGCCGCGGGCATGAATACGCCCATGCACTTCTTCAGCTCGGTCATGACCTTGGGGTTTCGGACGACTTCTCCGAAGTGCGGCGACCCAATCTCTTCTTCACCTTCGCAAACCAGCACCAGATTCACCGGCAGCTTGACGTTGGCTGCTTTGAACGCGTGCAACGCAGCCAGAAAGCTCGTCTCTGGGCCTTTTTGGTTCACCGCGCCCCGGCCCATGCAGACCGTGCCCAGTCCTTCTTTCTGCACCAGCCGGCCTTCCAGCGGAGGCGACGACCATTCGCTAGGATCGAACTGCTTGACGTCGTACATGAAGTAAATGCCTACGCTCGTCGATGCCCCGGCATCGATCGTCCCGAAGACCCCGGGTTTGCCAGAGGTTGGAATGACTTCGACGTTGGTGAACCCGGCATCCAGAGCCAGCTGCGCCATGTATTCAGGGCCTTGCGGAAAGTTTCTGTTTTCAGCAGCGATTGACGGCAGTGCGATCCAGGCCTGTAGCGCCTTCACCGTCTGGTCGTGCAGCTTCGTTACCTGCGCCAGCACGTTCCGCATGTCGGCGATATCTGCGGCAAGGCTCGGCATAGGCAACAAAGAGAAAGCCGAAAGCGCCAGCCCTCTCTCGATGAATTCGCGTCGATTCACGCCGTTGTCGTTGAGGTCACTCATGGAACCTGGAATCCTCCCCTTGGCTTGTAATTCGATGGCACAGAGAGTAACACCCGCTTGCGAATGATGAAAGCGCGGTGCGCGGCAACGCCACGAAGTCTGGGCAGGGACGGGATTGAACCGCCGACGCAGAGGGCCTTTCGATGGCCGCGGACCAAGCCGCTGAGGCGCGCTCAGAAACCCGAGCGCGGCATGATTGTGTGTAAGGTGATGGTGGCCAGGGACGGGATTGAACCGCCGACGCCGGCCTTTTCAGGGCCGCGCTCTACCACTGAGCTACCTGGCCTCAGTGCAGATAAGTTGCAATTCCTGCGTGGGATCCGGTCTGGCCGGTTAGAGGTGGGCTCCACGAACAGTCTGCTGCAACGACTCGGTTAGTATACCAACTCGGTTGGCATACGCCAAACCTGGGCTGCTGCGATGAGGACACGGCCCAAGCTCAGCTTGCGGCAGAAATGGGCAGCAAATCGTGACCCTGGCGCAGCGTCAACAGCGTGATTTCAGGGCGGCAATTGAAGCGGATAGGCAATCCGACACTGCCGATTCCGCGATTCACGTAGAGCTGGGTTGAGCCGAACTGAAAGAGTCCCTCGATGTATCTGCGTCCGCCCGGCGGAAGGTAAAGAGGAGGTGTAAACGGAAGCCTCACCTGGCCGCCATGGGTATGCCCGCTCAGAACGAGTGAGACCGCCCGGCCCGCTGGATGCATTCGCAAATCGTCGACATAATCCGGTGAGTGACACATCAGGACCACAGGCTCAGCGGTCAGGTTTCGAATCGACGCTGGAATCGCCGCGTCCGGGTCTGGCCGCCCGCATACAGGATCGTCGATCCCCGCGAGCCATAGCCTGCCTCCATTGCGCTCGACCGGCAGACACGCATTTCTGAGCACGGTGATGCCATTCAATCGCAATGCTTCTCCCACGTGTTCTTCGCCGGCCCAGATATCGTGGTTGCCGAAGATGGCATAGCGATGGGGGCATTCAAGGCGGTTCAGCAGACGACCGCATTGCCACGCTGCTTCGGTAGTGAGCTTTCGTGGGAGTATTTCGGAACTGACGTAGTCGCCCGTGAGTAAGACCATGTCAGGGCGAAGTCGATTGATGTGATCAACCGCTTCGCGCAACAGGAACGGCTCTGTGAACTCGTTGAGATGAATGTCGCTCAGCTGTGCAACAGTTACGCCGTCGAGATTGTCCGGAAGCCCGCCGATATAGATATCCCTGCGGACGATCTCGATCCAGTGACGCTCAAACCCGCCGGCGTACAGCGCCAGACTACCGGCGCCGAAGAACGCGCCCGTTAAGAAGGTTCGTCTGGAGAGCAGCTGATTGTCTAAGTCTAAGTACCCAGATGAAGCCAAAAAGATTGCCCTCAAAGAGAGTCTGCCGTCGCAGCGAAGGCAAACTGTTGGGGGAAGAACCCAGTGCTCTCCCACCAAGAATATGGATATTCAGGACACCCTGAATCGAACCGGGGGGAAGTCGTGTCCTGCCTACTTTGATGCAGCTTGGAAGCGCTCCGTAATGAACTCGTCACGAAAGAAGGCGCACAAGCACAGACTACCGAAACATGTAACACGGGAACATCAACCCGGAGTGAATGAAATCAGCATCGATTGACGGGGACAATGACGGAGGTAACCCGTACACTGTAGAAAATTATGAGCGCTAGATATCTCGGTTCGTGTCTTGTTGCCGCGGCATCGCTTGCGGCACTCGTGCTGCTTGTCCGGCCTGCCGTCCTTTTGGCACAGCAGGCCGCTCTGGAAGCTGCGCCTCCCGCATCTCGGAGTGCCGAGGCCCGTGCGTCCCGCGCATACCAGGACGCCGTGCGCCAGGGACCCTTGGCAGTGCAGGCCTTTCTGGCTGATTTTCCCAAGGGCGCTGACCTGCACTTTCATCTGACCGCGGGAGTCTACGCGGAGACGCTCATTCGTGCAGCAGCGGAAGATAAAGTGTGCATCGATCCCAAGAACGCCGATCCCAGCAGGGCCGGCTTCGCGCACGATGGGCAAGGTAAGACTCTGAAAGAGCCCTGCGCGCCGCCGCTCGTGCCCGCGAGCGAATTGAATGGAAGCAGCCTGACTCCGCAGCAGCAGGAGCTCTATGACCGGATCGTCGATGCATTCTCGATGCGGAGCTTCGTGCCCACGCCGGGATACAGCGGACACGATGAATTCTTCGCAACGTTCGATCGCTTCGGAGGGCTGGACAAAAGCCACATCGGCAACTGGCTCGATGAGATCACGCAGCGTTCAGATGCCGAAAACAATCAGTATCTCGAGCTGATGCATACCCCGGCCTTTGGACATGCGGCCCGCATCGCACATGAGCTGGGATTCGATCCCGATCTAGCGCAGATGCGGCAGAAGCTGCTTGATCACGGGCTGCGTGACGAGGTCGCGGCAGATCGCGAAGAAGTAAAGGCCGCGCTGGCATCGCGGAACCGGATTCAGCGATGCGGCACTCCGCAGGCAGCGAGCGCGTGCCGCGTGCAGGTGCGCTTCATCTATCAAGTACTCCGCGCTTTTCCGCCGGAGCAGGTGTTTGCTCAAACGCTTCTCGGCTTTGAGACCGTGCAGCAGGCTATCGAGCAAGGCTCGGAAGACTGGGTCGGCATCAATTTCGTGCAGCCGGAAGACTACATGGTCTCAATGCGCGACTACAGCCTGCACATGAAGATGGTGGAGTTTCTGCACTCGCTGTATCCGAAGGTCCACATCACTCTGCACGCAGGCGAACTCGCGCCGGGCATGGTGCCGCCTGAGGGATTGAGATTTCACGTTCGCCAGGCGGTCGAGATCGGGAATGCTGAGCGCATCGGGCACGGCGTCGCTGTCATGTACGAAGACGATGCGACGGGCTTGCTGAAAGAACTGGCGAAGAAGCACGTGATGGTCGAGATCAACCTGACCTCAAATGATGGAATTCTCGGTATCACCGGCGACAAGCATCCGTTTCAGTACTATCGGGCGGCGCATGTTCCGGTGGCGCTTTCGACTGACGACCAGGCCGTAAGCCGGATCAACCTTACTCATGAGTACGTTCGCGCTGCGAATGAGTATCACCTGAGCTATGCAGACCTGAAACAACTGGCACGCACCGGCATGGAGCACAACTTTCTTCCCGGCCAGAGCCTCTGGGCCGCGCCGGATGTCTTCACCATGGCGGCTGCTGCATGTACGGGACAGATTCTCGGCGGACCAAAGCTTTCTGCTTGTAAGGCGTTCCTCGATCAGAATGAAAAGGCTGCTGCGCAGTGGGAACTCGAGCGCAGGCTCCGGGAGTTCGAGGCGAAGTTCTAAGTGAATCGGTTCGGCGAGGTGAATAAAGGTCGAACGGGTACATCTAAACAGCTCTGGCGTTTGACAGGCGGGTGTTTGCGACACAAACAGCGAGTCAGCGCGCTTCGCGGCATAGCAAGTTAGCGGGTCAGCGAACGATCCGGTTCGCACGCAGGTGCCAACCGCTAATCTGTATTTGGAGATCATTGATCTATGCCATCCATTGCTTACCTTGAGTGCGCACGCTGCCACGCGCAGATTTCCGCAGAGACCCCGCAGACTGTTTGCACGCAATGCGCGACCCCGCCGGCCGGATCACTCTTTGTTCGTTACGATTTCTCACGGCTGAAGGGAAGCGCCGCACGCGATGTGGTTGCGAGCGATTCCGTCGGTCCGTGGACCGGGATGTGGCGTTATCGTTCGGTGCTTCCTGAGGTAGCGCCGGTGACCCTGGGCGAGGGATGGACGCCGATGCTCAAGAGCAAACGGCATCCGGGTGCTTTCCTCAAGGAAGAAGGCGCCAACCCTACCGGAACATTCAAGGCACGGGGCCTTGCGATGGCAGTGACAATGGCGAAGCATTATGGCCTGCGCAAGCTCGCGGTACCGTCGGCAGGCAACGCTGCCGGAGCGCTGGCAGCCTACGCGGCTGCGGCGGGAATCGAGGCGCACATCTTCATGCCGCGCGACGTGCCCTTCGCGAACTACGTCGAGGCGGTCGCGTATGGCGCCTGCGTCGAGCTCGTGAATGGATTGATCTCCGACTGCGCGCGCATTGTGCAGGACCGCAAGCAGCAGGAAGGCTGGTTCGATATCTCCACTCTCAAGGAGCCCTTTCGCGTCGAAGGCAAGAAGACGATGGGCTACGAACTCGTGGAGCAACTCGGATGGGAGTATCCCGATGCTGTCTTCTATCCAACGGGCGGCGGCGTCGGCCTGATCGGGATGTGGAAGGCCTTTGAGGAAATGGAAGAGCTGGGGTGGGTGCCCAAGGGCGGGCGGCCAAAGATGATCGCCGTGCAGTCATCGGGCTGCGCACCGGTAGCGCGTGCCTATGAAACAGGCGCGACAGTGAGCACGATGTGGCAGAATGCCGCGACCTTCGCGGCCGGCCTGCGGGTGCCAAAGCCCTACGGCGATGCCATTATTCTTGATATCGTCCGCGCATCGGAGGGGGTGGCGATGGCGGTGAGCGATGAGGAGATCCTGGCGTCGATTCTCGACTGGGCGCGGAATGAGGGAATCTTTCTTTCCCCTGAAGGCGCCAGCGTGACCGCTGCGTACGACAAATTGCTAGCGAACGGATATCTGAAGCCAAGGGACCGCGTAGTGCTCTTCAACACCGGAGCGGGATTGAAGTATACAGATATGACTGCCGAAGCGATGAAGCTGAAACGGCCATCGGCTCAATAGACCACATGGCGACGACGGTACCAACGCGCACCAAGAGCACTGATCGCATGGCACGATTGGTCACGCTTGCAGGAGTTCTGCTGCTTACTGCGGGAATCGCTCTTGCTCTGGCGCACGTGGCCGCCGTGGGCATGTCGTTGCGTTGGACCGGAATCTCTCTTCTTCTGGTGGCGGCGATTCGCAAGCCTTCCCTGATGAGTTGGACATTCCTTGCGATGGTCGCCGGTGTGGAGATTGGCGTGGATGCGCCCCATGCAGCCGTTCAGATGCGGCTGCCCGGCGACCTCTTCCTTCGGCTCATCAGGATGATCGTGGCTCCGCTGCTTTTCGCGACGATCACGACTGGAATCGCAGGACATAGCGAGTTGCGATCGGTGGGCCGGGTTGCGATCAAGGCCTTGATTCTCTTCGAAGTGCTCACAACCGTTGGACTGATTATCGGAGTCGTGGCCATGAACCTTTCGGGTGCGGGCTGGGGCGTGGTGGCGCCGGCGGGGCTGGAGGGGACTGCGCCGACCTCAACACAGGCTCCGCAGAACTGGCAGCAGATCATTCTCAATCTTTTTCCGAATAACATCGCCGAGGCCGTGGCTCAGAATCAGATCCTGCAGGTTGCGATCTTCTCAATTCTTTTCGGCGCAGCGCTTGCGATGCTGCCCGAGCCGAAGCGTGCGCCGCTGATCTCAGTTCTGCAGTCGCTCGCGGACGTGATGTTCCAACTCACACGAATCATCATGTACCTGGCGCCGCTGGCTGCTGGAGCGGCGATTGCCTACACGGTCGGAAACACGGGGCTGACGACGCTGCTTCCGCTGGCGAAGCTCGTGGTGACCTACTACCTCGCGCTCACTGCGTTTGCCGTCCTGGTGTTGATTCCCACGCTTCTTCTTTTTCGCGTGCCGATTCGAGGATTCATCACAGCAGTCGGCGAGCCGGCCGCAATCGGCTTTGCGACAACGACCTCTGAAGCTGCTCTTCCCCTGGCGATGGAGCGTATGGAGGAGTTTGGCGTGCCGCGCTGGATCGTCTCGTTCGTCATTCCCACCGGCTACAGCTTCAACATGACGGGCGGAAGCGTCTATCTCTCAATGGCCGCTGTCTTTGTTGCGCAGGCGGCCGGGATGCATCTTTCATTCGGCCGACAACTCGCCATCGTGCTCGTGCTGATGGCGGCGAGCAAGGGCATCGCCGGGGTTCCGAGAGCATCGCTGGTTGTCCTGCTCGCCACGGCGAGCGCGGTGCACTTGCCTATCGCGCCGATCCTGCTGATTCTCGGTGTCGACACGTTGATGGACATGGGACGCACCATGATGAACGTCGTCGGCAATTGCATGGCCGCTGCTGTCATCGGACGCACAGAGAGCACAGTTTCTGCTTCCTGAGTTCGCAGCTCTTCTCGTAGCGAATCGTGATTCCAGTCGCACGAACCTTTTCGAGCCACCGGGACGGGCATGAGTGGAGGATCGCCACGAAGATCATGCCCAGAATCACGCCGAGTAATAGATGGTTGAGATAAGCGATAAGACGGCGCATGTTTCCTCCTATGCGGACGCTCTTGTCCGCAAACGCTGAAACGGTATTTGATGGATGGTGAGGCGTCCGGCACTCAGCCCAACGATGGCTGAAGCAACACAGCTAACGCGCTTCCTCGCGTAGGCGATATCCGTCCCGCGCCCACTTCCAGAGATCGAAGGCGACCTGCAGGACGAGGATCGTGCATAGCACGGCTACACCGTAGTGGATGCCGTTGTTGGTCTGATCGAGACTCTGACCGTAGCGCAGCTGATCCGCGTCAGGGTTTTTGAGAATGACATACATGTGATCACGCGCAGTCAGCAGAACGATCATCGGGACAAGGCCGAAGATCTTGAATGCAGTTTGCTGAAGGCGGTTTGGGAACCGCCATGTTCCGCGGGCGAGATCGACGCACTTCCATGCAACTTGAAGGCTGTTGAAACCGACAGCGCACCAGAAGAATGTCCACCACACGGGCGCGAGCGCGAATGGACTAGCCTGCAAGTAGAAGGCACCCGGGCCGAGGATCACAAAGGGGTACCTCGGGATTAACAGGAGCCAGGCAAGAAACAAGGCGCCAAAGAAGACCTCGGCGACGGCCTGGGCGAAAGAACGCTGCTTACAGCCAGGCGAAGTGTTTTTCTCAAGTGGCGGCAGCGACTGAGGATGCCATTTTGTCGTGATGCCTTCGATGGGAGGGCACATCTGCGGATAGCGAGTGGAGGCGAACTCAATGGCAGCGAAGACGAGCGTTATCCATCCGGCAGTCTGGATGAGGATGCCAGGAATGTTGAATAGAGAACCGGCGACGTTGCCTGGCTCCTTTGTCGTGAGCGGCAGGACAACCGCGAACACGATGATGCAAACGATGAACGCCCACAGCAGCGCGATGCGCATAACGTAGGTGTAGATCGGGAAGAACGTGGGTCCGATGAGATACTGCTGCGGCTGATAGCGGGACGCCACCACCACGGGCGGCCCCATCCTGCGCAGCAGATCTTCGAACTCGCCCTCGGTAAGCGGGCGGCCCAGCTCGGATTCCTTGTCCTCGATCTGCGACTCCATGTTTGCGCGGAGCTCGGCTATGATGTCGTCCTGCCGGCGGCGGGGCAGGAGCTTTTTGACGGCCTGGAGATAACGATCAAGAAGTTCCATAGCGATGTCCTTACTTGCTGCTCTCGGCAGATGGCTGCTCGAGAATGCGGGTGACCGAGGTGTTGATGGTGTTCCACTCGTCCAGCAGTCGGGCGAGAATCTGTTCGCCCTCCGGCGAGAGGCGATAGAAGCGCTTGTTGCGTTTTTCCTCTTCGCGCCATTCACTGAGGAGCAGGCCCTGTGACTCGAGCCGGCGGAGGAGCGGGTAAAGCGTACTCTCGTCGATCTCGAGGCCGCGCTCGTCGAGGTCCTTGCGCAGCGTGTAGCCGTAGTGTTCCCGGCGGAGCTGGGCGAGAACGGCGAGCGTGAGGCATCCGCGGCGAAGCTCGAGTCGAAGGTTCTCGAAGAGGTTTTCAGCTACGGTCATTGCTGTGCCTCATACACTGTACTTCACATACTGTATGACAACTAGTGTATGGCGTCAAGTAGTTTTGGGAGAATTTTTTGCGTTGGTTGTTAAGGGCTGCATTTCGCTTCGCTTAGGGCTAAACTCTCGCCATGGATAACGAGCGTATCCGTGAAATCTGCATGGCGCTGCCGCATGTTGCGGAGACCGTGAACTGGGGACACCATCTGGTCTACTGGGCCGGCGACCGCGACATCGGCGGCAAGATGTTTGCTATGACTGACCTCGACGGAACCGGATTCGGCGTGCTGTGGTTCCACTGCGGAGCGGAACGATTTCACGAGTTGCTGGAAACCGAGGGGATCAGCGCCAGCCCGTATCTTGCCAAGGCGCACTGGGTGACGCTGGAACGCTGGGATGCGCTGCGGCCTCGGGAGATTGAACAGGAGCTGCGGCGAGCCCATGCGCTGATCTTCGAAAAGCTGCCGAAGCGAACCCGGGCGGTGCTCGCGATGCCGGAGAAGGAACGCAAGAAGCTGATCAGCGAACGGAAGAAGATGCTCGCCGCACGCGACGCCAGCCCAGGCAGAAAAAGCCGCCTGGCAGATAGCCGGAAGAGCAGCAGAACTGCCACGACAGGCCGAATCAATGCGAAGTCGAGAGGCTCAGCGAGCTAGAAACTGCAGAAGAAAGCCGAGTCGCGCCCTGACACAAACCAAGCCCAGAGGCGTTATTCCGCAAGCCGTGAAAGTCGTGCTCCCGCAGCGTCCTTTCACGCGTGCTACGGAACTGTGCGAATCGCAGCTGCGTATGATTGTCTGATTAGCAAGGACAAAGTTATGGCCAAGTTTCTCTTGTTTTGCATTCTGCTCGTATTGTGCTGGCCGCTGGCGCTTCTGGCCCTCGTTGCATATCCTTTCGTGTGGTTGCTATTGATTCCCTTCCGCCTGGTCGGGATCGCGGTCGGCGGCGTGCTGGAACTCGTCAGCGCCATCATCTTCCTGCCTGTACGGCTTGTGCGCGCAATCTGAAGGCGGTTAACTGCCCGTCTGCGATTGCTGCCAGGCGACTTCAGATTCAGAAGGCCCGCAGCTCTGCCCGACCCGGGACTTCAGCCAATTCCACCACCCCTCGCGGAAGTCGTCGTCCCAGATCAGTGCGGCATGAGGCTTGAGTGGCGAGGCTGACGTGTCGAAGACGTGATTGATCGCGTGCCGGTCGGTCGCGTGGCGCCACTTCGCGTCAGAGCCGAACCATTGCAGCCAGTCGCGCTGCGCGGAGAGGTTATAGAACTGCTCGATGTTTGGTCGGGGGATGTAAGCCTTGCCGCGGCGCGCAGGTTTGTTCAGCGTGATGAGCAGCCGGATGGTCCGGTCGAGGCCGAGATGCGAGGCTGCAAGGGCGACGTTGCCGCCGTGGCTGTGGCCGATGATGTTCAACGGCTCGCCGGCAGAAAAACGGTGAGATGCGATGATGCGGCGAAGCCGGCGGGCAGCCCCGATCCTGCCCGCATCGGAGTTGCGTCCGGACCAGTCGAGGAGGCGCACCGGGCCACCGAGTGGTGGAGTGTTCGCATATGCAAAGAGCGCGCTGTTCAGACTCCAGCCTCCGTGCCGCTGCCAGTCTGTTCCGGGGATGAGGATGGTCATAGTGGTTTTTTCGCGGCTCTCGCACTGGGAACCGGATCGTGAAGGTGTTTACGCTGGAGTAACGCTTTCGCGTTCCGAATATATTCACATGGTACATGGAGCAGGAGAATCGGCCTCGAGCGCTGTCTGAATCGACGGAAACCATCCGCTGATGTGTTAATTCCCGAAAGTAATCCCCAAAAAACCGAGTATTTTCCACGGATGACGCGTCCATATCCTCAGATACAACAAGTTCTTATCGTCCGTAATACACACTCACTTCGATATACGAATATGAGGAGACATAATGCAGAGTAAATGGCTTAAGAGTTCCTTACTTCTGATCGGGCTGGCGATGACAAGCCCTGCTGCGGCACGGGCACAAACCGACGTCGGTCTCAGTCTATATGGGGCGTTCCATGGTACGACGAATGCGAATGGAACCATTCAGAGTCCATCGAACTCGGCCGGCGGAATGATCGAGCTGCGTCACATCTCGAACCCGCTGGTCGGCTACGAGGCCACCTATTCTTACAACCGCGGGAACCAGACGTATAGCTCAGCGTGCGCGGGCGTCACGTGTACATCGATAGCACCAGTGGCCGTGTCGGCCAATGCTCATCAGATCAGTGGAAACTGGATCGTGTCCGCGCACATTGCCAATCTCAGGCCGTTCGCGCTCACCGGGGTCGGCGTGCTGTTCCACCAGCCGACAAGTGGACAGAGCAACACAACAAGTGACACCAAGCCTGTATTTATCTATGGCGCGGGACTCGACTGGGGCCTGCTGGGGCCTCTTGGACTGAGGTTTCAGTACCGCGGCAACCTGTATAAGGCGCCGGACCTGACGAAGCTCTACACCTCGACAGATGCCTTCACCCACACATCACAGCCAATGATCGGAGCCTATTTCAAGTTCTGAAAAGCAGCTGTTAGCTTCTAGCTTTTAGCCCCTAGCTTTTGTTCTCAGCTCGTCCTCTGTCCGCAGCGCGATTGAGTCGTCGTGCTCGACATGGGGTTAATTCATGCTTTAGCTTGACCCTATGGCTGGCGTTTCGTTGGCGTTGGACGGGAAGGTCGCACTAATAACGGGTGGGTCGCGCGGAATCGGGGCCGAGACGGTGCGCCTGTTCTCGACAGCCGGCGCGCGGGTTGTGTTCAGCTATCGGCAGGCCAAGGAACCGGCGCTGGCGCTGATGAACGAGTGCGGTGGACCGACTCGGTGCGTTGCGATCGAGCAGCAGCTGAGCTCTCCTGCGGACGGGCGCAAGCTGGTGGGTGCGGCAGTGACCGCGTTCGGAAGGCTGGATGCGCTTGTCGTGAATCATGGAGTTTGGCCGGCCGAGGATGCGCCCATCGAACTGATGACGGAAGAACAGTGGCGGAGCACGATCGCCATCAATCTCGACTCGGTTTTCGGGCTCGTTCAAACGGCGGTGACCCAGATGGAGCTACAAGGAGAACCGGCGACGGGCAGCGACGGAGTGAAGGGTCACATTGTGCTGATAAGCTCGACAGCGGGCCAACGCGGTGAAGCCATGCACGCCGACTACGCTGTAACGAAAGGTGCGCTGATCAGTCTGACGAAGAGCCTGTCGAGTGAACTGGCGTCACGCGGAATCCGCGTGAATTGTGTAGCGCCGGGCTGGGTGGCCACGGACATGTCGGCGGGAACGCTGAACGATCCGGCGCTTGGGGACAAGATCAGAGCCGGGATTCCGGTAGGACGGCCGGCGACCACAACGGAAATCGCCGGACCGGTGCTGTTTTTGTGTACCCCGATGGCCGGGTTCATCTCCGGCGAGGTGTTGAATGTGAATGGCGGGGCGGTGCTTGTTGGGTGAAGGCAGGGACCGAGGGACTAGGGATTAGGGAGTAACAAGCTTGGGTGAAAGCAGAATGAGAATTGGGTCGGCGGTAATACCGCTGCTGGTTGTTTTGGCGATTCCGGTGGGGTTGTGGGCGCAGGCAGATGATGCCGCCCCGAAGAGCGCTCCGCAGGCGATGGATGAGTCGGGTGAGAAGAACGCGGCAAAGGCGCGCGCGATTCTGGATGCGATGGTGAAGGCGCTGGGCGGCGATGCGTGGCTGAACATGAAGAATGAAGTGCGCGAGGGGCATATCGCGGCGTTCTTTCACGGCGACCCGGACCCCGGCACGACGCTCTTCTGGGAGTTTCACCAGTGGCCCGACCACGAACGCCTCGAGTATACGAAGCATCGCGATGTGGTGCAGTTTTACCTAGGCCGCAAGGGGACAGAGGTTACCTATCGCGGAGCGAGGCCTTTGCCGCAGGAACAGGTGGATGACTATATGCGGCGGCGCGATCACTCGATTGAGACGGCGATGAAGGTGTGGATGAAGGATCCGAAGACGATTCTGCTCTACGAAGGGCAGAAGATGTCTGAGCGTCACCTTGCGGACCAGGTGACACTGATCTCACCGGAGAACGAGGCGGTCACGATCGAGACCGATGTGCAGACCCATCTTCCGCTCAGCCGGACATTCCAGTATCGCGACCCTGTCTACAAGGACAAGAATACGGATCGCGAGGAGTATGCGGACTACCACGATATGGAGGGGTTCCCGACGGCATTCTCGATCACGCGCATGAAGAATGACGAGATGGTGCGGCAACTATACATCGACAAGGCGCACTATAACCAGGATCTGGGAGCGGATTTCTGGGATATCAATGCGGTGGCTAAGAAGATCAAGAAATGAAACGGCGGTTAGCTGTTAGCTCTTAGCTTTTAGCTAGCTTCGTTATAATCCGGAGGGAGCGCGAAGCGGGTGATTGCGCGCCTTTGTGGAGCCGGAGCAATGACGTTCGACATCCAGGAGATCCTCCAGTTTCTTCCTCACCGGTACCCTTTTCTGCTGATCGACAGGATCACTGAATTTGAGGCGACCAAGCGCCTGGTGGCGATCAAAAACGTGACCATCAATGAGCCGTTTTTCCAGGGGCATTTCCCTGGATATCCCATCATGCCCGGAGTGCTGGTGGTGGAGGCAATGGCGCAGGCGGGCGGCATCATCATGATGCACGAGCTGCCGGATCGGCAAGAGAAGCTGGTGGTTTTTACCGGCATCGAGCGGGCGAAGTTCCGCCGACCGGTAACGCCGGGCGACCAGTTGAGGATCGAGGTGGATGTCCTCTCCTTCCGCTTGAGGGCGGGGAAGATCCATGGCCGAGCGACGGTGGACGGCAAGCTGGCGTGTGAGGCGACATTGACCTGCGCGGTAGTGACGCGCGAACGGGAGCGGCGTGCGCACGGCGACAATTCGGCTGGACGGCTGGTTGAGGAAGAGGCGCCCACCGCGCCGGTGAGCGAGTGAGCATTCATCCCAGCGCAGTGATCGCTGAGGGAGCAGTGGTTCCCGACTCCTGCGAAATAGGGCCCTACTCGACGATTGGGCCGGAAGTGGTGCTGGGCGAGGAGTGCCGGCTGATTTCGCATGTGGTTTTGGATGGCCACACGACGATCGGCGTGCGAAATGTGATCTATCCGTTCACGTCAATCGGAGTGGCGCCCCAGGATCTGAAGTATGGCGGCGAGCCGACGCAGACCGAGCTCGGCGACGACAACACAATTCGTGAATGCGTGACGATCAGCCGTGGGACCGCGAAGGGCGGCGGCATTACGCGAGTCGGTTCGAGGAATCTGCTGATGGCGTATGTGCACATCGGGCACGACTGCGTCGTGGGCAGCGGATGCATCCTGGCGAATGCGGCGACCCTGGCGGGGCACGTAACGATCGAGGATTTCGCCACAGTGGGCGCATTCAGCCCGGTACACCAATACTGCACGGTGGGCAAACACGCGTTCATTGGCGGCGGGACGATCGTGACCCAGGATGTGCTCCCGTTTTCGCTGACTTCGTCGCGGCGCGAGAACAAGGCGTTCGGCATAAACAAGGTTGGTCTGCAGCGGCGCGGGTTCACGGTGGAAAGGTTGCAGGAGCTGCAGAAAGCGTTCCGGTACCTGGTAGCGGCGAAGATGAATACGTCGCAGGCGCTCGAGAAGATTCGCGCGATGGAAGGCGGCGATGCAAAGCTGTTGGCAGATTTCATCGAGAAGAGCCAGCGGGGCGTAATCAGATGAGCGAGTGAGGCGTGCGACAGCAATTGAGAAGCGCACGATTGGGAGCGATCTGGGGTTTGGAGGATCGTCTTGAGCAGGCGGAGTCCCGAAGTCATTTCAGCGGATCTGGCGATGGTTCCCGGCGTAACGGGGATCATCGGGTTGTTTGGCATTTCCGATCCGCTCTATGCTTCAGCGCGCCTGCTGCCAACGCGCTCGTTGACAGCAATCTTCGTTTCTTCAGCGGCGTCTGGCTCGGGCTTGGTGTTGCCATGCTGTGGATAGTGCCCCGGATTGAGAAAGAAACGGCGGTGTTTCGAGTGCTATGGGGAATGATCTCTGGCGGCGGGATCGGCCGGCTGATATCGATGCTTAGACTCTCTGCGCCACCTGTGCCCTTTATCGGCTTTACGGGCTTTGAGATCATTGGGGCGCCTCTTTTCGTGTTCTGGCAGGCCCAGATTGCGGAGCGCCATGCATGAAACTCGGTTTAATTGCCGGTAACGGCCGATTTCCGTTTTTACTGCTGGATGCGGCGCGGGCGCAGGGGTTTGCGGTGACGGTGGCCGCGATTCGCGAAGAGACTGACCCGGAGATCAATCATCGTGCCGCGGCGGACGAGAAGATTGCGGTGCATTGGCTCTCCCTGGGTGAGCTGTCGCGGCTCATCGAGGTCTTCCAAAAAGAGGGAGTCAAGGCCGCTGTGATGGCCGGGCAGGTGAAGCACAAGCAGATATTCTCGAGCATCCGGCCGGACTGGCGACTGGCCAAGCTGCTGCTGAATCTGCGCACTCGCAACACCGATATGCTGCTGGGCGCGGTGGCGAAGGTGCTTGCCGATGAGGGCATCGAGCTAATGAGCTCGACCCAGTTTCTGGAGCCGCTGCTGGCTGAAGAGGGCCCACTGACTGAGGCGGCAGGAGGCCGTGCGCCGACGGAAGACGAACGGAAAGACATCGAGTATGGGCTGGGCGTGGCGCGGGCCTTGGCCGGCTTTGATATCGGGCAGACGGTGGTAGTGGCCGCGCAGGCTTGCGTTGCCGTGGAAGCCATGGAAGGTACGGATGCGACGATCGAGCGTGCCGGAGCCTTGATGAGGTCACTCGAAGAAGAGGATGGGGCGCCAGCCTCAACTCTTGAGCGCAAGCTGACCGTGGTCAAGGTCGCGAAGCCGAACCAGGATATGCGCTTTGATGTGCCGGTGATCGGGATCAAGACGATCGAGACGATGGTGAAGGCGGGGGCAACGTGTCTGTCCGTCGAGGCAGGCCGAACCCTACTATTCGATCGCGAGACGCTGCTGAAGCGGGCGGCGGAGGCGGGGATTGCGGTCGTGGCTGTGCCGAGAGGGTAGGGATCAGAGAACAGGCTTCAGGGGTCAGGGAAATACCTTCCTAACGGTCTGGTGACAATCGCGGTTGGTGTCCGAGGCTATACTGGCGGGCAGCGCGGCGTCCCCGCATCTTCGCGCTGCGTCTGAGTAAAATAAGCCGGTGAGTCGGCCCGGAGCGACATTCAATCCCGAATGATGATCAGGAGGTTACAGGTGAAAAAAGCGATTCTATTCGTCCTCGCAGCTGCGCTTGTGCTTGCGGCGCCGCGGCTCACAGTGCAAGCGGCCGATGATGTGATGCCTTCGGCCGGGCAGACTGCTCCCACGTTCACATTGCCTTCGCAGGATGGCTCGCCCATTTCGCTCGCGAGCTACCACGGCAAGTGGGTCGTTCTCTACTTCTATCCCAAGGACATGACCAGGGGATGTACGATCGAGGCGCACAACTTCCAGCGCGATCTGCCGAAGTTTGAGGCTGAGAATGCGGTGATCCTGGGAGTGAGTGTGGACAAGGTGGACAGCCATAAGGAGTTCTGCACGAAAGAGGGCCTGACCTTCCACCTGCTGGCTGATCCCGAACACAAGGTCGTGGACGAATACGGGTCGCTGGGCAACTACAACGGGATGACCATCGCGAACCGCAACACCTTTTTGATCGATCCCCATGGCAAGATCGTGAAGGTGTGGACCAAGGTCGATCCGAATGTCCACTCCACCGAGGTGCTCGAGGCGATTCAGGGAGCGAAGAAAGGGTAGAAGCGGCTGTCAGCTCTTAGACTTTCAGCTCATAAACGTGGAGCCTGCTTATGCCGTCTAGCGAGGGGCTGTGACAGAGGTTGCACAGAGGTTTCGGGCGGATCTGGATGCGGTGCATCAGGCGCTGGTCTCGGTGCCCGAGGTCCTTGCAGACGTGCCGTGGCGTGAAGGCGGGTGGACACGAAAGCAGATCGTGGGCCACCTGCTGGACTCGGCTTCGAATAACCGGCAGAGGTTTGTCCGGGCAGCCAGTGAGGGCTCCTACAAAGGGCCAAAGTACGCGCAGGATGCCTGGGTGGCGGCGCATGGCTACGCCGACCAACCGTGGCCGCTCCTGCTGGACTGGTGGGAGACCGAACACGAGATCCTGATGGCGATCGTTGACCGCATCCCGGGCGAACGGCTGGCGACGCGGTGCGTGGTGGGCGATGACGCGCCGGTGACGCTTCAGTTCCTGATCGAGGACTATGTGGCGCATCAGAGATGGCATGTAAGACAGGTTCTAGCTGCTAGCTCCTAGCCATCCCACCCTTGCTGCGCAAGGATGGGGCACACATACCTCGTTTTGGGCACGATTGAGTCGTGCCCTGACACGAGGCCGCTGTGCAGACGCAAAAAAGCCCGGCGGGGAGCCGGGCCTTTTTGCTTGCCTTTGAGTCTACCGCCTACTTTTTCTTGGCAGTCTTCTTGGCAGTCTTCTTGGTTGCCTTCTTTGCCGCCTTCTTTACTGCCTTCTTCGCCGCCTTCTTTGCTGCAGTCTTCTTTGCGGCCTTCTTGGCGGGAGCTTTCTTTGCTGCTTTTTTAACGGCCAACTTTTTACCTCTGGTTGTGGTTTTGGTGGCGCGCTTTGCCGCGGACTTCTTTGCGGCCTTTCCGCCCTTTGCGCCAGCGGTTTTCTTTGCGGCCTTCTTTGCGGCCTTCTTGGCGGGAGCCTTCTTTGCTGCTTTCTTGGCTGGCGCCGGAGTCTTTGCTGCTGCTTTCTTGGCCGGAGCCGGAGTCTTTGCTACTGCTTTCTTGGCCGGAGCTTTCTTTGCTGCCTTCCTGGGGGCTGGTGCAGGTCCGGGAACTTCGACAACAATCACACCCTCTTCGACAACAACATCTTCGTCGTCATCCGAGGAGGTGAGCACGTTTGAGGTTTCGATTTCTTCGTCCTCGTCGTCCAGTTCATCGTGTTCATCGTGATCGGCGCTCAATTCAGCCGGCTCCAGGTCGGAGTTACCGTCATCCATCGCGTACATCTTGATCACTTCGTCCATTCCGATTGCCTCCAGCGGATTACCGCTGCCCACGTAACGTTCTGCATCTCTGCAGGTGCGGAACAATCATCTCCGCATGCGGAGCCATTCTAACAACACATCAGGATTAAAAGCTATCAAAACACGTGAAGAGCAGCATGATGCTCGCTAGTTTTCCGGGTGCGACTTCGATTTTGTATGCGAGGAGTGCTTCGAAGCATGCGTGCTGTGCGAGGACTTTGTCGAGGAAGACTTGCTGCTCTGGCCCGAACGGCTGCTCCCCGAGCGACTGCTCCTCGACGCATGGGAGGTGGATCCAGAGGAACCGTGCGCCGGTGGGTCCCCATGCGAGGGCGCTTCGGAGGCGGCGATTTCGCGGGCGCCTTTCACGTGCCGCCTCCGGGCGGCGGTGGCGCGGACCACAGTGGGTTCGGCCACATGCAGGCGGTGCCCGGCCGGGATCTTGATTCCGCTGGCCGGCAGCTTGTTCCAGCGCCGAATCTGCGTAAGCGATATGCCGAAGCGGTCAGCGACCGAGACCAGCGTGTCGCCGCGGCGCGTGGTGTAGTAGAGGGTGTGGGACGAGGGGGCAGCGGTCGGCGGTACAGGCACAACGAGCGCTTCAACGCCATCAAGTTTCGCCGTCTCGCTCAGATCGTTGGCGCTGGCCAGCTCTCCAAGGCTTACGCGGTACGCGCGGGCAACCGTGGCCATGGTGTCGTCCGGGTTCACCTTGTGATAGCGCCAGGAATTGCGCCTGCTCTCGGGGATGGCCGCGACCTTCTCCTGGAAGAGTGCAGCGGTGCCGGCAGGCAGGTGAAGGTCGAATTCGGTCTCAGGCGGCGTGACCAGGCGCAGAAGGCTCGGATTGAGGGCAACAAGCTCGTCAACCGGCGCACCGACGATGTCCGAGACCAGGCGAAGGTCGGCGGAGTAGTGAATGGTTACAGTATCGGTAAGGACCGGCGGGTCAAGCGTGATCTCATCGAAGCCGTACTGCGTGGGGTGGTTGGCGATGATGATGGCCGCCAGGATTTCGGGCACGTAATTCTTGGTTTCACCCGGCAGGTTGTTGCGCCGGTATAGCTCCCAGAAGTCGGCATAGCCGGTCTTCTCGACCGCGCGCTGGATATTTCCGGTCCCCCAGTCATAGCCCGCCATGGAGAGATACCAGTCGCCGAGCTGGTTATAGATGTATTTCATGTAACGGGCATAGGCGCGGGTTGATTTTTCCGGGTCGAAGCGCTCATCGACATAGCTGTTGCGAGCGAGGCCATAGTTGCCATATGGCATGAACTGCCACATGCCGCCCGCCCGGGAGCGGGCATTGATGGCGCGAGGCTGAAAGCCGGACTCGGCGACGGCCAGATAGATCAGGTCGTGCGGAACCCCTTCCTCGCTCATGATGCGCTCGATCATGGACCGGTAGCGCCCGGCGCGCTGGAAGGCGTGGAGCAGCGTATTGTGGCCTTTTGTCGTGTTGGCGAAGAAGTTGATGTATGCAGCCACATAATCATTGACCACAAGCGGAAGGTCGGACTTGGTGGTCGCCAAATCTGCGTTTGCCTTGGCAACAATGTTGGGATCGACCACGAAGGTTACGTCGCTGGCGGCTTCGGCAGGCGTTGCTTCAGTCCTCGGTGCGAAGCCATTGCCCTGGCGGAGCGCTTCCATCTCGAGCCCATTGATCTGATCGACTACACGGTCGAATTCGTCCTGAAGCTGCGGGGTCGACTTGATATCGATTCCGCTGGTGAGCATCAGGTCGACGGCATGGTCGAAGTCTGACTTTGCTGAGACGAGGTCTCCCTTTTTGTAGTCGGCCTGGCCGTCGGCGTAGGCTTTTTCCACCTGCTCGATGAGCGAACGTACCTTCTCGTTCTGCACAGTCGTCTGCGGAGGAGATGCCGGTGCAGGGGCGGGTTGCTGTGCGGCCGGGGCTACGGCTGGTGCAAGCGCATGAGCCGCCGGGGTCGCGGCTGATTTTGCGGATTTTTGAGGGTCGCATCCCGTAAGCGAAACGGCCAGCACAAGGGCCGACGCGGCGCAACAGAAACGGCCGAAACGATTGAGAATCATGCGCAACGGTTGATGCTGTGACAACACTAGAACCGGTTTCATCAACCACTGGCGCCGCTTCGCAAAGTTCCTGAGATCCGCTTTGGTCGCAGAGCTCACAGTCGACGGATTGAGCATGGATGTATCGATGAAACCGGTTATACCCCAAAAGCAGAAGGTACTACCCCGATGATAAGCTAAGCGATGGAGACATCACATACTTTAGTACCGCCGTTGCAGTGATTACCTACCTCTGATGGACGTAAAATTCCTGCGAAATTTCGCGATTATTGCCCATATCGACCATGGAAAGTCGACGTTGAGCGATCGCCTGCTTGAATTGACGGGCTCGGTGGCCCTGCGTGAGATGCAGGCGCAAATCCTTGACGCCATGGACCTGGAGCGGGAACGCGGAATCACGATCAAAGCGCATGCCGTACGCATGATGTACAAGGCGCGCAACGGCGAGGCGTATCAGCTAAACCTGATCGACACACCGGGACACGTGGACTTCAGCTACGAGGTTTCCCGGTCTCTGGCCTCCTGCGAGGGTGCGTTGCTGGTGGTGGATGCCAGCCAGGGCGTTGAGGCGCAGACGCTGGCGAATGCGTATCTGGCGATCAACCACGGGCTGGAGATCATTCCTGTCATCAACAAGATCGACCTGCCTTCGGCCGATATCGTGCGGACCCAGGAGGCGATCGAGATGGCCGTCGGTCTGGATGCAACCGATGCGATTCCGGTGAGCGCGAAGACCGGGCAGGGCGTGGAGGACGTGCTGGAGGCGATTGTGCATCGGCTGCCACCGCCGAAGGGCGACCCCGATGCGCCGCTGCAGGCATTGATCTTCGACTCGTGGTTCGACGCCTATCGAGGCGTGATCGTGCTAGTGCGCGTGATGCAGGGGACGATGCGCAAAGGACAGCATATCCGGCTGATGTCGAATGGGAAGTCGTTCGAGATCGAGTCGATGGGCGTGCTGGTTCCAAAGCCGATGGAGATAGCAGAACTCTCAGCCGGCGAGGTGGGATTCTTTGCGGCCACCATCAAGAATGTGAGCGACACCCGTATCGGCGACACGGTAACGGAGGACGACCGGCCTGCGCCTGCTGCGCTGCCCGGATTCGAAGACATCAAGCCGATGGTCTTTGCCGGGCTTTACACGGTGGATTCGCACGAACACACATTGCTGCGCGACGCACTCGAGAAGCTGCGACTGAACGATTCGTCGTTCTTCTTCGAGCCAGAGAGCTCGGTTGCACTCGGCTTCGGGTTCCGCTGCGGATTTCTTGGCCTGCTGCATATGGAGATCATCCAGGAGCGGCTGGAGCGCGAGTATGAATTGGACCTGATCACGACGGCTCCAGGCGTGCGCTATCACGTAAAGATGACGGACGGGTCAACGCTTGAGGTGGACAATCCTTCGCGATGGCCCGATCCGACAAATATCGATTCGATCCGCGAGCCAGTGATCCTGGCGAAGATCCTGACGAACGAAGAATACGTGGGTGGAATCTTCAAGCTGGTCGAGGAGAAGCGCGGCAAGCAGATCAACTTCGAATACGTGACGTCGACGCGGGTGCTTCTGACGTACGAGTTGCCGCTGAATGAAATCGTCCTGGATTTCTACGACCGGCTAAAGTCGATTTCGCGCGGCTACGCATCGCTCGACTATTCGCTGTCCGGCGAGTGGGAGTCCCCGATGGTGAAGCTGGACGTCCTGGTTTCGGGCGAACCGGTCGATGCGCTCTCGATCATCGTGCACAGGGACTTTGCCTACGAGCGCGGCAAGGCGCTGGTTGCAAAGATGCGGGAGCTGATCCCGCGGCAGCAGTTCGAAGTAGCGATCCAGGCCGCCATCGGATCGAAAATTGTTGCACGCGAAACAGTGAGTGCGCTACGCAAGAATGTACTTGCCAAGTGCTATGGCGGCGATATCACCCGCAAGCGCAAGCTGTTGGAAAAGCAGAAAGAAGGCAAGAAGCGCATGAAGCGGATCGGGAAGGTGGATATCCCTCAGGAAGCATTCCTGGCCGTGTTACGCGTAGGTGAAGACCAGCAAAAATAACTTGCAAACCATGCTTGGATGCACGAAGTCGTTTGCAGGTTTTTCACCTGAAATTGTGGAAAGCTTGCGATAGAGGCTGTGGCGGGTCCGGACAGGGATTTCACGTTAGCATGGCTGTGCCAGCCGATGCTTCTACTAGAAAAATAAGGAGCTTCTTACGTGTATCAAAGCCGGCGCCAATTGGCAAGTGGTGAAAATGCCTCAATTCTGAGGATCGGGTAGTTCGCGATCCACAGTTTTTTCCACAGGCAGTATGGGTGGAGAGAGGGCGGCTTGTCACCGAGTCTCGGTTCCGGGAATGAGATTTCAGCGCAAAGAAGAAAGGCCCCGATTTCGGGGCCTTTCTTCTTGAATCAGCCTGGGGCTCAGTGGACACCCGGGGCATTGGGTGTGTTGGGCTTGGGAGCCGACGGCGTAACACCCGGTGTACCCGAAGCCGGCTGCGCGGCCGGTGGCGGCACTCCGGACTTCTGGTTGTAGGCGGCAATAATCGCCTTTGTGATGTCCGTCGAGTCGCTGGCATAAAGAACCGGATTCTGTTGCTGCGCGGCATCGAGTATAAGGGTGTAGCCGTGCTGCTTGGCATAGTCGCTCAGCACGTCGTAGACCTTGGAAGCGAGGGAGTTGTAGAGTTCCTGCATCTCGTTCTGCATATCGTTTTGCGCGTCTTCTGCGCTGCGATCGAGTTGCTTCTTCTTATCGTCGATGGTTCTGGCCCGCGTGGAGCGCTCCTCCTCGCTCAACTTGTCACCCTGGGTCTGAAGCTGCTTTGTCAGGCCGTCGATCTCATCGTTCATGGCCTTGAGCTGTGCCTGCTTGGGCGCGTATTTGCGCTGCAGATCGGAGAAGCTGCGCTGGCCTTCGTTGGTCTGGGCGACAGCCACCTGAAAGAAAATGACCGCAATTTTGGTCGGGCCGGCAGTGGTTGTGGCGACTGGCGCAGCGGCGGCAGCAGGCGCGGACGGCGTTTGGGCGGCGGCAGTCAGGGCCAGACCTGAGGCCAGCGTTAGAACTAGTGCAACAGAGCGCTTCATTTTGACTTGAAAACTCCTTCAGAATTCCCGGTCCTTCGCACACGGGCAAGCCGCAGCCTTCAGGCTGCTTCTAACAATAAGCCTCACGACAAACTTTCTCGAGGGGCTCCCACATTTTGACGGAAGCAAAGACGAGAAAAGAAGCAGACGAAGACACCAGCAGGAACTAGTTGGATTATAGGGGCAGGGGGTAAGGGGGTCAAACGACAGGGAATAGAGAAAAAGGGATGTGGGACTAGGGATTAGGGCCAGGGATGGCTTTGAAATGCACAAAGGCCCCGCTGAAGCGGGGCCTCTGTTGTCTGAAGGGCACCGATGGCTTAGTGGACAGCGGGGGCCTTGGGAGCTGTGGTCGGCCTCGGAACTGTGCTCCTTGGAGCGGCGGTTCCCGTGGCTCCAGTCGCGCCCGGCGCGGCGGTACGTTCCGGTGCGGGAATGCCCGACTTCACGTTATACGCCTCAATGACCGCCTTGGTGATGTCAACAGAAGGGTTGGCATAAATGACGACCGGAAGCTGCTGATTGCCGCCGTCTAGCACCACGCTGTAGCCGTGCTCCTTGGCGTAGGAATCGACGGTTTCCTCCACCTTGGCTGCTACCGTTGCGAAGGTCTGCTGCATGTCCTGTTGATAGTCGCTCTGCGCATCTTCTCCGGTCCGCTTCAGTTCCTTCTGCTTGTCGTCGAGCTGCTTTGCCTTGGTGGCGCGCTCTCCATCGCTGAGGGTGGCGGATTTGGTCTGGAGATCCTTCTGAAGCGAGGCGATCTCATCGTTGAGCGACTTGATTTGCTGGCGCTTGGGATCATACTTCTTCTGCAGGTCCGCGAACCGGCGCTGGAAGTCGTTGGTCTGGGCGACCGCCTCCTGGAAAACGATGACGGCGATCTTGGGATTTCCGGCGGGTGTGTCCGGCGTAGCTGGTGCGGCGGCGGCCACAGTGGGCGATTGCGCAGCGGCATTGAGCGCGAGGCACGAGGCCAGCGCGGCTATTGTGGCGATGTTGCGATTCATGTAGATCCTACTCCTTGAAATTCCTGGAAGGCTCTCGATTACGAGCCTGTTGCCTCCTGAGAAACCTCGATCCTTCTCTTCAACCCCGGCAGCGAACTCTTTCTTGCCGTGGACCCTGGTCTCTTCCCTTTTTTGTTGGGACTCCGCATAAGTGAGGCAGAGACAAAAGCCGAGGACGGAGACGTCCAGCAGGAACTAGCAAGGATTATATGGATGCAGTGAGGGGAGGGTCAAACGACAGCGGGAGTAGGAGTAGGGAGTGACGAACATTGGGTTGCATGTTACTCCCTATTTACTACTCCCTACTCTCTAGAACGTGGTGGAGACGCTGAGGCGGAACGTCTTGCGCGGCTCGCGGAAGACATTTTGCGCGCCGAAAGCCTGGATCGCCTGTTGCCAGGTATAGTCGCCCGCACCG
Organism: Occallatibacter sp.; assembly: GCA_035262585.1. GTDB lineage: Bacteria > Acidobacteriota > Terriglobia > Terriglobales > Acidobacteriaceae > Telmatobacter. The sequence goes on along the minus strand of DATFSO010000108.1, from coordinate 5,098 downwards.
CCCGGGGGGAACAGGTCGCGGGTAATCAGCTGGGCCGAGCAGCTCTGAACCTTGGCGCCGAGGACCACGTCGTTACAGTAGGGTCGCTCATAGAGCCGGAGCGGGTTGTACGCGTAATAGAGCCGGAAAGGTGCATTGATGACCGGCATAATGATCGAGAATTCCGCACCCACCGACATACGCGGGACGACGTTGGTGCCGAGGATCGGACGAATGTCGCGCTGGAATCCGACGAGCGAACCGGGTATGCCGCCCTGGCAGGAACCGTTGTTATAGACCGGGCAGCCATAAAGCGGTGCTGTGAGGGAGGCGAAGCCCTCCGGACTCTGCTTGAGCTGGCCGCGGTTTGTGACGACATTCATGCCGAAGTCGTCGAAGAAAGCGAACATCGCCGAACCGATGATCGGAATGCGATATTCGGCATTGGTTGTGAGGCTGGTGTCGCCGCCGATTGAAGCAATGCCGTAGGTCGGGATCGGAACCTGGATGCACTGACCGAGCTGCGGATTGTTAGGATCGCGCGGAACGCATTGGCCGTCTGGATTGGTGAGCAGCACAGTCTGGCGGGTGGGCACGTATCCGTAAGGAGTTGCGCCGCGAATATCGAAGCCGCGCAGTTCGCTTTCACCACCGGAGTAGAAGCGGTTCTGAGGAGGCGCCACATCGCCGCCGAAGCCCTGCACGTAACCGAGCTGTGCGCGAAGAGCAAGCACGTTACGCCCATTGGGGCTCGGTGTCAGGTAGTGCATCGAACGGTAGCTCTTGTAGGCCACGAACGGTTGGAAGTACCGCACATTGCCCCAGATGCCGGCCAACTGGAACGCTGCCGTGACCTCTTTGCCGGTACGTGGACGGAGGGGGTTGTTGACCGAGTTATAGCTGTAAGTCAACGAAATCTGGCTTGTCACGATACCGGACAGGGCGTTCGATCCCTGGATGCCCGAACGGAAGCTGATGGTCTGGAAGAACGTCTGCGATGCAGCACTGAATGCCGTGATCGACGCGCGCGAGAGCGAATATGTAAAGCCCACGCGCTGGAAGGTGTGACGGCGCAACGGATAGCCCAGCGAGAAGTTCAATCCATCGGCAGCCTGGTTGTAGTTCTGAGTGAGGGACTGCTGCGCAGCGCTCAGGTTCTGGGCAAGTCCGGTGGTCGTCTGGTAGGACTTGGCTGCATTGTAGTCGGTCTTATTGTTGTAAATCTGGAATCCGATGTTGAGCGGGCGGTTCCTTACGTAGGGCTGCGAGAAGCCGAACAGAAACTGCCTGCTCACGTTGCCGATGTTTCCCTGGACACTGAGTGTCTCACCAAGACCAAGGAAGTTGTTGGTCTGATAGTTGACACCGAGGAAGGCGCCGGAGAGACCGCTGACTCCGCCATTGAGGCCGATCGAGTTCTTGCCCTTCTCCCTCACCTTCAACAGCAGGTCTACAGTGCCCGCATCCGCATTCTGATGTGCCTCGGAGTCCTGCTCGACCTTGAGCGGTTCAAAGTACTCGAGCTGGTTCAGACGCAGCAAGCTGTATTCCCAAAGCTGTGAGTTATAGATCTGGCCTTCATCGAGGAGCAACTCGCGGCGGATGACGCGGTCGCGGGTGATGGTGTTGCCCGAAAACTCGATGCGCGAGACGTAGAACTGCTTGCCCTCGTCGATGTCGATCTGGAGCGAGACGGTCTTCTTCTGTTCGTCGTAAACAGGTTTGGGGATGGCGCCGAAGTTGATATAGCCGAGCTGCCCGTAAGCCTTCTTGAGATTTTCGAGACCCTTGCCGACCAGGGTTGCGTTAAACCAGTCGCCATCCTTGATGTTGAAGCTGGCGCGGAGGGCTTTCGGGTTCACGCGGGGACTGTTGCCGGTAAAGGTGATGGAGCCGAGACGGTAGCGGGCGCCCTCCTCGACCGGCATCAGGATGTCGATACGCTTGCCGCGGTTGGGGCGGAAGGTAAACCAGTTCAGACCGCCCTGGTCGCGAATCTGGGTACGGGGAGTCTCAATGGCGGCGTTTGCGTAGCCCTTGTCGCGGTAGGCAAAGCGGACGCGCTCGGTGTCTTCGTCAAGTTTCGAGGCGTCGAAGGTGCGTGCGAAAAGATTCTCGAAGATCAGAGAGTAAGGAATGCCGACCGGCCTGAGATTCTTCATCGAGCGGCGAAGGGTGCGGGCGCTCAGGTGCTCGTTGCCGGCGAACTTGATCTGGCCGACCTTGACGGTTGGGCCTTCCTTGATGGCGAAGTTGATCTGTACGGAGGCGGGCGGGATCGTCTTCACGTCGGTTTTGACGGTGGCGAACTGGTGGCCGTGCTCGGCAAGCAACTCTTTCAGGACATTTTCAGCGCGCTTGATCTTGGTCGGATCGTATTGTCCTTCGACGGATAGGCCCACCTTCTCTTTCTTGAACCGGTCGAGAATGTCTGACGTGGAGACGGAAGAGTTTCCCTTGTAGTTGATCTCTCGGATAGAGGGACGTTCGCGAACGAAGACGTTCAGGATGATGCCCTTCTCTGTGTCTTCGCGCTCGATGCGGAGGTCTTCAAAGTAGCCGGTGTTCCACAGAGAGTTGAAGTCGCGTTCGATGGAAACCGGATCATAGGTGTCGCCGGGATGTGTGAACATGCGGGCGAGGATGGTTTCCTTGGGGATGCGGCGATTGCCGATGACCCGGATCGAATCGATGGTCGTCGATTGCTGCGCAAAGACAGACGCGGTCGAAAAGAGAAGCAGCAGGAGAAGGGCAAGCCGGGAACGGAGCGCGGTTGCCCACCTCTGGCGGGAATTCGAGTCGTGCCTGATGAGTACCCCAGGGACTAAGACCAGTCCGTCGGGGCCCCCTATCTTCACCGGGTTGGAGTCCTGCGGCGAGCACAAGTACTGGTGCGGTCCAAGGTAAGGCTTCACGGGAAGAATATGCACACCCTCACTGCTTAAGTTCTGGTTACAGCCTTTAGGAAAGATTGATTTTACCATCTCAAAGATGGCATCTTCTGAGCGCGATGCCTTCACCTGAACCACCGATGAATCGCTCGGCCCGGAAACCGAAATCCTTCCCACAATCTCCTGCCGCGCTCATGAGCACCTGTGGACCGCCCGTCCGCAGGAACTCTCCCATCGCGTCATTCGGGGAACTCGCCATCTGCGGAATCAATTGCGATGAGCGGAGGAAAGAAAACGACTGCAAAACTCCACAACATCCCTAATCGACAATCGCCCGCTTATTGGGGTCCCAAAATCAGTTTACCGGACCAAAATGGCGGCGCCGGTGCTGCTTGATTGAGTGCCCACGGACCCACCCAACATCCCGTCCCCGGATGATCACCCACGAACCCCCGGCTCCTGGGGACACCGAATGCTTGAATTGAGCGAAATGCACGATTCTTAGACGCAGGCAAGTCCAACATGACATCCTCAGAACCGGAAGGATTTCCAAGCACTTAATTTCCGGAAGGCCGGACAAAGGGACCGATGACGGAAGCCGCGCGGACTGTCTACGATTTTTCAGCCGAGATGCTGGAGGGCCAGCCAGCGAGGCTCGCAGAGTTCGCAGGCCGAGTGCTGCTGATTGTAAACACGGCGAGCCAGTGTGGATTCACGCCGCAATACGCGGGTCTGGAGCGGCTCTATCGAACATACATGGACCGAGGGTTTGCAGTGCTTGGATTTCCCTGCAACCAGTTCGGTGCGCAGGAGCCGGGGAGCGCGGCGGAGATCGGCGCATTTTGCGAGAAGAACTATGGCGTGAGCTTTCCGATCTTCGCGAAGGTCGAGGTCAATGGCGAAAACGCGCATCCGCTGTTCCGGTTTCTGAGGAGAGAGAAACCGGGATTGCTGGGGCTGCTGGGCAGCGGAGCGATCCGGTGGAACTTTACGAAGTTCCTGGTGGATCGAAATGGCCGTGTCGTAGCGCGCTATGCTTCGATGACGAAGCCGGAGAGCCTCAGGAAAGATATCGAAACGCTGCTGGGAACAAAACAGGGGTGAGCAATGCGCAAGAATCTTCCCATGATCCTGATTCGGATCATTGTTGGGGTTGTGTTTTTGACTGAAGGAATCTTGAAGTTCGTTTACCCGGGCGAACTGGGCGCAGGACGATTCGCGCACATTGGGCTACCGTTTCCTCATTTTCTTGCGCCGATCGTGGGCGCGGTGGAGATCGCGGCAGGCGGCGCGCTGGTTCTGAATCTGTATGCAGGCGATGCGGCGCTTTTGCTGCTGATCGTGATCCTGACCGCGATCTTCACGACCAAGGCGCCTATCCTGCTCGGACGGCACCTGGGAGTTTTCGCGCCGCCCAAGCTCGACCACTACGGCTTGCTAAGTTTCATTCACGAAGCGCGAACGGACCTGGCGATGCTCTTCGGGTTGATGGCGATTCTCGTCGACAGCGGGATGAAGATCAGCCTCAAGGGGAAATGACGAACCAAGAAGGGGACGCGGACATGCTCTCCGATCGGTGAGGTGTTCGCGTTTTTTCTGCGCCTGGGACTGACTGCGTTTGGCGGACCCGCCGCGCACATAGCGCTAATGGAGCGCGACGCGGTAGCACGGCGCTGGCTGAGCCGCGACGAGTTCCTCGATCTTGTGGGCGCCTGCAATCTGCTCCCTGGGCCCAGCTCGACACAGGTGGCGATGGCACTTGGGTATAGGCGCGCGAAAGTCACGGGGCTCGTCGTTGCCGGAGTGTGTTTCATCCTGCCGGCCTCCGTGGCAACCTTGGCGCTGGCCTGGGCCTATGTGCACTTGGGCAGCCTGCCGCAGGCGACAGGGTTGCTGTTCGGCGCCAAGCCCGTGATGGTGGCGATTGTATTGCAAGCCGTGTGGAGCCTGGGGAAGTCCGCCGTTCGCGGGTGGGGGCTTGCGCTGTTGGGACTTGTGTGTCTGGCGGCGGCCTGGCGCGGCGTTTATCCGATCGTGGTGCTGCTTGCGGCGGGCGGGATTGCCATAGAAGTTACGCCTTGGGGACTTTCGCCTTCAGGCGACAGCGGAAAGGGCGTGCGGTGCGAAGGGCCGCTCGTTTTGTGTTAGTTGAGCGGCACCTGTATACTTGCCGCGAATGAGCGAACGATATAGGAAAAACAGCGGTTGCGTTTTCACGCTGAAGTATC
>DATFSO010000107.1:0-30126 GCA_035262585.1 Occallatibacter sp. | reverse complement strand
ACGCTTCACGCTGGGTACTGTCCCGGTTGTTTATCGTGCCGCGACGCCATTCTGCGCCAGGTTCACCTGGCAAGGGCCATAGTTCTTCGCTAATCTCTCCACTTTGAAGACCTGGTCACCCGAGCTGTCCTTCGTTTTCTTTAACCTCGAGCCATGTAGCACCGTTCTGAGGCACCGTTCTAGACTCTCGATCTTGACAATGCCTGAGGACTGTTTGCGCCAGATCGAGACTAAGTCAAATATGAGTGCGGAATACGTCAGGATTTGCCGACACACGATTCAAATCCGCGTCACGAGGCAGCCTGATGGCACAAAACTTCCTGTGGCGGCCATCGAACCAGATTGCAGAAATAGTCATGGCATAGCCGTCCGTGGCGCATTACCGTCAAACCGGAAGTTGCAGCGACAATAAAACTATTGATTGCGCTTGCTATGTGGCGTAAGCTTGCGCAGCACGAATTCCTGAAACAGGCTGCTGGCAGTCCGTTCGGCCGTCGAGATCAACACGTTTTCAAACGTGGCTCTCACGCCACGATCTGCCTGCGGATAATACAGGTTGGAGATTGCACTTGAGGCCAGATCTCCTCCAATACTCGAATAATTTGGCTGCCAGCGGCCATTGTCGCCTTTGCAGATAAATGGATTCGACAATGCATGCAAGGCGCGCGACTTGATTGTGCCCGTGCCTCGGTAAAAGTATCGGGGATCCTGATGCAACAGCGACGGAAGAATGGCGCCACCAAACATGATGTCCGTCACCCCGTCTGCATATTCCTGCCGAAAACGCTGACCATACCCTTTGAGACCCTGGACGTAACCCGGCCGATCGAACGTCTGATTGACGCCAGCCATGAAAGCCGCACCTACGATGGCGATTGGATCAATCGAAACCTTGAGAGCCAGGTGGAACTTCAGCTTCTTCGTCAAAGGCACGGCGTTTTCTGAATCGTAGACGACATAGAAATTTGGAATAATGCCTAGCACACGCTGCTGCTCTGCAATCTCGACCTGCTGCGTTGCAATCTGTTCGGTCGTCGAGTAGACCCTCACCGAAGTGTTATCGCCGGTCAGCTTCATCTTTATCCCGCTGACGTCAAAGAACTGGCCCGCGGAAACAAAGATCGGCGGAGATGTCCAATCCTCGAATCCCTTTGCGCTTATCGTCACGTGATAAGTCAGCCCCGGCTTAAGTCCAGCAAAATTGAAAAAGCCGTTGTCATCCACGATCTGGCTACGGCGATCTGCAGAATTCGCGCTTTCGACGACGACAGTTGCACCCGTTACAAGATCACCTTGCGCATCCAAGACAGTACCGCTGATGTTTCCAGTCTGATCTACTGTCGAGACTTGTTGGGCGTTCGTCATTTGCGTATTGGCTGCATACGTAAACGGCGGCGCTGTGGGTCGACCAGCAGTCTGAGCAAGCCCAATTTCGGCTGTTTTCGTCGCGGTATCTGACTGCGCGCACAGAGACGCAGGCGCGGCACTCAGCGACGAGGCTAATACCGCTACGGCAGAGAATACGCTCCAGGCAAAGCTCATCTGTTCCTCCATTCGTGGAATTTGGGCAAATTTGCGGAGAACTTAATCATTTCTTGGCGTGCGAGCGGCCCGTTAGCATTGAATCGGGCCACTCGTACGGTTTGCGCATTTGCCAGAGTTCGGCTATTTCAGGACAAGTAAGACTTTCGCGTTCGACAGAAGGCTAGCCTGCTCTCTGGCTGTTTTTTCAGATCGCCGAAGCGGTACATCGATGTTCAACGCGGTAAGCGACGGGCAGAGAACGCGGTGCAGGAAGTACGACTCGCCGATGCGATCAAATTCCAATCGGCTGCCATCAGACGCGTCATGGTAGCTCTGAGAGCCCGTTACGATGGTCCAATTCCAGCCGCCCACGCTTTGGATCTTCAACGAGTGGTTGCCTTGAGGAACGACGATATACTCGCCCGCGGGCAAAACCTTCTCGCCCACGGTGAAGTTGAAAGGAATCTCGCCTCGGACTACTTGCTGTTGAGCGAACACGCTGGTTGCGGTGGTACCGTCTTAGATCTCAACCTAACAATGGCGGAGGACTGTGTGAGCCGAATCGGGACTCAGTTAAATATGAATGCTTGATTGGTCAGGATTCGCCGACAATGTACTCGAATCCGCATGCCGGATTTGGGTTCCGTATAGATTTCGTCAGGACTTGCTGATAATTGCAGGAGTTTGACTAAGATTCGAGGCCAGGCCATTGTCTGGAGATGATTTCCGTCGGAAGACCCTGGTTTGGAAGTCCACGAGCGCTGACAAAACCCTGACACAAATCAGAAGGAAGGCTGACAGGCCGACGTTATACTTCTGGGGTGCAGCGTTGGCCCCTCAAAGAAATTCCCGCGCGGACGTGGTTATCCGTGCTTCTCGCAGGAGTCTTGTGCCTCGGTGGATGGCAAGTCTGGCTTACCCTGCGCTTGTTGGATCAGGATCGCAATCTTGAGTTACAGCGCTCCCACGAGCGTCTCAATCAGATGGCCGATCTCGTTTTGGCCCAGGTGAAAGGCAGCATCAGCGATTGGAAACTCGGAGTGCAGGAGTTGAACGATCTTCCGCCGATTGCCATTCTGCAGGCCCGCTTCCCCGAAGGAGTCACATTCGTCGAAGTCTCAGAAAACAAGATCAACATCTACCCTGAGAGACCACTGCTGTTTACGCCGGTCATTCCATCCCCAAAGGCGACAGAGCCCGACGCTTTCGACGGGGTCGATGAACTGGAATTTCGCGAGCAACAATACGAGCGTGCGATAGCCCTGCTCAAGTCGCTCGCTGCAAGGCCCGCGATCAGAGCTGAAGCGTTACTGCGCCTGGCTCGCATCGAATACAAAGCCAATCAACCGAAAGCTGCTCTCGATACCTACGCGAAGCTCGTGAGCGAGAACGCTGTTACGTCATCTGGAATGCCTTATGCGCTGTTGGCGATGAGGTCACGTTGCCGCATCCTGGTAGGGCTACACCGCAAGCCGGAAGCTCAAAGCGAAGCGTCGAATCTCCGTGCAAGTCTTCTTCGGGGACGTTGGCCTATTAGCCGCGATGCGTTCGATTACCACTGGGCCGATCTTGACGCCCTGGGACTAGAGGCCGGACAACCTCCGAGGGCCTCTGTTGAATTCTCCACGACAATTGCCAGCCTCTTCCACACTTTTCAAAATTTCCGGGATCAAGGTTCAAATGTTGGCGGCGTGGAACTCCTCCCAGACAGATCTTTGCTGATCTGGTATTCAAGGCCGGACCGCCTAAGTGCAGTTCTAGCTCCGCCGGATTGGCTGCACTCCGCTGCGAAACCTCCCGCCAGTTCAGGCGACATTCATTGGAGAATGCTCGCGCTCGGCGAGGCAAAAGAGCCCGGCTTCACCGTAACGCGCTCGCTGGAAGAAGCTGGTATTCCCGGTCCTCTTGAATTCTCTAGTCTTCAGCCGATCTCTGGGCCTGCCTCAAGTCGTCGCTCACTCATTGTAGGTGGCGCCGCCCTCATGCTGATAGTCATCCTCGGCGCGGGGTACGTGGTACATCGCGCCATAAGTCGAGAGTTGCAGGTGGCACAACTCCAGTCGGATTTCGTGGCCGCGGTTTCGCACGATTTCCGCTCCCCACTTACAACGCTGCGTTCTATAACGGAAATGCTGGTACAACAGCGAATTCCGAGCGAGGCCCGCCGCCAGCAGAGTTACATATTTCTGGATCACGAAACCGCGCGCCTGCATCGGCTGGTTGAAGACCTGCTCGACTTTGGGCGCATGGAATCGGGCCGGAAGCAGTACTGGGCCGCGGATCACGACGCATTCGAGTTAGCGCGTACCACGGTTGACGACTTCATTCAACAAGCCAAAACAAATGGATTCAACGTAGAAACGAATCTTGGATCGGCTGATGGTTCCACAGCAACCACAATTCATGTAGATCAGGAGGCATTCGGTCGCGCGCTTAGAAACCTGCTCGACAACGCTATGAAATACTCACCAGCTTGCCGCACTGTGTGGGTGAATGGCGCAGTCCAGGATCATAGCGTGATCATCTCAGTTCGTGATCAGGGCATGGGTATCGGCGCGGAGGAACAAAAGGCAGTGTTTAGAAAGTTCGTACGTGGCGATGCGGCAAAGAAGGCAGGAATCAAGGGGACGGGCATTGGCCTCGCGATGGTTCAGCAGATAGTCCATTCAATGGGAGGGGAAGTCCGCCTGCAAAGCGAGATTGGCGTCGGCAGCACGTTCACGCTTGTGATACCGTTGGTCGACTCTAAGAAAGGAGCTGAAAGTGAAGATTCTGGTGGTTGAAGACGAGCCCGGCATAGCATTCAGCCTAGAGACTGACCTACAGACCGAAGGGTACGAAGTGGAAGTTATCGATGATGGCGCAAAGGCTGTTCCGCGGGTACTGGCGGAGTCATTTGACCTCATCCTGCTCGACATCATGCTTCCCAACAAGGACGGCTTTGAAATATGCCGGCAGCTCCGCCATCATGGGCTGAAAACTCCTATCATTCTGCTCACCGCAAAGACGCACGAGGCGGAAAAGGTCCTTGGTCTTGAGATGGGCGCCGATGATTATGTGACCAAGCCTTTCAGCTTGCGAGAATTGCGCGCCCGCATTCGCGCAGTGCTGCGTCGAACGACGGAACCTCCGGCCAACCAGGGAGCGGCGAGCTATGGAGATGGTGTTCATCGCTTTGGCACCTGTGAACTGGATTTGACCCGATTCGAACTGCGGCGCAACGGGAAGTGCGTGGAGACGACAGCAACAGAACTCAAGCTGCTTGCCGCATTCATCCGCAACCGCGGTCGCATGCTCACGCGCGAGCGCCTGCTCGACGAGGTATGGGGCACCGGAATCGCCGTCACCGATAGAGTGATTGATAACCACATCGCTTCGCTGCGCAAGAAGATCGAAGACGAGCCCTCAGTTCCCAGTTACCTTATCAGCGTGCGGGGAGTAGGTTACCGATTCGATGGTTAAAAGATGAAATGTCAAGAGATGCACACAGAAGATTCACCGGCGATTTGGAAAGTATCGAACGCTGGCATTCTGGGTCTCGAAAAGCCAGAGGAGCACCATGCGCGAACTCCTAAGACAGTTCATGCGGAGACAGGCGGACACAAAAGATCGGATCGCACTTGCAAGCCCGTCAGGAACTTGGCGGAGTGGGAGCGTAGCCGGATTGTTGATTTATCTACTGCTTCTTCTGGGCACAATTGCTGGAGATAAACTGGCGTTGGCGCAGTCCGCACCCACTTCGCCCGGCGTGCTGCTGCAATCGGGGATCGAGAAGGAAGATGTCGATGGCGATGTGAAATCTGCTATGACGATCTACGACAAGATCGCTACTGATTTATCAGCCCCGCGCGATGTTCGCGCCAAGGCTCTGCTGCGCCTCGCGGGGTGTGGCGAGAAGCTGGGCAGGCAGGCGAAGGAGGTGTACAAGCGAATTCTGAGCGAGTACCCTGACCAGCCAGCCGCAGCGCAGGCCCGCAAAGGGCTGGCATTGCTCAACCAGCAAGTGACTAGTGCCAAGCCTGTCGCGGTGGAGGGGACGACAACCAGTAGTGCTAATGTGTCGGTTGGAGTGTATGGTCATGCGCGTTCAACCGCGACCAACGTGTATGGTGTTGCAGGCGATACCGGGAGCACTGGATACGGTGCCGGAGTCATGGGTGATGCTTACGCCACGTCGGGAAACGCCTTCGGAGGATTCTTCTCAACGGCCAGCCCGGATGGAGCCGCGATGTTTGCTCACAGCTCAGCAATCTCCGGCTATCCCATTGCAGTCACCGGAGAAGTCGAAAGTCCAAACGGTGTAGCAGGCTCATTCAGGACGCACGCCGGCTCGGGACTTGTTCTGCTGGGTCAATCCGGTCCCAATTACACCAATGTCTTTTCCGTCGATGCCAGCGGAAATGGTTTCTACGCTGGCAGCCTCACCGTGAACGGAACCGTGAGCAAAAGCGGCGGATCGTTCAAGATCGACGATCCGCTCGATCCCTTGCATAAGACGCTTTCGCACTCCTTCGTCGAGAGCCCGGACATGATGAACATCTACAACGGCAACGTGGTCACGGATCGTCACGGACGCGCTACGGTTCAACTGCCAGCTTACTTCGAGGCCTTGAACGGCGACTTCCGCTATCAGCTCACCGTGATTGGCCGATTCGCGCAGGCGATCGTGGTTGAGAAGGTCCGCGATAACCGGTTCGTCATTGAGACCAGCAAGCCAGGTGTCGAGGTTTCATGGCAGGTCACGGGAGTCCGTCATGACGCCTATGCCAACGCACATCGCATTCCTGTAGAGGAAGTTAAATCGCCAAGTGAGCAGGGACATTATTTGCATCCAGGCCTTAAAGAAACGTTGCAGCGAGTTAGTAAGTGACGGCACTGATTCATATGTCGCCGCTTCGAAGAATCCATCCGACAGTAGGTATCACGGCGAGCAATTGAATAGCCTGGAGCGCTGAAGTTTTGACCGTCGTACTCGATGAAGAATACCAAGTAGCAGCCGGGTACACCTGTATTTCGGCCAGATTGGGCTATTGGCGTGCGCCGCTTGAAACTTCGCACGGCCCGAAGTCCTTTGTGACTTTCTCGACGAGCAACTCGCGAGTACCTGCAGAATTCCGCTTGCCCTTTTTGCCTGAAATTGAAACGCGATCGCCGGGCCTGATAGCAGCCAGGTTCCCGTCGAGCATGTATGTCTGCTTATCCGATTCGCTTATCAGCATCATGCCGTCCGGGCCGGGCCGGAGCGCGCACAGCCGGTTACGTCGTGATTGTGTTTGATCATTGCATACGTAACGATGCCGATGAGCGCGCCGGCTCCTGCAATGCCTGCGATAGCACCTGCGATTTTCCATGTATCGGACCTATGGTTTGATCGGCACGCGTTTGTGGCGCGGCGGATCCAATAGCAACCGTGAACAGGCCGCACAGTGCTGCCATAGCAGACAGTTGTCGGCTATTCCATTTCATAAAGTACTAGTCTCCTTGAATGTCGTTTTAATCCGCAGAATGTTCGTTACCAGTCGCGGGAGAACATCGTGCCAATGGATTCCTCTCGACATTCCAAGACGCGAATCGCGCTGGACGTCGGGAGGCTCGACTTGAGCATCGGGTAGACGCATCCTGTCGGGAGTCAGAATTCGGTTTGGAAGCTGCGTTATTTTCGTCTGGATTGTCTGACTTGAGAATCAGTGAGCCACTCTGGACATTGGAAAACACGGCTGCAGCCAACCTGATTCGGGCGTTCCGGACATATCGTCGGCAAACCGGAACTTTGTTTGCCGGTAATTCGCTCAGCTTGATCGTGCCTCCTAATGCGTATCTGGAAAGCACTGTCAGCAGATCTTTACGCATTCCGCACTCATATTTGACTGGATCTCAATCTGTCTCAAACAGTCTTCCGGCATCGTCAAGATCGAAGGTCCAAATACGCTTACCGCAGAACGGTGAAAGTAGTGGCTCATTCGGGTGAAATCGATCTCGATAGCCCTTGACAACAGGCAGTTGTTAGTCCTAAGCTCCGCACACTTTTACCTTTTGTTTTGCGATTGCAGAGTTGACCACGAATACTCCTTGGAGGACGGGAATGGTCATGCAGCGGCTGTACGCGGTAGCCGTTTTTATGTCTGTCATCTTTGTGGTTTCGTGCGGTGGAGGGGGTACTCCTCCTCCTCCTCCCCCGCCCCCTCCGAACCCCGTTCCGTCGATTTCTTCGCTGTCACCAGCGTCCGCTACTGTTGGCGGGTCCGCCTTCACTCTGACGGTGAATGGAAGCGGCTTCATATCCGCCTCAACCATTCAATGGAACGGCAGCAGCCGGACAACAACCTACGTCAGCGGAACGCAGCTTACTGCCTCTGTCACTTCGGCGGACATCGCCTCGGCTGGGAGCATAAGCGTCACTGTATCCAACCCCACCCCCGGAGGCGGGACCTCTTCTGCAGCCACCTTCAGCACCAACAATCCGCTCCCGACAGTTAGTTGGCTCTCGCCGTCGTCAGCAATCGCCGGCGCGGCAGGATTCACCTTGACAGTGAATGGCAATAATTTCGTATCTGCATCAACTGTGCAGTGGAATGGCAGCAACAGGACGACCAGCTACGTAAATGCGTCACAACTCACTGCCTCTATCACGGCCGCAGACATCGCCGCAACCGGGACTGTGAATGTCACGGTTGTCAACCCAACTCCTGGGGGCGGCAACTCGGCGGCATTTAACTTCAGCACCAACAATCCACCCCCGCCGCTCTCAACAGGGTCTATGATCAACGGCATCTTAATGGAGACTTATTCGCCGCAGGCGTATGACGAATTGGAATACCAGGTGCTGCTGAACAATGCTGTCGATACGAACGCAAACTACGTTGGAATCGGGGGGACGGCCGCGGTCGATCTTAATACCGGCGTGATCTCGGACGCAGTGGTACAGGGATACGATTTTTCCGTGTCAATGTCCAGCATCTCCGCCGCCATAGCGGAGGCCCAGGTGAAGGGATTGAACGTTGTGTTGAAGACGATTGTCGGCGCGATTAATTCTTCCACCGGACAGTTCGCGACTCTGACCTCAACGAACCTGGCACCAAACCAGACACTGGCCAACCCTGCGGCGTTCTTCGCAAATTACAAAACCTACATTTTGCAATTAGCACAAATTGCCCAACAGTATCACGTGCCACTTCTGGTACTCGGCACTGAAATGGAGATGGTGACACAGCCGCAGTATACGAGTTATTGGACAGACATTATCTCAAGCGTGCGGCAGGTATATAGCGGCAAACTTACCTACGGCGCCGTCAGCTTTGTTTGGGGACCCACTTACAACGAGGTGGGAAACATACAGTTCTGGAATCAACTCGATTACGTCGGTGTCGATGCCTATCCACCGGTGTCAACTGGGTTGACAACGCCGACGGTAGCGCAGATTGACGCCGCATGGGCGTCGCAAGGGTGGAAGCAGACGCTGGCGACCATTGCAACGAATACAGGGAAGCCGGTCATCTTCACTGAAACCGGATCAGCCAGCTACCTAGGCTCACTTGATCCAACAATTGCTTACTCAGGCTCTTATAACTTAGGCTCTGCTCTAAGAACCCAAGATCTTGCCACCCAGACAAACTGGTATCAGAGCTTCATGGATACATGGACAGGTCCGAATCAGCCAAGTTGGTTCCAAGGAGCACTTTTCTGGAATAATGACCCCGGAAAGGAGGGGATCAACTTCCTGGGCGGTGAGACAGATATGGATATTGCCTGGAAGCCAGCCAACGCGATTGTCGCGAGTATCTTCGGGGGCGCCGATTATCTTTCGCCTTTGCAGAATACTTTCGCCGGCAGTGCAGAAAACGACAATATAGCCCTATATGGCGATTCGGTCTCGGCTGGCAGCGGCGGTGCTCCACCAGCTTCCAGACAGCAGACCTATCAAACCACCGTCTCACTATACATATCTGCATCGATCATGAACGGAGCGACACCCACCGTGCATGTCTATATCAACGGGGCAGACTATGGTGGGCATACACTCGCGAACATCCCGGGAGGCTACGTGGGTAGCAACGGCGTACCGTACACAAACACGCAGAGATTTGACTTCACGCTGAGCGGGATCGTGACGATCTCAACGTTGCAGGTGAACTTTGATAGCCCCGTCAACGTGGGCGGCCCAGAGAATTCGCAGCTGGAATTCCAGCAGGTAAGCATTGATGGGGTACCCATCACACAAGCGATATATTCACCGCTTTCCCAGTATGGCGGGGTACAAGAACAGACCGTGTCGTCGGTCCTAGGAGGGCAGGATAATGCCGTGCAGTTCGGAGGTGGCTACACTGTGTTTGATGCCACTCCCTACAACCAACAACTTGCAAACCTGCCAGGTAGCGCTGCGAACCCGATTACAGTGAACGGCAATGGTGGCACGGATACTGTCCACGTACTGGGCACGGCGAGTCAGTACACGGAGTCAGGAATTGGGACAAACTCAGTGACGCTCAGCGAGAACAGCGGCCTGAACCAGAATGCAACGTTGATCGGCGTTTCATACGTCTCGTTTGCGGATGGTTCAATCCTGAACCTGGCCACAGGGCAGTTACAAGCCGTGCCGTCCAATGGAAAGACAACTCACGTAGCCGTCCCACGTCTGGGTAGACATCGTCCTCCATGCGCCGCAGAACATAATCCCTGTAGCGCTCCGACTTGTTTCCCTTCCAAGATTCGTACCAGACCTCGCGGAGTGTCGCTCCCGTGACTTTCTCCGTTTTCTTCTCTTCCTGTGGGCTGATACCGGCGGCTCTCTTTCGCCGCGCTTCCATGTGGTGGTCGCGGGCCATTTGAAGCGAGACGTCGGGATACTCACCCAGCGCCATGAGAACTTCCTTGCCATGCCACTTGAAGCGATAGCGCCAGAGTTTCGAGCCATTAGCCCGGATGATGATGTACATCCCCGCTTCGTCGGCCAGAGTCGATTGCCCCTTGACGGGCTGCTTCGCTTGTCGGATCTTCGCGTCGGTCAGCACTCTTGTCCCCCTAAAATCGGTCCGTATACGCCCAGCTTGGCTCGTGTATACGCAGCGGTATACACCTGACAAGCATGCTGGAATCCAAACCGAATGGAGGTCAACTGGAAGCGATAAGCAATTAAATATTATATTTTTGAATATTTTACATCGCACGTGATGATGGAATCAGATTCAATCAAACCCTACCGCGGGGAGGAGTTGGTGGAGGCGGCGGGAGTCGAACCCGCGTCCGAAATCGCTGTCAGCCGGGAGAATCCATGCTCAGTCCGGTTCCGCATGTTTTCGCGTCAGGCGCTCAGAACGGACAAGATGCGCTTGAAGCTAGTCCGATGATCTTATGGTTGCAACACGGACCGAGCCGCAACCACCAGCCTACTGTGCGACGCCCTTTCACGGCCCATAGGCGAAGCCGTGGAGGACGGCTGCTTAGTTAATTAAGCAGCAAGTGCCAGATTGTCGTTGGCAACTTTGTTTTTGCAGGCGATTACGGGTGCCCACACCCCGACATGCCTCCCTTGCCGCAATCGATCCCGTCGAAACCGTGACGCCCCCTTGAACCTTTGGGATAGATCTCTCATTGATTGGATGAGCTGATCATTCCTTTGGGTGCGAGCCGGGCCGGCTGGCTCGGTGCTGCTCGTTTCATTCTAGGCCATTTGCTGATTTCTGGACTACGGTTCTCGATGGTGTCGCTGGGATTCAAACTCTAGATTCGAGTTTTGAAACCATTTTTGTGCAGCTTTCCAGATCATTAAAACGCATATATGGCTGACTTTATATAGCCTGTACGAACAAAGGCAAAGAAAAGGAGAATAACGCTTCCCGGTGTAGGGGCGGCGAGGTTGGATACGAAATGTGGACACTGAAAAGGCCGGATTGGGCAAGGATTCTCATTCCAGAATCATTGAGCTACGGCAATGGAAAATTGCCTTGCAAACGGCAGTAGAAATGTTCTGAATCCGCCGATGACTTCCCGCGTTGGGGACAAACCGCGCAGAAGCCCTGTTCATGAGCGCATTGACCTGTTGGCAATAGGTAACGCCCCCAAGCCGACGAATGTATTACGGTCATAGTCCATCTCGCATGCCGTATTCAGGGATCGATAATTTGTAAAGAACCGAATGTCGATCAACAGCGCAGGCCGCTTCTCAAGTGAAGCGACGCAACGAGCTCCGGGGTGTATTGCTTGCCTTCCTTCCGGCACTCGTGTGTCGAGTCTCATTTTGCTCTACCTGACCCTCACCGCCCTGTTCACGACACCCTGGGTGGTGCTGTTGCTGCATGCACAGAGCCTCGACATCGGAAGGGGATTTGTCATTCATACCCAGATGTGGGCTCCCGCTCTCGCAGCATTTATCTGTTGCGCTGTCTCTCGAATTCCCTTGGAGAGTTTGGGATTCCGGTGGCCTGGAATGCGAGCGATCGCTTGGGGATACCTTCTTCCTGTTGCATACGCCACTATTGCGTACGTGTTGGTGTGGTCTACAAAGCTCGCACCGGCCGATTTCGCCGGTTATCTGAAGGCAAGCCAGAGATCGCTCCATCTGGGAACAGGTGCCGGTTTCCTGAACGCAGCACTCATCGTGACGTTCGGTGTACTGCAGAGTGGCGTTTCCGCAACTGGAGAAGAGATTGGTTGGCGGGGATTCCTTGTACCGGTATTAGCCTGTCGCTTCAACTTTCCCAGCGTGGCCTTGATTAGCGGCATCATCTGGGCACTCTGGCATTATCCACTCATCGTGTTCGGCACTTACGCTAGCTCAGCTTCAAGATGGGTAGGGTTACTTTGCTTCACCGTAATGATCATTGCCACTGGAACGATGGCGGCATGGTTACGCTTGAAAACCGGATCGGTCTGGCCTGCTGCAGTGTTCCACGCTTGCCACAATGCGGTGATCCAATGGCTGTTCGATTCAATGACTGTAGAAACAGGCAGAGCGGCGTGGTTCGCCGGCGAATTTGGAGTCGCTCTGGCGGTCGTTTCGGCCCTGTTCTCAATCCCTCTCTTCGCGGAGGCCGCGCGTCGCCGTTTCGGCCCCCCGCGAGCCGGGCCCAACAACTGGTCAGAGTCCGCATAAGCCGGTCTGTTTCGACAAATCAGAACGTGAGCTTCGCGCCGGCTGAACATGGAAGGCTTCTTCGCCACGGCGAATACCGGTCACGCGTGGTGGAACTACTCGATGGATTTGTGCAGCGGTGACAGTGTCGCCCGAGGATTGGCAGAACGCACCAAACGATCCCCGGTTTCCTACCGAATCTCCGCTTAGCGACTTACGCCCTACTGCTTCTGGAGATCGATCTGCTCGTAGGCGTGCTGGGCAATGCCGGCGCGGATCTGGGCCGGCGTTTTGCCTGCTTTCGTCATGGCGTAGGCGTAGAACGCCTCTTGCGCACAGGTGGAGCACTCGGTGCCGTGATAGGTCTCATAACAGCTGCGCAGGCTAGTGTGGCCAAGCGCGCGGTCGCAGCGGCAGTTGCAGGGGAGCTGGTAGATCACGTTTCCAATCTTGAGGGCTTGCTGATAGACGTGCACCTGCCACGGATACTGGAAATGCTCACCGGTCAGTTTGGCGCCGGAAAGGATGGGCGGCAGTGCGGAGACCTTGAGCGGCGCCGAGGGGTGGTACGCCGGAACGTCTTCTGCGGGGTTAGACCACTGAGCATAGCTGGCAGCGGTGACAGCGAACACGGCGAAGCCCAAGAGCAGGCGGCAATTGGCTGAGATCATTCTGGCGCTCTCTGATGCCCATTTTACGGCACTCCTCGAGTTCTTTGCTCGGCCACGGATACACAGGGGCATCAGACAAGAGGTGACTAGAATTCGCGTGTATGCGGTGACTACTGTTCGCTTGAACTGGGCAGATCGTTGGTAGACTCCACTCAAGCGAAGCGAAGTAGGAGTCGCTGGAAGATTTATGCGGGGGAGTTGCTCCGAGCAAAAAAAGACGGCACGAACGGTTAGCTGTCCGTGCCGGGAGGCCAGTGACGCAAACTACTCCCGGCTCTGGCGCGATCATCGGACCGCCTCCATCACCGGAATATCTACACGATACTATAGATTTGGTCGGATGCAAATACAAAAATCGAAATTTTTTCGCGATACGGGACGTGAAACTTGGGCCATCTGCAAACCGTCTAAACTGCGTTCAGGGGAATGGGAATGAAGGAAACAGAGGTGGTTGCCGCTGCCGTTGAAGAGCAACCGCACGAGTTAAAGCTTGTGGATTCAGCAGGTGGTGCGGGATCAGAGGGGGCGCCGAAGGTTTCGCCGAACTGGCTGAGAGTCGGCGTTGTTGCTGCCGGTTCTGCCGTACTCGGCGGCATGGCGGCCGCATGGTTCTACAGGAAAACAATCTCCCGGCTGCGGGAAGCGGGAAATGAAATTCCAGAAAGCAGAATTACAGAGGACGGCTCGGCGGAGGATTTTTAGAACGCCCCTCCTTTGGCGGCCGCGCGTCGGCTTAGACTCGATCGTTCACCTTTCCTAAACTGCGCGACGGCCGTTCTGCGCAGCCTTTCCCTGGCCGACAGTCAGCTCTAGCTCGAGAATCTCGCACAAAACATGTCCGGCGAGGATGTGCGCCTCCTGGATTCGCGGAGTGTCAGTGGACGGCACTTCGAAGAGGAAGTCGGCTGCCTTGGCGATCTGGCCGCCTCCCTTGCCCGTAAAGGCGACCGTGACCGCGCCGATCTTGCGGGCCGCTTCGAGAGCAAGAAAGACATTCCGGCTGTTGCCGGAGGTTGAGACGGCGACCACGACATCGCCTTTGCGCGCGAGGGTTTCCACCTGGCGCTGGAAGATGTGCTCATAGCCATAGTTGTTGCTGGCCGCGGTAAGGATAGAGGTGTCAGTGGAGAGGGCTATCGACGGTATTCCCGCGCGGTCGTGACGGAAGCGCACGACGAGTTGACCGTTGAGGTGCTGGGCGTCGGCCGCGCTGCCGCCGTTGCCGCACCAGAGGATCTTGCCGCCCATGCGGACAGCAAGGACCATTTCAGAGGCTATTTGATCGAGGACCCGCTGCTGATCGGTGAGGGCGCGAATGACCTCGAGGTGTTCTGCCAACGCGGCGCGAAAGATTCCGGCGCGGTCAACGGTAGCGTCTGGGGTGAAGTCTGACATGGTTTCCTGTTCCTCGAGTGTTTTGATATCGGCCCTGCGAGGGCGCTCATGCATATTACTCCAGCAGAAGCAGGTTTGAGGAGATGCGGCGAGCGGAGCACGGCAGACCCGGCGGTTGGATCTGCCGTTTGCGTGATTGGAAGAGGCACCGCGGTTCTAATGGCTGAGCACAAACTGGAGTTGGCCGATGTAGACGCCGTAGGGACGGAGCTTGATCGCCCCGAGTGAGACGGGTTCGGGCGTACCGGGGGTCTTCAGCAGAGTATTCAGCGGCCCATCGGACAAGCCGGGGCCAACAAGGTTGACGGTTTGCGGATCAGGGGTGAAGTTCACCGCAACGACAACCGGCGGAGCGCCCGCAGCTTCGCGTTTCCAACTCAGGACCCTGGTGTTGTGGATGTCGAGGTTCGTATCTGATCCTTCGGCCAACGCGGTGTTGGTCTTCTTGAGGTGGATAAGGGCTCGATACCATGACAAAAGCGAGCTGGGGTCGGACTTCTGGGCCTCGACGTTGACCGTGGCCGCAGTGGGCGGAACGGGCAACCACGGGGTTGCCTTCGCACCGGTAAAGCCGGCGTTCGGGCCGGAGGTCCACTGCATCGGCGTACGCTCGCCATCCCGGCCCTTTTCTTTGGGCCAACCAGTAACGCCAACCGGATCCTTCACATCCTCTTTGCGCGTGGGCGGAGTGGTCTTCATGCCGATCTCGTCGCCGTAGTAGAAGAGCGAGGCTCCTCGGCTGGCGAAGAGGATGGTGGAGAGAACGCGCTGGATATCTGTGTCGTGGGCGCCATCGCCGTAGCGTGCGTCTAGACGCGGGTTGTCGTGGTTGTCGAAGAGCAGGAGCGGAACATTGTCGCCCAGGGACGATTCGGCATCGTCCAGCCTTGCGCGGAAAGTAACGGCATCCATCTTGTTAATAAGCAGGATCTGGGTGTCCATCGGCAGCTGGAACTCCGGGCGGCCGGGTGCGCCATATTGCTTGAGGAGTTCGGCGATGTTGGGCAAATAGGTTTCGCCGATGAAGACGCGCGTGCCGGGGAACTTCGTCGTTGAGAACTTGTCGGCTTCGGCACGCATCTCGGCCATGACGGCGTGGACACCGGGGAGATTGTCGGTCTTCGAACTGTCTAACTCAGGTTCGCCGAATGCGTTCATGACCGGATTGCCGTCCTTATCCTTTACGACGCCTTCGTCGGCCAGCGAGGGATCTTCGAAGAGAGTGGTAATGGCATCGAAGCGAAATCCGGCTACGCCCTTCTTGAGCCAGAAATCGATGATGTCTTTGAAGGCCTGGTGAACCTTGGGATTGTTCCAGTTGAGGTCGGGTTGCTGGACATAGAACCGGTGATAGTAATACTGGCGGGTCTTCTCGTCCCATTGCCACGCCGAGCCTCCGAAGCCCGACTGCCAATTGTTCGGCGGCTGCCCTTTGTCGGTTGCGGTCTGCCCTTTGCCGTCGTGCCACATATACCAGTCGCGATAGGGATTGTCGCGCGAGGAGCGGGACTGGAGGAACCACTTGTGCTTGTCGGAGGTGTGGTTCATCACCATGTCCATGATCACGCGAATGTGGCGCTTGTTGGCCTCGGCGATGAGATGGTCGAAGTCGGCCATGGTGCCGTACTTGGGGTCGATGGCTTCGTAATCGGATATGTCGTAGCCGAAGTCGACCTGCGGCGACGGATAAATGGGCGTGAGCCAGATGGCGTCAACGCCGAGATCCTTGAGGTAATCGAGGCGCGCAGTGATGCCGCGAAGGTCGCCGATACCGTCGTTGTTGGAGTCGGCGAAGCTGCGGGGATAGATCTCGTAGAAGACGCCGTTGCGCCACCAGTCGCGTTCCTGTATGGCGGATTCTGACTGCTGGGTCTGAGCCTGTGCGAAGGCAGGCAGCGTGGGTACGGCAAGCATGAAAGCTGCAGCGATGACAATGAGGTTTTTTCTGGTCCAGTGCATTGCGGTCTCCTCGTCCCTTGGGGCAGTCAGACTGAGCAAGTGCTGACAGACCCGTTTCCGATGCTCGTGAAAGTGGCATCGGTGTGAACAGGGCAAAACTAACACATTCGGCGGGGCTTGAGGGAGCTGAAAGTGAGGCGGGCTCGCTTGGAATTCGAGGATCCCACGTCTCAAAAGCGAGACCCCTTCGACTTCGCTCAGGGCAGGCACTGGGGCAGCTGGCAGATCGAAAGTGGGATCGGGTTCGATTCCTTAGCGCAGAGCATCCCGCGGCTTGATCCTGGCGACGAGTACGCCATAGGGTTCGAACCCAATGGCGTTTGGATTGTCAGTCTTCCCAGCGGATGATGCGTACAGATAGTCACCAACAATTCCGTCGACGCCGTATTTGCCAAAATCCAAATGGATACCGCGCCGCTGGCCACTCATGTTCAGCACTACGACCACAGCCGAATCGCCACTCTTCCGTACGAAGGCGAAGAAGTTCGGATCGTTTTCGTTGATTGTGATCTGCACACCATCGCGCAGCGCAGGTTCTGTCTTGCGGAGCGACAGAAGCTTTTTATACGTATTCAGGATCGAGTTGGGATCTTTGCTTTCGGTTTCGACGTTGACCTTCGATGCGCTGGGCGGAATCGGCAGCCACGGCTTGGAGGCTTCGGTAAAGCCCGCTCCGTGTGAGGCGTCCCATTGCATGGGTGTGCGCTCGCCGTCGCGGCCTTTCTCCTCGGGCCAGCCGATTTTGCCGATGGGGTCATGGACGTCTTCGATGCGCGCGGGAGGCGTGGTGCGCATGCCAAGTTCCTCGCCGTAGTACATCTGGGGCGTGCCGCGCGTGGTCAGTTCGAGCACCGCCATGAGCTTGGCGATCTGATCGTTGTGCTCGCCGTCGCCGTAGCGGTCCCACTGGCGCGGCTGGTCGTGGTTCGAGAAGAAATACTCGGGCTGGCCGTGCGCCGCGTTGTTTTCAATCTCGTTGAAGAGCTGGCGGAAGCGCGGCGCGGAGAGCTCGTTTACATCGGCGATCTGAAAGTCCATAGGGAGCTGCACTTCATCACCGCTGCCATACATTTTCGTCAGTGCTTCGACGTTAGGCTCATCGGCCTCGGTGACGAGAACAGGGTCGCCGGGATACTTGTCGACCACCCTGCGAACTTCTTTCAAGACGTCGTGAACCTCGGGAAGGTCGTCGGTGTACTTGTGCTGTATATTGCGATCACCGTAAGCATTGCGGCCGGGCAGGTAGGGATCGTCGTGCAGATTGGGATCCTCGAAGAGGCGCGAGATCGCATCGATGCGGAAGCCGGCGACGCCGCGCTTCATCCAGAAGTCGAGCACCCCATCCATGGCCTTGTGGACCTCGGGATTGCGCCAGTTCAGGTCGGGCTGCTGCACGTAGAAGTAGTGGTAGTAGTACTGCCGCGTCTTCTCATCCCATTGCCACGCAGAGTGCCCGAACCATGACTGCCAGTTGTTGGGAGGCCGGCCTGGATCTTTCGTGGTTGCGCCAAGAGCCTGCCTTGAGCCTGGCGAAGGGTCGCGCCAGATGTACCAGTCGCGCTTGGGATTGTCGCGGGAGGAGCGGGACTCGAGAAACCACTTGTGCTGGTCGGATGTGTGGTTGATGACGAAGTCCATAATGACGCGGATGCCGCGCTTCTTCGCTTCGACGACGAGGTTGTCGAAGTCCTGCATGGTGCCGTAGAGGGGATCTATCGCGGTGTAGTCGGAGATGTCGTAGCCGTAGTCGATGCCCGGCGAGGGATACATCGGCGTAATCCAGATGGCGTCGATGCCGAGGTCGTGGAGGTAGTCGAGGCGCGAGGTGATTCCCTTGATGTCGCCAACGCCATCGCCGTCAGAGTCCTGGAAGCTGCGCGGGTAGATTTCGTAGATGACGGCGTGACGCCACCATTCGGGGCCGGTGGGCTGGGATTGTGCGGTCGGAGTTTGGGCGGACGCTCCGATAGACACACTGAGAGCGCAGAGTGCGGCGGTGATCAGAACAGATTTGGTCCAGTGCATTGCGGTTTTCCTAATGCCTCCGCGGCTCGTAAAACCGGCAGCGGTGTGAACAGGCAAAAATATCACAGGCGAGGCGGGACAAAATACAACTGCAGGTTCCTCCGCTTCCCTTCTACTTCGCAATGCGAGCTGGAAGGGGCGGTCGGAATGACTAGGCTTGTCGGTTTGGCCAACTATCTCGCTGTAAGCTGTGCGTTCTGCGCGAGCAGCATTGATTCGAGTATCTGGTCGGAGACTTCCTTGACTGCTCCGGGCGAGTGCGCGAGGAAGAGCGTGTTCGTCTTGTCACCTTCGCCGATGGCCTTCAACGTATCGAAGTATTGGGTAATCAGCACCAGTTGCATGACGTCCTTGGGAGTAGCACCATCGACAGCCTTCTGGAACTGCTCGATGGAGGTCTGCAGGCCTTCGACGATGGCCTTGCGCTGGTTGGCGATTCCCTGCCCCTGAAGCGCCTTGCTCTCCGCCTCAGCTTCGGCTTTTTTGACGACGAGGATCTTGTCGGCCTCGCCGCGCGCGGTAGCGGCAACCTGCTCGCGCTGTGCGGCGTTGATGTCGTTCATCGCGGACTTGACCTTCGCATCGGGCACGATATCCGTGACAAGCACGTTGACGATCTCGTAGCCGAAGGCGGCCATATCGGAGTCGAGCTCCTGCTTGACGGCGGCGGCGATGCTCGACTGCGAGGCAAAAACTTCATCTAGCGTCATGCTGGGAACGTGGCCGAGGATGACCTGCTCGACGTAGGACTTGATCTGCGCGACAGGATCGGAGAGCTTGTAGAACGCGTCGTACACACGCTCCGGTCGCACGCGGTTCTGCACGGAGATGGGAATGGTGACGAAGACGTTGTCCTTGGTCTTGGTCTCCATGGTGAGCGAGATCTGATTGACGCGTAGGCTCACGATGCCGGCCACCGCATCGAAGTAGGGCGTCTTCCAGTTGAGGCCCGCCTCAGCGACGCGCAAAAACTTGCCAAAACGCGTGAGCACGGCGACCTCGGCGGTGTTGACCGTGAAGAAGCTGCCCAGGATAGTCACGAGAACGATCAAGCCCAGAACAAGCAATGGGATCAAGACAAGCAGGTCCATAGGAGCCTCCGCGAGATTGTTTTGCTAGGTTGCGGAGAATTATACCCACATCGACGAAAAAGAGGATGTGAGGTCGATGAGAAAGGGAACAAGGGACCGAGGGAACAGGGGAACAATTGACTTATTGCATATTGGGGCGCTGAGGATGGGTGCCTCCGGCGCCGGCGGCGTTGTATCCGAATTGCGGATGGTCGCGCGGTCCGGCGATGTAAATCGGGATCTCGGTTCCGGCATTGTGCTTTTTGAAGAACCGATCCGCAGGCTTAAGCAGCGCTCCCTTCCATCCGCCGACCATCTCGGAAATCGTCGCCTGCATCCGTGCCGTCCCGGTAAAGTCGAGGGACTCTCCTTGCGATCGGTAGGTGCCGTGGAGATGGATGTCCGCGCCGGGCACTCTGTAAGTAACGGAAGGTATCGTGAGCACGCCGCCCTTCAGGCTGAAGTTGCCCTCAACATGCGAGGTCACATTTTCGCTTGCAGCGGACTTCAGCAGGTCCGGCATTCCCTGCCCGCGCAGGCTCAGCTCGCGGATGCGCTTCTGCACCGTGGCGCTGGTGAATGAGGCGTTATCGAGCACAAATTCGCCGTTCAGCTCGATGCGCTGGCTCACGGGGTCGGTGCCTGGTGGAATGTCAAGCTTGGCGTTCATGCCGATGTTGCCGTTAAGAATGGGAACCGCAGAGCTGGTGGCAAGGCGAAGAAAGTCTTCGATCCTCGCGCGGTCCACATTGACCGTTAGCGCGATGTCGTGACCGATGCTGTGCGGACGACCGTCCTCGCCTGTTTTGAAAACCCTGACCACATGGCCCTTTGCGGTGAAATGCGAGCTGTCCAATGTGGCATCGACGGGATCGAGCCAGGTATCGCCGCTGGTTCCATCGACGAGTGCATGGAAGTTGGTGTGTAGCTTCATCGCGTGCCCGGAGCGCGACAGCTGAAAATCGGGAGTGTCCGTCTTGCCGTCCACGGTAATGTTGCGGATGATTCCCTGGTAGTGTCCGGTGGAGTTCAGGATTCCGGCGATGCCTTTGAAGACGGAGAGATCCGCTTGGTTGAAGGTGTAGTTCCCCTGTACCGGACTGGCGCCCGGGTCATCGACGATCCATGGCCCAAAGACGCCGCTTGTGTGGATCGCGCCCGGCGGCCTGGGGTTCTCTAGTTCGGCGTCGAATACCATCGGTACGCCGGATTGCACATCCTTGAGCCTGAATCGAGTGATAGCGAATTCGAGCGGCAACTTGCCAGGCTTGTCAGTCTCAAGCATCAAGCGCGCATCGGTGCAATCGACGGAGTCGATGATGAATTTCGCGCTGTTCCGGCTTGGCGAAGCGGCGCTCGCGGTCCCGGAAGGAGCTCTCGTGGTGCGGTGCATACTCGAGTGCGGTGGGATCCGGATGTCGAGGCCCTTGATACGAACCTGCCGAATATGGATCGGCTCACCGGACTTGTAATGCAGTGGCGCGTGGAAGTGGAATTCGGCCAGTTGGATCAGCGGCTGGACGGGCGGTTGCGGATAGGGAAGGTGGAGGCCTCCACCTTCGGCCGGCGGCCAGATACGAAGGCCGCGGCCTTCGCCCCAGATGCCCCACTCGCCCTGAAGAGTGTTGCCGAGCGAGAGATGGAAGCTGTCGATTTCGACGTGGGCGTGAAAGCGTTCGGAAAGGTACTGGACAATCCGCTCGCGGACAAAGGGCTCTGCCCGGCGCGCGACGATGTCGTCCACGATGGCGATCGTTGCCACCAACGCAACGAGGCTTCCTGCCACCCACCACGGCCAGCGGGGTCTCCGGCGCGGCGAAGCCTCAGTCTGGGAAGACGCCATCTGTCCAGTTGGATGCGCGGGGTCTGGGCCGGAGGACCTCATTTTCTTGTTAGACGGCCAATGCACTACACTGCTTTGAACGATGCAGGCTCATATTGAAAACCTGGTGAGATTGCAGGGCACCGAACTTGAGCGTGCCCGGCTGCTGCAGGAGGCAAAGACACTTCCCTCGGAAGTTGCGCGGGCTGAGGCAGGGTTGGACAAAGCGCAGCAACAAGCGGCTGCCGCCTCGGATTCGCTGAACCGAGAAGACTCTTTGCGGACGAAGCTGGAGCGCGAGATCCAGGGACATCGCCAGAAAGCCGCGCGATACAAGGCACAGCAGGACACTGTCACGACATCGGCACAGGCGACGGCGATCGAGCATGAGGTGCAGTTTGCTGAGCGCGAGATCGAGCGCCTCGAGAATGAGGAATTCGCCAGCCTGGAGCGCAGCGAGACGCATGAGGCCGAGTTGGCCGGAGCGCGGGCCCAGGTTGAGACACTGGCAGGCGCTCTGGACAAAACACGCGAATATGTGGCCACGCAGCAGAAGGAATTGACGCAGCAGCAGGCCGCATTGCATGCCCAACGGGAGGAGCTGCGCAAAGAGATTCCGCCGGAGCTGTTGACGCGGTTTGACCGCATCGCTTCAACCCGCGGCACGGGGCTTGCTCGCGCTGAGAATCAACAGTGCATGGGTTGCCGCATGGGAGTGCGCCCGCAAATGTGGAATCAGTTGCGTGAGGGCGAACTGCTGGCTTGCGACAGCTGCGGACGATTGCTCTATTGGGATTCAACCATGGCTCCCGCAAAGACACCGCAACCGGAGCCGGCGGCAGCGGAGACAGGCCGGGCGATCCGCAAGCCGCGGCAGGCAGGAGCGTAGAGCGATCCGAGAAAGGCCGAGGAGCAGGCGTTGAAGCGGCTTTGCGTGGATATGGACGAGGTAATGGCCGATACGCTGGCCGAGCACCTGCGCCGATATAACCAGGAGTTCGATGAGGAAGTGACTTTGGACGACCTGGCGGGCAAGGGATTGTGGGAGGTTACGCCTCTCGATCGCCAGCAGCAGCTGCGCGCGTTCCTCGATGCCGAGGATTTCTTCGAAGACCTGCCGCTGATGCCGGGGGCGCAGGAGGTGTTGAAGCAGCTCTCATCGCGGTTTGAGATCTTTATCGCCACGCAGGCCATGGCAGTACCGAACTCGCTGGGACCTAAATACCGCTGGCTGCAGCGGCATTTCAATTTCATTCCGCCCGCACATTACGTTTTCTGCGGCGACAAGAGCATTCTGCGCGCCGAATACCTCATCGATGATCTGCCGCGCAATCTGAAGCGGTTTGAAGGCCAGGGACTGCTCTTCACCGCTCCGCATAACCTGACTGCCACTGGCTTTTTACGCGTAAACAGCTGGCAGGAGGTTGCGGAGCACTTCGATGCGACCCCTGATTGAGCCTCCAGGGGCGGTTATAATCCCCAGCCATCTTGTTCAAGCAGCGTTGCATTGTGGATACTAATGCAAATTGGCCGCTGTTGGGCCGAACCCTACATTACCGTACAGCGTCTATATCCGGAGCCGTGCCGCACGCTGTTCGCCAGGAAGGCAAATACCGATGCGCATTACCGAAACCATATTCTTCGCAACTGCTCTTCTTTCGCCCGTGTTCGTCTGCGCCGCCCAAACAACCGCCGGAACACCGGCAAGCCCAACTGCCGCTGCGGGCACGAGTTTCAAGCCCTCACCGCCTTCACAGATCCTGCAGCGCTCTCTGGACGAGGTTCAGCTGACCGCCGGAGGCGTGAGGCTGGACAAGTGGAAACGCGGCACGGTGCGCGACGAAGCGGCGACAAATATCGACGCCATCCAGCGCGACCTGCGGGGAACGCTTCCGGCGCTGCTGAAAGAGGCGGATTCCAACCCCAGCTCACTCAGCAAGGCGCTGCCCCTCTCGCGCAATGTGGATGCACTCTACGACGTGCTGGTGCACGTGGTGGAAGGCGCGCGAGTGGCCGGGACGAGCGAGCAGGTGGGACAGTTGAAACAGGCCATGCAGGACCTGGAGAAGGCGCGACTGGCGCTCGACAATCAGATGCAACAAGTAGCCGATGCGCAGGAGAAGCAGATTGTCGCCTTGCAGGGCACAGTTCAAAAACAGGAGGCGTCACTCAGGGCCGCGGCCACGCCGCCTCCTGCTCCGAAGTGCCCGGCGCCCACACCGGCCAAGAAGAAGCCTGCCGCAAAGCCCAGCGCAACCTCGACGACCAAGCCAGCTGCAGGCACGCCTTCAAATCAGCCGCCGAAGACGCAGTAACGTGATGCGGCGCAACCGCGTCTTCGTAACAGGGCATGACTTTCACTCATGCCGCAAACGCGCGGTAAAACGATGGGCTTCAGCCCCTGCCGCAGAAACATCTCTCAGGTCCTACTCTCTGTCGCGACTCACAACCGGCCCTGGGCCGCGGCCGGCCGCCGTGCGCTGCACCAGTGTTGCGCCGGTGCCGGAACGCAGCAAGGTGACCGGTTGGGCCGCCGGAGCCTGGTGCATGGTCACAATCAGCGCGTCAGCAGGCTTCTTTCCGACGCAGATGTAGGAGTGCGGGGTGCTGGAGTCGAAATAGACGGCATCGCCGGGCAACAGCGTGCAGTGGTGTTCGCCGTGGTGAAGATCGAGTTCGCCGTCGAGGACGTAGAGGAACTCGTATCCCGGGTGCATATGCGCACGCGGCTCGCGGTTCTTCTCGAGGGGTATGAACTCGGCAAAGTAGGGATCCATGTGCCGGTCGGGCACCATGTACCCGAGGCTCTCGAAGTAGTAGGTCGGATCTTCGACGCCCGTCTGCGGAAGGCGTACGCGCTCCTTGCGGCGGTGAACGCGAAACATCGACTGCGGCTCCGCCTCGAAGAAATAGGACAGATCCTTCGAGAAGACCATTGCGATGCGCGCCAGATTGCGCAGGGTTGGAACGACACGTCCGGTTTCGAGTTGCGAAAGAAAACTCGCCGAAAGTCCGGTATGTTTCCCGAGTTCGACCAGGCCCATCGACTTCTTCAGCCGCAATCGTTTGATGCGCTCGCCGATGTGTTTTTCCGCAATGAACTTCTCCGTTGTTTCGGTGTCCACTTGCGATTTTTGGGTCTCTTCGTTGCGAGCCGCCGCCTCAGACATTAGCCCTCCAGGGTTTGTCCAGCTGTTTTGCCGGATCAAAACCTATTCCCATCCTACTAAAGTCAACTGCCGTCAGTAAACCGGGCCATGACTTATTGGCGAGATCGAAAAACAGGGACAAAGAGAGCAAGGGGACGAGGGACAAAGGGGCGATTTCCGCCCATCCCACCCTTGTGCGATGAGACTGTGCAAGGATGGGCAGACCCGAGTTCCTTGAGATTCCGAAAGACTAGCGGCGGCCCTGGATTACGCGCTGGTTGATGTTCCCCTTGCCGCCGCCGGCTTTTGCCGCACGGCGAGCAGCAAGATCGTGCATCTCCTGGCCAAGCTTCGACTTGTTGATGGCGAACTGCATGATCAGGCTGATGATGTTGCCGGTGATCCAGTAGAGCGCCAGCCCCGAGGCGAAGTGCCACAGCATGAACCCCATCATGGCCGGCATCATGATGGCCATCATGCGCCGCTGCATGGGATCGACGCCGGGCGTCGGCGTGATGAACTGGACTACGAACATGGTGGCGATGATGAATATCGGCAGAATATGGAACGGATCCGGCATCGACAGGTCGTGCAGCCAGAACCAGCGCGCCTGGCGCAATTCAACGGCGTTTTGCAGCACACGATAGTACGCGAAGAAGAGCGGCATCTGCAGCAGCAGGGGTAGACAGCCGCCGTACATGTTCACGCCCTCATCCCTCATCAGCGCAACCTGCTCGGCCTGCATATCGGCGCGCTTGGGGTCGTTGATCTTGAGGTTGGCGTACTTCCGCTTGATGGCATCGAGTTTGGGCTGGATGCGCATCATCTTCAGCGAGGATTTCATCGACCAGATGCGTGTCGGCAGCAAAACGACGTTGAAGATGACCGTCACGATGATGATGGCCCAGCCCCAGTTGTTGACTCCAGCACCCATCATCCCGTGAAGCGCGCGCAGGGCTAAATACAGCGGCTTGGCGATAATGCCCCACCAGCCGTACTGAATCAGCGAACCGAGCGATTCTCCGGTCGGGTGGCCGTCGGGGCCGGTTGCACGAATGGAGTTGAGGACGTTGGTTTCCTTGGGTCCGGCGTAAAGGCGCAGGCTAGTGTCGCCGCTGACATCGCCCACCGCCAGGCCGATCACGTCTGCGGGCTTTCTGGCGCTGTTCGGGTCGCTCAGGTCGCTGGGCAGATCGAGCGTGTTGTGCAGAGTCACCAGCGTCGTCCGCGAGGGAACATCCGGCAGGAACGCGGCGGCGAAGTAGAGATCCATGAGCGCCGCATATTCGTATGGCTGCTCGCGCGTTTCATTGCCGCTGACTTTCTTGGCAGCCAGCGTGTCCTGCTTGCCGCCTATCGACCAGGCAAGCTCCGAGACGGTAGGAACAGAGAAAGTGGTGCGCTTGCCGCCGGCGGTAAGGAACTCCTCCATATCGCCCAGACCTGCGGGCCACGCGACAAGAGCGCGAACGGGAACGCCATTGCGCCTCGCGTTGACGCGGACACCGACCACATAGCCCGTATCGAAGGTAAAGGTCTTAACAATGTCGAGGTCGCCGGACGCATAGTGGAAGCTGACGGAATTTGGCGCAAGCACCTCGCCGGTGGCCGATGGCTGATAGAGCGCTGAGTTGAGTTGCGTCGTCAGAGCATTGTCGTAGGTGAACAGCGAGAGCGGCAGACCGAAGTGCGCCGCGGCCTGCTGTTGCACCATGTCGAGCGGCCTGCCGGCAGTGTCGGCATAATCCTTCAGAATCCAGTGTGAAACCTGTGCGCCCCTGTTGGTGAACGTAATCCTGAACTTCTCGTTCTCAATGGTCGTGGCGGTTTCGGACGCGGCGCTGACCGACAGCGCTGCGGGTGCAGGATTCCCGCTAACCGAGTTGGGCGTACTCCCGCCGCCACCCTGAATGGCCGCAGCTGAGGACTGCGCAGGCTGGCTCGTCTGCTGCTGGCTCTGCTGGTTCGGCTGTGGCGGCTGGTTCGGCTCCGGCTTCTTGAAGAACTGAAACGCCATGATCGCGGCGAGCGCCACAACCATGAAGAGAATCATGCTGCGAGAGTCGCCGCCGGGGCCGCCGCCACCGGGGCCTTGCGCCTCGAGGTTAGGATTACGAATTTCGGGCAAGTGTAACTTCCTGTCGTTGAGGAGCAGCGGGCCATAGGCTCACCACTCTTTCTATGGTAATGGTTCCTGGGGTAAGTGACCCGCCGCGGTTGTCCCGACCAGGGGAACCGGATCGAAGCCACCGCGGCTGAAGGGATGGCAGCGCAGCAGCCGCCAGATCGCGAGTCCGCTGCCGCGCAGCGGGCCGTGTGTGGCAATGGCAATCGACGCGTACTCGGAACACGTTGGGACAAACCGGCATCCCCCGCCCGGGCCGAGCGAGTGTATCGCCGGCGACAGCCAGCGGCGATAGAACTCGAGGATGGCAAGAAGAATGCGTGTCATGAAGCAGATTCTGCCTTGCCGGACCGCGGAGAAATGGTCGTCGCACGCGTTTGTTCGGCATTCGCCTGTGTGAGAATACGCACAATCTCGTCATCAAGTTTCGTGAATTCCATCGAGAGCACCGATCGATGCGGATGGAGGATCAGATCGTATCCTGCCGGCAACAGATCGATGTGCCGCCTGAGCACGTCGCGCAACCGGCGCTTGATCCGATTGCGCTCGTGCGCCTTCCCCAGCACTTTTCCGACCGTCAGCCCTACGCGAGGGTCGTCTGCCCTAGCCTGCGGGGCCATAAACCAGCTCATCGAGGTCGAACGGCGCTTTCTTCCTTCGGCATAGACGCGCTGGAAGTCAGCGTGCTTGCGGAGCCGAAATCCCGCAAGAGACGCACGAGAGGCCGCAGTGTGCGACTCAGGCTTGGAAGATGCGCTCATGGCAGAACTGGAAGGATTCCGGCCGGATTGTTGATCGAACCTGCTCCAGCCAAAACAGAACGGCGGGAATAACTTACCGGCTTGGACGCTAGTCGCGATATCCGGCGCTGACTGAGACACGCTTGCGGCCCGCAGCCCGGCGACGGCTCAGCACCGCAGCGCCTGACTTGGTCTTCATGCGTGAGCGGAAGCCATGCGTTTTCGAGCGATGACGCCGGTTGGGTTGAAATGTGCGCTTAGGCATTAGAATGCGCTCCTGTTTCCTGTCTTAAAAATCGCAGCCTGACGGCAAGTTTTAAGTATATCGAAGAATGGGATTTGAATCCAGCAATCGTAGACCGCGACGTGAGGCCGCCGGCCGCATAATTTTGGACGATCAAGAACGCACGTACGATGACCTCATGGCTGCATTTAAATGCCTGGCCAATGGAAACAAAAAGTCAACGGAAATTGGATCGTGGAAGCGATTTTCTCGATCGCTTGTGACGTCTTTCACCTTGCGTGGTGCAACCTGAGACTCGTTCCCAAAAGTTATATGAAAGGGGGATTGCAACGCACCCCAAATGTGCTACCATCGGGACCGTTCAAGAAAGTTTCCGAGCGTCCCACGGAGTGAATTCAACCCGTGCCTCCGTAGTGTTTTTTCAGAGGCAGACCAACGGCATAAGGCATTGCTCAGCAAAGATCGCGGAAGAGAAACACTTCACGCGCAGCGTGAGCCATTTCCTTATCCGGACGGGTAAATGCACTTTGGCAGTTGACAGGTGACGCCGGTAAGGATTCGCTCGATGGCATTCGCAATTTCGCCGGCTTCGGCGCTCAATCCGTGGCTGCAGATCCTCGCAGCTTTAGAAAAAAAGGTCATCCGCCAGTCGTTCGAAACATGGCTGAAGCCAACCCGCTACAGCCACGCTAATGGCCGTACGCTTTTCGTTCGCGTTCCTTCCAAGGAGTTTCAGCACATTGGCGACAAATACGGCGACCTGATCCAGGAAGCCATTGATCTGCACGCGCTCGAGTTCGACGACGTGCAGTTTGTTACCGCGGAAGAAGATCCCTCGATGCCGCCGCAGCGCAAGGATGGCGGGTTCGGCCCGCTGCCCGCGCACGCGCCGACTGCGCCTTCTGTACGCACACCGGAGCAGACGCGCTTCGACTGGTCTACGGCCGCGCAACTCAATCCCCGCTATACTTTCGACGCCTTCGTCATCGGGAATGGCAATCAGTTTGCCCGCGCAGCTGCGCTGGCGGTCGCTGAGCGGCCCTCACGTGCCTACAATCCGCTGTTCCTGTATGGCGGCGTGGGAATGGGCAAGACTCACCTGATGCACGCCATCGGACACGAGGTGAAGCGGCGGCAGCCCTCGTCGAGCATCTGCTACGTT
Organism: Occallatibacter sp.; assembly: GCA_035262585.1. Classification (GTDB taxonomy): domain Bacteria; phylum Acidobacteriota; class Terriglobia; order Terriglobales; family Acidobacteriaceae; genus Telmatobacter. The sequence continues at coordinate 1,172 of DATFSO010000107.1, read as the reverse complement.
TCGGCCGAGAAGTTCACGAACGAGATGATCACCTCGTTGCGCAACGATCGCATGACCAGCTTTCGCGATCGCTTCCGGGGCGTGGACGTGCTGCTGATTGACGATATCCAGTTCATCGCGCAAAAGGAGCGGACGCAGGAGGAGTTCTTCCACACGTTCAATGCCCTGCACGAGAGCATGAAGCAGATCGTGATCGCCTCGGATCGTCCCCCAAAGGAGCTGGCCGAGATTGAAGACCGGCTGCGCTCGCGCTTCGAGTGGGGATTGATCGCAGACATTCAGCCGCCCGATCTCGAGACGAAGGTCGCGATCCTGCAGAAGAAGGCAGAAAACGAGCAGGTGCAGCTGCCCACCGATGTGGCGCTCTTCATCGCATCGAACGTGCGCACCAATGTGCGCGAGCTTGAGGGAGCCATGACGCGGCTCGTCGCCTGGTGCAATCTGAATCGCACCGAGATCACCCTGGCGACGACGCAACAGTGCCTGAAGCAGTTCATCGACATGCAGGTGCGCAAGATCACGATCGAATCGATCCAGCGCGCTGTGGCCGAGCAGTTCGGTATGAAGGTCAGTGACCTGAAGCAGAAGAACAACTCGCGCAACGTGGTTGTACCGAGGCAGATCGCAATGTACCTGGCAAAGCAGATGACCGAGGCCAGCTTGCCTGAGATCGGACGCCAGTTCGGAAACAAGCACCACACGACTGTGATGCACTCCATCGGCAAGATCGACGAGCAGCGCCGGACGGACAAAGATCTGCACCGGATGCTGAATAAGCTGCAGGAGATGCTGAACGGGTAAAAAAAACAGGGATTAGGAAGGCCGCGCGATGCGCGGCCTTTTTGCGTTTGCGGCGCGCCCATTTCGATAGGTTGTCATTCCGACCGAAGCAAAGCGAAGTGGAGGAATCTGCCGTTGCTTCTTTCCTGCTTCACCGGTGCCCTAATTGATCAGTAGATCGGCCATACGAGAGAACGTGCGGTCTTCCTTTTCGTCGCCTTGGCAGTAGCCGGGACTGGATCATCTGCAGCCAGCCAGTAGAAGCCCACTTTGACGCACTTCGGGCTTTGTAACTTCGATCGGGCTACCTCGCAAATTCCGTCAAGCTCAGCACGTTCCCGTCGGGGTCTTTGAACCAGGCCACGCGGGCGCCGCTTGGTGAGTTCCAGATA
>DATFSO010000106.1:0-101120 GCA_035262585.1 Occallatibacter sp. | reverse complement strand
CATTGCCTACGCGGCCACCGATGCGCCTCCCAAGAAAAACGGTGCCGACAAATTCGACGACGCCTTCGAAGTAGGGGATGGCAGCTTTCTCGACAAGGACAAGGCATTACCCACGCACCTGTGGCTCATTCCTACCGCAGGCGGCGCAGCGAAACGCCTCACTTCCGGTACCTGGACGCTGCACGTGGCCTCGCCCATCGAGTTCACGCCAGACGGCAACAAGCTTATCTACGTTCGTCTCGAAAACACCTACTCGGGAGATCGCCGCCTCTCTTCACCGCAGGTGCTTGACCTTGCAAGCGGTAAATCCGAGCCGATTACGACCCACAGGATGTATGCAACGCAGCCCGTCTCTTCGCCCGATGGATCGCACGTCGCCTATAACTATCCGCGCAGTGGCGCCGATCGCGACTACCAAGACATCTTCGTCGTCAACGGTCTCAAGGGCGACGGCGACAACATCACCCGCACGATCGATCGTAATTTCTTCCGCGCCCGCGCCCTTTGGATGCCCGACAACAAGTCGATCCTGACCGGCGCAGACGACGGAGCCACGGTCAGCCTCTGGATCCAGTCACTGACTGGCACCTCGACCAAGCTCGACCTCGGCGACGTCACACCCGAGACCTGGCCCTGGCTCGACGTTACAGTCGGCAACCAGGGACAGATTGCTTTCGTCGGTACCGAGCCTCATCGTCCGTGGGAGATCTACATTCTCGATACGCCTCAATCCAAGCCCCGTCGCCTCACCACGTTCCACGCGGCCTTTGATTCGCTCAACCTCGGCAAGAGCGAAGTCGTCACGTGGCAAAGCCCTGACAAGGCTCCGAAGAACTGGACCGAGAACGGGATCCTCACCTATCCACCCGGTTACAGACCCGGCAAAAAACTGCCACTCGTGCTCTACATACACGGCGGCCCAGCGGCGTCGTCGAAGGACACCTTCTCAGACTTCGCGCAAATCATCGCCGCTCAGGGATGGCTGGTCTTCGAGCCCAACTACCGCGGCAGCGATAACTTCGGCAACGACTTTGGCCGCGCCATCGTTGACGATACCGGGAACGGTCCTGGCCGCGATGTCCTGGCCGGACTCGACATGTTAAAGACGCGCGGAATCGTCGACGAATCGAACATCGCCGTCACCGGCTGGAGCTACGGTGGATACATGACCAGCTGGCTTATCGGCCATGCGCAATTCTGGAAAGCTGCCATCGCTGGCGCACCCATCACCAATATGCTCGATCAGTACGCGCTCTCCGACAACAACGTGCGCTTCGCGACCCTGATCGGCGGCTCACCCTATACCGGCGACTGGATGAAGCATTTCGTCGAGCAGTCGCCAATCACCTACTACGAGAAGATGAGCACGCCTACGCTCATCCTGCAGGATGTCGGCGACTACCGGGTGACCATCACGCAGGGATACCAGCTCTACCACTCGCTCAAGGATCGGGGTGTCAAGACGTGGTTTTACGCCTATCCTATCGGTGGCCACAGCCCCGACGATCCGGTGCGCATGCGCGACGTCTACCGCCGTTGGATCGAGTGGCTCGACCTATACTTGCCGCGTGAATGATTCGAAGGTGCGCGGCTTCAACCGTGCAGACCGATTAGTTTTTGAATCTGGGACTTTCTATCTTAGGAACGCTTCCCGACTTGAAAAGGCCACCCATATCTGAGTGGCCCAAAACAGAAGGCTTGTAAACCTTAAAGATGCATTACATCGCTAGCGGAATGTCGCACTAGCTCCTCTTCCCAATCTCCTGCCGATTGACAGGAGCAGAAGGTGCATGCAATTATCGGCTTCCGATATAATCCACGAAAACGAGGCGCTTGTCGTGCAGCAGCGACATCTTTTCGCATGCGTCGGAATTGCGATGGCGGTTTCCCTGCCGACAGTGCTGGCGGATGGACAAACAACTTTGCCGCCAGTAGCGCCAACGAACGGCACCTTAACATTGGCCCTTGTTATTCAAGTGGCTGAGGCCAAATACCCAGCCATTCGCGCCGCACAAGAACAGCAAGAGGCCGCGCGCAATGCGATTGGCGTGGCGAAGACGGCCTACCTGCCGCGCGCGGATGTTTTATGGCAGATGAACAGAGCGACTACAAACCGGCCGAACGTGTCTCTTGTCCCGCAGCCGATAGTCCCTGTTCCCGCGCCTCCGGCAAGGCCGGTGACGGGACATAGCGATTGGAACACTGCAACCGGCGTTTTGCTTGCGTGGCAGCCATTCGATTTCGGAGTGCGTCGTTCTCAGGTGGGCGTTGCTAAGTACGGCTACGAGGCCGCTCAACATGCGACCGATCTCAGCCGTCTCGACGTCGAATCTGCCGCTGCCGGAGCATATTTGGATGTGGTTGCCGCGCAACAGATGGTCGCAGTTCAACAGGCCATCGTCAACCGCATGGAGACCTTTGCAAAGAATGTGCATGTCCTGGTTGATAACACGCTCCGCCCCGGCGTGGATGCTTCGCAAGCCGATGCACAGCTTGCCTTGGCGCGAACGCAGCTAATCCAGGCACAGACACAGGAGCAGGTACGGTTGGAAGCGCTGGCGAACTTTCTTCAGGTTCCCGCACAGCAACTGGTAATCGATGGCAAAGATGTTCTCAGCACTCCTCTGAGATCACAGTTGAGCGAAACACAGTCAGAAGCTCACCCCCAGGCACAACAACTTGCCGCCCTTCTCAATCAGCAAAAAGAACAGATCCAATTATTGAGCCGGTCCTATGTGCCGAGCTTCAACCTCTACGGATCAGCTTCCGGTTTGGGAGCGGGATTGTCGAGCACAAGCTCGAATCCTGTCTTTGAAGGCGGTACATCCGGTCTTGCTCCCAATGTTTTCAATTGGGCAGTGGCTCTTCAGGTGACCTTTCCCGCATTTCAGATCTTTACGATTCACGACCAAAAGAAACAGCAACAGGCCCAGGTTCTATCTACGCAGGCTGCTTACGTGCAGACGCTTGGTGATCTCTCTACACGGGAACGTCAGGCCATGGACATGCTTCAAGGTGCACAGCGTGTTGCGGACATCACTCCGGTTGAAGTGGCGGCTGCGCGGGACGCCGAAAGACAACAACAAGCTAGGTACAAATCAGGTCTTGCAACGGTCGTTGATGTTACTACGGCCGAGGCAGCTCTTGCTCAAGCCGAGGGTGACGATGCAGTGGCAAGGGTCAACGTCTGGCGAGGTCTTGCCGGAGTTGCAGAGACGCAAGGGGATTTAACACTAGTTCTCCGTTTGCTGAACAGACAACCGTAGCCGGACTTCGCCAGGAATAGGAAACTATGTGGCTTATTCGAGCAGCTCTTCGCCGACCTGTTACGGTGATCGTGTTTGCCGTTGCACTTGCTCTGGTGTCCGTTGTAGCTCTTTTGCGCACACGCATCGACATCCTCCCCGGACTTGATCTGCCTACCATTTATGTGGCGCAACCTTACGGCGGCTTGAGTCCGCAACAGATGGAAGGGTTCATCACCTACTACTACGAGTACCACTTCCTCTACATCAACGGGATTCAGAGCGTCGAAGCAAGGTCGATTCAGGGAACAGGGCTGCTACGTCTCAATTTCCATCCTGGGACCGATATGAGCCAGGCGCTCGCCCAGACTATTTCCTATGTGAACCGTGCGCGCGCCTTCATGCCTCCCGGAACGGTTTCTCCCTTCGTAATCCGGTTTGACGCGGGCACATTGCCCGTGGGATACCTTGTCTTCTCAAGCCCATCGCGCACATTGTCCGAGATACAGGACCTCGCTTTAAATCGCGTTCGGCCCGCGTTCGCTACACTTCCCGGCGTCTCGTCACCGCCACCCTTCGGCGCAAATCAACGCACCATCATTCTGAACGTCAATCCGCAGAAGATGCATGCATACGGGCTTTCCCCGCAAGATGTCGTTCGGGCTCTCAGTAGTGGGAACAGCATCGAACCCGCAGGCAATGCGGATATCGGGACAACGAATACGCTAGTCACCACCGATTCGACGGTCGCAAATTACCAGGATCTACTGGACATTCCACTTCATCGTGGAGCGGGCGCCGAAGTGTACATGCGTGACGTCGCCAGCATCTCGGATACCTCGGATATATTGGCGGGCTATGCTCTGCTGAATGGCAGGCGCACAGTCTACATTCCCGTGACCAAACGCCCGGACGCATCTACGATCACCGTGGTCAATCAGGTGCGAAGCAGCCTCCAACGCTTCCAGTCGCTGATTCCAGAAGACATCAAGATCACGTATGAGTTTGATCAGTCACAGTATGCGCGCGCCGCCTTGGGTTCCGTCTTGCGCGAGGCGCTGATCGGCGCAGCGTTGACCGGCCTGATGATCCTGCTATTGCTTCGCGATTGGCGATCGTCGTTGATCGTCGTTATTACTATTCCATTTGCTCTGCTCTCGTCAGTAGTTGCGTTGAGCGTCACAGGCCAAACCATCAACATCATGACGCTCGGAGGTCTGGCCCTGGCCGTCGGTGTCCTCGTGGACGAAGGGACCGTGTTGCTTGAAAACATTCACGTCCATCTGGAGGCGGGAGAAACCAAGGCTCGCGCAGTCCTTCTGGCAAGCAAAGAGGTCGCCACACCTCGCTTTCTCGCAATGATTGCTGTGTTCGCCGTGTTCCTTCCCTCGTTCTTCATGACAGGTCCGGGGAGGTCACTGTTCCTGCCGCTCTCACTGGCCGTCGGCTTTTCCATGGGAGCTTCCTATGTGCTGTCGAGTACCCTCGTGCCCGTCCTAGCCAACTGGGTGTTGCGCGAGATCCATCATGAAGGCCGGGAACAAGCCGGCGGATCCGAGAAGAAGGAGAAGGGATTTGCTCTCTTTCGTAGGCGTTTTCACGGTGTGCTTGAGCGGATTATGGATCAGCCCGCGCTCCTCTTGACCGGCTATGCAGCTTTCGCGCTGCTAGTCTTTCTTCTGGTCGCACCGAATCTGGCACAAGAGATCTTTCCTTCGTCTGCCTCTCGGCAGTTTCGGCTGCGCATCAACGCGCCAGACGGCACTCGCGTGGCTGTGACTGAGGATTTAGTCAGGCAGGTTCTTGGTGTAATCAGCCGCGCTGCCGGAGAAAACAATCTCGACCTCACCCTCAGCTATGTGGGCACGCAAGGATCGTCGTACCCGATCAACGCAGTATTTCTCTGGACCAGTGGACCGCAGCAGGCCGTAGTCAATGTCGGTCTCAAACTAGGCAGTTCCATCAAGCTGGCAAGCCTCGAAGAACAACTTCGCAAGGACCTGGCCCAACAATTCCCAACCCTCCGCTTTTCATTCGATCCTGGCGATCTGATTAGCCAGATTCTGAACTTCGGAACGCCGTCACTGGCCGAAGTTGCGGTTACCGGGCCGCAATATGCCGACGTACAGACTTACGCCGAGAAGCTGCGCCAGCGCATGGCTCAACTCGAATCGCTGCGCGATGTACAGATCGAGCAGCCGCTCCGTTATCCAGTAGTTGATGTTCATATCAATCGCGTCCTCGCAGGGCAACTAGGAACAACCGCCGATGAGGTGGGAGCATCGGTCGGCGCAGCGACGGCGTCGAGCCGGTTTGTCGCTCCAAATTACTGGCGCGACCCGCGCACGGGCGTGAGCTACCAGGTGCAGGTTCAAGTGCCCCAGGCACAGATGACCTCGATCGAGGACATTGCGAATATCCCCGTTTCGAGTTCCACAGGAACACATCCATTGCTTAGCCAAGTTGCGCAGTTGCGCCCAACAACCGTTCCCGGTGAACTGGATCGAATCAACGGTCTCTGGACGTTGAGCATTTCGGCTAATGTTGGCGGCAACAATCTAGGCGTAGCTGCTCGTGACATCAAACGTGCAATCAAAGATGTCGGCGATCCGCCGCGCGGTGTTTCCGCGATCATGCGTGGACAGGTCAATGCGCTGAGCGAGATTTTCGGGGAACTGGCCATCGGCCTCGCGGCGGCCATCGTGGTAATCCTTCTCTTGCTCACAGCGAATTTCCAATCCTTCAAACTCGCTCTCGTCGTCGTCTCAACCACTCCGGCCGTGCTGTGCGGGGTCGTTCTCATGTTGTTCATGACAGGCACTACTCTGAATCTCCAAAGCTTTATGGGAACCATTATGGCGATCGGCGTTGCCGTGGCCAATGCGATTCTGCTAGTCACCTTCGCCGAGCAGAATCGCAGAAACGGCTTCGAGTCGCACGCCGCTGCGCGGGCCGCCGCTACTGAGCGACTGCGCCCAGTGCTCATGACCAGCCTGGCAATGATAGCTGGCATGATTCCGATGGCGCTCGCCTTCGGGCAAGGAAGTGAAGAGGTGGCGCCGCTTGGACGTTCCGTCATCGGCGGTCTCGCCGTTGCGACCTTGGCAACGCTGTTCTTGTTGCCGACGGTCTTCGGTATCGTTCAACGCCGCTCTCCCATCGGTTCCCGTTCCCTCGACCCTGAAGATCCGGAAAGCGGCTTTGCCCCACCAATGGAGCCCTCGCGATGAAGAGATTCGTTTGTACCTCGTCTTGCGCCCTATCCGTTTGTATTGCTGTTCTTGCTGGATGCAGCAAGGCGCAACCTCCGGCTACGAACAATCCGCAGGCTGCGGTCTCGGTTGAAACAGTCGCTGTTGTCTCAAAGAAACTGGATGCGCCAGTGAGTCTGCCTGCTCAGTTGCTCCCTTACGAGACAGTCGATGTATATCCCAAGGTCACCGGGTTCATCGATTCCATCAAGGTTGATCGCGGTTCCCGCGTCAAGAAGGGAGACCTTCTTGTACGCCTGACTGCCCCTGAATTGGTTGCGCAGCGTTCGCAGGCTGAGTCCGCGCTGCGAGCGGCCGAATCGCAGCTTGCCTCGGCACAAGCCAAGCTCGTTGCTGATCAGGGTACGTACTTGCATCTGGCTTCAGCCGCAAAGACTCCAGGGGTGGTGGCCGAGAACGATCTCCTGGTGGCAAATCAGATGGCGGTTGCAGACAAGGGAGCGGTTGCCGCGGCGGAAAGCAATGCGAATGCCGCCCGCGATGCGCTGCGAAGCGTGACTCAAATGGAGTCCTATCTCACGATCGAAGCCCCGTTTAATGGCGTTGTGACAACCCGGAACCTCCACCCGGGCGCTCTTGTCGGGCCAGCCTCCGGGACGGGCGGCGCAGTGCCTATCGTTCAAATTGTCGACACCGATCGGCTTCGCCTGGTTGTGCCTGTTCCTGAAGCTCAGATCGGAACCATGAAAGAAGGTCAGGGAGTGAGCTTTACGGTGGCCGCATATCCAGGACAGGCCTTCCATGCACCCATCGCTCGAATTTCGCATGATGTCGACGTGAACACACGAACGATGCCGGTTGAGTTGGACGTTCACAATCAAGACGGACGGCTCTCACCCGGGAGCTTTGCCAACGTGACATGGCCTGTTCAACGAGCTTACCCAACCTTGTTTGTTCCGACGACCGCAGTCACGAACGACCAGCAGCACAGCTTCGTGATCCGTGTTCGCAATCGAAATGCTGAATGGGTCACCGTCCAAACCGGGCAGGCAGTAAATACCGACGTAGAGGTTTTCGGCGGCCTTCAGGCAGGAGATCAGGTTGTACGCACGGCCTCCGATTCGATCCGCAACGGACAAGAAGTCAGCACAAAGGCAGCAAAGCAATAACGAGGCTCAAAGTGACAGCCTGCGAGTGAGCTATGGCAGCGAGAGACACCAAAGGACGAAACCAAGAGCTCTACATCGGGCTCGTGCGATTGCACGTCTTGCACCACGCTGCGGAAGGACCTATCTTCGGTCTCGGGATCATCGAGGAACTTGGGCGACACGGATACCGACTGGGCCCGGGAACAATCTATCCACTCCTTCACCGTATGGAACAGAGAGGATGGCTCCGTATGGAATCAGAAATCGTCGAAGGCCGAAGACGCAAAATCTACGCTGCGACAACTGAAGGCCGTAGAGCACTCACCCTCGCGCGCAATCGGGTCCGCGAACTCTATGAAGAGATGTTCGAAACGGAGCGATAGCCGCAGCGGCATCGCAGTTCTTACAAACCAGCGTCGCCGAAAAGCGCGTGTCTCCGCAGTAATTCTCGGTTTGTCGGCAAACTGGACGCCGCGAAGGTCGGACGTGGTGTTCGAAGTCTGGAGGGTCCACTGAGCGGAGGCGGGGATTGCCGCGATTGCGGCGAAGAGGGGTAGGATCTTGCGCATGGCAAACCGTGTAGAACCAGGGGTCAGAGATCAGGGCTTAGAGAGGGACCGAGGGACTAAGGGACTAGGGACGTAGGGACTATTGGATGCAGGGACCACTGAGGGGGCGTGGTTAGATAACCAAATAGGCATGGTGCTGGGACGAGGGGGCTGTAAGCTGCAGGTGGAGCTATCTGATGACATTGCAGGAACTGATCGAAGAGCTGGGCGGAAGCCTTGTCCAGGGTAGTCCGGAGTGGATTGTGGACGGGGTGCATTCGTGCGACAAGGCGAGCGCATTTGACCTTGCTTTTGCGGATTCCGATGCCTCGGTGACCACTGCACTGAGCGGGAATGCGGGAACCGTAGTGCTGAAGCCCGGCGCGGCGAAGGAGTATCCGCACGGGAAGTGCATCGTTGAGACGGATCAGCCGAAGCTGTGGTTTTCCAAGGCGGCAAAGCTGCTGAGGAGACCCTCTCTTTCGGTGGGGATTGCTGCATCGGCCGTGGTGGCCCCCGATGCGAAGGTGGATCCGGCGGTTGTGGTGGGCCCGTGTGCGGTGGTCGGGTCTCATGCGCGCATTGGGGCTGGAACCCATATCGGAGCGGGAGCTGTCATTGGCGAAGGCGTAAAGATCGGAATGGATTGCCAGATTCACGCCCGCGCGGTGATCTATCCGGGCGCAACGCTGCGCGATCGCGTAGTTGTGCATTCGGGGGCCGTGCTGGGGGCCGACGGGTTTGGTTATGTGCGCGACACAGCGAGCGGAGCGTACACGCAGTTTCCGCAGCAGGGGACGCTGTTGATTGAGGATGACGTGGAGATCGGCGCGAATTCGACGATCGACCGGGGAGCACTGGGCGAGACGCGCATCCGCAAGGGCGCGAAGATCGACAACCTTGTACACGTGGGACATAACTGCGATATTGGCGAGCACGTGATCCTGGTAGCGCTGACGGGGATCTCCGGCTCGAGCACTGTGGGGAAATCCGCGGTGCTCGCGGGCCAGGTAGGGATCGGCGATCATGCTCACGTTGGTCCCGGTGTGATTTTGGGCGGGCAGGCGGGCGTTTTTAGTGGTAAAACCATCACAAACGAGGGCCAAAGGCCCGGAACAGTGATGTTTGGGACGCCTGCGCGTCCACTGAAGCAGGTTCTTCGGGAACAGGCGACCCTGAGCCGGCTGACGAAGCAAGGACGCGTCGAGAAGGAGGGCGCGGCAGGCGGCGAGTGAATGCTGTTCCCACCCATTCGACGAAAAATCAGTCGAATGGATGGGGCACCCGCTATGATTGCTTCCCACCCAGGCCGGGATAGGACTGCGTCGTGGATGGGATCCGGGCACTCCGTTGTCCAGCGCAGGAACGAAGTGAGATCAGGCGAAGGAGGAGTTCGATGATCCGTCGCGCGATTCCGCTGTTTCATGTGACGAACGCTGCCGAGGCTATGAAGTTTTACTGCCACGGCCTCGGGTTTCAGCTGGAGTTTGAACACCATCCCGAGGGCGTAACGGGCGATCCGTGCTACGTGGGCATGTCCCGGGACGGCGTCTGGATTCACCTCTCATCGTTCGGCGGAGACGGGGTCGCGGGCAGCGTCGCAAACCTTACCGTGGACAATGTCGACAACCTCTACGCGGAGTTCACGGCTAAGGAGGTGCGCGTCGATGTGCCGCCGGTGGACCAGACGTGGGGAAGCCGGGAGATGTATGTGAAGGACGCGGATGGGAATTGTCTGCGGTTCATCGCTTAGGAGCAGGGAACAAGGGAACGAGAGTACAAAGGAATCAGGAATCAGGAATTTGGGATTGGCGATTGTTGTAGTCGGTGGAAGTGCGAAGGACGTGGGAAAGACGGCGCTGGTCTGCGGAGTGATTGCGGCTCTGCCGGAGTTTGGATGGACGGCGGTGAAGATCAGCGGGCACGATTATGAGCCCGATGGTTCGGAGGGGTCGAGGCCCGATACCTCAAACCAGACAATATGGGAAGAGACGCGAGCCGGGCAGGAGACGGATACGGGCAGGTATCTTGCTGCGGGTGCGCGGCGGGCGCTGCTGGTCACGCGGGTTGAGCCACATGTGCCGATCGACGAGATCAAGAGTGCGATCGGCGAAGATCGAAACGTCATCTTTGAATCGAACCGGATCGTGGACGCCGTCAAGCCGGATGTTGTCCTGGCGCTGGCGGGTAATCCAAGCGAAGGAATGAAGGCGAGTTTTGAGCGGCTGCTGCGCGTTGCCGATGCGGTGGTGAGTCTCGACGCGGATGCGCGGGTTGAAGGTGCGCCGGTGGGGACTCCGCGATTCGAACTGGACGACGCGGATCGTCTGCCGCCGGAGATGGTGAAGTGGTTACGGAAGCGGTTGAAGGTTCCGAATTGATCAAACTTCTCATTTCAGGTACAGGCGGACCGAAGTAGTAGCTGCATAAGGGCTGACCCGTCAGATGCCGCCGTAACCCCTGAGGACTCTTGTGCATCCCAACATCATGCAACAGTTCAGCGGTCTCACGTGCCGGACGTACCTTGCTCTCCACTTGGACCGTTCCGAGCGTCTGGGGAATAATTGTTCCAGGGAACTGGTTGTGGTGTGACCATTGCCCCGCTACCGGGATTTCTCCTGAGTTGCAGCCAAAGAGGAGCAAGTGGAAGCGGTTTTAGCGGAATTAGAAGCTGCGCTCGGGCACGGCTTTTCCCGGCCGGAACTGCTGATCTGTGCATTGACACACCGCTCTCTGGTGAACCAGCAGATGCAGGATGGCGCCGAGGGGGCAGCGTCGGCCACTGATAACGAAAGACTCGAGTTCCTCGGCGATGCAGTTCTGGGACTTGTGGTCGGCGAGGCACTATTCCTGAGTCATCCAGAGTGGCAGGAGGGCGAACTGACCCGGGTGCGCGCACAGCTTGTGAGCCGGCAGCATATGGCCAAAGTAGCTGCGGCAATCTCGCTGGGTGATCACCTTCGCCTGAGCCGGGGCGAAGACCGCAGCGGTCTGCGCCGCAAAAGCACGGTTCTATCCAACACGATGGAGGCAGTGATCGGCGCTCTTTTTCTCGATGGCGGCCTGGAGCCGGTGCGAGCCTTCGCGCGTCAGTATGTGATGGGCGATACCGTGGCGGAACTGGCCGAGCAACTGAAGTCGGGAGCGGCGCTTGGAAACTACAAGTCGGCATTGCAGGAACGTCTCCAGGCAGAACGCGCGGGTGCGCCGGTGTACAAGGTGAAGAGCGAGAGCGGCCCCGATCATCGCAAGCGGTTTCTCGTCGAGGTCAGGTTGAAGACTGCGGACGGGGAACCGGGCAAGCCCCTGGCGCGCGGCTCCGGGAGCACGAAAAAGCATGCCGAGCAGGATGCAGCACGCAGAGCTCTCGCGCGGCTGATGAATGAAGGCGAGGCAGAAGCTGACGAGGAGGAACACGAGACGGCATGAGTACCCCCGCTCAAATCGTCGCGGCCCCATCACGTACGACTCACATCTGGCGGCGCATGCCAACTCTGCCCGAGGCACTCGCCTCGCTGCTCGGCACGGTCGTGGTTGCCCTCTTTTTGTTGACGTTCGTGATGCAGCCGTTCCTGATTCCGTCTGAAAGCATGGAGCACACTCTGCTGGTGGGCGATTTCCTGCTGGTGAACAAGCAGATCTTCGCCCCATCGGATCTCTTTGAGCGGCACTTGCTCCCCTACAGGCCGGTGCAACGCGGCGATGTGGTGGTATTTCACTATCCCAGCGATCCAAAGCGTTTCCTCGTGAAGCGTGTGGTTGGGGTTCCCGGAGACCATTTGCACATTCAGGATGGAAGGGTGACGGTGAACGGCGAAGTATTGTCGGAGCCATACGTGGCGTTCGAGCCGGCGCCGCCCAATCCGTTTCGCGACAACTTTCCGCCGACCCTCTACACTGACCCCGCTGTCGATCCAGCGTGGTGGAACCAGATGCAAAGGCTCACTCACGATGGAGAACTGGTTGTCCCGCCGGACAAGTACTTCATGCTCGGCGACAATCGCAATCACAGTTACGACTCGCGTTCGTGGGGTCTCGTCTCGCGGCAGGCGATCGTGGCGCGTCCGCTCGTGATCTACTTCTCGCTGAGACGGCCCTCAACCACCGATATACAGCAGGCTGCGGATGATAGACTCGGACACGATAGGGAACTCTCCGCACGCCTCGCGGCCTTTGCGCGCTGGAAGCGCATTTTCCGCATCGTGCACTAAAGCATGTCAGTGCGGACGTTGCCCGACCAACAGCCGCCTGCCATCAAGGCACAGAGCGACAGGATGACGAACAAAAATACGCTGACCGCAAAAGCACCGCCTGAAGCCAAGTCAACTCCAGACGAGAGAAGCCATGAGGAGACGCCCTTTGAGGCGGCGGCCAGCATTTGTTCTGTCCTTGTGATCGGACTTTTCGTTCTCACGTTTATTGCACAAAATTTCGTAATCCCGTCGGGTTCGATGGAAAAGACACTGCTTGTAGGAGATCACCTCATGGTGGACAGGATCACGCTGGCTCCGCCCACCAAGTGGATGCCGCTGGTGCACTACCGTGAGCCAAAGCGGAACGACGTTGTGGTGTTTATCAAGCCGGGAGTGATTGATTCGGAAGGCAAACCCGCGATCCTTTACCTGGTGAAGCGTCTTATCGGAGTACCCGGCGATCGTATTCACCTCCACAATGGAGTTGTGTACATTAACGGCAATATCCAGCCTCAGCCGCACGCGGAGCCGACCACCCCTGCGAACTACTTGCCGTTTCTTGACGAATTTCCCTCCTTTCCGGTGAGGGGTGACGGAGACCCAAATAACGGCATACCGTATGCCTGGGCCGATGATTTCCCAAATCATGTCGTGGATGGTGATCTCGTGGTGCCTGCCGGGAAGTACTTCATGATGGGCGACAATCGCCACAACAGTCTCGATTCACGCTACTGGGGTTTTGTTCCGCGCGAGAACATCGTAGGCCGGCCGCTCGTCAATTACTGGTCGTTTGAGACGCCCGAACATCAGCTCGAAGAGACCGGCATCGGGCACACCATTGCGTGGATGGGGCATGTGGTGCTGCACTTCTTCAGTGACACCCGCTGGAGCCGGACGTTCCACGTTGTACGCTAGATTGTTCGGCCATTGCCGCCTGGGATCGTTCTCATCGAACCGCCTGCCACAGCTATGACGGAAGCAGTCCAAGGCCGAAATCGCAGGCGATCGAAACTGTGGATCGGTGCACTGGCGCTGATCATCCTCGTTTCGATCATCGTGATTCCGCCGCTGGTCAACGTCAACCGGTACAAGAGCCGGATCACGCAGGCGTTGTCGAGCGCTCTGGGTCGTCCGGTGCATCTGTCCGGTGTGGAACTGCACCTGTTGCCGCAGCCAGGTTTCGTGATTACGAATCTCACGGTTGAGGAGGATCCGCAGTATGGCGAGGAGCCCGTATTGCACGCGAATTCCGTGACGGCGGCGATCCGGCTGAGTTCATTGTGGCGGGGACGGCTCGAGATCGGCCGCATCAGCGTAGACGAGGCAAGTCTGAATCTGGTACACGCCGCGTCGGGACAGTGGAATCTGGGCACACTCTTCCGCACCGCAACCCAATCGCAGACCGGAGGGGCAAACCAGGGCAGGCCGTCGCCGCTCCCGTACCTTGAAGCCACTAATTCACGAATCAACATCAAGCACGGAGTTGAAAAGCTGCCGTATTCGCTGGTGAACGCCGATCTCGCGTTCTGGCAGGAGGAGCCCGGCGATTGGCGGGTTCGTTTGAAGGGCCAGCCCGCGCGCACAGACGTGAATCTCGATCTCGGCGACACCGGAATCGTGCAGTTGGAAGGGCGAATGCGTCCCGTGCCGGAGAAGGGCCAGTCCACATCGGCGCCGGATCTGCGCGTGATGCCCATGCACGTGGAGATGGAGTGGCGCGATGCTCAGCTTGGCCAGTTGAGCCGTCTATTGATCGGCTCCGATCCCGGCTGGCGCGGTGATCTGACTGCGGACGTGAAGCTGGATGGGACTGCAGAGTCTGCGCAGGTGACTACGCGTTTGCGCGCCATAGGAGTCCATCGCGCGGAGTTCGCTCCGGCAGCGCCGCTCGACTTCGACGCAAACTGCGGTTTTGCGTATCACTACTCTGCTCAAACCATCGAAAAGCTTGTCTGCGACTCGCCGCTAGGCGACGGGCGGTTGCGCCTGGAGGGCAACCTGCCCGGCAATGGACAACCAGACTTCTCGCTGGAGTTGCAGCGCATTCCAGCGCAGGCGGTTCTCGACACGCTGCGGACGGTGCGGCATGAATTTGGCGAGGGGCTCGAAGCCGGGGGTACGCTGAGCGGCAAACTCGTCTACAACGCTGTGGCGCCCGCCGCCGTCGCAACCGTGGCGGACACATCTACTCGGCGCGGAAGAAGACCGGCCGCGGGAAAGGAGCCGCCCGCAACTCCGGGTCCGCTGAGCGGCAGCGTCGAACTGGACGCATTGAAACTGAGCGGCGGCAGTCTGATCCAGCCGGTTGAGATTCAGAAAGCGGTGTTTCAGCCCGACGTGGCGAATGACGGCAAGGGTGTGGTTCTGAGTGGGACAGCGAACGTGTCAGCTGGAGCGCCCACCCCGCTGGTGTTCGCTGCTCACCTGCGCCCGGGCGGATATCAAGTCACAGTGCGAGGCGCCGGAACACCGGCGCGCATTAGGCAGCTTGCAGAGGCGGCTGGGCTGAAGGAATCCGATGTGCTCAGTCCGATTGCCGGCGAGGCCGTGACGGTAGATCTTGCGATTGAAGGCCCGTGGTTGCCTGCGCCGGAAGTCCTGCCAACGGAAAATGCGGTCGCAGACGTGGCCACTGCGTCTGCGCCTGCTGCATCTGCGACACCTGGATCTGCGCCCATACGTCCTGTGCCCGTTATTGCCGCGACTGACCAGCCCTTGGCCGACCGCCTTATCGGAACCCTAACGCTGCACAACGCGAACTGGAAGACGGATGCGCTCGCGACCGCGGTGCAGATTTCGCAGGCGACGCTGCACCTTAGCGGCGGAGCAATCAGATGGGATCCGGTGGAATTTACCTACGGGCCACTAAAAGGAACTGCGCAGCTGCTGATACCGGAGTGCGGCGCAGAAGGCAAATGCGTGCCGATCGTGAATCTGATGTTCACTGAGCTGGATGCAGCGGAGGTGCAGTCGACGCTGCTGGGCGCGAAGACGAGGGGAACGCTTCTTTCCAGCGTGATTGCGCGATTGACTCCTTCGTCAGGGCGCAAGTGGCCTGCATGGCATGGCACGGTGAAGGCCGCATCGCTGTTGCTGGGTCCGGTAAAACTGAGCGATGTGACGGCAGAGATCGACATGACGCAAACCGGCGCCGAACTGACGAGCGCGGATGGAGGTTTACTCGGCGGACAGATTCACCTGCGCGGCAACGTGGAGAATGGCGATAAACCGGTCTACAAGCTCGAAGGGCAGTTCCAGAAGATCAGCCTGCCGGCGCTCTGCGGGTTGCTCCAGCTCAAATGCACGGGAACGACATTCGACGGAGACGGCAAGCTGGAACTTGCAGGATTCACAGGCACCGACCTGGGAAACTCGGCGAAGGGAACACTGAACCTCGTCGGAAAGAAGGGCACAGTCACCGAGAGCGTCGGGGAATCGCCGACAGAAATACCGCAGATGCTTGCGCGGTTCGATCGCTGGACAGCCGGTGCAGAGATCGCGAACGGTGCCGTGACCCTGAAGCAAAGCCAGATATATCTGGGCAAGCGGACCGGATCGGTGAGCGCGGCCGTCACGTTTGGAGATCCTCCCACGATCAGCTTTGCGTCGCCGGAGAGCACCGATTCGGCGAAGAAGTAAGCCATAAAATCAAAAAGATGGCCTTACCTCACGCAGTTTTGCCCGTTGAGATTCGATGCAAAGGCGTGCTTTTCGATATGGACGGGATACTGATCTCGTCGATCGGCTCTGTCGAGCGCAGCTGGACGAAGTGGGCCGAAATGCGCGGCGTCGATCCGGAGTTCGCATGCAAAATGGCGCATGGCCGGCGCGCAATCGAGACGGCCGCGCTTCTGCGGCCCGATCTCGACAGTGAGGCAGAACTTCGTGTAATCGAAGACATCGAACTGGCGGACGGCGAGGGGCTCGCCGTGCTTCCCGGCGTGCTCGATCTGGTGCACGCGCTGCCCGCCGATCGCTGGACAGTCGTCACGAGCGCCACGAATCGGCTCGCGCGGACACGGCTGGCACAGGCCGGCGTTCCAGTTCCCGCGCGACTGGTCACGGCCGACGACGTTGAACAGGGAAAGCCCGATCCCGCGCCCTATCTTGCGGGAGCAGAGTTGCTGGGAGTGCAGCCTGAGGAATGCGTCGTGTTTGAAGATTCAGAATCCGGCGTGAAAGCCGGACACGCAGCGGGCTGCGCAGTGATCGCCACGACGTTCTCGCACGATGCGGGATCGCTCGCAGACGCGCACTATCTGATCGAGGACGTAACCGGCGTGACCGTGCGAATACTGCCGGCTGGGCAGGGAATCGTGCTGACGTTCACGCCGCTGGCTGATGGATCGAATTCGCACAGTGCAGCTGGCTGAACGCCTGCAGGACTTAGGGCTATCACGAAAGCCATCGGTGCCACCAACCGAAATGCAAAAGCAGATCCTTCGCTCGCCTATCCCACAGACGCGAGCGTTTGCGGGGCCCCAAAACCGCTACGCTCAGGAGGACACTTAACAGTGGAGGTATATGCTTCGGCGATGCCGGCAGCCTTTTTCATTGCCGACATCGAGCTTACTTGACTAGAGCCTACTCGTTCGCTTCGATCCGCCGTCCGTGTGCATCCTGCAACGGCCGCGAGTTCACGCGGAACATGTACTGGAAAGCCTTTAGCTGTTCGAGGCTCAGGCTGATATCGCTTTCGAAAACGAACCACCGCACGCCCTCGGTGCAGGGGGGCGTTGATAGCGAGCCCGTGTACGTCCAGTAGCCGCGGTCGGCTGGCAGAAATCCTCCGGGGTTCACCATGTCGGTGACCCTCTCGGTTGCACCGGGCGTTTTGGGCAGGTGCGGCCACAGCATAGCCAGCACGGCGTTGGGATTGCCGCGATCGACGGCCATGCGCACCTCGACGATCGCCATTTTGCCGTCGGCGCTCTTGTGCAACAACTCGACGTTCATCTCAGTCAGCTTGCCGCCCACAGCGCTTTCGCCAGGGTGGTGAAACTCAAATTGCTGCAAGTCGTAACGGGTGCCATCGACAACGATGTAACTGCCCGGCTTTACGCGGGCCACGATCGTGTTGCCGGTGTTCTCCAGCTCAAGCGAAGCTGCCATATAGTGGAATTCGATCGGCTTGAGCCCCTTGTTCATGTGCGCGCCGCGAATGTCGATGGGCGACTGTTCACGGCCCTTGGAGCACGCCTCGTAGCTCGGATCGAGCCTGCTCCAGACAAGCGGGCCTGTCTTGCCAAAGTAGCTCCATTTTGGAGCGGATTGCGCAGCGGCAAACCCTGTTGCTGCAATCACCAACACTCCTATCGCATAAAGACGCATTCGAAGTCCCCTCGCGCATGGCGAATGATTCAGTCTCGAATTCTACGGCAAAAACCAGAGCAGATGTGTTCTCTTGATCCTTTTCAAGGTCGCCGCTCCCTGATGCTCCCACCCCAACGACGAAGCCTGTCGTCGGGGCCCCGGATAGCGTCGACTTCGGACTGTGGTTTCGAGGTACTGCAGACTCTGATTTTGCGTCATGCACCAGGGGTTAAATGACGGGCGACGTCTCCTTACAGGCGCCGCCCGGAAAGGTAATCACGCAGTAGCCATTTCGTGCATATGCTGCTTCATCTCCTCCATTGAGACATCGCGGACGTGGGTCGCGAGATACCATCGATGTCCGAATGGATCTTGTAGCCCAGCGCTGCGATCACCATAGAACTGGTCCGCGAGTGGGCGAACCACGGTGGCGCCTGCGGAGGCGGCCTGTTTGGTGGTGGCGTCTACATCCGGCACGTACAGATGCAGAGTGACCGGCGAACCTTTGTAGTGATTTGGCCCGTAAGCATCCATCTTGGGCGCCTCGTCGGCCAGCATGATTCTTGAGTCGCCAATTTGTATTTCGGCATGGGCAATGGCGCCATTGGGGCCAGGCATGCGCATCAGTTCCTTGGCGTTGAAGGCCCGGGCGTAGAAGCTTAGCGCTTCGCTGGCCCTGCGGCCATCGATGATGAGATATGGAGTGACGGAATGATATCCGTCAGGAATGGGCTTGACCGATTTTGCCATTAGGAAATCCTCCGGTTTCTGCCTTCCAGAGGACAGCTTACTCCCGCTGGGACGAACAGGGAAACCCAATGACCCGGATTCCGAAGCTTGACAACTCTTCTCTCGAAACGGGTAACTTCCGTTTTGCCGGAATTCGGGATCTGCCTCGTGAAGAGCGAAGGCGCGGACCCTGTCCGCGTTGGTTTTTGGTGTGATTTACCTCACTGCACCACGCGCGTTTTCCTCCAGAATTACCCGAGTTGGTATGTGGTTTACGGTCAGTCCAATCTCGGTGGCGGGTGACCTGCTAGCTTCATCCCATGAGCGCATGCGCCGCTCATGGATCAGTTGCAATGGCGCGCAGATTGCATACGCGCAATCAATGGATAGAATCCGTCAATCGAGGGAGATGCTTCAGCGCAATGGGGCGTCGCATGTTCAGCAATGATCGTCTCTACCGCGACCAAGGGACAATGAGCCGTGTGATCCCCATCACATTCCCAGGCGAAACGGCTTTGCTATTCTTACCCGCAAATCAGAGGAAATCTATGAGTGCTGAATCAGGGTGGGCAGCGGCCGCAATCGGCGCATCCGCAGGTGTGCTTGGCTGGGTTGTCGGATTGGGTAGGATTCTGTGGCCGCAACACCCTCAATGGGCGCTCTTCTTCATCATTATTGGCGTCACCGCCGTCTCCACGCCAATTGTCGAGTGGAACGATCGTCGCAGCGACAATCGCGTTCAAGATTGACGAAGGGCACGCTGACAGAATGCGATCATTTCGTCCTGACGCGCTAAGCCTTGAGAGAAAGATTTGGTATAGCCGTTCGGCAGAACTAGTCTTCTGAGGACCGTGGAGCAGGTTGGGCAGTGACGGCACAGTTCTCCACCTGAAGTCAGTCTGATTGCGCTGATTGCGTTTACCAACCAGCATACCGGCTACCGTTCCGAGCAAGTAACTTCAGTTTGCCGGTTAACCGCTCAGGACAGCTCGGATGCAAAAAAAGCCCCTTCGACAGTTGAAGTAAAAGGATGAAATAGAAATGGAGTGGCTGTCGATTTTCGGTCTCCCCAAACGACTATAGGGCAAGAGGACGATGAGCTACGGCTCCCGAGTGAACTAGAGACGAGTCATCGGGAACAAGCCGAAGAAACCAGAGGATCAAAGTCATGCCACAGTATCTGGCCTGTAACTACCTCCCCGACGACTTCGACCCGTCCACCGTAACCAAAGCGATGATCGAAGAGATCCACGCGCTTGAATTCAACCGGTTTCGGCCTGTCGCCAAAACGGTTGGTCGAGTCTTGGGTTGTTTGGGATCTGGCTTGGCTTCAACCGGAAGTGATACCTTTGGGATTCCCCCCGACAATGCTCGCATGACGTTCGCCTGTCCTATTTGGATCCATAGCCGAGCAATCGAACTGCGGGCGGAAACCGCAGAGTCCGGTTCTTGGCGATGGTCAGTGCGCATCCCGGATGGTCAGATATTTGGGCAGGGTACGGTGCCCAGCAGAACATCAGCACAGGAGGCAGCACAACGTGCTTTTGAGGAGCGACTTCAAAGGGCCAGTTTGAACCGCTATTTGCCTCCCAATGGATACCTCTGGAAGCAATTGTTGTAGGCAATCTGGCCCCAAGGCGGATAACTACTGGGATGGTCCGCCGCAGGGTCTTCGCCATAACTCCCGTACCGGCAATCCCGTTAGAACCTACGAAACCATAGTCTGTCCAGCCGAAGCTGACGATTGATTCATTGATTGGGCCGCAAGTCGTGCGAGAGGCTTATCAAATTTTGTGGAATCACGCGAATGGGGTCTCCCCGCGGGCTATCTAGATCTGCAATAAGGAAGACTGCGATAGTCACCGAGACCGGCATCACTGAGAACACCAGCCAATCCGTCCGACGGGCGCGATAGCCGATGAGGAAACTGCAACCAATGGAGGTAGCCCCGATCATTGCCCAGGCAGCCAGCGGGATGCGGTTCCACCAGGCAGCCTCGGTGGATCGCTGCGCGATGAAAACGTCGCTCATACCTGTAAGCAGAAGACCTTCGCGCTGCGGGGGCACAGACGCGACTGCAGACCGAATGGTCGACCACAGTTCCTTTTGGAGTTGTAACGTGTCAGTCTCGATCCTTGGAATGCTGCGCTCATCACGCATGGTGTAGAACAACACACGCTGATCGAGATACTCCTTAAGAAGTTCATGAACTCTTGCCGCATCTCCAGCCGCCAACAGATCGGCACGCGCATACTCGACGGCGATCGCGTTGGCCTCAGTCAGTTCGTTAGCCTTGCGAAGGTCATATCGGCTGATGGCCATCGAAAAGCTGAAGCCAATGAGCAAACCCAGAAGCGTGAGAGTTCCCGCCAAAACGACGCCAAAATCGTCTCGACTATCTTCCTTGGATTGGCTGGCTCGCCTGCGAAGAACGTCACCGACTTTAGCCGAGATCACCAGAGCGACAATCGACACAGCGAGCTTGAGAAGTGAAAAGCTCACGAAGACCCATCCTCTGTCGCTTTGAGAATCGAACGCCGGTTGACGGACCTTTCCGACAGGTCAGATCGAGTCAAGACTAGGGAAATAGAGTGGTCCATCAAACTGGCAAAACTGACAGTTTGCCAGCTAGCTATCAGATCGCAGCTGCGGGAGGCTCGGATCCCGCGGATTCCTTCGAGCACTCGTTCTCGGCGTCGGCAAACCGGAACTTTGACGAATCTTCGCCCTGCCCCTTCAAGTCGGCAAGCTTCTTCTCTAGGCTTCAAGAAAGCGTCAAAAGTTGGTTCATGTTCTTCTTTCCCCATCAGAGCGATGCGTGGGGTTTGATATGCTGAGGCGTCTTCGATTTCCCCAAATTTGGAGGTTTCTGTGCAAAAGAAACTCTGTGCTGTTTTCGCGGGGTTGATGACTCTTCCCATCGCCTTGCTCGCACAACAAGCGCCCCAGGCCACATCGGCGCCCCCAGCCAATCCGATCACAGCAAGCGAAAGGGGTCTTTATTCGTTTATGAGCAACGCGGTGATCCGTGCCGCGGAAAAGATGCCCGAAGAGAATTACTCATTCAAACCGACGCCGGAGGTTCGCAGCTTTGGCCAGCTTGTTGGCCACGTGGCCGACGCGAACTACATGTTCTGCTCAGTGGCTTTGGGCGAACCAAATCCGGCGAAGAACATCGAGAAAACCAAGACATCAAAGGCAGATCTGGTGGCAGCGATGAAGGATGCCGTCGCATACTGCAACAAGGCGTTCGACGGCATGACCGATGCAAAGGGCAGCCAGATCGTACAGATCTTCGGGAGCATGAAGGCGGCCAAACTCACCGTTCTTTCACTGAATACGGCGCATACGGATGAGCACTATGGAAACATGGTCACCTATATGCGCCTGAAAGGGCTGGTGCCGCCAACGAGCGAAAGCCAGCCTGCGCCGTCGAAGTAGGCGACTCTTGGGATCTTCGCCGGAACGGAGCAGGATTCCAGCAGACGGCGTCCTGCCCAGAAAACTGGTTGGATAGTCGGAGCATTGCAAAACGAAAATGGGACCCGTTGCGGGTCCCATTTTCGTTTGAGATGAGCGTGAGTCGGCTATGCCTTCGCAGTTGCGGTGTCACGCGCCTGCTCGGCGAGGGCAGCAGCCTTTCCGGTCGCTTCCCAAGTGAACTCGGGCTCGGTGCGGCCGAAGTGTCCATAGGCGGCCGTCTTCTGATAGATCGGGCGGCGCAGGTTCAGGCTTTCGATGATGCCCTTGGGCGTAAGCGAAAAGTTCTTGCGCACGAGCTCGGTCAGCTTCGCCGGGCTGAGCTTGCTGGTGCCAAAGGTATCGATCAGAACGCTGACTGGCTCAGCGACGCCGATAGCATACGCGAGCTGGACTTCAGCCTTCTCGGCCAGTCCAGCGGCCACGACATTCTTCGCAATGTGGCGCGCCATGTATGCGGCCGAACGGTCGACCTTTGTCGGGTCCTTGCCCGAGAAGGCTCCGCCGCCATGACGGCCCGCACCGCCGTAGGTGTCGACGATGATCTTGCGGCCAGTGAGGCCGGTGTCGCCCATCGGTCCACCGATGACGAAGCGGCCGGTGGGATTGATGTGGTACTTGGTGTGCTCGTCGAGCCACTTGGCGGGGAGAACTGCCTGGATTACGTGCTTCAGAATATCGGCGTGCAGTTCGTCGTTCGTGATGGTCTCGGAGTGCTGCGTAGAGATGACTACAGCGTCGATGCGAGAGGGCTTGCCGTGCTCGTCGTACTCCACGGTCACCTGGCTCTTGCCGTCGGGGCGCAGGTAGGGCATCTTTCCGGACTTGCGAACCTCGGTAAGCCGCCGCGTGAGCTTGTGGGCCAGCGAGATTGCGGCGGGCATCAGTTCCGGAGTCTCGTTGCATGCGTAGCCGAACATCATGCCCTGGTCGCCTGCGCCGCCGGTGTCGACACCCTGAGCGATGTCGCCCGACTGCTTGTTGATCGTGGAGATGACCGCACAGGTATTGGAATCGAAGCCGTAGGAAGCGTTGTCATAACCGATCGACTGGACGACTCCGCGGACAAGTGTCTGGAAGTCTACATAGGCTTTGGTTGTGATCTCACCCGCGATGACCACAAGGCCGGTGGCGGTCAGCGTCTCGGCGGCAACTCGGCTGTAGGGATCCTGCTCGAGACAGGCGTCCAGGATGGCATCGGAGACTTGATCGGCAATCTTGTCGGGATGACCTTCCGTGACCGATTCAGAGGTAAACAAAAAACGATCGCTCAACTTTGCATTCCTCCCCATTTAAGGGAATCAAGGTGATTGCCTGCCGCGAGTGGCTGAAAAGAGGCGGTTGCATTTCTGCAACGACGGCGGGAGACAACGTGCATCGGCCGACTGGTCGTACCGGCACTGACCTCTATGGTAATTGCGATCAGGCTCGGTGAGCAAAGAGTGACAGTGAATGGGGATAAAAAGACAGGGAATAGGGAACAGGGAGTAGGGAATAGGAAGTAGGAAACTTTTGAAGGGATGGGATCAAGAGAGGCGAAGAGCTACAGCTTTGCCCAGGTCGCGACGTGAGAGACAGCGGCATGGACCTTATCAGGAACCGGGATCAGGGAACTCCACCAGCCCGCGTGAACGCCCCAATAGCGAATCGTGAAGAATCCGATCGCTGCGACGAGAACCACCAGAGCGATGGCCCCAATCCAGCGCAGACGGCCGTCCACCGCCTCACGGCGCTCCATGCGCTCCTTGCCGACGTTGGAGGCGAAGGTGGCCCAGCCGTTCTCATCAGGCTCAACGGACTGGCCCTTTTCTTTGGAAGCTTTCAGGAAGCGGTCTGTCCAGTCCCCGGCATCCAGGCCCACGGCGCCGGCATAGCCACGAACGATGCCTTTGCTGAGGATTCCTCCGGGAAGTAGCTGAAAACGGTCCTGCTCCAGTGCGACGAGGTGGCGCAGGCTGATCTTGGTTACAGCGGTGATGTGCTCGAGTGCGATTCCGCGCGATAGCCGCTGCGATCGAAGCTGTTCCCCGAAAGTACTCATTTGGTAACCAGTCCCGACATCATAGCCCGGGTGATTTCCACAGGCAAGTTACGAATGGATTTGAACGTTTGTGTCTACTCTATCACCCTTCTTATCACAGAGCTAGAGAGGTCTTCATGTGAGTTTTCTCGCTCGACTTTGTGCAAAAGGCGGGTGAAACCTCAAGTTTGTTATTGTAGACATTTTCTCTTGACAGACATTAAGGCAGCTTTAAGCCTGGCTGATACCCTGAAAGTAAATGCCGCTGCCCGGATTTGGTGGCGGCCTCAGCGAGTGTGCCGAATCGATGAATAAGCTCATCATTGCCAATCTCCTGCACCGTCCTCTGCGATCGCTCATCAGCATCACTGCCGTAGCTATCGAAGTGATCATGATTTTGTCGATTGCGGGCATTTTCATGGGCATGCTCAACGATTCCAAGCAGCGCACCAACGGGGTTGGCGCCGATGTGATGGTTTGGCCCTCGAATGCCAGCTATTTCTCAGGGGTGAGTGGCGCCCCCATGCCTGCAAAGAACGTGGAGGCCCTTCGGCGTCTGCCGCACGTTGCAGTGGCCACGCCGGTTATTCAGCACCTCTCGACGACCGGCGCGATCGAAGTGCTGTGGGGTATTGAATATCCGAGCTTCAATGCAATGAAGCCCTTCCAATTTATTGCCGGGGAACCGTTCCAGAATCCTCATGACATCATCGTTGACGACGTCTACGCCGCTTCAAAGGGCACCAAGGTTGGCGATACCCTCAAGATCTTCGATCAGCCCTTTCGTGTCTCCGGCATCGTCGAGCACGGCCGGGGCGGCCGCCGCATGATCCCGATCGACACGATGGGCGCATTGATGGGAACTGACGGAAAGGCCTCACTGTTCTACGTCAAATGCGACGATCCTGCCAACACCAATGCCGTGGTGCAGGAGATTGAATCCACTCGCGGTTTTGAGAGCAACAGGGTGCAGACCATGCAGGAGTGGCTTACGCTCATGACTCCGAATCAGATCCCCGCATTCAATACTGCGCTTCGCGTGGTTACGGGCATCGCGGTGATTGTCGGGTTCCTGGTCATCTTCCAATCGATGTATACGGCCGTTCTCGAGCGAACCCGGGAGATCGGCATACTCAAGTCACTGGGCTCATCCAAGCCCTCGATCGTCAGCATCGTTATCCGCGAGACTGCGGTTCTGGCCGTCGCTGGGGTGGTCCTCGGCATTCTCGGTACTTATGGCGTGAGGGCACTGCTTGCCCACTTGTATCCGACGCAGCAGTTTGAAATCACCAGCCAGTGGCTCATCCAGGGGGCCTTGATCGCCTTTGTTGGAGCGCTCTTCGGCGCACTCTACCCCGCCTGGATGGCTGCGCGCAAAGACCCCATCGATGCGCTGGCGTACGAATAGCAGGGAAGCAGGGAACAATGGGGCCGAGAGAACAAAGGGAACGCAGCTCCGGAAACAGTTGCAATAGATCCTCGAAATCGAGAATAATAGTTCTCGGAGGCGAGAAGTATGCCGGCAGCAGCTGCTTTAGCCCTTCCCAATGTCGCGGGATATTCCTTCGATCAGGCTCCTGACCTCTCCGATACCCAGGAACGGAAGAGGCTCAGCGAGAGCGCGCTCAGGGTGTTTGTAAACATCGCTGCAAAATGGGATCTGAACGAGGCCCAGGCGCGCGGCCTGCTTGGCGGTGTTGCGTCCTCGACGTTTCATTCCTGGAAGACGAGGCCGAAAGGCAAGCATCTCGATCAGGACACACTGACCCGGATTTCGCTCGTTATCGGAATCTACAAGGCCTTGAACATCTACTTCGGCAAACCATGGGCCGACCGCTGGGTCACGCTGAAGAACAGAGGGCCACTCTTTGCGGGCCAGGCTCCGATTGATTACATGCTGCGCCAGGGGCAGCCGGGCATGGTTGAGGTCCGCAGAATGCTGGATGCCTGGCGGGGCGGACGTTGACGCCTCCCATCACTGAATTCCGCCAGATCGGAATGCACCGTCTCATCCCGTCGCGCTACAGCGAGACCGGCACCGTGCTGGAAGACGTTGCAACCGATGAGACGTTGCTGGCCGATGCGGCGCGGCTGGATGCTGCCACAAATGAACGCATCCACGGCGAGCTTTTCGGTCTAGCCGGGATCAGTTCTTTCGAACTCGTATACGGCATTCCGAATGCCCACATCGTTCGCGCGGCATTTCTTCATCCCGGGCCGCACGGCGCTCGTTTCAGTGATGCAACACGGGGCGCCTGGTATGCGGCTAAAGCGGTCGATACATCAATTGCAGAGATCGCTTATCACAAGGCAAGGCGCCTTTCGGAGATTATCGTGCCAGCCGCGCCGGGAGAGCGGCCGCCGGAAGACACCTCCACTTACGACGACTGGCAAGCCGATTTTCACGCGGCCTTTCACGCGCTCGAACCGGCAGACCACTATGCGCACTGTCTTCAGCCCGAACCCGTGCCCCAGTGCTATGTGCCGTCGCAAAAACTCGCGCAGGAGTTGCTCGCGCAGCAGGCAAACGGAATCCTTTATCCGAGCGTGCGACACAAAGGCGGAACATGCCTGGCGTGTTTTCGTCCGGCCCTCGTCTATAAGCCGCGCCGCGCAAAGCGGTATGAGGTTCACCTGCGCGCAGCGAAGAGCGGATATACGACGAAAGTTCGGGTTGCGTCTACGTAGAGCTAGCGCAACTATCGTGAAGCTTCCCTCAGGGGCTAAAGCCCTTTGGTCATTTTGTGCGGTTTGCGGCACGGCTAAAGCCGTGCCCCTTCAAAAAGGATTTCTTCGGATGGTAGCAGTCCTATACTGGAGGGCAAGCCTCTTCCTCTCATCGTTTCCGGGCTTCTGGAGGGCGTTAGGTTGTTGAAAGTTTCAACGCGCTGGCCGACCGTCCTCTGGCTGGCGCTTATCCTCGCTTTCGCCGCGCTCCATGCCCTGCATCTGACAGCCGATTTTCCCAACCACTCGCCTTGGTCGTTTGATTGGGCCAAGTACACCGATGAGGGCTGGTACGGCAACGCCGCGATCCGCGCGCACCTCTTTGGAAGCTGGTATGTGCCCGGCGACTTCAACCCTGCGCCCGCGGTGCCGGTGTGGCCATTTCTCGAGTGGATTGTCTTCTCATTCACCGGCGTGTCCGTGGAGGCTGCACGCGGGCTCGCCGTGGCGTTCTTCTTCGCTAACCTCGTCCTCTGCTATGCACTGCTGCGCCCACGCGGGCCCAGATGGATGGCACTGCTGGGGCTCACACTGATGGTGACGAGCCCCTTCCTGTACAGCTTCAGCCGTCTTGCAATTCTCGAGCCGATGCTCACTACGCTGATGCTCATCGCGCTGAACCTGACGGTGCGATTGCCGCGGATGCCCCGGCCTCTCGTGGTTTCAGCAGTGATCGGCGTGCTGTTCACGCTGATGATGCTGACCAAGACCACGGCGATTTTTCTGCTGCCTGCGCTGGGCTGGGCGCTGCTTGCGAGCTTCGCCCAGGAAGACCACGATCATTCGCAATCGTTGCGGCAGTTACTGCGAGCGGCTATTGATCGCACTGCCGTTCGATGCGCTGCTATCGCGCTCGCAGCGTTTGCGATTACGTTCGGCGGCTGGATGACGCTGGTGATCGCGCTCGGCTATTACCCCGACTACAAGTACCTCTTCTTCATCAACAAGTATGTGAAGCCGACGGAATTCTATTGGCCGTTGCTCAGCTTTTGGTGGTCGTTTCACGGAGCCCTGTGGGTCGATCACGTCCTGATTCCGCTGGCCGGAGCGCTGATCGTGGGAGCGCTGTTGATGGCTACGGTGCTCCGCAGCCAATCGAACTGGGGCAGGCAACTCGTGCTCGATCCCGTGTTCGGCGCATCGGTCCTGGCGGCCGGTGGATACATCCTCTTCATGACTTATCAGAATCATCCGCAGCCGCGGTACTTCGCGGTGGTCGCCGTGTTCTGTTTTCTGATCGTTGCGATGGGAGCCGAGGCGCTTGTCCGGCAGGCTGACCGTACGCGGCTGTTCGGTTGGGGAGCGGTCGCGTTGGCCGTGGTTGCCGCGGCGATCAACGGAGTCTGGACTTTGAACTATGCGGTGCATCCCGAATACACGTTCGTGATGGCAGCGCGCCAACTCACCGACTACATCGAGCAGCATCCGAACGGCAACAGGCTGCTGGTCTCGATCAGCGGAGACGAGATCTCGCTGATCACGCATGTGCAGGCACTTTGCGATGACTTCAGCATTCGCACGCCGAAGTATCCTGACCTGGGTACGAAGCTTGAGAGCTATCAGCCGGGGTGGTGGGCCACATGGAACGCCATCGATCCGGGGACGCTTGAAGATATTCATACCCATTTTTCGCTGGAACAGGTGGCCACGTTTGAAGCGTTCGATGATCCGGACCGCAATGTCCTGGTGCTCTTCAAACTGCACCCATTGCCCGGCGGTGAGTCTAGGCTGATTGAAGGAGATGATCTGCAACAGCCGCTGCCGGGGGACAAGATCCTGATACCCATCCAGTAGTTCTCCGCCGGCGCCCTCTCATTGTTTCTCACTGAAAA
Organism: Occallatibacter sp.; assembly: GCA_035262585.1. Classification (GTDB taxonomy): domain Bacteria; phylum Acidobacteriota; class Terriglobia; order Terriglobales; family Acidobacteriaceae; genus Telmatobacter. The sequence goes on along the minus strand of DATFSO010000106.1, from coordinate 72,673 downwards.
AACGTCTGATGCAAGAACTGAATCGAACAGTGCATTATCGCGGCACCTGCGGGCAGGGGTACCTGTGATTGCAGTCACTCGACAGCGTTGAACACGGATGATAGGCTTCCGGTGACTTTGAGCCGGGTGTTCCGGCATACCGCTGTATTTCGCGGAAGCCATGCCGGGGTTCTTGGCGACGCTATCTTTGGAGTGCCTGGATCTCGATGACACCAAATCTCTTGGGAGGGTATGTGACGGTTTTCGGATGGGTGGACTTTTCTCTCGGGGTGAGCGTGCTGTCGCTCACCGTAGCGGTGTTCTTGGCTGGCCAGGTGATCGCACCCGGCATGCAGTGGATCTACGCCATCAGGGTGGGAACTCAGGCATTCCTCAAGCGGTGGTATAAGACTGTTGCGCTCCTCTCGGGTCTGCTTCTACCTACCTTTGCTTGCGCGCAGACGGAGCAGTCGGGCGGAGGAGAAGCCAGCCTGGTGCTGCCGGATCTGTCGAGCGTGAGTTTTCTCGGTATGACCGGACATAACTTGCTGATGATCGGATTGCTCTTCTGCGTTGGCGGTCTGCTGTTCGGCCTGGCGATTTACGTGCAGTTGAAGAACCTGCCGGTTCATCGCACGATGCGCGACATCTCCGAACTGATTTATGAGACCTGCAAGACCTACCTGTTCACGCAAGGGAAGTTCATCGTTCTGCTCTGGGCATTCATCGCCGTCATCATCGCGCTCTACTTCGGCGTTCTGGCGCCGGTAGGAAATGTCGCGGTTACCCTGCCGATTATTTTGTTGTTCAGCCTAGTCGGCATCGCGGGCAGCTACGGGGTGGCATGGTTCGGAATTCGCGTCAATACATTTGCCAACTCGCGGACGGCATTTGCGGGACTGAAGGGCAAGCCCTACCCGTGCTATGCGATTCCTCTGAAGGCGGGCATGAGCATCGGCATGGCGCTCATTTCGGTCGAACTACTCATCATGCTGTTTATTCTTCTGTTCGTACCCGGCAACTACGCGGGCCCCTGTTTCATTGGCTTTGCGATCGGCGAGTCGCTCGGCGCCGCAGCCCTGCGTATCGCGGGCGGCATCTTCACCAAGATCGCCGATATCGGCTCCGACCTGATGAAGATCGTCTTCAAGATCAAGGAAGACGATGCGCGCAACCCCGGCGTGATCGCTGACTGCACGGGCGACAACGCGGGCGATTCTGTCGGACCGAGCGCCGATGGCTTTGAGACGTACGGCGTTACGGGCGTGGCCCTGATTACTTTCATTCTGCTGGCGGTTCACGATCCCAAGACGCAGGTGCAGTTGCTGGTATGGATCTTCGTCATGCGCGTGGCCATGCTGCTGTCGAGCGCCGGCGCCTACTTCCTGAATGGTGCCATCGCCAAGGCGAGGTATCAGAATGCCGACGAAATGGACTTTGAGGCGCCGCTGACCTCACTGGTGTGGATCACGTCGATCATTTCCATTGCGCTCACCTACATCGTCAGCTACCTGCTGATCCACGACATGGGCGACGGAAGCATCTGGTGGAAGCTGGCGTCCATCATCTCCTGCGGAACCCTTGCGGGCGCGCTGATTCCCGAATTCGTCAAGGTCTTCACTTCAACCAACTCGGCGCACGTGCAGGAAGTCGTCACGTCAGCGAAGGAAGGCGGAGCATCGCTCGGAATCCTGTCAGGATTTGTGGCGGGCAACTTCTCCGGCTACTGGCTGGGACTCTGCATGGTTGCCCTGATGGGTGCGGGCTACTACTTCTCGACCGGCATTCCGGCTCTGCCACAGAATCCGGAGGGCTTGATGCTGGCTCCGGCCGTCTTCGCGTTCGGACTGGTAGCCTTCGGCTTCCTGGGCATGGGCCCGGTTACGATCGCCGTGGACTCCTACGGGCCGGTAACCGATAACGCTCAGTCCGTGTACGAACTGTCGCTCATCGAAAACGAGCCCGGCATCGAAGCCGAGTTGAAGAAGGATTATGGCTTTGACGTGAACTTCGAAGCCGCCAAGCACTGGCTGGAGGCCAACGACGGCGCAGGCAACACCTTCAAGGCCACAGCGAAACCGGTGCTGATCGGCACAGCCGTGGTCGGAGCAACCACGATGATCTTCTCGATCATCATGGCCCTGACCAGCGGATTGACCCATAACGTGCAGAATCTGTCTCTGCTGCACGCGCCCTTCATGCTCGGGTTGATCACGGGCGGGGCAATGATCTACTGGTTCACCGGCGCATCCACCCAGGCTGTCTCGACCGGCGCTTACCGTGCTGTCGAGTTCATCAAGAAGAACATCAAGCTGGAAGGCGTGGAGAAGGCTTCGGTCACTGACAGCAAGAAGGTGGTCGAAATCTGCACGCTGTACGCGCAGAAGGGGATGTTCAATATCTTCCTTGGCGTCTTCTTCGCTACACTGGCGTTCGCGTTCTTTGAGCCGTTCTTCTTTATCGGCTATCTGATCTCGATTGCGGTCTTCGGCCTGTACCAGGCCATCTTCATGGCCAATGCCGGCGGCGCCTGGGACAATGCGAAGAAGGTTGTCGAGGTCGATCTGAAACAGAAGGGGACGCCTCTGCACGACGCAACCGTCGTTGGAGACACCGTGGGCGACCCATTCAAAGACACCTCATCGGTGGCAATGAACCCGGTTATTAAGTTCACGACCTTGTTTGGATTACTTGCTGTCGAACTTGCGGTGACGCTCCACAGGGACAACTCGGGGCTCGCACTTGCGCTGGCGGTTGTCTTCTTCCTGGTGTCGATGTTCTTCGTGCGGAAATCGTTCTACGGCATGAGGATTGAATCGGAGCCCGAAAGCGGCAGCCGGGCCGGCGTCGAGGTCGAGGAGCGGGAAAAGGTAAGCAACTGATCGCGAACAGTTGTCAGTCGTCAGTAAAAAGGCCCGCGCTTGCGCGGGCCTTTTGCAAAGTCGTGCGATCCGAACCGCAGTTCTCAAATGCGATGAGAAAGCAGGATGAGACCGGCATTGCTGCGTAGGATGCTTGTCGCGGGCGACAGCAGCGGGGACGCAGACGAAGGGAGCTTCGAACGGCTTCACGCCTATATTGACGAAATGGCACTGAAGAAAGCCGAGGCGCTTGCAGACGCAGTTGAGCGATCCCTCAGCGGCTAAAGCCGTGTCTCATTGGTAACCTCTTCGGCACGACTCAAGTCCTGCCCCTTCAAGGACGGCAACGCAAGGCTAGCCTCTGCCTACCGTCAGCGTCAAAGTTCGCAGGATCGAGCCAGGCTTCGAAGGCTGCTTTGCGGGCGGGCCATTCCGAGTCGAGCATGGAGAACCATGCGGTGTCGCGGTTGTGGCCCTTCACAATCATGTGCTGACGGAAGATGCCTTCGAATGTAAATCCGTAGCGCAGTGCGGCGCGCCGCGAGGGCTCATTCTTTGCGTTGCACTTCCACTCGTAGCGGCGGTAGCCGAGGTCCTCGAAGATGTGGCGGGCCATCAGGTACATGGCTTCGGTTGCCGCGGTGGTGCGTTGGAGCGCAGGTGCGAGCAGGATGTTGCCGACCTCGATGACGCCGTTCGTCGGGTCCATGCGCATGTAGCTGGCGTATCCCTGAGCGCCGTACGGATCAGGACCCTTCCCGCCCGCTGTGGGCACGATCGCCAGAAACACGGCTGCAGTCCCACCCTGCTTTTGTTCGAGCGCGCCCTCGAGATCTGCCTCGCTGGCATACGGACCATCCGCGAGATAGGTCCAGACCCCGTCGTGGCCCTGAACCGCGCCCCAGAGGGCGGCAGAGTGCCTGGAAGCGTTCAGAGGTTCGAGGGCTACGTACCGTCCAGCGAGGAGCTGAGACGAGGGAAGCACACGAGGCTGCCAGTTGGAAAGAGAAGTGATGTCAAGCATGTAATCACGCTAACAGGAAGGCGGCCCAGAACCGTCGGCATCATGGGCCGTAACTGGAACTGCTCCCGGGCGACGTCAAGGAGATCGAGGTCTGTCATAACCCCCTGTTCCACATGGGGCTCTTTTCCCGGCGCGAAGAAGTAGTATCGAACGCGCACTTTTCCGGTTCTAAAGTCGTGAAAGGCTCCGCTGTTGTTCACCTTGAATTCGGTTGCACTTGCAACCTCGAAGTCGATCCCTGCCTGCTTCAGAGGAGAGGCGACCTGAGACGCGTAAAACTGGAAATCACTCAGGGCTTCGTTCGTGCCGGGGTTTCCGCCTCGGTAACCGGGGGAAAGAAGGCGATGATGGTAGGCCGCTGGATCACGAAAGTTGGGATTGAGGTCTTCTGGCCTGTACCCATAGCCAATCCGAAGAGCAGCAACAACACTGGACTGATCCATGGCCTTATAGCCTCAACCTTAAGTTCGTTGTTCTGAGTCCATCCGTCCGCAGAACCGATGTTGCTCGAAGGTAATGCCCGGATTCTCCACATTTCGCGCGATTTCGCACAGCAAAATGCTCCGAAATGCACTCGTTTTGCGCCTTGTACGGATCCAGAACGGCGCAATACGCTTGTATGCAGCAGACAGACAAACCTCAGGCCCGCATCTGCACTGTATTTGGGGCAATCCGTTCGTCGAAAACCCACGATTTACAAGGGCTTTTGCGGTTTCCACAGGCCGAATGGCCGTATTTGGGACCTAGATTCCCAAAATGACATCTAAATACTAGATGTTGTGGTTTTGGGTTGACAGGCCCCATAGACAGCGCTATTTTTGCATCTGCGGCTGTAATCAGGCTGTAACTTCTCAGGCCGATTGCAGACCGCATATAACGAAAAAACCCGCGGTACAGAAAAAGCCCCCCGTTTTTCCGTTCGCTGCAAGACTTTACCCGCCCCCATCCAAGGCTGCGTTACGCCAAGGGACAGGTATTCATCAAAGAAATTGCCGATGGAGAGGAATCGATGAACGAGGCCAATCTTCAAACAACCGCTGCGGCCCTGCATGTTCCCAATAGCCAGGGTGGCCTGACTTTTTCGCGCCGTTTTTCAAAGGAGGGCGTGTCCCCGTATGACGACGTCCAGTGGGAGCGCCGTACGGCCCTGATTGCGGACAGCCGGGGCAACACGATTTTTGAGCAGAAGGATGTCGAGATACCAGTTGACTGGTCGATGACCGCAACCAACATTGTGGCTTCGAAGTATCTGCACGGCTCGCTGGGCTCGCCGGAGCGCGAAACGGGCGTTCGCCAGCTCGTTTCCCGCGTGGCCGAGACGGTTCGGGACTGGGGCATTGCCGGCGGCTACTTCGCCAGCGACAACGACGCCGCCATCTTCCACGATGAGCTGGCGCATATGCTGCTGACCCAGAAGGTGGCGTTCAACTCGCCTGTGTGGTTCAACGTGGGTTGCGACCGGCTGGAGCCGGATGCGGCGGGCGCGAACTGGCACTGGGATCCAGCGACAGGCGGCGTGGTTCACGCGGCGACCGGCTACAAGAATCCGCAGTGCTCGGCCTGCTTCATCAACTCCGTCGACGACTCGATGGAAGGCATCATGGACCTGGCGCGGACCGAGGCGCTGCTGTTCAAGTACGGCTCGGGAACCGGAACCAACTTCAGCTCGCTGCGCTCGAGCCACGAAGGCGTGACCGGCGGTGGAACAGCCAGCGGACCGTTGAGCTTCATGCGTGGCCTCGACGCGTTTGCCGGCGTCATCAAGAGCGGCGGAAAGACGCGCCGCGCGGCCAAGATGGCCATCCTGAACGCCGAGCACCCTGACATCATCGACTTCATCGAGTGCAAGGCGAAGGAGGAAGCGAAGGCGCACACGTTGATCCGGAATGGCTATGACGGATCGGGTCCCGACTCTGAAGCCTTCTCGTCGATCTTCTTCCAGAACGCGAACAACTCGGTTCGCGTAACCGACGACTTCATGCACGCGTACGAGAGCGACGGCGAGTACTGGACAAAGACCGTGAAGGAAGGCAAGCCAGTTCAGGTCTTCAAGGCGCGCGAGATCATGCATAAGATCGCCAAGGCAACCTGGGAGTGCGGCGATCCCGGTCTGCAGTTCGACTCCACGATCAACAAGTGGCACACGAGCAAAAACTCGGCGCGCATCAATGCGTCGAATCCCTGCTCGGAGTACATGTTCCTCGACAACTCGGCGTGCAACCTGGCGAGCTTCAACCTGATGAAGTTCGTGACTCCAAATGGCGTGTTCAATATTCCGGAGTACCGGCACGCGATTTCTGTCGTGATTACGGCGATGGAGATCCTGGTCGACAACTCCGGTTATCCGACGGAGAAGATATCGCGGAACTCGCATGACTATCGGCCGCTCGGACTCGGCTACGCGAACCTGGGCGCTTTGCTGATGTCGTTTGGCATCCCGTACGACTCGGCGACCGGGCGTGACCTGGCCGCGGCGCTGACGGCGATTATGTGCGGACAGGCTTACTTTCAGTCGGCAGTGCTGGCGGCGAATTGCCCGTCGCTGGCATCGGCCACTCCGTTGACCGCGAGCGTGGAGCGCCAGGGCGGAGCCTGCCCCGGCTTCTATGTGAACCGCGAGCCGTTCCTCAACGTGATCCGGATGCACCGCGCCGAGGTGAACAACATCGGCAAGTCGCGCAACAGCGGCGAGCCCTTCATGCTGCCGCAGCTCGAGGCGCTCATTGAAGGCAGCCGCGAGTGCTGGGACATGGCCCTCGTCTATGGCGAGCGCTACGGCTATCGCAACTCGCAGACCACGGTGCTGGCGCCTACGGGCACTATCGGCTTCATGATGGATTGCGATACGACCGGCATCGAGCCAGATCTGGCGCTGGTGAAATACAAGAAGCTGGTTGGCGGCGGCATGATCAAGATCGTCAACAACACCGTGCCTGCGGCGCTGTTCAAGCTGGGCTACAACAACGACCAGGTCGACGCCATCGTCAGCTACATCGACGCGACCGGAACGATCGAGGGCGCGCCGGGCATCAAGCCTGAGCACCTGGCGGTGTTCGACTGCAGCTTTAAGCCGGCCAAGGGTACACGCTCGATTCACTACATGGGCCACATCAAGATGATGTCCGCCACGCAGCCATTCCTTTCGGGCGCCATTTCGAAGACAGTGAACCTGCCGAATGAGGCAAGCGTTGACGATATCGCTGAGGCCTATGCGGAGAGCTGGCGTCAAGGCATCAAGGCCGTGGCAATCTATCGCGATGGGTCGAAGGGTGTGCAGCCGCTGAATACCAGCATCGAGACGAAGAAAGAATCTTCGGCGCTCGATGCGGCAGGCCAGCGCGTGATGGCGCAGCTTGCTGCCGGCAAGCCTGCGGCGGAAGCAGACCTGAAGACACTCGAGGCCAAGATCAGCGAGAAGCTCGAAGTCACGGCGAAGTCAGTGGTCGTCGCGGCGAATGCCTTCCAGCGGGCGCTGGACGAGATCGCACGAGCAACGACGGTGCCGCAGATGACCGCTGCGCTCGGCTCGGAAGAAAAGGCGCCGCAGGATCGGAATGCGCCGCCGCGCGCGGTGCGCCATCGCCTGCCGGAGGAGCGCGCGTCGGTGACGCACAAGTTCTCCATCGCGGGTCACGAAGGCTACATCACGGTGGGTCTGTATCCGACCGGGCAGCCGGGCGAGATCTTCATCAAGATGGCGAAGGAGGGCTCGACCGTCTCCGGCCTGATGGATGCGTTTGCGACCTCAATCTCGCTGGCGCTGCAGCATGGTGTTCCGCTGCGCGTGCTCTGCGAGAAGTTCGCGCACACGCGGTTTGAGCCTTCGGGCTGGACCGGCAACGAGCAGATCGGCTACGCGAAGAGCCTGATGGACTATATCTTCCGCTGGCTGAATCTGCGGTTCCTTTCGGGTGAGCAGTTGATGCTGTTCGCCGGGCTGGCTCCGCAGGCTCTGCCGCTGCCGGAGACTCCGACGATTCTGCCGGAGGCCGAGGGCGAAGAGGCAGACCACAATCAGCTTTCGCGGCTGGCCGCAGAAGTGGCGAAGCGCCTGAACACGGGAATGGGCAGCACATCGGCTCCGGGCGGCAGCATTCCGCAGGAGACGACAGGTTCGCCGTCGGCGACCTCAAGCAGCAGCGGACCGGCTCTGCAGGATCGCGGCCTGTTCCACGCTTCGGATGCGATGCGGGGAATGTACGAGATGGGCGATGCGCCAAGCTGCTCCACGTGCGGAGCGATCATGGTCCGCAACGGAAGCTGCTACCGCTGCATGAGCTGCGGCTCGACGTCAGGTTGCTCTTAATCAGATTCCGTGGTTTCCCAGGTCTTCAACAGAGGAGACCTGGGAAACCCGGCGATTTTGTTGTCCTGATTCTGGCGTTCTCAGTATCGGTATATTGCGGCTGCTCCGGTTCCAGTTGGCATTCGCTCCTGGGGGACTACTACAACCTGGCCGCCCTTATTCCTGACCAATTCCGCCATGTCATCGAGCACGTCGTCAATGTGCGGATGACTGATGTCGCCGAACTCGAGTTTTCCGGTCGATGAGTCGATGTGCCCGGGGATCTCCCGGTCGGCTTCCACCATCAGTTTGTCGACGCGCCCGGAGACCGCGGCGAAAGCGATCTGCGGTACCTCTTCGCCCGCAAGTCCTCTGGGTCTCGCCTGCCCGAATTCGTCGACTAGTTGACTGAGCCGAGCCAGATAATGCGGCTCAACGATCGACCAGGCTCGTTGGCGGAGTTCATCGATTGAAATTGCGTCGGGATGGATTGTGAGACCCTCATCCATGAGAAATGGGTTCCGGCTGATCCCGCGGAAGACGCTGTGGTGCTCAGGCAATGCTGCCAGCATCAGCGGCAGACCCGATGGACGCGAGTGGCGCTCCAGAATCGCGCGATCGATGGCACGGAAGTATCGTTCGGCATCGAGATCGACTTCGTCTTTCTTTCCGCCCTGTCCGTGGTACGTGGGCGCACCGGATCGACCGGCAGAGCGGACGGTCTGATGCGAATCGGTCAATTCCTCGCCTAACGCCTCGGTCATGGTGCGTGGAACGTCGGGCTCCAAATCAATCTCGTCGAGAGCGTCGCGGTTGCCCTCAAAGAGTTTGATCGCGCCCCTGCTCAATCCAAGGACCTGATAGCGGTCTGCGGACTGGATGATGCGCAACAGAGGCTTGGTGTGAAAGCTGTCGGCCACAATGGCAAACTCGGGAACTGGCCGCTGAAGCTTGTAGATCTTAAGAAGATCGGGCGCACGCAGCACGGCGAGTCCGTCCTGCGCATGGTTCCAGAACTCAGCCTGGTGCTCCAGCTCGCTATACGGCTCCAGGAGGAAGCGCACTTCCGGTTTGGGATATTTTTGCGTGAGTGATCGCTCGAGCGTCCTGACCAGGTTTCGAAAGCGAATCGGGTCTTGCAGGTTATCGGGGTGGGTCCGGTGGGTCGGCTGGTAGAGCGAGAGACACGGCCCGTCGTGGGAGACTGGAAGCTCAACGGGCAGTTCATTCGTGAGTAAATTCATTGGAATGTCCTACGCTTGGGTTTGGACTCTGTTTCAAGGAGTCCGCTGATAGTTTGCGCGTGGCCGACGAGCTCCGACTTAGGTTTGAACTTGAATTCGCCCGTGCGAGTTGTCCGAGTCCGACCATGGGCCTATCGTGCACTGCCCGCGCAATTCGTAGTGCCCTGATTGCGGTAAGGAACTGACAATAGGCGCGCTAAGTTCGAATCGACTGCTTAAAAGCGATCTCATAAATGATTCGCCGTCCCTCAGGGGCTAAAGCCCAGGAGTTTTTGGTACTGTTCGGCAAGACTAAAGTCGTGCCTTTTCACAGAACGCATTCAGTGAGGTCATTTAGCCGGAAGCATTTCTCTCAATGGGTGCGCCATTGGACGATGGCGTACTCAAGATCGACCTATGATGGAGTGGCGGCCCGATTCTTTGACCCGACCGATGATCCGCCCTTCAGCCGACCCTGTTGTTCTGACCTGCGGGCGCTGCGAAATTTACGCAATCAACCAGTAGTTTCACATGGGGTGATCGCTTGTTCTTTACTGGCCTGACAACAACGTTTCTCAAGCAAATCGCGATAGGCATCGGGTTGACACTCCCACTTCTGGTCTTCCTGGCGGCGGTCATAGCCCTGCTTGGGCAAATGGTGGGAAGAAAAGAGGGCTGGTCGCGTCTTGACAGCCTCTATTGGTCTTTCATCACTGCGACCACAGTTGGATACGGCGACATTCGCCCGGTCCGGCCAGGGTCGCGGATGATTGCAAGTGCTCATCGCTTTTCTTGGGTTGAATTCTGAGCGGCATTATCATCGCGGTTGCTATAGAGGCGACAACTCCGGCCTTACACGTGATTCAAAGTTGATTCGGCCTGATCAAAATGCGAAGAGTGCCGACCGCGAAAACCGTTTTGTGAAGTCATTAGCTTTCTAACTTGTGCGATGCTCATGCTGCGCGAGGCGGCAAGAGATAGAGTGTCATCGCGAAGACCAGATAAACCATCAGCACGAACGCCCCAACAAACCAGGTGGAACGGCCACTGCCCGTGACTAAGGCCGCTGCCATCGTGGCGATCAGCATCATCATCACAGCTCCAGGCCAGAACAGCAAATCCATCGGCGTAGGACCGAGAAAATAACTGAGAAGCACGAGCACAGGGCCGACAAATAACGCGATCTGCGAGGCGCTTCCCAACGCGATCCCGACGCTCAGGTCCAGGCGGTTCTTACGTGCGCCAGAGAACGCTGCGCCCATCTCGGCTGCGCCGCCCACGAGTGCCACGACAATAAACCCCACAAATGCCGGGGTCATCCCGAATGCCAGTGCCGCTTGCTGCACCGACTCGACGAACACCTCGCTCACCAGCGCCACGAGCAAAGTGACCACGGCCAGGGTCCCCAAGGCCACACCGATCGGCAGCGGGGTTTCGTTGGATTCGTTATGTTCAGCGCCGGCGAACAACTCGCGGTGGGTTTTGAGTGAAAACACCATGCCCAACGCATAGGCGATCAGAAGCAGGACCGCAAGAGACACGCTTAACTTCTGAGTGAACGCTGCCGCCGTCCCGGCGTCTGCCTGAGCCACAGCCGAGGGGATCAGAAGCGCTATCGTAGCCAGAAAGAGCAGGCCCGCCTGAAAACGCGCGTTGATCCGGTTGTACTCCTGGAGATGGTGTTTGAGTCCACCGAGTAGAAACGATGCTCCGAGTACAAAGAGCGTATTGGCGACAATCGTACCGGCAATGGAAGCCTTGACCAGCATGTACTGGCCGGAACGCAATGCGGCGAGGGCGATGACGAGTTCAGTCAGGTTTCCGAGCGTGGCGTTCAGCAGACCACCGACTGCATCGCCGGTGCGGACCGCGACGGATTCGGTTGCAAGGCTCAGGAGTGCTGCCAGGGGGATAATAGCCAACACGGAAAGAACGAAAAGCAAGGTGTGCGATTCGGGCTGAAGCCGTTGAACCACAAACACCACCGGGACGAATACCAACATCCAGAGCAAGGGGTTATTCGCGATTTCTTTGAGAAGCTGCTTCATGTTCAGCTCCTTTTCGACGTCTTATTGGCGTATTCAGATAAAGCCGTCCCCTCGCACTCGCCCAGTTGCAGCGCGTGTGCAGGTAAGTGAAACAGATCATTGACTATGTTGGAACTGTAAGAATTGTCAGTCGCCTTGAAGACCGGAGTGGGGAGAGGCGGCGAACAAGGCTGCCGATCGTTTCTCCGGCGAATTAGATGGAGCGGGTGCGGGCCATTTCCACGATCTTCTCAATCATGTCGGTGTACGAGTAGCCGGCTTTCTTTGCTGACATCGCGAATTCGGCTGCGCTTGCGAGCCATGGGTTTGGGTTCGCTTCGATGACGTACACCTCGCCCTTCTTGTTCAACCGCATATCGATGCGGCCATAGTCACGCAGCTTGAGGGCGCGATACGCGGCGAGCGCGGTGTCTTTGAGCGTTTTTGTCGTCTCCTCGTCCAGGTCTTCGACCGGCGCGGATTTCGTCACTTTGTAGGCTTCGGTCTCGTGATCGAACTTTACGTCCTGGCCGGCGATGCGCGGGGTTCCCTTGGGAAGCTTTGAAAGGTCCAGTTCAATCAGCGGGAGCACCTCGGCGTTATCGTTGCCGAGAACGGAGGCATAGATTTCGCGGCCCTCAATGTACTCCTCAATGAGCGCGGGGCTGTCGAATTCTTCGTGAATGTAGTGGATGCGCTCCATCAGTTCCTTCACGCTTTCGACGACGGAGCCGCTGTCAATGCCGATGGATCCGTCTTCCGAGACGGGTTTCACGATCAGCGGAAACTCGATGTCGTGGGAGTGATCGGTGCGGCCTTTATAAGAGGTTGCAAAGTCCGGGGTCTTGATCTTGTGAAAGTCGAAGATCTTTTTTGCAAGCGACTTGTCCTGGGCGAGATAAAGAGCCTGCGGGCCACCGCCTGTGTACGGAATGTGCAGCAGTTCCAGGTAGGCGGCGATGTTCTTGTCCATCGTATCGACGCCGGCGTAAGCTTCGGTGAGATTGAAGACGAGGTCGGCGCCGCACTTTGCGAGCGCAAGCAACGATTGGTTCTTGCCGTCGAGGACGTGATAGGACGGTTCGTGCCCGAGCCTGGTCAACGCCTCGAAGATCTCTTCGCGATCATGCAGCGGATCCTTTTTCTTCTTCCCGCGTTTGCCATTTTTGCCGCGCGGCGCCTTGACCGGCTCCGGCTCGGGCTCCGGCGGGCCCTCTTCCCAAACGTCGTGTAATATCGTTACTTTCAGGTTTGCCATAACGCCTCTACGTCATTCATTGATGAGGGCCTGCATTGAAAGCCGCTGCGAGAAAACATCCCTCTGGGGCTAAAGCCCATATTCGTTAGGCTGCATTTGCGGCACGACTAAAGTCGTGCCCTTTCAAAACAGTCGCGAACGGCGCTTTTCCGTCCTCTAATGAAACCTCAGTCAAATTGGCTGCGTCTCCTCGTTGAGCAACAATCAGGGCAAAATAAACTTGCCGCGAGCGATGTAGTTCATCGCCAGGGCCGTCGCATATACGGTAACTTCGGTCAAATATTCTCTTTCACATTTTATGTCCGCACGCAGGCCGAGGTCGCTGACTTTCGCTTCGATGGTCTCCACCAACTTCTTCACCAGGGGACGTTGAACGCCTGTCCAATAGTTCACCTTGTCAACGAGGACCTTGCGGTTCTCGCGAAGAAGGTCGACTGCCGGGCGAACATCATTGCGGCGGCGCTTCGAAATGTTGAAGATATCGCGAAGATCGGTGTCGAGGGGAAGCTCGCCGGGAGTGAGTTGCTGATCGAGCGCACGTTGATAGAACTCGCCGACCGTCACGTCCATTTCGTCGACGGTGATATCGGTATCGCCGTGCGCGACGACAGGATCGGTGCCGCCGAGCTTGCGGCCAATGCGATCCATGTAGAGCAGCTTCTCCATCGCGCCCCAGCCCTGGTATCGCTTGCGCCAGTTGGAGCGAGGCGTCAGCCATACCGCGAAGGTTTCAGCGAAGTCTTCATCGGGATGCTTTTGTGCGTACCAGCCCTCCATGTGGCGGACGAACTGGCGCGAGAAAGGAACCGGTTTGTAGTTGTCGCGGTAGGGCCGCCGGAACGGTCCGAAAAGGTGACGCCATTCTTCTGTCTTGTAGAGCGCGTAGGCGTAATTGAAGGCGTGCCCGGCTTCGTGGCGCATGTACATCATGATCTGCCGTGTGTCTTCAATGTCATTCATCTCGGACTCAAGGCGCTGCAGCTTCGGATCGGCGAGATAGAACGGGATTCCGATGACGGGCTCCATGCTGGGGCAGCCCCACTCGTCAGTGAGGTAGCATTTGGGATGGAACCGATGGAGTCCTTTGGCGTCCAGTTCTTTGTAGAGCTGGTGGACGAAGCGTTCGAGGGGAGAGCCCTCAAGCTTCAAGCCGAGCTGCTGAATCGGTTTGGAGAGGATCTCCTGGACCTCTGCCGGCGCTTTTTCGAAGTTGGCCACAGATGGTCGAAGCGTAGCACAGGAAGCCGGTGTTCGACTGACCGCCGATCATCGCCAGAATCTCTTTAGTTTCGTTGCCGAGAGATATAGGTTTGGCGAAATGTCAGGAATTAAGGCGCAGCGAGTGGATGAGCCAGGGAAAGGCAACCACAGATCTTTCGACTCCGCTCGCCCCCACCCCGGCAACCAGGACCGTTGCTGGGGACCCCGGTCGCCGGGATCTTCGCTCAGGATGACAGCTCCTTCATTTGTCAGGCATTTACAGCTTGCCGATATGTCGATAAAGCCAAATCTGCCATATCCTGTTCTGCATATGCAGGAGCGCAACCCTGGCAAAGTCATTCGCTGGTTGTTCAGCTCCCGCGACGGCGCTCTTAACCGACTTGTGCCGCGCTGGATTTTTCTCCGTGCGCTCGCAGCAATCTACTTTTCGGCATTCTACACACTACTGTTTCAGATCGAGGGGTTGATCGGCCCGTCGGGCATTCTTCCCGCGCAGAGCTATCTCACCGCGGTTGCGCGAGCATTCCCGTCGAAGAAGTTCTGGTTCGCGCCGACGCTGTTCTGGTTTTCTTCGAGCCAGCATGCGCTGATGATTGTCACCTGGGTAGGGGTCGTCGCTTCCATCTTGGCGTTTCTAAACCTGTGGCCTCGATTCAGCTTCTTCGTGTGCTGGCTCTGTTTCCTGTCGTTCGTGACCGCGGCGGGAGACTTTTCGAATTACCAGTCGGACGGGATGCTGCTCGAGGCCGGATTCATCGCTCTATTCTTCGCGCCCCGCGGCTTGTTGCCGGGGTTGGGCGCTAAGTCTCCGCCTTCGCGCGCCAGCCTGTTTCTGCTGCAGTGGGAGTGGTTTCGCATCTACTTCGAATCGGGCATGGTCAAGGTGCTCAGCGGAGACAGGCAGTGGCGCACGCTTACGGCGATGGATCACTACTATCAGAACGGCCCATTGCCGACGTGGGTCGGCTGGTATGTAGAGCACTTCCCGCATTGGTTCCATGTGGCGAGCGCGGCGGGAACGCTGGTGCTGGAGCTTGTGCTGGTGTGGATGCTGTTCTTCCCGCGCAGGGTCCGCACCCTCTGCTTCTTTATCGTCACGCCGTGGGAGATTGGCGTGATTCTTACGGCGAACTATACGTTCCTGAACTACCTGGTTTTGTCGCTAGGATTCCTGCTGCTGGATGACCGCTTCCTGTTGCGGTTTGTTCCTATGCGTTATCGGACTGCGATTACTGCGCGAGATGCGAAGCCGATCGCGTGCGAGAAAGAATCGGAAGCTGCCGAGGTGCAAGCCGATCCTGCTGCGGATCGCGCGCCGCGCCGATCTATTTTGCACAGGTCGAACGGGCATCTCGACGCGGTTCGTCTCGCTATTTCAGCCGTGATGTTGAGCTGGATCTTTTACAACACGACTGCCGAGATGATTCTGCTTGCGTTTCGCCGAGCGCCGATCCTCACCACACCGATCGCGGCGCTTGATCCTTTTCGCATCGCCAACCAGTACGGCCTCTTTGCAGTGATGACCAACGGCCGCTACGAGATCGAGTTCCAGGGATCGGACGATGGGGAGAACTGGGTGGCGTATCCCTTTCGCTACAAGCCGCAGGCGCTCAACGAGGCGCCCGGCATCTACGCGCCGTACCAGCCGCGATTCGACTGGAACCTCTGGTTTGCTTCGCTTGGCGACTGGCGCCAGAACGACATCGTTCCATACACAGAGGAACGGCTGCTGGTGAACAGCGGAGGTGTCCTTGCGCTTTTCCGGGGTAATCCGTATGCGAAGTCTCCGCCCACATACGTGCGTGCGGTCTTGTGGCAGTATTGGTTCACTTCGCGGGAAGAGAAACATGTCACGGGAAACTGGTGGCGGCGCGAATACCTCGGGCTGTACGCACCGGTGCTGACCAGGACCCCGGAGGGCCAGATCGCGGTTGTGGAGATTCCGGAGGACCTTCCGCCGCATAACTGACCTTCAAGTTCAGGGAGAAAGGTAGAAAAGGGACCAAGGGAACGAGGTAAGGGAGTCTAGGCTCGCAGCGATTCTCGAGGAGATCGCGGGGGCTCAAGCCCGAGCTGGATCCTGGTGCTTTCGGCACGACTGGAAGTCGAGCCCTGTTACAACACCACCCTGTGCAGGATTGCATGGCAGAATGTGGCTATGAGGCGTGCTTACGTCATCGGTTCTGGTCCCAATGGACTTAGTGCGGCGATCGTGCTGGCCCAGGCCGGCGTCGACGTCGAGGTTTTCGAGGCAGAAACCGAACCGGGCGGCGGTGCGCGCACGCTTCCGCTCACTCTCCCGGGATACCTGCATGATTTCGGCTCGGCCGTACATCCGATGGCTGCAGGCTCGCCTTTTTTTGCGACACTGCCGCTGGGACATTATGGGCTGGCCTGGGTAGACGGAGAGGCGGCGCTGGCGCACCCGCTCGACGATGGCACCGCTGTAATGCTGGAGCACGATCTCGCCGATCAAGACAGGGAATTCGGCTCGGATGCAGAGGCTTGGCGCGGCCTGGTTGAGCCGCTTGTCGATGAGTGGCCTTCGTTTGTCCGGGATGCTCTAGGGCCTGTTGTGCGTGTACCGTCACATCCGGTCCTGATGTCGCGCTTCGGATTGGCGGCGTTCCAACCGGCCCGGCGCCTGGCGAACCAACGTTTCGTGGAAACGCGCACGCGTGCGCTGTTTGCGGGTCTTGCCGCGCACTCGTTTTTGCGTCTTGACGATGCGCTGAGTTCCGCAGTCGGCCTGGTGCTTGGAGCTTCCGCCCACAGTGTCGGCTGGCCTGTGCTGCAAGGCGGCTCGGGCAGCATCTCGCAGGCCCTGATTCGTCATTTGGAGAGTCTCGGCGGCAAACTCCACACAGCAAGCCGCGTCGATACGCAGATGTTTCGCGGATGGAACGAGCCGGATGTGGCTACCTTCTTCGACACCTCTCCCCGGCAGCTCGCAGCTATCGCAGGCGATTGCCTGACGCCCGGTTTCCGCGAGCTGATGGAGCACTTCAAGCTCGCGCCTGGGGTCTTCAAGATCGACTATGCGCTGTCGGAACCGGTTCCATGGCGTGCAGCGGAGTGTCGCCGCGCCATCACGGTGCACCTCGGTGGCCCGCTCGAAGAAATCGCCGTGTCAGAGGATGCGATGGCAAGAGGGCGCACTGCAGAGCGGCCATTTGTACTCATCGCGCAGCCGTCGCTTTTCGACGAGACTCGCGCGCCGCAAGGCCGGCATACGTTGTGGGCCTACTGCCACGTACCCAATGGGTCGACCTTCGATATGACAGAGCGCATGGAGGCGCAGATCGAGCGGTTCGCGCCCGGTTTCCGCGACTGCATTCTCGCTCGGCATATCTCGACGCCGGCAATTCTCGAACAGATGAATGCCAACCTGCTCGGCGGCGATATTAGCGGAGGGGCCATGACGATGCGTCAGTTTTTGCTGCGCCCCACCGCCCTCACCTACGAAACCAGTGCGCCGAATCTGTTCCTTTGCTCTTCATCGACGCCACCCGGCGGAGGGGTTCATGGGATGTGCGGTTACAGGGCTGCCCAAGTCGCGTTGCGAAGGATGCAGTTGCGCTGGAGCGGTTCCGAATAGCGAGAGAAGTGCCGAAGCCGCGGGAGCCTCGGCTCTCTGTTGCCCACGCCTGGGGTTGGTGAAATCAATGGTTCGAGAGGAGAAACTGCGTCCCTCAGGGCCCGAAGTCCAGAAACTGTGTGGCGCGCTTTGCGGCACGACTAAAGTCGTTGCCCATTCAACGTGAAAGGGCACTTCTGGATGCTTCTCTGTTGTCCACGCCTGGTTGCGTGCTACTTGATCTCGAACTCGTCGATCTGGAACTGGAATTTGCCCGGTTCCTGAACGCGAATGAATCCGATGCCGCTCAAGTCGCTGCCATCGGTGTCGAACGTTGAGAAGGGAAACGTGTACTGCTTCCATTCCGGTCCGGCAACGAAAGACGTCATTGCAGGCGGCTCGCCGTTTTGGCCATTGCGTGACTCGGTCAGCACGATGAGCGTGTAGGTCTTGCCGTCGCCTTTGGTCCAGAAACTGAGGCTGCTCTTCTTTGACAGATTGGCGGGCTTCATGGGTTGAGTCCCTGGCGAGAATAAAGCTCCGGCAAAGATGAATGGCCCACCGGGAACCAATTCGCCCGTGACCTGCATTGCTCCCCTCGTGTTGGCCGCTCCGGACTGAACCACGTCGAGCTTCGACGTGGATTTTCCGCCATTCATTGTGTCGCTGGCCGGGATCCACATGCCGTAGGCGGCCGCGGTCTTTCCGTCATTGAAGTTGCTCACCATGTTCGCTTCCGAGCCCGCGGGCACCGGGGCAGTCGCGACGGCCTTGCCTTTGTCTCCGTTGATCCCTGTAACGGTGAGCTTGACTGTGCTTGTCTTGTCAGAGCCTGGCCCAACCATCAGATCGAAGACTCCCGGTTCCACCACGCGATGCATATCGATGTTCAGAATCGAGAGAGTTTCCGGTGTGACGTTGAAGGTAACTGTCCGCTTCTCGCCCGGCTTGAGCGTGATGCGCTCGAAGCCCTTCAGCTGCATGACGGGTTGGGTGACCGATGCGATGCGCTGGTGAACGTAGAACTGCGGCACCTCGTCTCCCTCACGCGTGCCGGTATTGGTTACGTCCACGCTGACCTTTGCCATGCCCGACTGCATGATCTGCTGCGGCTCGACCTTCAGGTTGTCGAACTTGAAACTCGTATAGCTGAGGCCGTAGCCGAAGGGGAACAGCGGCTTGCGCGTAGAGAACTCGTAGCTGCGATTGGCAGACGGCTTGTGATTGTAGTAGTCGGGCAGAGCACCGACCGTGTGTGGGAACGTGATCGGCAGCTTTCCGCCGGGATTCGCATCGCCGAAGATGACATCTGCCGTAGCCGTTCCGCCTTCTTCGCCGAGATAGAAGCCCTCGAGAATCGCCGAAACCTTTTCTGCGATGTAGTTGATTGAGAGTGGCCGTCCGTTCAGAAGCAGCACAATCACCGGCTTGCCGGTTTCGACGACGGCCTTCACCAGATCGTTCTGCGCCCCGAGCAGATCAAGGGAATCGCGATCCCCCAGATGATTCTCGGCCCAGGCTTCGCGGTTGGTGCTTTCGTTCTCGCCCACGACCAGAATCGAGACGTCAGCTTTCTTCGCAGTGTCGACCGCAGCCTGAATGGAGGCGGTCTGCGCTTTCGGATCGACAAGCTGAACGTCATTGGCCCACCATCCGCGGAAGCCCTGGGGAGCAGTCGTGATCTTGCAACCCTCGGCATAGAGCACCTTCACTTTGTCGCCGACTTTGGCCTTGATGCCGTCCAGCACACTTACGCCATACCCGGGATCGCGGCTGTATCCGCCCAGATGTACGTCGGCGGCATTCGGTCCGATTACGGCGATTGATTTCAGCTTCGTCATGTCGAGCGGCAGCAGGTTTTTCTCGTTCTTGAGGAGAACGATCACCTTGCGCGCGGCTTCTGCGGCGAGCGTTTTGTGCTCCGGGCTGTTGTTCACTTTTTCTGCGTAATCGGGATCGACATAGGGGTTATCGAAAAGGCCTAGGCGGAATTTCGTCGCCAGGATGCGCACGACGGCGCGGTCGATTTCGCTCTCCGGCACCAGTCCCTGCTTCACCTGGTCGACGAGTGTGCTGTAGACCGTGCCTTCCGATAGGTCGTAGTCGATTCCGGCGGCAAGGCCCTGGCGCGCAGCGTCGGCCATATCGCGTGCCACATGATGCGTTCCGACCAGCATTTGAAGCCCATCGCCATCAGAGGTCAGATAGCCGTCAAATCCCCACTCCTGGCGCAGCACCTTGTCGAGCAGCCAGTGATTGATATGGTTAGGCACGCCGTCGATCTCGTTGTACGAGGCCATCACGCTGCCAACATGCGCCTCCTGTACCGCCGCCTGGAAGGGAACGAGGTATGTTTCGCGGATCACCCGCTCTGAGATGTTTCCAGGGGCCGTATTGGTTCCGCCCTCCGGCACTCCATGCACCGCAAAGTGCTTGGCGGTGGCCAGCACATGATGGCGATCAATCATGAAGGAGTCACCCTGAAGCCCTTCTATGGCTGCTACGCCCATGCGCGAGATCAGGTAAGGATCCTCGCCGTATCCCTCTTCCGTCCTGCCCCAGCGCGGATCGCGTGCCATGTCGAGCACCGGCGAGAAGACCTGCCCCGAGCCTCGGGAACCGGCTTCATCGCCAACCGCGGTGAAAACGCGTTTTACAAGCGCAGGATCCCACGTTGCCGCCAGCCCCAGCGCCTGCGGAAAGCTCGTGCTGCCGTACTCCATGTATCCGTGCAGGGCCTCGCCCAGGAACATCGCCGGAATGCCCAGCCGCGTCTTCTCGCGCAGATAACGCTGCACGCCATTGCGCAGAATGGCAGCCTGCCGCGGCGTGAACTTCACCTCCGGACCCCACTCGGCAGAGAGGGTTTTGCGTGCTGTCTCCGTGGTGAACGTGCCGGTAGGATCGATGACATCGATCTTCGAGTCCCACCCGCCGGTCATCTGGTAGACCTTCTCTTCGAGCGTCATCCGCGGCAGCAGATCGGCCACGCGGTCGGCGATCGGTAGCGACGGGTCTTTGTATCGCGGCGTGTCCGCCTTTGCGGCGGATTTTTCCTGGCTGCTTGCAGTCAGTGTGAATGACGCGAGGCCAAGTAGGAGGCATGAGAACAATAGTCTCGAAACACTGCACAGCGATCTTCCAGTAGTCATTTTGAGAACTCGGCGATCCTTTCAGGGTGTTCGGCGAAGAATTCTAAATGACCTACGCAGATCGTGTACGTGAGGTTCAGAAAATGTGCAGTCGAAATGGAAGGTTTGTCGAAGTGCAGGTCCCAGCTTGCCGCCACAGCATCTAAAAGTGGTGGACCAACATCAAGCTTCACTCTGTACAATTAACCCATCCTGTGCATCAGGGACTCTCCGAGGACAGAGATCATTCATGCGCCGAGTTGCGCTGATTTACAACCCGGCCTCAGGGCAGCACTCCGCGCGCCGCGCCGCTCACATTCAGAGCGCGCTTGCCGTGTTTCGCAAGGCCGGTATTGAGGCCGATGCGCTCGAGACACATTCTCCCGGCAGCGGCAAGTCTCTCGCGATCGCGGCTGTGCGCCAGGGATACGATGCGGTGCTGGCTTGCGGTGGCGACGGCACAGTGCACGAAGCACTGCAGCCCCTGGTGGGAACAAAGGTTGCGCTAGGCGTGCTTCCCCTCGGCACCGCCAACGCGCTGGCGCAAAATCTCGGGTTGGGGCGCAATCCGGTCAAAGCCGCTCGCGCTCTGGTCCAGGCGAAACCGATAGAGGTTCCGGTCGGCCGCATCTTCTTCGAGGAGTCGAATGGTGCACAGGGCTGGCGTTACTTCACCGTGGCGGCCGGCGTGGGCGCGGACGCTCTGTTGATGTCGAGCATGGACCCGGAACTCAAGCGCCGTTTCGGCTACGCGCTCTATATTCTTGAAGCTTTCAAGATATGGGTCACAAACCCGTTCCCGCTTTTCGACGCGTCGTTCTCGATGAACGGCAATGGGGCTCCGCGCCTGGAGCAGGTATCGCAACTGCTCGCTGTCCGCATTCGCTCGTTTGGCGGCGCTCTCGGGACATTGGCTCCCGGCGCCACGCTTCGAAAGAAGGATTTGAGTGTAGTTGCCTTCAAGACGCGCGACCGGTTTGCCTATTTGAGATTTCTTCTTGCCACTGTCGCTGGCCGCCAGACCTTCTCTCGCACCATCGAACTCCTCGATGCGGACGCCGTCGAATGCCGTCCGCTGAATGGAGCAAAGTCCCGCGTCTTCGTTGAAGCAGATGGAGAAGTGCTCGGCGCGCTGCCTGCCCGTATTGAGCTTACCCACGAACGAGTCATGCTGCTCGTGCCCCCTGGCGCGAAGCCGTAAGAGTGTGCAACTGGAGTTCGGACCGGAAACAGCACCAGCCCGTCATGTAATTTGCTGTTTGCCGGTCATTCGCCCAGAACCTTTATGAATCCTCTACTTTGTCCTTAGCTCTAGCTGATGGTTTGCTCACGACACTTGCCCCATGCACTCGCTGGGCATGTTCTTCGTCTATGCGATTTGTACGATGTTTTGTTGTGCGTTTGGCGGGCGCGGTCGTCGTAATCGCAATCACATTCGCCCAGGACCTTCATGAATTTATTCGGCTCTGAGGAGTCCGTTCCGGAGGCCGCGCGGCATGAGACAGGACGGATCGCTGAGCTAAACTGCCTCCAATAAATCAGCTCGTCCAGCGATTTGTGACTGGCCTCGAACGCGATTAACTTACCCTCTATGAATCCTTACGTTCGACAGACCTGACCCATCAGCGTTCCTCGGGGCGAGTCGCGCGATTAAGCGGGGACGTACGTCAACCTGATGACGCTTTCGCCAATTCGATCGCTGGCCACAAGCCGAAGCGGCGGCCGGGGGCCCACGAAGAATGGCTTGCCACGACCAAGCACGATGGGGTGGAGGTAGAGCCGATATTCATCAATCAGACCAAGGTTGGTGAGGCTTCCTGCAAAATCGGGCCCAGCAACATCGATCTCCCCGTCCAGCTGAGCCTTCAGCCCGCGGATCACCGTCTCGAAGTCATCCTCGATGAGTGTGGCGTTGGGGCCGACCGACTTCAAAGAACGCGACACAACCCACTTCCGCTGACTCCGCCACACCGCCGCGAAGTCGCGATCCTCCGCGTCCCAGTCCGGAAGGTCATCATCCCAGTAACGCATGATCTCGTACATGCGGCGACCGTAGATAGCGCCGGTCAAGCTGCGCGCATGCTCGAGGAAGTGACGAGAGAGCGCGGGATCCGGCGGGCCGATTTCCATGTGGTCGACGTAGCCGTCCAGGGACTGGTTCAATGCATACACGAGCTTTGCCATGCTACAAAACCTCCATCCAGGGTCTTCAGATTAGCTGAAGCCGACGTTTGGCAGAGCAGTGCTAAGTATTCTTCGTCCTCGTCCTTGTCTTTGTCTTCGTTTTCGTGTCCAGGAGGATCGATGCGTCATCCACCGGGGCCGATTCCCAACTCAACCGCAGATCGGGCATCGATGCGTGAGACGTTGCACACAGCTGCCGGCCTGCTTCTGCGAGTCAAGTCCCGGCATCCGGAAGTTACGCGACGGGCGGGATTCGTTTGGTTGAGGTCTCACGCATCCCTGATTTCTGAAATCTTTGATTGCGATCCTTTCGCGGAAGCGGATTTGCGTTTGCGCTCCCATGCCTGCGATCATCACTGCGACTCATTTTCAACCGAGGCGAACAGCATGACTCGATCTTCCGTCGTTCTCTGCGCCACAGTCGCAGCCTCTTTGCTTAGCGCGGGAGCGCAGAAGCCGGCCTGGGAGCCAGCGCCGGGGCACATCACCCTGCCGCTCTGGCCCAATGGCGCGCCCGGTGCTCGGGCGAACGCGCGGGAGGAAGTGGACACGACCAAGCCCACCGACAGGTTAATCGCAGGCCGCCCCATCATTCGCCTCGGCAATGTGTCCGTGCCGACGATCACCTTGTACGAACCAAAATCGGGCAAGACTGGCCAAGGTCCCGCGGTGGTGGTCTTCCCGGGAGGCGGTTACCAGATTCTCGCCATCGATCTCGAAGGCACCGAGGTTTGCGATTGGCTCAACTCGATTGGCGTCACCTGCCTGCTGGTGAAATACCGCGTGCCCAACACAGGACCATATCCGAAATCCGCCGCGGCTCTCGAGGACGCGCAGCGTGCGCTCGGATTGGTCCGGCAGCACGCCGGCGAGTGGGGAATCGATCCCAACCACGTCGGCGTTCTTGGCTTCTCAGCAGGCGCGCATCTCGCCGCGGCCTTGAGCACGCATTTCGATAAGCGGCTCTACGATCCGGTTGATGCTGCCGACCAATTTAGCTGCCGCCCTGATTTTGCGGTCATCGTGTATCCGGGCTACCTTGCCCTCGCAGAGCAGAACATGGCGACGAATCCGGAGATCAAGCCGACCGCGCAGACTCCACCCACGTTTATCGTGCAGGCTGAAGATGATCCCGTACACGTCGAGAACGCGACCAACTATTTTTTGCAGTTGAAAGCTGCGAAGGTCCCGGCCGAACTGCACATCTATGCCGAAGGCGGGCACGGCTACGGCCTGCGCCGCACAAACCTGCCGGTGACGACGTGGCCCGACGCTGTAGCCACATGGCTGCACACCATCGGCGTTCTATTCAATTCAGGTGGAGTGTCGATACAGCCGCGGTGAGGCGAGCGCTACAATCATCCCGATGCTCTTCGCCGTCCTCACCGTCTCTGATCGCTGCTCGCAGGGCCTGATGACCGACACCGCCGGCCCCGCGGTCGCCGATCTGTTGCGCCAGTACTGGCCGGGTGCGCGAATCGACACGGCGATTGCTCCCGATGACGAGGACACCATCACGGCGCGTCTTCTGGAATGGACCAGCGTTGGCGCGTCTCTCATTCTCACAGTCGGCGGCACCGGCCTGAGCCCTCGCGATCGCACACCCGAGGCCACACTGCACGTTATCGAGCGTTACGTTCCGGGAATTGCAGAGGCCATGCGCTCGCGCGGCGCCGAAAGCAATCCGTATGCGTGGTTGTCGCGTGGAATCGCCGGCCTTCGGGGAGGGACGCTGGTGGTGAATCTGCCGGGCAGCAAGCGCGGCGCCGAAGAGAGCCTTGTTGCGATTCACGTCCTGCTGCGCCACGCGATGGAGATCGCTGCCGGCAGCCAGACGCATCCGCAATAGAGAGTATGTGCTTCTTGAGCGCCGGAATTCGCGGTAAACGTTTTCTCTTGGGCGCCGATGTGCAAGCCATTCTTGCGCAAATATGTTGCAAATCTCAACCAGATAATTCCTCGAAAAGCACTCGAATCTGTGCGCTTAGAGGTGCGCAACTTTTTGCGGCAAAACGTGAGTGAAATCGCGTAATATCGTTTTACTTATGGGCGGTCCGAGAAAAAATCCGAATCCCCTTCGTGCCGCCACTGCGAGTATTCGCGATGTGGCGCAACTGGCTGGCGTCTCGATTGCCACGGTTTCCCGTGCAGTAAACGGTATCTCGACGGTTGCGCCGGAGCTCGCTGAGCGGGTCTGGGGCGCCGTCAAGGAAGTGGGCTACGTACCGAATACGCAGGCCCGTGCCCTTGTTTCGGGCCGCAGTCACATTCTCGGCCTTGTCGTTTCGGAGATTATGAATCCGTTCTTCCCCGAACTGGTCCAGGAGTTCGAGAACCTGGCCATCGAGCAGGGCTACGAAGTCTTCATTGGCTCAAGCAACTGCGATCCCGCTCGCACCGAGGGTCTCATTCGCCGGATGCTGCAACGCAGTGTCGATGGCGTTGCCGTTATGACCTTCGACGTGGATGAAGAGCTGATCCAGAAACTCGCGGAACGCGATTTCCCTCTCGTTTTTGTTGATAAGGCGCCCGATCTGCCGAATATCCGCGTCGTGAAGGTCAACTACGGAGAGGGAATTCGAGAGGCCGTGCAGCATCTGGCTGCACTGGGGCATCGCCGGATCGCATTTATCAGCGGGCCCTTGCAGATGCGCACTGCCGTTGCTCGCCGGGATGCGTTCCTCAGGTCAATGGTGGAGCTTGGACTGACAGTTCCGAACGAGCACCTGGTTGAAGGCGCCCACACCATGGAAGGCGGCATCATGGCCATGCAACAATTGGCGCTCGGCGAACTTCCGACTGCGATCCTCTGCTCGAACGACATGACGGCGATCGGGGTGCTTCATGGGCTGCATCGCACCTCGCAAGTATCGCCTGGCGATGTCTCCGTGGTCGGGTTTGACGACATCCACCTGGCGCAATTCATGCTGCCGCCGCTCACCACGGTGCAGATGTCGTGCAGGCAACTCGCAGCGGCTGCTGTTGAGGCGCTTCGAGCAGGTATCGAGCCGGATCACCCATTGGCGCAACAAAAGGAGTGGCAGATTCCCACGCACCTTGTGGTTCGGCAGTCCACAGCGTTTCCACACGGCGCCTTGCCTGCTTTGTCGAACGCCAAGCGCACTACGCGCCGTGCGTCCGTCAAACAGTGAGTTCCACTTCCTTCTTTGTATCGAATCAGTTGCGGCGACCCTTGTAACTTGTCGTGGCCCGTCGGTGTCTAATAGACGCTGGTGAGATATTTCCCCGCACGAGGTCGATCATGCTGATCCGCAAGCCCTCCGATGTTCCCTCATCGGAGATTACATCCAAGGAGCATTACGACAGGTTCTTCACCCGCCGCCGTTTTTTGCGGACTGCCATTGCCGGCTCGGCCGCTACGGGCGCGGCAATCGCGGGCGCGGGCAGGCTTGCCGAGCTATTTGCTCCGCGCACGAGCGCCCTTGCCGACACAAAGCTGCAGACCGTGAAAGGCTCTTTGACCACGTCCGGCGAGCAGCTTACAAGCTTCGAAGACATCACCCACTACAACAACTACTACGAGTTTGGCGTGAACAAGGACCAGCCCGCGAAAAATGCCGGTGTGCTTCCAACGCGTCCCTGGACCGTCAAGGTTGAGGGGAAGGTCAAACAGCCAAAGACATTCGATATCGACGCGCTGCTGAAACTCCGTCCACTTGAAGATCGAGTCTATCGTCATCGATGCGTCGAAGCCTGGAGCATGGTCGTTCCCTGGGTAGGCTACTCGCTCTCTGAATTCATCAAGCAATGCGATCCGCTGCCCAGCGCCAAGTACCTGCAATTTCTCTCCTACTATGACAAGCACGTTGAGAAGTGGACAGACGAATCGTCTATCTTCTGGCCATATAGCGAAGGCCTGCGCATGGATGAGGCTATGCATCCGCTGACCCTGCTGACATTCGGCCTCTACGGGGAAGTGCTGCCTAATCAGAATGGCGCGCCGATTCGTGTTGTGGTGCCCTGGAAATACGGGTTCAAATCGGCAAAGTCGATTGTTACTGTGCGCTTTGTCGACAAGGTGCCGCCGACCACCTGGAACGAGCAGAACGCGAGCGAATACGGCTTCTACTCCAATGTCAATCCGAATCACGATCATCCGCGCTGGAGCCAGAAGACCGAGCGGCGAATCGGCCTGCCGTTTTACGCGCAGCGCCGCACCACGCTCATGTTTAATGGCTACGGCGAGCAGGTGGCGTCGCTCTACAGCGGCATGAATCTGGATAAGTACTATTAAGCGGTGCTGGCGGAGATAGCCGCGCTCCGCGCCTGTTAGCGGCGTTAGTTGAATCAATACTCGCCGGATCCACTACGAACTCCGCAAGCTCCGCTTACGGCGGAGCACCGGTAACGGGCGCAAGGCGCCGCTGCTGACCATGAAAAGATCGACTCTCATCACCCTCAAGACGCTCACCTGGATCGCATGTCTGTCGCCGTTCGCGATGCTGATCTATCAGGCCATCACTAACACACTTGGCCCTGATCCAACGTCGGCCATTGCGCTTACCACGGGATACAACACGCTGCTGATGCTTGTTCTCTCGCTGACTATCTCGCCGCTGCGGGCGCTCTCGCCGCGGCTGGCGTGGCTCATCAAGTTCCGGCGGTTGCTTGGACTGTTCGCGTTCTTCTATGCGAGTATCCACCTCGCAACATACGTTGCTCTCTACCTGAACTTCGACTGGAGCGTCTTCAAAACCGATATTACCAAGCGGCGTTTTATTATTGCGGGTTTCCTGGCTTACGCATTGCTTGTGCCGCTCGCGGCCACGTCGACCACGTGGTCAATCCGCAAACTCGGCGGCAAGCGGTGGAATCGCCTGCACAAGCTTGTCTATCTTGCTGCTATCTGCGGAATCATCCACTATTGGTGGCAGGTTAAGCCCGGCGTGTTAAGCCCGATGAGGATCACAATGGTGCTTTCGATTTTGCTTCTGGCGCGGCCAGTGTTGGCGTGGCGAAGTCGACGAGCTGCGCGGGCGCTTGCTGAGAATGCAAAGCCGGTGGGGTGATTCTGCGATCGTCATGGTTTCCCAGGTCTCTCAAAAGAAGAAGACCCCGGGGGACCCGGCATCATAGTCACGCGATGATGTCTGAGCCGCGCAACGGTCAATCGATCGTCATTTCCAGCTCTTCTGAGAATCCGAGCATGGTCTGTGCCACTGGACTCCAGTTCTTGCGGTGCAGCGGAGTCGGCCCCAGGCGATCCAGCGCGGCCAGGTGCTCGCGCGAACAGTAGCCCTTGTGCTTTGCCAGACCGTATCCCGGGTAGACCGCATCCAGTTCTACCAGCATCCGGTCGCGGTAGACCTTGGCCAGCACACTTGCCGCGGCAATGGAGAAGCTAGTCCCGTCGCCATGAATCACGGACTGCTGGGGACACGGCCAGTCGATGGTGTCGCACCCATCAATCAGAAGGTAATCGGGCTGGATGGTGAGCTGTTGGACCGCGATTCGCATGGCCAGCAGCGATGCCTTGCGGATGTTGATGCGATCGATCGTGTTCACATCGACGGCTGCGATCGAAAACGCCAGTGCCTTCGCGCGAATGACTACGTCGAGCTCGTTGCGCTTGTTCTCGCAAAGCTGTTTGGAATCGTTCAGGCCCGTCAGCCGGCACCCCAGCGGAAAGATCACCGCGGCTGCGACAACGGGCCCGAACATCGGCCCGCGTCCTACCTCGTCGCACCCTGCGATCCGAAGAAAGCCGGTCCTGGCCGCAGCCTTCTCCAGTTTCCATCCGCATCTTGGGGTCCTTGCCATGCCTCCCAGTATAAGAACTTCCTCAGATCGGCTGGCGGGCAGGCGTCTGTGAATGCTGCGGAAAAATCCACCCAAAATTAATATCGACAAAAGGTGCAGATCCCTCATACAGTAGAACCACTTAGTTTTTTGCACTTTTTGCAGCGCCTAAAGATAGATTTGCCGCACATCTGGGAAATCTCCCCCTGCCTTCGGTGATCGTTGCGCCGTCGATATATTGAAGCGTCAACCAATGAACGGCGGAATCAAGACCTCTTTTGATGCTCGAGCGATACGAAACGCATAGCAATTCAAAGGAACGCATCCAACTGAATAGGGGAGGTCCGATGAAGGAGCTGATGAAACCCACCCACACACTGCCAGGAGCCTTTCAACTGGTGAGCTTGGAAGACGATGATGGCGTCGTGAATGATTCTTTCGGAACCATAGACATAGCCGACTCCACTGGCCTCGATGAAGACAAAGAGACCGGAGACGCGAAGCACCTGAATAAGGATACGCACGAGGACTGACCATCTGGAGTCCCGTGCCAATTCGGGCCTAAGGCTCGCACTTCAAAACAAATAAAAAACCCCGGCATGAAAGCCGGGGTTCGTTGAAGACGACGGAAAGCCGCTAAGCCTTTGCGGTCGTGCGCTCCACTTCCTTGAGGCGGGCGGCCTTGCCGCGCAGCCCGCGGATGTAGAACAGCTTCGACCGGCGAACCCTATAGCTGCGGATCTTCTCGACCTTGTCGACGACCTTGGAGTTGAAAGGGAAGATGCGCTCCACACCCTGCCCGAAGCTCATCTTGCGAACCGTAAAGGTGCCCTGCGGCCCGCGATTGACGGAGATGACCAGACCCTCGAACGCCTGCAGACGCTCCTTATCTCCTTCTTTAATCCTCACTTGCACGCGAACCTGGTCGCCGGGCACGAAGTCGGGGAGATCGGTGCGCTTCAGCTTGTCGGCTAGGCGCTGCATTACTGGATGGATTGACATAGCTTCTTCCTGCTGATGGACTCAGAGCCTTGATTTTAACAGAGAAACGCTTCAAAAGCCTAGTTGGGCAGGTGTATATTGTCGCCCAATGGTTGAGAAGCGCGAGCTCCTTGACTGTATTTTTGCCAGTTTCACGAGTTCCGCACAACCAGCAAAATCCATCAAGCAAGAATGACGCGGAAGGAGGTTTCTTCCAATGTCATTGAAGATAGAAAAGCTGATCGAGCTAAGAATGCTGCGCAAGACCGTTCAGGATGCAACGCACAGACGCTCTTCGGTTACTGCTGAGATCGTAAAACTCAACAGAGAAGACATTAAGCTCTCTCACAAGATCGACCAGCTGAACAGGCGAATCAACCACCTGCTGTCGGATCACCACCGACATGTCCCTGGGCCGCACTGAAATCATCCGATATGAACGAGAAACGCGAACTTCTTCGCCACACCATTGCCAGCCTCGCGTATCGTGCCGCACGCGCCGTCGATGGCGCTCCCGAGAGCTTTGCTAACTTCGGCGGCTGCGGCCGCCAGCCGATCCAGATCCTTGCACACATGGGTGACCTCTTCGACTGGGCGCTGAGCGCGGTGCGGGGAAATGAACGCTGGCATACCTCGGCTCCTCTCTCCTGGGATGCCGAGAAATCTCGTTTCTTCTCGACGTTGAAATCCCTCGACGACTATCTCGCGTCAGACGAGCCGCTCCATGCCGGCGCCGAGCCCCTCTTCCAGGGGCCGATTGCCGATGCGCTCACACACGTAGGCCAAATTGCCATGATGCGTCGCCTCGCCGGATCGCCCACCTGCGGCGAGAACTTCTTCGTCGCGTCGGTCGCCGCCGGTCAAGTCACAGCCGAGCAGCCCGTGGCCGTTCAGCCGTTCCGCTGAATATTTGTCTAATTCTCTTCTTCCCGGATCTCTTCAATAAACCGCCGATCTTGTTCACTGAGAATCGCCTTCTCCAGAAGGTCCGGCCGGTTGCGCAGCGTCTTGCGCAACTGCTGCTCACGCCGCCACCGGCGAATCTGCTGATGATCGCCATTGAGCAGGACATCCGGCGCGCGCAAGCCGGCAAACTCCGTCGGCCGCGTGTAATGCGGATAATCGAGCAATCCACCGGAACCATGTTGCGAGCGCGGTACGCCTTCCTCATCCGAGTCGATTTCCGCATCCGTTACACCGAAGCTTTCGAATTCACCCGAAGCCTCGTTGCCAAGCACACCGGGTACGAGTCGCATCACTGTGTCGACAACGATGGCAGCTGCCAGTTCGCCGCCGCTCAGCACGTAGTCGCCGATTGAAAGCTCCATGTCGCAGTAGAGTTCGTTGATGCGCTCGTCGACACCCTCGTATCGGCCGCAGATCAACACAATGCGCTGCATTTTCACCAGATCTCGCGCGACGGCCTGCGTGAACGGCGTGCCCTGCGCCGACAGCAGGATCACGCGCGTTGCACGATGTTCTAAGGTGTCATCCTGCGCGGAGCGAAGGACCCGCTTGTGATTCTGTTCGCGACGGCCTCTTACCTCAAGTCCCAGCGACTCCATTGCCTCAGCCAGCGGTTCGGGCTTCAGCACCATTCCTTCGCCGCCGCCAAAGGGACGATCGTCCACGGTACGGTGGCGATCGTGCGTAAATGCGCGCAGATCGTGCACACTCACATTCACCAGCCCTTCGGCCTGCGCCCGGCGCACAATCCCGTGCTCGAAAAACCCGGCGAAGAATCCCGGAAAAATCGTGATGATCTCAAACCGCATATCTGTCACTCACGATCATAGAACCCGTGGTGGGATTTGGATTGCCGGAATGGATTCATGCGGAGGCGTCTTCGCCGGACACGACATCAGCCATCCGGCCGCGCGGCAGCGACATCAGTTCCGCCGATCTTGTACCTGCTCGCAGCGGGAGTGTCGCTCCTCGGCTTGTTGTTAGGCAGTCGGCGACCATTGCAGCGCCCCCTTGCGATTGAAGGAGTCGCCGCTCACGGTTGTATCACCGAGTGCAGTGATCCATCCAGAAGCGGATTTGTCCTCACTTATACCTTCAGGAGTGTAGATAACGATGAGGTCCAGATCGGCAGCTGCCGCAGCGATCTTGCCCGTAAGGTCGGCTCAAGTGTCCGCGTGCTCTACTTGCCCGCCGACCGAGCCGAAGCGAGATATATTCTTTTGACGTCGATTTCTTCCGAATCGATCAATCATGAAGGTGGCTCCGTTGCGGCAAACCACTCTGCAGTCAGCGGCGTAATCAGGTTCTCACGCGAACAAGTGAAGGCCGCCGATTTGTGCTCTAATGTTGCGCAACGATCATGCCCGACTTTGAACCGTTGCTAAATCGCTGGCAATCGGCCGGCGTACTCGACGCGCACGCGGCCGCGCGCATCCGCGCCTGGGAGGCCATGCAAGCGTCGATAGTACGGCCGGGCGCGGCCACTCGAGACAGCAGAACCGAAGGGATTGCATGGCAGGGAAGAGCCGCCCTCATCCTCGGCGGAATCCTCCTTGCGAGTGGCATCATCCTCTTTGTCTCAGCGCACTGGGACCAGCTTGGACCGGGCGCGCGCTACGCATTGGTCATGGCCATGGTGACTGTCTTTCACCTCGGCGGCGCCATCGCGCGCGGCAGGTATCCCGCGACCTCCGCCACTTTGCACGCGGTAGGAACCATCTCCACGGGCGCTGCCATTGCCCTTGTCGGCCAGATATTCAATATTCAGGAGCACTGGCCCGCGGCGGTGCTCATGTGGGCGATTGCTGCCGCGCTTGGCTGGCTGCTGTTGCGCGACCAGGCGCAGCAGACCCTGACGCTTTTTCTGTTCCCATCATGGCTCATCTGCGAGTGGAGCTATGCCGCCGGAAACAGCGTCGGATCCGGAGTCTACATCGGCCGATTTCTGTTTGTCTGGGCCGTCCTGTATCTGACCGTCTTCATTGGCACGCAACGCCGCATCGTCCGCGGCATTCTGTTCACTATCTCTGCAATTGCCGCGGTCGCGGGCGTCTTTCTCCTGCTCCAAAGCTGGAATTCCTGGGGAGGAATGCCGCCCTATCCGCCGTTCCATACGCGCTTCTGGGGCTGGGTCGACATCGCAACCATCCCGATTTTGATCTCACTCTTTCGGCCACGTAGAGCCATCATTCCTGTGCTCGCGGCGACCGCCTTTGTCATTGCGTTGCCCTGGTGCACCCGTACATGGACCGAGCACTACAACTACGGCACTGCCAATGGCTCGTGGGTACGTACCGAACCCAGTCTCGCCTCGCATGGCCTCGTTGCGGCCTTCTGCGTATTTCTCATCTGGTGGGGCGTCAGGCAGGCCAGCCGAGGATTGGTAAACCTGGGCATCGTAGCCTTCGGCGCCACGGTAGCGTGGTTCTATTTCAGCGACCTGTTCGACAAGATGGGGCGCTCGCTTGGACTCATCGGCCTTGGCGTACTTTTCCTTGCCGGCGGATGGCTTCTCGAGAAGACGCGGCGCGGTTTGCTGGCACATATGGCAGAATCCATCGCGCCGATTGGGGAAGCGCAATGAGATTCGCCAAGGTGTCGATCGCACTTCTCGTTCTTCAGCTCCTGATAGTTTCGACGGTCGCAGGAAAGTACGTTTATCAACGTGTGACTTGCCCGCGCGTCTGGACGCGTACTGCTGCCTACGATCCGTCGCTCGTGATGCGCGGCCGTTACCTGAGTCTGCAGTTGATCGTGAATGGATGCGGCAGTACACTCCCGAGCGCCCGGGACGCGCAGTTTCCGCGCGACATGAATGGAGTTCCCGGGGGAAGCACGTTCTCGATCCGGTCAGCCGACACCGTCTGGTTCCAGGCAAAGATTGCTGTAAAGGACAACAAGCTGATTGCGGTTCGTGTTCCCGAATCGGAGACTTCGTCATTCACGCAAACAGTTGCCGTGTGGCCCGCCGCACCGTGCGATCAGATGCGTCTGTCGCAGCCTGTGGACTTCTACATTCCCGAACACGCGAATGACCCCACGTGGCTTAAACAGGGCCAGCAACTTTGGATTGAAGTCACCGTGCCGCCGAAGGGCCCTCCCCGCCCGCTGCAGTTGGCGCTCAAGGACAACAACGCGTGGAGGCCGCTGGCGTTTCAGTAAGTCTGCGAAAGACAGAAGCAGGTTCTTCGCTCACCTGCCCCGAACTCATGCCCCAATGAGCAAAGATCGGTCTTTGGGGAGCCCGAAAGACGTTCGGGGCACCGTTCCGAGCGAGTGACAGCATGGTTTTGTTTGGCATTCCAGAGACAGGGTTACGAGCCCCACTACTGTTGGTTCAGTTCAGCGAGCCCCTTGGGCAGCGCCATCTCCACGCGTTTTCCTTCGACATCCACGCGCCGCAGATAATCCTTCGCGAAGGGAATCAGAATTTCGTCGTCACCACTGCGCCGATTTGCCGCCATCACCACCAGCATCGCCACCGGCCCAGCGCTGCGATCCACGTCTTCGATCTCGCCAACGACAACGGGCTCGGCTCCGGCTACATCGAACAGCGCGCACCCGATAAGGTCGCCGATGTAGAAGTCGCCTTCATCGAGCACGGCGCGCTCGGACTGCGGGATCGCAACAAGCATGCCAGCAAGCTTCTCCGCCGCCGAGATCGAATCCACTCCCGCAAACTGCAGCACGATGCCGCCCTTGTGCAGCCAGTGGTGCACAAGTTCCACCTCGCGTGTAGGCACAGAAGCATCGTTGCCCGTCGCGGGTGTGTCTGGCAGCAGCCACAGACGGCGCCGTTCTGCGAATTTTTCAGGAAAGTCCGTAAAGATGTCGGCGAAGACCTCGCCTTTGCGGCCCTGTGTGCGACGGATGCGGGCAAGCGACACCCATCCTTCTGACGCGGTCATCTGCGTTCCTCAGCGAGGCCGGGCCCCAAGGGGTTTTGACATCCTACTCTTCGTCGTCCTCTTCCAGGATGTCGAGCGTGTAGCGATGATGCAGCTTCATGCTGACTGCTCCGAGAATGGTTCGAACCGAGCGAGCCGTCCGCCCCTGCTTCCCAATCACCTTGCCAACGTCACCGGGTGCCACCCGCAGTCTCAGGACGGTGTTTTCGTCCCGCTCTACGGTTTGAACGTCCACCGCTTCCGGTTCGTCTACCAAAGCCCGCGCGATTTCGCGGACCAGTTCATCTACTGCCACCATGCCGACTTGGGTCATGAACTTGCCTCTGACCGTAAACATCCAAGGAGAAGCGACTTGGATCGGTGCGCGAATAGTATCAGCACACCCCTCCAGAAGTCAGCAACTGTGTGCGCGATTTCCAGAAAATCTCGCGCACACCTGGATTTGAAGGGAAGGAAAATGCTAGGCTACAGCCGGTTCGGCGGTCTTGGCTGGGTTCTTCTCGACCAGCTTGGCCACGATCGGAGAAAGCTGTGCGCCCACGCCACGCCAATAGGCGATGCGGTCATGCTTCAGATCGACTGAAGCGGGGCTCGTACGGGGGTTGTAGGTGCCGACGACCTCGATCGACCGGCCGTTGCGGGCACGATCCTTTTCGATCACGACGACACGATAGTAGGGCTGCTTGGGGGCGCCGACACGCGCCAAACGAATCATCACCACGGCGATACAAGTCCTTTCAAATCCGGTACTCTGTTGCGGGTCTCTTGGGAATCCCTGCGGCCCGCGCTGAAAACGCCCGGCCACGTCCAACCGGCCTTGCCATTCGGCGTACCGGAGTCCCCCGAACTGGCTTTGGGTTCGGGGCCCCTGAGGACAGGTCATTGTCCATGGGGCATAAGACACAACACCTAAGTATCGCCGATAGTAGCCGTTTCAGGCAAGGGCTCCGCTTTCCGGACCAAGTTCCTGGAGTGTCTCCGAATTTGGCCGATAATCTGTCCAAAGCCGCTGATTCGGAGCATACTTATCCAAACTCTGCATAAGCATTCAGGAGATTTGCTCGCATGTGGCCGTTTACGCCAAAAGAGCCGCTCAACGCCGCCAAGCTGCCAATACCCGACACCTGGTCGGCCTTCAAAGGACACGACCCCTACGGCAAGCCCATGATCGTGCGAGCCCACTCCGGCTACAACAAGTTCAAGGGCGTCACGGGGTACGCTCACCATGTCTCGATCGCTGTGCCGCTTGTCGATTCCGACCGCCAGGGCTTCCCCACCTCAGGTGAGACTGAGACGCTGACCCGCATCGAAAATGACATCTGCGAGGTCTTTGAGCCCGACCGTGAGTCGATCTTTGTCGCCTCAATTACCATTCCCGGCATCCGTGAATTCGTCCTCTACACGAAGAATCCCGAGGGCCTTCAGCGAAAATTCGATAATGATTTGATGGCCCGCGTCTTTACTCACCAGGCACACTTGAAGATACAGCCCGACAAGGACTGGCAGATCTACAACAAGCTGTTTTGAATTCCCATGCCGTCGTATACGGGAATTTCAGCATCGGGTCGACGAGCTCCGGTTCAAAAGGCCGGAACCACGAAGCCTGATCTTGCAGGAGACCTCAGTACCCGAGCAATTCGGTGAGCATACGATTAATCTCCGGGTCGGTGCGGAAGCTGTCCATAGAGACGCAGGTGAGCCGCATGGTAAATGCGGGACTGGATTCCGCAATCGCATCCGAGAGGCAGCTGCGAATGGCGGGAATGTCACCTTTGCCGGCATGGATGCTGAGGAAAGACAAAGCTGAAACGTATTCGCCACGGCAACGGCGTTCCTCAAGCTCGAGCAAAAGCCGGGTTGCCTTTTCGGTAAGCCCGGCACGGGCGTAGGCGCACCCCATCAGGCCAATGAATATGGGGGTACGGGAAATAGCGACCACCTGTTCAAGCGTCTCAACAGCCTCTTCATGTCGATTGAGCGAGGACAGGATCAGGCCGAGCATCCACAGACCAAACATGTAGTTGGGTTGCAACTCCAATGCCTTCCTGGCGCACTTCTCCGCCTCATCAAAGAGGCCGAGCAGACGGAGGCTGCAGGAAGTCAAACCGTGAATATACGAGCTGACGGGGTCGAGCCTGCAGGCCTGTTTCGCTAGCTCAAGCGCTTCGCCAGACCGCCCAGTCATGGCATTGAAGATGGACATGTAGCCCTTGGCGAGCGACGAATGCGGATTGCATGAGACGGCCTTCTGAAAGTCGGCCCCGGCTTCGCGCCATCTGCGACCGAAATAAAAGGTATAAAAAGCCCGCGAGAAGATGACCTCCCACAGATTGGGAGCAAGGGCAACAGCCTTTGACATGGCTGCGAGGGCAGGCAGCCCTCCCTCTTCGGCCGAGATCCAGCCATAGACGCGCAGGATTCCGTAGCAGTCTGCAAGACCTGAGTAGGCCAGCGCGAAATCAGGGTCCAGCCGGATCGCCTGCTCATAGGACTTAATCGCCTCCCGCACGGTTCCCGGCGTGCGCTGGTTCGCAAGGTGGCGTCCTTTCAGGTACAGCTCGTACGCTTCGAGATTCTTTGTGGCCTGCTTGATGCCGACGCCGAGTGTCACTTTGAGCTGGTCGGCAATCGCACGCGAAATCTCGTCCTGAACTTCGAAGATATCTTCCATCTGGCGGTCATAGCGTTCCGACCACAGCTGAAATCCGTTGCAGGCATCGACGAGTTGGACGGTGACGCGAACGCGATTGCCCGCGCGGCGCACGCTGCCATCGAGAATATTGGCGACGCGGAGCCTTGACGCAATTTCACTCATCTCCACCGATTTACCTTTGAAGGAAAAGGACGAACTGCGCGCGGCAACGCGAAGACCGTCGACCCGGCTGAGAGCGATAAGAATCTCTTCGGCAAGCCCGTCGCTGAAGTATTCGTTCTCCTTGTCGGCGCTGAGATTGGCGAAGGGCAGCACCGCGATGGAAGCAACCTCGGCAGCAGGCGCTGCCGGGGCTCGCCCGAGATCATTCAGCGCTTTCATGATCTGGGCCATGCCGGCAAATCGCGCTGTGGGGTCCTTGGCCATGCAGCCGGTAACAATCTGCTCCAGTGCCGCCGGCACAAACGGAGCAATCTCCCGCAACGGCTTCGGCTGCTTGTGAAGGATGGCCGCGATTGCGGAGATGGGTGTTTCTTCAGAAAATGCCCGTTGCCCGGAGAGCATTTCATAGAGGAGCACGCCGAATGAGAACACATCCGAACGGGCGTCCGCCGGCTTGCCCGCCGCCTGTTCCGGCGACATGTAGGCCGCGGTCCCCAGGATCACTCCGAACTGCGTCTCGCAGGTGACAATGCTTTCAGACCCCAGACTCTCACGCACCTTCGCCAAGCCGAAATCGAGAACTTTCACCCTGCCGGCCACCATGACATTTGCAGGCTTCAGGTCACGATGAATGATTCCGCGTTCGTGAGCGTATTCCAGTGCGGCCGCAATCTCCGCAGCAATCTTCACCGCTTCCTCAACCGGAATTGGCCCCTTCTTGATGCGGTTACAAAGCGTGTCGCCCTCGATGAGTTCCATGACCAGTGCGCCATCTTCCACGCCGAAGATCGTGGCGATGTTCGGGTGGTTGAGCGAGGCGAGGACTTTGGCTTCGCGCGTGAAGCGCGCCATCCGCTCTGGATCGTTCGCGACTCCTCCAGAAAGGACCTTGATGGCAACCTGGCGATCAAGCTTCGTGTCGATCGCGCGATAGACTTCACCCATTCCACCCGCTCCGAGCGGCACAAGAATTTTGAAGGAGCCGAGTTGGGTCCCAGAGGATAGAGGCATTGAAGTGTTCCGCCAAGTCTACTCGATCAAACAGTTGGTTGAGGAGCGATAAATAGAAAGGCAAGAAATTCCCAGTCGACAAGCCAGGCCCCAGGTCTCTCGACACGGGAATCCACGAGAGCCCTCTCGCATCTACCTTGCGGGAAAAAGGAATTTGAGCATCTGCCTGACGCGCGTCGCCCAGCTAGCCTCATCGTGCGTGCCGCCGTGCACCTTCTCGAAGTGCATTGTCTCGCCGTGACGCCAGCCATTCGCCTTCAACCTTCGTGCCAGCTGCTCCACATCGCGGAGCGTTCGTTGGCCCTCGCGGTCACCCACGTCGAGCCATACCTTTGGGCGATCCCATATCTGCGGTGCGTGCTCGTTCAGGTAGCCGAGAATGCTCTTGTGATTCCACCAGACGCTCGGCGAGAGCAGCGCCAGCTTTCCGAATAACTGCGGATGCCGCAACCCCAGGTAGAGCGTCACCAGCCCGCCCAGCGACGACCCGCCAAGCCCGGTATTCTCGCGATCGTGCAGCACGCGGTACTGGCTCGCGATCCAGGGCATCATCTCGCGCGTTAGCAGCCGGCCATAGGCGCTTGCCTCGCCTCCGCCACTTTTCCAGTCGCGATCCGGCGTATACTCGGCGATCCTGCGGTCGCCGGTGTTGTAGATGCCGACAATCACCAGCGGCTCAACCTCGCCCGATTCAATCACTGCATCGGCGTGCTCGCGCACCTGCCACGTTCGCCCCTTCACGAACGAGGTCCGCCCATCGAAGAGGTTCTGCCCGTCGTGCAGATAAAGCACCGGAAACATCCGCTCCGGCGCCTCGTCGTAGCCTGGCGGCAGGTAAACAATTACATCACGATCATCTGGCAGGTACTTGCTATGAAAGGCTTTGCGTAATCGAAGTCGCGGATGGAGCGGCGATTTTTCCACCTGCTCCACCGGGACGTCCTCCGTGCCTTTGTTTGTGTGTGGCTCCAAATCCAATCTGGTTGTTTCCTCTGATCGCTATTCTCTGACACTGAC
Source organism: Occallatibacter sp. (assembly GCA_035262585.1). Taxonomy (GTDB): domain Bacteria; phylum Acidobacteriota; class Terriglobia; order Terriglobales; family Acidobacteriaceae; genus Telmatobacter. The sequence goes on along the minus strand of DATFSO010000106.1, from coordinate 33,445 downwards.
TCCTGGACACCGGCCCCTGCTACAGTATCAGGAAGCCCACGCTTCTCAAATTGCCCTCTCAGGAGCCGTCTACCATCTCATGAACCGCGAGTACCACAAGTGGTTTTCGCCGCGCCTTGGCCGCGATATGGAGCTGCTCATCTTTGGGCATGGCGGCCTTCCTGTCCTGGTCTTTCCCACATCCGGCGGGCGCTTCTATGAATTCGAAGACCGCGGCATGATCGGCGCGGTGTGGGGCCGTGTGGAGCATGGCGATCTCCAGTTCTTCTGCGTCGACTCGGTCGATATGGAAAGCTGGTATAACCGCAACGTGCCGCCGCGCTGGCGCGTGGCTCGTCACGTGCAATACGAGGATTACCTGGTCCACGAAGTCGTGCCGCTGATCCGTAAGAAGAACTGGGACCCGCACCTCGTCTCGCTCGGTTGCAGCTTCGGCGGATACCACGCCACGAACATGGCTCTAAAGCACCCGGACATCTTCACTGGCCTGCTCACGATGTCCGGCGCCTTCGACCTTTCCGGTTTTCTCGGCGGCTACTACGACCAGGACTGTTACTTCAACCTTCCTATGCAGTATCTGCCCAATCTTGCTGATCCCTGGTACTTTGACCACTACCGCCGCAACACGTATATCCTCGCCACCGGCTGGGATGACCAGTGCCTCGGTCAGAACCAGAATCTGGATCGCATCATGAGCTCCAAGGGGATTCCGCACAAACTATACACATGGGAAACCTGGAACTCTCATGACTGGCCCACCTGGCAGAAGATGATTCAGGAATATCTTTAAACAGCCCCACAGACGAAGACCCGTCTGGGGGACCTCGTCAGAGAACAAGGGAACGAGGGAACAGCGGTCAAGGATCAGGGATCATTCCGGTACCCGACTCGTCAATTGCCCGGTTGTCCCGGGAAACGTAGAACTGTATTCGGGTCAGCAGGAACAGGTTCGCGTACCGCAGAACCCGACCCACCGAGAACTTAGAAACTACGAACCACGAACTACGAACTTCTTAAGGACTTTCCCCATGAGTGAACTCAATCCGTACGCGAAGTTTCTTGATGGCCGCCCGCTCGAGACGATTCTTTCGTCTACCGCGCATGAAATTGCCAATAAGCTTCAAATGATCGACCCGGAGAAGCTGTGCGAGCCGCCCGCTCCAGGGAAGTGGTCCCCGGCCGAGATCGTGTGTCACCTCGCCGACTGCGAGATCGCCTTCGCATTCCGCCTGCGGCAGACGCTTGCCGAGGATCACCACGTCCTCCAGCCCTTCGACCAGGAGAAGTGGGCCTCTTCCTATCAAGGCATCCCGGCCAGGGAAGCTCTTGCAGCCTTCACCGCTTTTCGCCAGTGGAACCTGCAACTCATCGGAAAATCATTGCCGGCATCCGGGGCGAAGGCGGTCACGCATCCTGAACGCGGCACCATGACCTTCCAGACCATCGTTGAGACCATGGCTGGGCACGATCTCAACCATCTGGCCCAGCTCAAGCGGATTGCCGCCAGCTAGTTCGCATAGGAGTGTCGGACGAATCGCGTTCTCGAAGATCGAGGCCCAAATTACTCCTCGGGGCTAAGGCCCTCGACCGTTTTGCAGCATTTGCGGCACGACTGAACTTGTCCCCTTTCACAAAGCACCCCTTCGCCTATTCGTCAGACACAACCTAACGCTTGCGTGCGATGTCGCACAACATATCCGAGTGGATGTTCAGGCCGAGGTTGGTCAGGTTGTAGAAGTGCTCGCTCGCAACGAGCCAAACAATCTCGCAGATCTGCCGTTCAGAGTAGTGCTTGCGCAGCCGCTCAAACGTCTCTGGGGCAACCTTCCTGTCCCGCGTCAACTCGGTCACGTAGTCCAGCGCCGCCCGCTCGGCATCGCTGAACAGCGGGCTGGTGCGGTACTCGTTGAGCGCATCGAACTTCGCTTCGTTCATGCGCGCTTTCACGACGAAAGCGCGCCCGATATCCATGCAGAACTCGCAGATGTTAATGTGCGACACCAGTTCGCGGATCAGCATCGCCGTCTCCGCCCGCAGTTCCAGCTTTTTGTCGAGCTTGGCGATCTTTCCGACGAACATGCCGAACGCTGCGGGCATCCGCGCGTAAACCACCTTTATTGGCGTTGGCACCTTGCCGAACTGCCGCCGGACCATTGCATACGCCATCTTGATTGCCAGCCCTCGCGGCTGTTCTACGGGCGCAAGATATGTGTCCATGTTTTGACCTCCCACGCATTCAGTTCCTGCCTGATTCCCCCACGTGCCTGCAGGCCCTGTTGAAATGACGCATCAGCATCTGTAGATTCGACAAATCCCAGTGCATTTTTGGTGCAAGAATTCCGATGCTATCCGTTCGACGATTACGGGAACTTTTGTGAGTGTCCCGGGGTCCAACGCAGTAGCTCTAGTGTTGCTGTTTGCTGTGTCCGTTTTGCCCTGGCTGCCTCTGCGCAGCCCTGAGGAGGATCGATGCGTCTCTGGGTCATCACAGTTTGTTTTGCTTTCAGCGCCAACATTCTTCATGGTCAAACCACCATCACCGCCAAACCTCAGCGGTCCGTGTCTAAGGCACTGGCCGCAACGCTGGTAGCGCCCAAGGCCGCAGTGCCGGCTGCTTCTCAAGTGCTCAAGGATTTGCCTGTTCGTAAGGTCGTGCTCTACAAGAACGGGGTCGGCTACTTTGAACATGCCGGAACGGTCAGCGGCGATCAGCGCGTCTCGATCGATTTCACTTCGCCGCAGCTCAACGATGTGTTGCAGTCGCTCACCGTGCTCGACGAAGGTGGTGGCCGCATCGCCGGTGTCAACTACAACTCGACGACGCCGCTTACCGAGCAGCTCAAGACGCTATCCCTCGGCATGGGAGACGACCCAACCTCGACCGAGCTGTTCGGCGCGTTGCGAGGCCAGCGGGTTGAGGTCACAGGTGGCCCCGGTGGTCCGATTTCAGGCCGGCTGATGTCGATCGAGTCGCGCACTCAGAAGATCGGTTCGGACGAGAATGCGCAATCGATCGAGAAGTTCTATCTCACGCTCGTTGCGGGCTCCGGTGCAGTGCGCGTCGTTGAACTCACGCCGACCCTCAGCGTGCGCCCGGTCGATCCCAATTTGCAGGGGCAGCTCGACCGCTATCTCGAACTGCTCTCCACGACGCACTCCACCGGCCTGCGGCATCTCACGCTCAGTGCGCTCGGCCAGGGACAACGTGAACTCCGCGTGAGCTACATCAGCGAAGTGCCGGTCTGGAAATCGACTTATCGTCTCGTCTTTCCGCGAGAGGCCAACGGAACCGCGACCATGCAGGGTTGGGCCGTGGTCGACAACACGGTCGGCGCCGACTGGGATAATGTTCAGCTGTCGCTCGTAGCCGGTGCGCCGCAGAGCTTCATCCAGCCGCTCTCGCAGCCGCTCTACGCGCGACGCCCCGAGATTCCGATCGCGACCGAGGCGCAACTGACTCCGCAGACACACGAGGCGGCGGAGTTCGATAGGATGCAACTGGCCGCGAAACTCTATGCGCCGCCTCCGCCGGTATCTCCAAACCAGAACATGGCGCGCCAGCAGCTCAAAGCCGGTATCAACAACCAGTCCGGACAAAACCAAACGGTGCAATCATTGCCACTCAATAGCCGCGACGCCACCGAACAAGTTGTTGTTTCGGGGGGCCGTCTGGATTACGGCGCAATCAGCGGCATTTACCGCGCCAGTGACGCCATCGCTGAAGGCGACGTTTCCACCAACGCCTTCGATGATTTCTTTGAGTACTCGCCCACCCAGCCGGTTACGATCCACAAGAACGAATCGGCGATGGTGCCGATTCTCCAGCAGGAACTGCCTGCCGAGCATGTCACGCTCTGGAGCAGCCGCGATCCGCGACCGCTTCGCGCCGTCTGGCTCGAAAACAAGTCGAAGCTCACGCTCGATACCGGCAGCTTTTCCATCTTCGAGAGCGGGGAATTCGCCGGCGAGGGCCTGCTCGATCCGATCCATCCCGGCGAGCGCCGGCTGCTCTCCTATGCAGCCGACCAGGCAATGCGGGTCAAGATTACCGATCAGAAATCGACCCGCACCCTGCACCATCTGCAGATCCGCAAGGGGCTGGTCGTCGAGCGATACTTGGACGTTGCCTCGATCACTTACTCTGCGACGAACTCCGCCGATGAGGATCGCGTTGCTCTCCTTGAGCATCCCCGCCGCGCCAATGGCTGGTCTCTCGATGACGATGTCAAGGCCGCCGAAACTACTCCGGATCTGTACCGGTTCCGCTTAGCCATCGAGCCGCATTCGACGAGGAAAATCGAAGTCCGTGAGCGCGGACCCGAGTACACCACGGTCAACATCGATCCCAACCAGAACACCAACGCTTACCTGCTTGAGCTGGTCAAGCGCGTGCCCGATGCAGAAGCTCAGCTGAAGCCAGTTCTCGATGCGCAGGCGAAACTGGCCGACCTGGATCAGGCTCTCTCCAAATCGAAGCAGCAGGAAGAGACCGCCGCCGCCGACGAGGCCCGTTGCCGCGAGAACCTCACTGCGCTTAAAGGAAACGAAGCTGCGCGACGCTTTGTGGATGAATTGAACCGCGCCGAAGATCTGCTGCAGTCCACACGCAAACACACCGCCGATCTTGAGCAGCAGAAGACCGCCGCCGTGGAAGACCTTCGCGCCCGAATCAACGCTCTCAACTATGACTGGGACGTGAGAGTTGGCCAGTAGTTAGTTGTCCGTCGTCAGTTTTCAGTAGCTGAAGACTGAAGACCAGCAACTCCAACTGCGACCGATTGCATAAGTGCTAGGCGCGTGTTGCAACGTGCCCTCAGGGGCTATAAAGCCCTGCCGCTTATGGAGCTTTTGCGACACGGCTGAAGCCGTGCCCTTTCAAAAGGGGGTAAATGCAACCAGTTCCAAGAACTCCGAACTACTTGGGCCTGTCCACGCCCTGCTTCTTCCCCGGCTGGCCCTTCTTCTGCGCGTTCTGATTGGCGTCGCCCTTGTGCTTCTTGTTGTGGTGAGCGATGGCTTTCGCAACCTCTTCCGGTGTCAGCCTGCTGTGGTCCTCATTGTGCAGAACGTCTTTTTCGATTGCGGGGTCTGGTTTCTTCGTCTCCATTCAAATCCTCCTCGGGTTGGCGGGAGGCTTCGTCTCCGATCTGCTCGCTCTGTTGCCGATCTCCGAGACAAGCTCCCGTCGATCCTCTTGCAGTGGATCCGTTGAATTCCGCGAAATCGCATCGGGCCGAAGAGCGGTTTTTCCTGCCCTGGTCCGGCCGTTTCACCTAAGGATAGTCCTCTCGGCGAGCGGCGTGTAGCCCGCTATCCGGATCACTTGGCTCTTTCATATGGATCGGGCCCGAATCGACACCAAAAGAAAACCCGCGCGAAGACCGCGCGGGCTGATCGTCAACAGTACGAAGGACTAGTAGATGATCTTCAGCGCAAACTGGAAGATTCGTGGTTCGAAGGTGCTCGTGATCTGACCGCCACCGGTTGGATTGCCTGTGAACTGAGAGGGGCTGGGCGTGGCGCCGGTTGAAAGGGTTACACCCGGGTTGATCGTTCCCTGTGAGCCGCTGATGTTCCCGGGCAGGTAGAAGTTCGTATGGTTGAAGACGTTGTAGGCCTCGGCACGAAACTCGATCTTCATGGTCTCGAGGGGCGTATTGAAACGCTTGTTGAGGGCGAGATCGGTTTCGTTGAACGAAGGCGTGCGGCCTGGGTTCCGTGAAGCGTTGCCGAAGGGATTTAGCACGTTGCCTGAGGCGTCCTTGAAAGGCGGGATTGCGAAGGCAGCGAAGTTGACGAAGTTGACGTAGCCGGTGTTGGCAGCGCGGTTCTTTACCCCGCGCGTGATTTTCTGTCCCGGCAGAACATCGGGGCGGTATTCGTTTGCGCCGCGATACGTTGCCGATATCTGCGGCGACACCTGCTGAGTGGCGTTTGGCGAGTAAGTCAGATTAAACGGCGTGCCGGCTTGTGCGGTGTTGATGGCGCTGACCTGCCACCCGCCGATCAAACTATCGAGCAGCCCGTTGGCGCTTGAAGCAAACCTCCGGCCGTGTCCGAACGGCACTTCGTAAACCAGGCTGGTCACGTTCGCCACAGGCAGGTTGTAATCCGACTGCGCGTAGTCCGCCCTGAGATCGAGGCCATTCTGCGCCGACGGTGTATTACCTTCAAGAGATGCTGATGCATTGTCCAGCGAGTGTTCCCACGTGAACGAGTTCAGCAGTGTCAATCCAGCCACAAAGCGCTGCTCGTACCGTACCTGCAGTGCGTTGTAGTTCGAGTAGAACTCGTTCAGGGCCGTGGTGATGTCGCTGGGCCAGTTGCTGTACGCTCTCTGGACATTGGTCGTGCCGAGGGTGGAGAGAACTCGTTGGTTTGCGTTGATAAAGCCTTCCAGATGAAGTCCGTGGTTGCCGACATAGGCAACGTCGAGAAGGGCGTTCTTCGTCAACTGCCGCTGAACGCTTAGGAAATAGTTCTCGACGTAGCTGTCTTTTCTGTCCTTCGGCACCCAGGTGATATTGTCGGTGGCCGGGTTGAACGTAGTCACCAAACCAGTCGGGAATCCCTGGTCGGAAGTGACGTAGCAACTTGGAGTAGTCGAGCCAACCTGGATGATTTGCGCCGGGACTGGGTTGCAGAGGTTTGTGGTATTGGGAGTAGGCTGGACAACCGCGGCAAACTGAGCTTGCGGGGCATTGATACCGGTGATGTCGCCCGATCCGGCGCGGGTATAGTGCACGTAGCCGGTGCCAAAGCCGCCGCGGACAGCGGTGTTCGGCGTGACCGCATAGGCGAACCCGATGCGGGGAGAGAAGTCAGTAAAGTCGGGGTTGACCAGGGTCTTGCCGTAGGTTCCGCCGTGACTGACCGGCGTAATGCCGTTCCCCTCTACCGCACCTGGAGATAGGGTCAGCACGGTTTGCGTTGTGGGATCGAAGTTGGAGATGTAGTTCTTCTGCTCCGAGAAAGGCGAGCCGTACTCCCAGCGCATGCCGAGGTTCAACGTGAGATTTGGAAGGACCTTCCAGTCGTCTTGAGCATAGGCGCTGTCCATTGACTGGCGCAGGTGAACCACGAAATAGTTGGCCAGCTGATAACTACTGGTGAGACCGAAAAGGAAGTCAGCCCAGTAGTTGTCTGCAACCTTGGAGGAGGTCGTAGCGCTGTAGCCGCCGCTGTACGTCCAGGATCCATAGAGCGGATTGTTGTCGTTTACGGCCATCCAGATGTGCTCATACTCGTAGCCGAACTTGAGTGAGTGTTTTCCCTTGACCCATGTGTAATTCACCTTGGGGTCGAGGAGGGCAGGGTCTTGCCACTGCGGATTTGTGCTCTGGCGTCCAAACGTCGTGAAGTTGCTGATGGATACCTGGGGCAGACCGCCCGCAATTCCAGCCGGCACGGTTTGAAGGCCAGGGATCGAGAAGGCGTTTTGACCGATCGACAGAGTGTACTTTCCGGCCTTGGTTCGCGAGAGCCCGAGGCGCGCATCGAGGATCTTGTCGGCGCCAAAAAGGTGCGTGTAGCCGAGAGCGATCTGCTGGTCGAGAATGCGGATCTTGCCGTTGGCCGTACTGTCAAGAGGCAACGGAATGACAGGGTAATTGACGCCAGTTTCCTTGCGATCGCTGATGCGGAGGAACCATGAGCTGTTGGGGTTCTGTTGATAGTCGAGACGAAGATTGCCCTTGTCCGAGTTGTCGGTGAATGGGACTTCTTTGGCGTAGTCGTTGGAGTTGAGGCCAGTTGTACTGACGCCTGAGATGGGCAACGTGCTCATAAACGGCTTGTAGCCATTGATGATTTGAGCCGAAAGCGGGTTGATGTCGGAGGCCGGAATCGCAGTTCCCTTGGGATAGATTTTGCCTGTGAGCGGATTCTTGACATCAACGACAAGGATTCCGTTGAGCTCGTTCTGGGTGGGCAGCGTGTACACATACAGCGGCTTCAGTGTCTGGCGGAAACCCTCATAGTCCAGGAAGAAGAAGAGCTTGTTCTTAAGGATGGGCCCGCCGAAGTTCATGCCGAACTGGTTGCGATTGAAGGCAGGCTTCTGAAACGGAACGCTTGTCCCGGTGCTTCCCACAAGCGTGGGTTTGAAGAAGCCCGCGGCGTTCAGATCGGTATTGCGCAGAAACTCGTACAACGTCGCGTGATAGTTGTTCGTGCCGCTCGCCGATGCTACGTTGATTGTTGCGCCGGAGGACCGCCCGTATTCCGCGCTTTCGTTGTTGGTCACCACGTTGAACTGTGCAACCGAATCCGGCGCGATGGCGATGATCTGGTTGTCGAATCCCTGGTTGCTTTCGCCGTACGCATTGTTGTCCATGCCGTCCAGCAGAAAGTTGTTAAACATGCTGCGCTGGCCGTTGACGTTGTACGCACCCTGCCGCACCAGACTGCTGATGGAACTTGTTGTGGCCGCTGTCGGCGCCTGCCGCGATCCGGTCACGAGCGCCAGCAGGTCGGAGAAGTTGCGGCTCACCAGCGGCAGTGCTGCCGTCTGGTAGCCCGAAATCGTCTGCCCCCGCTCGCTGGTCTCCGTTTCCAGCTGGAGTGCGACATCACTCACTTCGACCGTGGTCGCGTTTGCTGGCCCCACGGTCAGTGTCAGATCGATGTGCTGACGCGCACCAATCGAGATAGAAATGTTCTGTGCTTCTGCCGGAGCAAATCCAGGCGCCTCCGCCTTGACGCTGTAGATGCCCACGCGCATCGAAGGAACTTCGTATTCCCCCGAAGCAGTTGCGGTAACTTTCGTGACAATGGCGGTGCCGAGGTTCGTGACAGACACACTCGCGCCGCCAACCACGGCGCCCGTTGCGTCGTGAATGGTGCCTACCAGGCTTCCATTCTCATACTGCGCTTTGCCTTGCAACTGACAGAGTGCAATCAATAGGCCAACCACAAAAGTGATTCTTAAGGGGATAATTCTCATGATGGGCCGAGCGTACCGGCCCTATGTCATACGTTTGTAAAGCAGAGGTAAAAGGCAGATGAATTGGGACGGCCTGATCATGTGGAAAACCTGTCATTTCACGAAGTTATCGGACATCTGGAAGTTCGTAACTGCCGGCTGGCTACCGTACACTTGAGATGAAAAAGCGAGTTACTGTCGAAGCCAGTGCCCGCGTGTTTCCCCGGAATACCAGAGGTCACAGCATGAAGAAGATCGGCGTCCTGTTCGGCATGGAAAACAGTTTTCCAGGCGCGCTCGTGGCGCACATCAACGCACACAACATCGACGGCATTCACGCCGAATTTGTCGAAACCGGCTCCGTCCAGCTCGATAAACCCGCGCCTTATGCCGTCATCGTCGACCGCATCTCTCACGACATCCCTTTCTATCGCGCCTATCTCAAGCACGCCGCTCTCAACGGCACCGTCATTATCAACAATCCGTTCTGGTGGTCGGCCGACGACAAGTTCTTCAACTACGCTCTGGCAGCAAAACTCGGTGTCGCCGTGCCGCCCACCGTCATCCTGCCCCACAAGAAGCACCCCGAGGGGACGACGGAGCGCTCGATGCGGAACCTCGAATACCCGCTCAACTGGGAGGCGGTTTTCGACTATGTGGGCGAGCATGGATTCATGAAGCCTGTCGACGGCGGCGGCTGGCGCGACGTCTATCACATCCACAACCGGCCTGAGTTCTTTCACGCCTACGACCAGTCGCGTGACCTGTGCATGATGTTTCAGCGCGCGGTTAACTTCAATGAGTACTTCCGCTGCTACGTCGTCGGCCAGAGCAAGGTCCACATCATGCCTTATGATCCGCGCAAGCCGCATAACGAACGCTACGTGCAGAACCCGCCCGCTTACGACCCGAAGCTGCTGGAGCGCGTGGAAAAGGATGCACTCACGCTGTGCCGCGCTCTCGGCTACGACCTCAACACGGTCGAGTTCGCTGTCGAAAACGGCATCCCTTACGCGATCGACTTCATGAATCCCGCGCCGGATGCCGATCTGAACTCCGTCGGACAGGCAAATTTTGACTGGATTGTCCGCGAAGTCGCGGATCTCGCCATCGGGAAATGCAAATTAGCGCCGGAGGTGCCCGGCCTCCGCTGGTCGAGTTTCCTCGCTGGCGCTCCAGCTGCTAGGGCAACGAAATCAGCGACGAAAAAGACGCCTGCGAAGAAATCCGCGTCCAAGAAGAACCCAGTGAAGAAATCAGCTAAGGATGCGGCCAAAGCACCACCCGAACCCGATGAGCCCACGGGTTGATGTCAGTTCCTGGCTTGCAAAGAGCGATCGCAGGACTGGTTGTCATCCTAACGGAGTCGCCGCTGCGACCGTTTCGCTTCGGACGTGCGCAAGCCCCAGAGAGTGGTACAACTGCGAGCCATTGCAACTGTCGCAATTGACAGTTGCACTACGACTTTTGGGGCGTTGGTGAGGTAACGGATGCCCGGCTACTCTACGAGCATCAGGCCAAATTAGAGGAAGCCAATCGCACATGGAGGCCCGCCTAAATCGGCGGGCTTCTAAGTTCCGGTTGCCGACAATACCAGGAATTGCGAAATCATCCTTTGCGCTGGCTTGAGGCGTACCTCTCGCGGAAGGACACGAGAAGGCCCGTGTCGTCGATACGGACCTTACAGGTGCAGATTGTGCCAAATCAACGACCAGGTCCTCATCTGAGGATTGAGTGTGATCGATGATGTCTTAACCTTCAAGACAAACCGTATATGAGCGGAATTGATGTCGGCCACGCGCCTGAAGGACTGTGTCTTCGACTGCTCTTGTCTTCGCTGAACTCTAGGCTGATTCCGCTTCGATTTGATCGCATCACTACTTTTGGAAGTTCCGAGGATTAATTCATGAAACTTGTCTTTGCCTTGATGCTCGTTCTATTCCTTGCCGCCGCAGCCAGTGCCACAGCCCAGGGAGGCGGGGCCAAATACGAAAACTTTAGTATCCCTGGCGCTTTGACGGCTCCGCTCTCCGGGTCCTACGCCCTCCCGGGTACGCTTGTTCAGGACCTGAACGATGGTGGACAGGTCGTCGGCTACTACACTGCCAACTCGAGCGTTCCTACCCGTGGCTTCGAGAGAAATTCCAATGGAAAGATCGCGCTGCTGGACGACCCGGGCGCGGGTACGCCTATTAGCGGGGGAGCGAGTACTCCTGCCGGGACCACACCGAGTGCCATCAATATTTCTGGCGTCATTGTGGGTTCATTCGCAACTTCTGTTCCCGTTAACGAGGCCTTCCTGCTAAAGCCACAGGGAACGTTCGCCAACTTTTTTGCCCCGGCAGGCAGCTATTACACCCAGGCGTTCTCGATCAACTCAGCGGGGACAATCACCGGGCGCACCGGTATTCTGGGCCCCAACTACCTTGGCGTTACTTACGGTTTCATCCTGGGGCCCAATGGCCAGACCATCACATTTCAATCTCCCAGTGCTTCAACTTCCGGGTTCCTAAATGGGACAACGTCACTCAGCATCAATCGGTCGGGCGACACCACCGGCTATTACTACGACGCGAACTACATCGCCCACTCCTACATTCGGTCGGCTGATGGGACCTTCACCGAATTTGAGGTGCCGGGTGCAGGTACAAATTCATACACCGGTGCGTGGCCGATCATGATCGACGATTCCGGAAACGTAATCGGATTCTATTACGACAACGCCTTCACATCGCATCCGTATATTCGGCTGGCCGATGGATCATTCACGCAAATCACTCTCCCGCCAGGAATGAATACGCAGGTGTTTGTGAACTGGGTTAATCGCAACGGTGACTTCACAGGAACCTACACGGATGCCAATGGCGCATTTCACAATTACGTAAGCCTGAAAAACGGACATTTCCTGTTCTTCACGGACCCTGAAGCGGGGACCTCTGCGATGCAGGGCACTGTGCCCGTGCGCATCAACAATGCGGGCCAAGTTGCCGGTTACTATATTGACGCCAACAACGTATATCATGGTTTTTTGTGGACAATCGGTGATTAACTGCTAACCCAACTCCGACTGCGATGGTACACATCGTCGCAGTTGGAGTGACTCTCGTTTTCGGACCTTTGGTCCAGTTCATGGCGAGATTCGTCAAAGTTCCGGTTTGCCGACAATCCGCCGAGAACTGCTATTTCTTCCGCGAACGACGCCAATCCCAAACGAACCCTGCTACGAAAGCAGCAGGCAGCAACCACATCACGGGATATTTGACCCCGACCACAGCTCCCCCTCCCGGATGCGCCCTCGCCCAGAAGAACTGGATGTAGATCCGAAGAGCGGTCAGGAACAATACGACCGAGAACAAAGCGAGGCCGAAGCCAACTAGCGTGCTGCGCAACAGTCGAATGAGCACCTTCTTACAAGACCTCCGCTTCGGTCATCATAGGACCGACCTCGCGATGACATCGTCGGCTTCTGTCAAGACCCTTTGGCGCACAAGATTCCTGAGGTGGGCGGGACGGGGTCAAGGGCGCCGTTCTTTGGCGTTCATCTTGACCCTTGACCCCGTCCCGCCCACTGCGACAATCTACCTGGGAACAAAGCTCAGATGTTTTTTCTGAGCTTTGTTCCATATCAGAAAACCGTCCTGCATGGCTAAGCGACCCAAGCTCGCACGTTAAAACCGTTCAGGTTCCACCAACCATGTATTCGGCCTGGTAAAGCTCCATGATTTCTTGTTCAAACTCTCTCCATCTGGCGAGAGAGGCGGGGTAATCAGTTTGTCGGCCTGAGACTGCGCCTACCGGAAGTTACGGACTGCCCCGCATGCGAACCGCGCTCCATAATCTGCTGGTAGTTCTGCCCGGAGCGCAACATCCAATACAGACGAACCGCCAATTTGTGGGCGATGGCCACCTTGGCCACACCGTGATGCTTGTTCTTCGACGGCCGCACATACTGCCGGTGCCAACAATGGAAGCTCAACAAAATGAAACGGCCAGTCATAACGACTGGCCATATGAGAGTTGGGCGACCGATGCCGGTCGCCCAATGCTTCCTGTTTGCTAGTGCTGATCGACGTGCGCCTGGATATTCCCGTGAAGAATGAAGGTCAGCGGGGCGTTCAGCACAATATTGGCTGGAATTGCGCACTTGTTAGGATTGGCCGGGTCGGTTAGACAGACTACAAAGGCTGATTCGTCTACCCCGGCCCCCGGCTCGCCATGGTCGATCAACGTGAACACAACGGTATAACCTTCCGCGCCGTTGAAGTCACCGGTGCCTGTGCCCTGAATCCTGTTCACCGGCGCGTGGGGCGGATTCGGAGGAGGAGGAACGAGATCGCAGAACGCGGACGTGATCGTGTCCATGTGGAAGTGGTTGTTTGGATCCCAATTGAGCTCAATATTCTCATGCTTGGGGTTCATATCACACTCGACCTCAAAACCCTTGGAAAGGGTAACAGTGTCCGTGCCCGATGGAAGCGGCAGAATCACATCCTGCTGTTGTCCACCTCCGGTGAAGCGACCCGTTCCAGATGGCGGTGGCGGGCCTGGACAGGTGGGGATTGTGACCACCTGCGAAGCGGCATCACTGTCGCTGTTTTCACCCCCGGGGTAGCCGTCGCCCCAGGTGGCGTCCGCGAGCGCCGACACGGTGACCATATCACCAGGAGCGAGGCCTCCCGGTGCGGGCGCCGAGCCCGAAAAGGTGTCGGTCGGGTCGACAAAGGACCCGGTGAATGCGGGCGGCGTATCGAACTCATTGAACAGGACATCGACCTCGGCGTTCTCGCCCTCGAGACCGGGACCATCTACCGCCCATGAAGTTACCGTGAAGGTGATGTTCACGCTTCCGTCGGCGTTGCAAACTGCACTTGCTGACTGCACGATAGGGTGATGGGCGAAAGCTGGTTTTGCAGCGAGGCAAAGGAAGCTGAGAGCCGCTATCGCCAACAGGAACGGCAATGACGGACGTTTGAGCGTTGAACGCTTGAGGCTACAGATGGTGGGGAGAAATGTGCTCTTCATGCATAATCCTTTCTTTCCGCAAAGCGCGTTCGGCTGATTTCTCGCTCTCAAGTTTCAAATGAGCGAGGCAGCCGTCGGCTGGCGGCAGGTTCTCGAAGAACGAGTCGAATTTTTCTGGGGTTGGAGAGTCCGGTCATCGCGTACCTCTGGACCGGCCCAAAAACCGTAGCGCGGGCTCGAATCGCGTGTCAACGAGAATTCGGTTCTCTTTCGGGAAACTCAGGTAAGGGCTCGGTGGTTACCCGCGCCTGCCAGAAGGGAGCATAAAGCACAAGGGCCATCCCGTCGTTGCGGGATGTCCCTTGATCACATATGCGCTGGGAACGCGAACGAATCGAATGCTTCCACTATGAAGATGGCGTGAACGGTTGGCTTTCGCCATCTCTATCGAAATAGTTCCCGAGTTACGCATGGGTCTGCGACCCACCCATATGGATGAAAATCGGGCGCTTCAACGACGATTTTCGACGGAGTGACCGGCAAACCGGAAATTACGCGCTCGGGACGTGCGTATCAGTATTTGGATTGTCGAGTGTTGCTCCAAACGATCTGACACGCCCCAACAATCAGCACGAGAGCGCCGTAGAATGCCCAGTGTTGGTCGCCCTGCATGAAACTCCGGCTGAGAGATCCCCATGCAAGATTCAGCCCCTGCAGAATCCATATCCCTCCCATCAGAACCATCAAGGCACCGATAGAGCTGCTTACCACTCGCATTACCGCGTTGAACACACGACGCATCGTTCACCTCACCCAGAACCGGCTTCGAGTGTATTACGAGCAAACCGGGAGTTCGATTGTCGCGGAAGAATCGTCAAAGTTCTTCACAAGGCGGAATCCTTTTCCACCAATGAATGCTGAAAATAAAGGGGATTGTTGATGGTTACAATATTCCGTGAGAAGGCGTAATCGCCTAAGCTACTTTACGAAACGTCAGATTGTACCGGTACAGCCCGGTGAGCGGATGGTGGCCCGGCTTCAGGGGAGGGACGCCGTGAAAACGCATCCGCGAGGGGCCTCCCCAGACAATCACATCACCATGCTCCAGCAGAATCCGTTTGATTGGGTCCGTCCGTTGAAGACCGCCAAGCAGAAAGATGCACTCGAGCCCAAACGAAACGGAGACGATCGGCTGGTAGAGATCGAACTCATGCCGATCCTGGTGCAGCCCGAGCTTAGTGCCTGCCTGGTAGCGGTTGATGTGGCATGCGTCCGGTCGAAATTGCGGAAACCCCGCACGCACTGCAGAGCGAGCCGCGAAGTCTACAAGAATTCGGGGCATGAGAGGCCACATCTTCCTGCCGCTAGAACTCTGCGGAGCCGAACGGCCTTCCCCATCCATCAAGGCCGGTTGGCGGGGCGACCAGCGCCGCCGGAACGCTTCGGGCGTCCCGCAGTCCGACACCATTACCTGCATCGGCAAGCCGCTAGGTGTAGTGGCGTGACGCAACGGCGCCTCCGCCAGGATGCCCTCGAGTGCCCTTAAGAACTCAACATCCTGCTCCAGTGCCAGGCCCCTCATCAGGACTGCGCCCGGGTAGATCTCCTCATGCGTCGGCTCTGCAGCAAGGTGGGAAAAGAGATTCATCGCCCTCGTCAGATAGTACCCAAAAAGCGAAAAAAAGGCGAATATATCGCCGGACGCTAGAGCTTTGGGTCCACTACTTCCCTATGTCTCAAGTCCCTGGCGCCGTCTGCGCATCAGCGCCCCCACTTCCTCATCCGAGGTCGGCGCAAATTCCCGGTAAAACAGGCTCACCGCATCCAGCGGCTCCGGCGTCAGCGCGCAAATCACCTTGTCTGCCTCCTCTGCCAGTTCGTTGCAGGTAGGTTGCGCCCCCACGGGAACGGCCACAATCACTCGCCGGGCCAGCCCCTTCACCGCGTGGACGGCAGCGCGCATGGTTGCGCCCGTTGCCAGTCCATCGTCAACCAGGATGACCGTCCGTCCGGCAATCTCTAGCGGCGGCTGCCCTTTCCGATACAGGGCCTCGCGCCGTTCCAACTCCCGGGTCTCGCGTTCTAAAACCTCTTCGAGCACCTCTTTTGGCACGCGATAGGAGCGCAGAATGTTGTTGTTGAGCACCACGCCGCCGCCGCTCGCGATCGCTCCCATTGCCAGTTCTTCCTGTCCCGGAACGCCGAGCTTGCGCACCACCAGGATGTCGAGCGGTAGACCGCAGGCTTTTGCCACCTCGTAGGCTACCGGAACGCCTCCGCGTACGAGGCCCAGCACCACGCCGTCGCTGAGGTCGGCAAGCCCCGCAACGATCTCGCCGAGCACGCGGCCTGCCTCACGCCGGTCTTGAAAGATGCTGTCTCCCACACGCCAGATTGTATGCCGGGGCAGAAGAAATGCCGTGTGACACACCGGCAGACACTGACGTATCTCTCAGAATTGTTCCAGAGTCAGAATCACCTTGAGGAACACAGCACCCAGGGGCGCCTTCTTTTGCACGGAGACCGCGAGAGCCCTCCCGAGATCGGCTGCGGTGACCCGTTCTCGGTAGCTCTCAGCGGTTCTGGCCCGTCCCGAACAACGAGTGCCATTCGGACTTTCGAACAGGCCTGGATGCTACGGAACATTCGACGGCCCTGACCAGTCCCTGCCGTACAATTCCCCCAAGCTGTCCTCAGGAGATCTTGTTATGAGGCCGTCCTTCTCTCTTGGCATCGAAGAGGAGTACCAGACCATCGACCCGGTCACGCGCGACCTGCGCTCCCACATCCAGACCGAAATGCTTGCCCAGGGCAAGATGCGCCTGCAGGAGCGCGTCAAGGCCGAGATGCATACCTCAGTGGTCGAAGTGGGGACGCGCGTCTGTCGCAACATCGACGAGGCTCGGGAAGATATTTATGAGTTGCGACGGGAGATGATCAAGCTGGCCCGCGAACACAAGCTCGAACTGGTTGCAGGCGCAACACACCCCTTCGCCGATTGGCGCACGCAGGAGATCCACCCCGACCCGCGGTATACCCAGGTCGTCAAGGACCTCCAGCTCGTTGCTCGCGCCAACCTGATCTTCGGCCTTCACGTCCACGTTGGCATCGAAGACCGCGAAGCCGCCATCCGCATCATGAACTCGATGCGTTACTTCCTGCCGCACATCATGGCGCTCGCCACCAACTCGCCATTCTGGCTGGGACTCAATACCGGGTACAAGGGCTATCGCGCCAAAGTGTTCGAGAACTTTCCGCGCACCGGCATCCCGGACGCCTTCCGCAGCTACTCAGAATTTGAGAACTACGTCAGCCTGCTGGTCCGCACCAACTGCATCGACAATGCCAAGAAGATCTGGTGGGATATTCGGCCACATCCGTTCTTTAATACAGTTGAAGTCCGCGCCTGCGACATTCCATTGCGCGCCGAAGAGACCATCGCCATCGCCGCGCTCATCCAGGCTACAGCTGCCTATCTCTACAAGCTGCACGAGGCCAACCAGGATTTCCGTCAATATGCCCGTCCGCTCCTGATGGAGAACAAATTCCGCGCTGTTCGTTATGGCCTCGATGGGAAGCTCATCGACTTCGGCAAACAGCTGGAGGTTCCCGAGCGCAGCCTCATCGAGGAATATCTTGCCATGATAGATCCGGTTGTCGACGAACTCGGCAGCAGGGAAGCGATCGACGGCATTCGCAGGATCATGCAGACCGGCACCGGCGCCGATCGCCAGCTCAAGGTCTTCGAAGAATGCAAGGGCGACCTCAAAGCCGTCGTCGACTACATGGCCGAAGAAACACGGGCTGGACTGTAACCCGCAACCATCCGGTGGCTGTACACACAGGGGGTGCCTCCACGGCTCGATTTCGAGACGAGGGTTTCGACTCTTTCTGCGTGAGCTTTTGCGGCTACTTCACCACCTCCGCGACCACCCTTACCTCCCAATGTCTTCCGTTGGGCACATCCATCGATCCCAGCGAGATCGGCGTGCCCGGTGTGACGGCCGAATCGCCCTCGAGCGCCGACTGATGAATCACCGGATCTTGAATTCCCACGTTCGACTTTTCCTCGGCCACGCTGGTCTGCTCGATCTTTGTGCGTAGCCGCATCCCATCTCCGGCTCCAACAAGTGCTGCTTCGATCAGTACTCCGACATCCATGTACTGAATCTCCGGGTTCTGAACTGTGCCATCTTTATAAGTGCCGGTCACGATCGGCACGCGCGAGCCCTGTTTCAGCGCAGCCTTGTTCCCCGGAGTCACAATCATGACGAAACGCTGCCCGCCTTCCTTCTCACCGATCGTGTAAGTTAGGCGATAGGTCTTCTTCGGTCGATCAATGTCAGCTACTATCCTCTGGGCCGTCGCGATCTCTTCCGCGCTGCCCTGAATCGACATTGCATTCGCTGATTCCACCTGGAACATGCGGGCCCGCGGCAACATATTGCGCAGATCCGTCACCAGGTCGTTCATTTCCCGCACGTCGGTGATGTTCTTCAGGTAGATCGTCTGATAGGTCGGCGCGGGCTTTTGCTCCGCTTCCCGCGCCTGCGCCGACGCGTGTACACCACTCAGCATCACAAACATCGCTCCGGCCGCTACGAAAGCGCACAGTAGCTGCCGGACTGCATTCATTGCACTCCACCTCATCGCGAGCCTCTCCAAGATGTGTCATTCGAAGCTCTGCGGGTCAGCATCCTGCCATCATCTCTGCAGGCTTCTGTTTACACATGACGCCGTCTATGATGATTCGCTCGACGAAAGTGTCACAATGCTCCTTTAAACATCCCAGATTGGCGCACATAATCAGAGCATTGCGACTCATCGCGAAAGGGGCGGGCATGCATCCAGGGGCGTCGCGAGCGCTGGCCATTATGGTTCTCCCGTTGATCGCGATCACTGGTGTCACTCACGCGCAACAGGCTGATGCGGCTGCCATCATCCGTGATCTCGATGCCGCAAACCAGTCCCGATTCGAAAACGTCCTGAGTTTTACCGACGTTGAGCACTACTCCGTCTATCGCGGTGCGGATCAAATGGATGCTTCCGCCCAGATGACCGTGAAGGTGACATACAAGAAGGGCGTGGGCAAAACCTACCAGATCCTATCGCAATCCGGCTCCGAACTCGTGATTAAATATGGTCTTCGCCCGCTGCTCGAAAACGAGAAGTCGATCAACAATCCGGCGACGGTTGCGCAATCGTGGTTTACGTCAGCCAATTATGAGATGAAACTCAAGCTAGGCGTCTCGCAGCTTATAGATGAGCGCCCGTGTGTTGCTCTTGCCATCACGCCGCACCGCAAGTCGCCCCACATGATCGAAGGTACGCTCTGGGTTGATACCCGCGACCACGCACTCGTGCAGGTCGAAGGTCTCGCCTCTAAAAACCCCTCGATCTTCGCCGGAACCACCCACATGATGCGCCGCTACGCCAACATGCAGGGCCATGCAATGGCCATACACGCCCGCGCTGAATCGAGCAGCCTTCTCTTCGGCCGCAGCGTCGTCACCATCGACTACAGCGATTATCAGTTCGAGATCCGGCACTAGAAGCTCAGTGAACGCTAGGTTCGATCGTAGGGATATACGTTCAACTTCAGGATCAACTGCTCCACATCCGTGCGCGTTACGGTAGGTGCCGGCGCGTCCTCCAACCCATACTTCTTGCACAACTCCCGAAGATTTTGCCGCTCTTTGCGCTCCTCTTCGGAATAGAACTTGGCCTTCTCAAATTCGTGAGAGCCAATCGCAGAATCCATTCGATGCACGATGAACTTGAGCTTCTTGCGGCTCTCGGTTATCTCCAGGGGTGGGGTGCCCTCACGCACCTTCGCCGCCGCACCCGCTGCATCCAGCAGTTCCAGCGCCTTCCCTGGCAGAATCTTTTCTCTCAAATAGCTCTCTCGGAGTTCCACTGCGCACTGCAGTGCATCATCCGCAAACACGACCTCGTGGAACCGCTCGAGTCTTTCTTTTCGCGCTTTCAGAACCTCAAGCGCCGCAGCCGCATCCAGCGGCTTTACATGCAGCGGGCGAAAGATCTTGTCGAGTTCGGGATGGCTAGCGCTGGCCGATTTGTACTCCTCTTCAGTCGCTGCGCTGAGCCACCGCACCTCCGCCGACTGCAACGCGAATTTCAACATGCCTGCAAGATTCTCTGCCGTATCATTTCCGGCCATCCCCGCGACCCCGAGCAGCCCGTCCACAAACAGAATCACGCTAGCTGCGGTTCCCTTTACCGTTGCGAGTTCTTCGAATCGCTCTCCACTCGGCGCCCATGCGGCGAGCAGCTCTGTTTCCGGCACCAGAATCTTCATCTCCGCGAGCTCAGGCGGAACCTTGCCTTCCGCGATGCGCTGCGCCAGCGCCTCCACTATCGCTGTCTTTCCCACGCCGCGCTCGCCAAGCAAGATCGGATTCCGCCGATCCTTCCGGCACAGCACTTCGATCACGCTGTCCAATTCCAGATCGCGAGCGACTACTGGCTCCAACTCTCCATCGATCGCCTTTTGCGTCAGATCCGCGTAAACCCCGAACAGATTGCGTGTTGCTACCGCGGCAACTGCGTTTTGGGGCAACCTGGGGAGATCCGGTCCCACCTTGGCAAGTTCCTCGCGCACTTTTTCGAGCTCAAGGTGGCGCTCCTTCAGGATTTGCCGTGCAAAGCAGTTTTCCTCGCGTAGCAACCCCAGCAGCAGATGTTCGGAACCAATATGCTTATGCTTCAGCCGCTCCGCCTCTTCAGCTGCATACGCCAACACACGCTTGCACTCGTTTGAAAGCGGCAGATCCACGCTGGTTGATACCTTCTCGCGAATCGTCGTGTGGTTCTCAATCTGGCGCCGGATCGATTCGACCGAAGAGTGCGATTTGAGGAACCGGTTGGTCAGCGCCTTGTCCTCGCGCAAAACTCCCAGCAGCAAATGCTCCGTCTCGATATAAGGTTGCCCAAACTGGCTCGCCTCGTACCGCGCAAAGAAGATCACGCGCCGTGCCTTCTCCGTGTACCGTTCGAACATGCCCAGCCCCCTGGAACAAAAGCGTTCGAATTATCGCAAATCCCGGCCGCCGCTGGTCATTCGATCAATCGCATCCAGGTCCGGCAGTTCGTCGTACCACGCATAGAAGGCTGCATCGAATACGTAGAATTTCTGAAACTGAATCACCGGCAGCAGCGGGTCGCGGGGAACCACCTGCAGATAACGAATGTAGCTCCCGTCGAAGTTGCGGTGTACCTTCTCGCGCCGTCCGCGAATCTCAGCAGACCGAAGGCTATCGGTTTTGAACAGCGTTCGCTTCTCGATTCCGCCTCCCGAAAGCACAATGACGGCGCCGAACACGTACACGGCCCAGCCGGCCGCGAAGATGGTAATCGCTCCCCACTCCAGCATCTGCGCAGGATTGCGACTTTGCATTCCCTCGTGCTGGCTCCATAACAGCCCGAGCAGTCCAAGCAGACTGAAGCCGAGAAACGCCACAGCGAACATCCGGATCCAGGTGCTTAGTCGATAAACTCGCCTATCGCCACGTTCACGCATCAAGGCCATCGTTCGTTCGCATGATGAGTACAGCTTAGCCCGTTCAGGCCCGCTTACGGACTACTTCTTCGTACACGGTCGTGTACTCGCGCGCCGGCCTTCCCCAGCTGAAGTTCTGGGCCATGCCGTTCTGGATCAGGCGTGCCCACTGCTCTTTGTCATGAAACGTAGCGACGGCGTGATCGATGGTATCGAGCAGCGCCTGGGAGTTGTAAGCTCCGAACTTGAATCCGGTGCCCGTGTTCAGGTTGGGATTCCATTCCTCTACGGTGTCGTCGAGCCCGCCTGTTGCGCGCACAAGAGGCACCGTGCCGTACTTCATCGCATAGATCTGGTTCAGGCCGCACGGTTCGAATCGGCTCGGCATCAGAAGGATGTCCGCGCCCGCTTCGACTTTGTGCGCCATGGCATCGTCGTAGCGGACCTGTACGGCGAAACGCGCGGCGTTCGCGAATGCGAATTCACGAAAGAACTTCTCGTAGTAAGGCTCGCCGGTTCCCAGCGCAATAACTGCCACATCGCGCTCCGCAAGCCGCCATGCAATTTGTTCCAGCAGGTCGAAGCCCTTTTGCGAGGCAAATCGCGAGCAGATGCCTATCAATGGTGTCTCGTCCGGCACATCCAATCCGAACGCGTGAAGAAGATCGCGCCGACATTCGCGCTTGCCGGCGAGATCCGCAGGCGTGTAGTGCGCAGCGAGGTTCCCATCGGTTGCGGGATCCCACTCTGAGTAATCTACGCCGTTCAGGATGCCGTGCAGGTCAGCACTTCGCCGCCGGAGCGCTCCGTCGAGGCCGTTGCCACCCTCGTACGTCTGGATCTCCTCGGCATACTTGCGGCTTACAGTCGTGATAGCGTCGGCGTAGACAACGCCGCCTTTCAGGAAGTTGAAGGTGTTGTAGTGCTCGACTTTATCAAAGGTGAAGATCTCCCACGGCAGCAGCAGCTGATCCGTTGTCGCCGGTGGAAACCATCCCTGGTATCCGGCATTGTGAATCGTAAGCACTGAAGCAAGGTTCTTCAGCACGGGATCAGCGCTGTAGACGGTTCGCAGCAACACGGGGATCAATGCTGCCTGCCAATCGTGCACATGGAAGACGTCGGGCACGCCGAGAAGTTTCGTAGCCTCGAGTACGGCTCTGCTGAAAAGCCCGAAGCGCTCGGCGTTGTCGCCATAGCTGGAGCCGTTGCTGTCGTAGAGGCCCGGACGATCGAAGAACTCCGGGCAGTCAACGAAGCGGAATTTCACTCCGTCGCGCGTACCGCCATCCACAATTGCTCCGAAGCGGTTGCCGTGCGGAAACGGGATCGTGATTGACCGCACTTCGTACCTGGGTTTCTCTTCAAGGTGCGGCCGGGCCACGGAATAGAGGGGCAGATACACTGTTACTTCATGGCCCTGTTTCACGAGTTCCTTCGGTAGCGCGCCTACCACGTCGGCGAGTCCGCCAGTCTTTGCAAACGGGACACACTCTGACGCGGCAAAAACAATCTGCATCGATCTTCTCCTGCTCACAAACTCAGTCAGCGATGAGTTGCGGCCAAACGCCAAGTCTACACGCTTTACTTTGACGCTTTGGTTCAGGTTGAGGATTCCGCATCCGGAAGCGCGCCAATTTCATCTTTCACGTATGCCCACTCAAAGTGCCGATCGGGACCTCGCCACCGCCATCACTCGATCTGCTCAACCCGGCGGCGAAGAACTGCTCGATAACCCAATATGGAACTCCCTGCTCACCGACCATGGCGTCATTGCATTGGCGGAGGGTCCCGCACGGAGATATCCGCCCGCCATCGGGCCACTCAGCGGCACGCCTGACCAATCGCCTGCGAGTTACGACGGGCTTATTTCTCTGGCTGGTCCCGGCGGAATCCTGGCTCTGTTTTTTCCCGACCCGCCGGCGCTTCCTGCCGGTTGGAGCCTTTTTCGCGGCGGGTCGCTTGCGCAGATGATCTGCCGAGCACCGCGACTAGTCGGCGCCGGCACTCTTGCGGCGGGCGTGAACCTCCGGAAGCTCCGGGCTGCCGATGTGCCCGCGATGATCGAGCTTGCGACACTTACTGAACCAGGGCCCTATCGCGAACGGACTATCGAGCTTGGAAATTTCTACGGCATCTTCGAACGCAACCGGCTGCTCGCGATGGCTGGGCAGCGCATGCGCGTGCCGGGTTTCGTCGAAGTCAGCGCCGTGTGCACACATCCTGACGGACGCGGTCGCGGCTATGCGGGCATCCTTATGAGCGAAGTGATGCGCGACATCTTCGCTGAGAAACGTACGCCCTTTCTTCATGCTTTCAGCGACAATCCAGCCGTGCGTCTCTATGAAAGGCTCGGCTTCACGCTCCGTCGCACATTCCATCTGGCCGTGATCAAGAACGAAGCGTGAAGGTGTTTGCGCGTTGCGGCCAGCGTTTTCGACTAACATCGATTCGTGCCACCCAAATCCAGGCTCGGCCAGAACTTTCTCGTTGATCAACAGGCAATCCGCCACATCGTTGCTGCTGCCGGTGACTGCAGCAATCGGACAGTCATTGAGATCGGGCCCGGCAAGGGCGCAATCACGCGTGAACTAGCCGCAAGGGCCGAGCACTTGGTTGCTCTCGAAGTGGATCCTGAACTGGCTGCAAGGCTCTCGAGTACGTTTGATCCTGCTGCGGCCGGTCAGACAGGATCGAGATCGAACGTAAGGATCGAAACGATCGATGTGCTTTCGTTCGATTTCGCGGCGGCGGCCGCTGACACCGGTAAGCGCCTCGTCGTTGTCGGAAATCTGCCTTACTACATCACCTCGCCCATCCTGCTCAAGCTCGCCGAAGACTGTAAGGCGCTTGATCGTGCCGTGCTGATGGTGCAGCGCGAGGTGGCCGACCGCGTGACCGCCGCTCCCGGTTCGCGCGATTACGGTCTTCTCACTGTAACCGTACAACTGCATGGCCCGGTGGAGAGGCTTTTCACCTTGCCCCCGCGAGCATTCTCACCATCGCCGGAAGTACACTCGACGGTATTTCGATGGCGGTTTGCGCCGCGCTTTCAGGAACTCGACGTTGATCGCGATCGGTTCCTTAGCTTTCTGCGGCAGGTTTTCGCATTGAAGCGCAAAACGCTGGCCAATAACCTGAAGGCAGCCGGATTTGGCGCTGCGACGATTACATCTGTGCTCCATTCAAGCGGCATCGATGAAAAGGCCCGCGCAGAGGCATTGTCCGTTGAGACGCTGGCTGCGTTGTGGCGCAGTCTGAAAAACGAAGGAGCCACTCCGCAAAGCGAAATGGCCCCTTCGATTAGAGACTTCAAGAATCAGCGATGAGGGCCACCGCCACCTCCGCTCGGATGGGCGCCGCCACCGCCACCTCCGCCGGCACTGACATGGGGCGCACTCCCTCCGCCTCCAACCGGACCGGGGTGGCCTCCCCCTCCGCCAACCACCACGTGCGGTGGTGGAGGAGGCGCGGTCCCGCCGCTATATCGCGTAACTCCACCGGCATAGCTGACTGGCGGGCGATATGTACCTCCAGGGGCAAGTGGCGATGGCGTCGGCCAGGCGTTCACGTGATTGTCGCTCGGCCGATACCCGAGAGCGCCTGTCGCAGGTGATGCATAGCCGGGTCGGTTGGAATAACCGGCATTCGCATTATTCGGAACCCCGCTGTTATTCGGGAACACGCTGTATCCCACAGCGGGACGATCGGACCCAGCCATCATCGTGTGGTTGTAAATCGGCCGGGGAGACAGCGGTCGCAACGGCTCGACTCTATTTCCCGCAATCGTCACAGGTCCGCCAACCACACGAACCGGGTTCGAGACCGTCGGCGTCTTCGGAATACGATTGACCGCAATCACCGGATTCGACTGAACGAATCCCGTCTGCCGGGTCGGTGGTCCGTGCGGATGAACGGGCCCTCCGTGAGGGCGATGAGGCGGCTGGAAGCGGAAAGGCGGGTTGATGATGTTGATGACGAAAATCCCGTTGTTCCACCACGGATATCCGAAGCCTGGGGCCCATCCCCAGCCGAATCCGTCATAGTAGCCCCAGGAACCGCTGTTGTACGGCATGTAGCCCCACGAATCGCACGAGGCCCATACGTATCCGTATTGCGGATTCCAAACCCAACTGCCGCAGCCATAAGGTTGCCAATCGCTGGAAGTGGCTTCATTTGGCGACCAGACGTATCCCTGGCCGGGCACGTTGTACCAATTGCCATTCGCGTCGAGATCGCTCCAGGCTGGATTGCTACTGTTGGGCTGGGCTTCGGTTGCAGCCGTCTTCGCCGATTGCTGCGACGACAGCTCCTGGTCGCGATCGGCATTCCACGCATCCCAGGAGTTCGGCTCGATCGTATCAGCGAGGCTGTACTGGTTGGAATCGCTGCTGTTGAGCGCAACGCTTTCGCCTCCGCGAAGGTCCAGCGAAAGAGTATTTCCGCGTTCCAAATGCGCATTGCCAGAGAACACGGCGACCTCGCCCGGAGGGTTATCCATGTCGATGCGCAACACCGTGAAGCCGCTAGCTGTTACGGAGCTATCGCCAAAGCGGGCTGTCACCTGGCTTTTAGGGTTGTTGCCCTGTAGTTCCAGGTAGGCCAATCCGCTTTGAACTTCGACCTCCGTGTTTGCCAAACCGTCCCGTTGCCGCAGGACCGGGATCTCGAGCGAACTGTTCGGCGAGATTCGCGCTATCGTTCCATCGTCAAACTGAATCTCTGCCTGCCCGTTGTCTTTGGTGCTGATAGCCGTGCCCTCGAACAGGGGAGTGTTGACCGGTGCAGAGCTGGCCAGAATCTGATTTCCCTGTGTTATCTGAACTTTACCTTCAACGAAACTCAACCTTGCGGCGCGAACGTCGGGGTTGGGCTGTGGTTGTGCTGGTGCTTGTGGCCCGGTTTCTTGTGCCAATCCGGCTGTGGGCGCCAAAAACAATGCCAGCCCCATCACCATGGCGGCTGGCTTAATCCAACCCTTGCTTAATCTGTTCATTGGGCCCCCCTTCCCTCACTGCCTCCGAGAAAAGCCTACCAAAAGCTTCATACAGTATCAGACAGCGAAGAGGAGGGAAAAGTCGCGTTGGAATTTCGGGAAAAGCTCGCGATTTCAGCTTCCCGCCTTGGCCAGCAGCAGCCGCGCGCGTTTTCTCACCCGGTCCAGTACCCGCGGATCGTCTTCAAGGCGTTCCAGGATGTTCCGGATCGCGCCAATTTGCTGCAGCCGGCCGTCGTCCGTGGCCTCGACAACGAATTGGATAGCCTTGTCTAAACCCAGCGGATCGTGCTGATAGAGCAGCTCGAGCCGCTCGCCTTCAATAAGCGTCGAGCCGACCGCGACCAGCGAATCACCCAGGTCCTGGATCTCCTTGTCGGTCGAGTAGTTGAACTCACACCCTCCCTCGCCGTTGGGTCCGCTGTAGCTGATTTTCTTTGTGCCCTGGAATGCGACCTTCAAATGGCTCTCGCATTTGCCGTGAAGGATGCGATTGGAGTGGACTGTCTGGAAGATATGATTCGTGAAGTCCGGGCTCAGCGTGACGTCCCTATCCATCTTGGCGGGCATCACCCCTTGGTCGGCTGGCTTCGTACCGCCCTCGGCATGAAAATGGCCACGGCCGTCGGGGTGCAGGATCAGGCTCCATTGCGAGGGATAAAGTCCCGGGTTCGTGAAGTCGAATCGAACCGTCGCGGCTGGTTCGCCTCGGGCAAGGAGAGTGAACAGAAGCGACAGCGCCGCCAGCCAAAGCGTTCTCATCGTCTGACCTCCTGGGTAAGAAGCGTCTGTGCAGTATGCAGATGGCAAATTGCGATCGCCAGCGCATCCGCTGCATCGGCAGGTTCAGGTAACTCCGGCAGGTCCAGAAGTCTGGCAACCATGAACTGCACCTGCTCTTTTTGGGCTAGCCCGTAGCCTACGACACTCGACTTTATACTGAGCGGCGCATATTCAGCTACCGGCAGCTTTCGCTCTGCCGCGGCAAGAAGAGCCACACCGCGCACCTGGCCGAGTTTCAGGGCCGATTTTGCATTTACAGAGTAAAACACTTCCTCGATTGCAACCACCTCGGGATGCCACACCGCGAGCTCGGTTGAAAGCCTCCGATACAGATCG
The DNA here is from genome assembly GCA_035262585.1 of Occallatibacter sp. Lineage (GTDB taxonomy): Bacteria > Acidobacteriota > Terriglobia > Terriglobales > Acidobacteriaceae > Telmatobacter. The sequence goes on along the minus strand of DATFSO010000106.1, from coordinate 5,926 downwards.
GAAAGCCGATCGGCAAGCGGCTTTGATTTGGCAAGGCGGATAGCGCCGGCAGTTTTGCAGACGACCCGAGGCAGGGAACCGGATTCGTCCGATTCCACCACGCCGAAGCCGGTAATCTCGGTTCCGCAGTCGATCCCGAATACACGCATTTGCCTGCAAGTTTAAACCGGAAGAGCCGAACCCCGCTCAGAGAATCTGCGAACCTCAAAGGAGGCGTAGCGTTGCGTACTTTCTTGAGATTCCGGCATTTAAGCCTCAGGCCGCCAGTAGTTTGCGCCCTTAGGGCAGACAGTCTGATCCGATGGCTTGTCACCTTCTCGGTAACCCACTCAGCCCAGGCTAGTTGTTCGCGTTCATATTCGGCTAATACGCGATCAAATGTGGGGAATTGGTCTCGGCATTCATCAGGGAAATCATCGAGCGCCCGTTCCGTTGATTCCGGAGCAGTGTTTGGATGGAGGCAGATTCTTTAGAGGCCGCTTTCTTTGTGCACCGGCTCACAGAGCTGCTGTGGAATCCACACAATATCTCGACGGGTGAATCGCCGGTTCGCGAACCCGTTTGACAGCAAACCCAGGCCTGCGCAAAAAAGGGCGCGCAGCGTCACGCGGTCGAATCCGCAGCGTGGCGCAACGAACAATCGCATAACGATGGTGGCCCCGGTTCCTTCAATCGCCCGCATGCGATCCCAGAACTCCGGATCGGGTTCGTCGATTTTCAGGTCTGCATTCCGATTTTCCCGGACCACGGCGAGGATTGGCTTGACTCTGTGCCGGGCGACGATCGCGAGGAAACGCTCCCATCGTTCACGAGACACAGTGGGACAGAGATCATCAAAGCGGATCAGATACTGAGCGGGTTTTGATGCCATCGCGACGCCTGCCTCTTCTTACCGAAGGCAGAAGGCGTTTTGCTTCATCAGCTCAATGCTTCATTCACGGTCGCCGCCAAGGGCAGAAGCGAATCGACCTTTGTGAATTTGAATAGCTGCAGAACATTCGGGCTCGCTCCCGCCACAACCACGCGAACTCCCTTGCCTCGGCAGCTGATGAAATGACTCACAATCAGACCTAGGCCCGACGAGTCCATCTGCGGACATTCTGTGAGATCGAAGATGTGCATCACGGGCGGCAAGGCGCCTGGTGCAGGTTTCAGATCGAAGATATTGCCGAGAGCGACCTGCTTCATCGAGCCATACATATCGCGAGCGTTGAAGGGGCCCTTGATGTGAAAGATCAAGGTCCGGGGCGCCTGCCCCTCAATGCGTTCAACGCTGAATGTCGGGTTCTTCCAGAGCTCGGTGCGCGTGATGGACATTTCAATTGGATTGTAGCGGGCCCTGGCGGGTAAGCGAAAGCTGGATCGTTACTTATCGTGGAATTCGGATGCTCTGGTTTCTCGAATTCGGTCATCGGTTCGTCGTAATCGAGGCCCTATCGCGCGATGTGGCTCTGATCCTGCGGGATCGGTGGCCCATAGAGTTTCCGCATGAGCCACATCACCGGCAGTCCAAGAAGAATCAAGATGGTCCCAATCAACGAGCCCTTCAGGTTTCCGGCATAGCTCCAGATAAGCACTGCAGCAGCACAGGCGACGAAAACAGCCGGGAGCACGGGATATCCCCAGACGCGATATGGCCGCACGAGATCGGGCCGCCGCTGCCGATACACGAAGACTGTCGTTGCCGTCAGCATGTAGAAAAGCCACTCTGCGAAGACCGCCAATTCGAAGTGCTGCTGGAACTGCGAGAGAAACAACAGCAGCACAGTGGAAAGCAGTGCCTGAACAACGAGTGAAGTCGACGGCGACTGAAAGCGGGGATGAATATAGGCGAACTGACGAAAGAACAGGCGGTCGCGGGCCGCGGCAAACGGGATCCTTGCACCCGACATGATGGTTCCGTTAAGCGTGACGAAGATGCTGAGTGCCATCGCGGCGGCCACGAAGCCTGCGCCACGCGGTCCTGCCACAACCGACAATGCGGCAACGGCGGGGCGCTCGGAAGCAGCAATCTGCGAGGCAGGCAGAATGTACTGAATCGCCGCATTGGTGGCCATAAATAGGGCGCCTACAATGAACAGCCCGCCGATGAGAGCGATGGGCAGGGAACGCTCGGGGCGGCGTACTTCGCCCGCAACCATCGTCAGATCGTTCCAGCCGTCGTAGGCCCACAGCGTCGCGATCAGCGCGAGCATGAATCCGCCAAACCCGCCAACGGCATGCGGCAGTGATGTGGCAAAGTTCGAGAACGATCCCGACGCCGACGCGAAACAGAGGGCTGCCACGATGAGGATGAGCACGCCCTTGAGAATCGTAAAGACAAGCTGAAAATCGCCCGCTTTTTTGATGCCCAGGTAATTGAGGCCGGTAATGAGCCAGGTCACGGCGATGGCGAAGATCTGCGACCAGTAGATCGGCGTGCCGGCAACGTGGTCCGACAGGAAGTGAAACGCGGGGAAGACACCGAGTGTCCGCGCCAGTCCGCTGGTGACAGCGGCGATCGAAGCGGGCTTGGCGACGGCAAACCAGGTCCACATGTAGAGGAAGGAAGGGATGTCGCCGTAGGCACCGCGCAGATAGACGTACTCCCCGCCGGCGTAGGGAAGCATAGCGCCGAGCTCGGCATAGGTCATGGCGCCGAACAGCGAGAGCAGTCCTCCAGTGATCCAGGCGAGATAGACCAGCGTTGACGAGCCGGTATCGCGCATCATCTCGGTCGGGACAAGGAAGATGCCGCTGCCGATGATGGTTCCCACGACGATTGCGGTGGCCTGCGATGCACCCAAAACACGAGGAAGATCGCGTAGCTGATCTGCGGGTGTGGTGTTGGTAGGCGCCGGGATCGTCTGGCTCATGCGGTGATGTGAGAGTAGCACGAGCCGGGCGGAGTTGATTTGCAACCTTGTTTACCCCTCGCGCCATCAAAGGAAAAGGTTTCCGTCACATGACCTCCGGTACTCTCAGGCAGTTCAGCCTGCGTGTACAATTTTGGAAAATTAGTTCCAACATCCCTAGAGGAGACGAAGAATGCACTTATATCGAAAGCAGTTCGTCCGTGCCATGGCAACCAGCGCTCTGATCCCGCTACTTGCGGCTTCTCCAAACGCGTTTGCTCAAGCTCCGGAGCACGTCGTTAGTCCCTCTGACCTTCACAAGGCGACCGTCGACTCGTCGCAGGTACGACAGAAGAATCTCGATACGCTGAACAAGTTCTTCTCGTCGGTGGAGGCTCAGAAAGCCCTCAAGGATGCGCACATGGATGCCGGGCAGGTGAAATCGGCGACTGCCGGTCTTAGCGATGACGATCTCGTGAAGCTTGCCGCCAGGGCGACCAAGGCACAAAACGACTTCAAGGCGGGCACGCTGAGCGAGCGCGACCTCCTGATCATCCTGGTGGCGATTGCCGCACTGATCCTGATCATTGTCGCGGTGCGCTGATGAGGGGTTTGCTGTTGCGTCGAGCCTGTGCCGGTATGCTGTTCGCGGTTTCGTGCTGCGGTGTTCTCGCCGCGGCCGACGCTCTGGGTGTGTGGCTCGACGTTCCTTTCGTGAAGCAGGACAAAAATGGTTGCGGCGCTGCCAGCATTGCCATGGTGATGCAGTACTGGCAGCGGCACCAGAATAAGACCGTTTCCGAAGGCGATGCAGGTGCGCAGTACGCGAACATCGAGCACACCTTGCGTCCAGGCGAAGCAAACGGCATTCTTGCTTCCGAGATGAAGGACTATTTTCTGCAGCACGGCTACGCCGCATTTACCTTCGCGGGCGACCTGAGTCTTGTTGAGCATCACCTGCGCGAGGGCCGTCCGCTGATCGTGGCGCTGCGGCCTGGTTCGCATCTGCCGCTGCACTACGTTGTGGTGGCGGGAGTGAATGAGGGAGATCGCGTTGTGCTTCTGAACGATCCGGCGCAGCGCAAGCTGCTCAAGCAGGATGAATCAAGGTTCGAGAAGGAATGGAAGGCGACAGGAAACTGGACGCTGCTGGCTGTTCCCGGGGCAAATTCGCACTGAACACGGTAGGCACTTTTCGCTGGTCAATACGCTGGTCAAGGCGCTCGATGTCGTTTCTGCTGACCCTTCTGTGCTGTCGGCAGTTTCTGGCTGCGCAGGTGGACTTGTCGGTGCGCGCGCAGCTGGCGGATCGGCTCGTTGCGCAGCACGAGTGGCAAGCGGTAGCCGATTTGCTTGGACCGGTGCCGGAGCGCTCGGCCGACGAAGACTACAACTATGGCACCGCTCTTGCCCGGCTTGATCGCTGGGACGATGCAGAGCTGGCGTTCGATGCCGGCGCGAGGCTGGCTCCGCATGATCCGCGATTTCCCATCGAGCTGGCGGGAATCGCGTTCACACGCAAACACTATCCAGAGGCCGCGAAACTGCTGCGCCGGGCGGTCAGGTTGTCGCCGCAAGACAAATACGCCAACGATTTTCTAGGGACGGTGTATTTTCTCGAAGGGAACACTGAGGCGTCGTTGAAGTACTGGAACCGCATCGGCAAGCCCGAGGTTGTTGAAGTTCGTACGGAGCCTGTGCCGCGTGTGGCGCCGTCGCTGCTTGACCGCGCCTTTGCCTTTTCACCGGCTGAGGCGCTCGAATTGGCTCAATGGATCGACAGCCAGGAGCGCATTCGCGGCCTGGGTGTATTTCCGCAGTACCACGTTGACCTGAATGCGCGCGACGACGGCAAGTTCAACGTAGTGTTCCGGAGCCATGAACTCAACGGATTCGGCGGTACGAAACTGGAGGCGTTTTTTCTCTTCTTGCAGGGCCTGCCGTTCTCAAGCGTCAATCCGCAGTACTACAACTTCCATTGCAGGGCGATCAATTTCACCTCGATGTATCGCTGGGACGCACAGAAGCGGCGCATCTTTGCGCACATGTCGGCGCCATTCGAGGGGAGCGCGAAGACCCGCTGGGACATAGGAACGGATCTGCGGGATGAGAACTGGGTGATTCGCAATTCGTTCACCGGGACGGCGCCGTCGCTTGCCAGCCTGAATCTGCGCACAGAGCGCGGTGGTTTCGGTCTCGCCTCGTTTGCGAGCAGCCGATGGAACTGGTCTGCAGGCGGAGAAATTTCGCACCGGAATTACCGCGGCGCGGTTCCCGGCACGGTTCTGACGCCGGAGTTGTTGGCGAGCGGCTACCAGCTCAAGCAACTACTTGAAGTGAACACAACTGTCTTGCGACTGCCTGAGCGCAGATTTCTGATGGACGCGGGCGTCTCTTCGCAGGCGGCGCGATTGTGGTCGCAGAGCGGTGAATCCTTCGAAAAGCTGCAGGGCAGGACAGTGTGGGAGTGGTTCCCGAAAGCAAAGGGCGACGACTACGAGATGCAGCAGGAGACGCGCGCAGGCAAGACGTTCGGGCAGATTCCTTTCGACGAGCTCTTCATGCTGGGGCTCGAGCGCGACAACGATCTGTCGATGCACGCGCATATCGGCACACGCGACGGCCGCAAAGGGAGTGCGCCGCTGGGGCGGAACTACTTCTTGTCGAACTGGGAGATGGACAAGAACCTCTATGGAAACGGGATTTTTTCAGTCAAACTGGGACCGCTTCTCGATGTCGGCAAGGTTACTGACCCGTCGCCTGCGCTAGGTTCCCATGAATGGATGTTCGATACAGGAGCGCAGGCAAAAATGCGCGTTCTTGGCGGCGGAGTTGTTTTCTCCTATGGCCGCGATCTGCGCACGGGCAATAACGCTTTCTACATCACGGTCTTAAGAACGAGACGAGGCAGGACCCAACCTGCCTCCGTGCCCTAGCGGCTTTTTCGCGAGGGTGGTGAACAACCGTCGCCTAAAGGGCGACGGCTTCTTGGGGCACGCATGAGACAGCATCCTCTACGTTAAGCCCCAAAAGCCCGTTCCGGGCTCTGGAAAGGATCAGCTGAGCACTGACATGATCGCGACTCTGAGACA
>DATFSO010000105.1:0-2818 GCA_035262585.1 Occallatibacter sp. | reverse complement strand
TCGGGCCGTGCGTCTTTACTCTTCTCGGTAATTAGTCCGCCGTAATCCACAGCATAGAATCGACCGAGGGCTTCGGCTTGCGTCAGTCCTCGATCCTGCATGAAGCGCGCCAAAAGCTTGCTAATCCCAAGCCCTGCGCTTCCAAAGCCCACCACCACAATTTTCTGTTGCTCAAGCGACGTGCCGGTTACCTGGATAGCGGAGATCGCGGTCGCCACAGCGACCGCTGCCGTGCCTTGTATGTCGTCATTGAATGTACACAACTGATTTCGATAGCGCTCGAGAAGCCGGGAAGCATTCGTTCCGGCAAAGTCTTCCCACTGTAGCAACACCCATGGCCAGCGCCGTTTCACGGTTTGTACAAACTCGTCGACAAAGGCGTCGTATTCCTCCCCGCGAATTCGCTGGTGCCTCCAGCCAATATAGATTGGACTTTTCAGCCTTTCTTCGTTGTCCGTGCCGACATCCAGAAACATGGGGAGGCAATGCTCCGGGTGTATGCCGCCAAGGGCGGTATACAAGGCCATCTTGCCGATGGGAATGCCCATGCCGCCGGCGCCTTGATCGCCGAGTCCAAGAATCCGTTCGCCGTCGCTCACGACAATGCATTTCACGTCGTCATATCGCGCATGCTCGAGGATCTGCCGCATGCGGTGTTTATTCGGATAACTCAAAAATACGCCTCGGGGCTTTCGCCATATTTCGCTGAAACGCTGGCAGCCTTCACCGACCGTGGGGGTATATACGAGCGGAAGGATTTGTTCCACGTAGCGGACCAGCAGGGCATAAAAAAGCGTTTCGTTGGTGTCCTGCAGATCACGAAGAAAACTGTATTGGTTGAAGGGCGTCGGCTGATCCGCCAGGACCTGCAACCGGCGCTCCAATTGATCGTTCAGGCTGCCGATGTGCGGCGGCAGCAAACCGTGGAGATGAAACACGTCGCGTTCGTGATCGCAGAATGCCGTGCCCTTATTGAGGCGCGGGGTGTTAATGAGATCGTAGCCCTCAAGCGACACGTACTCGGTTTTCGCGTTGTCCCCTGCTTGTGCTCGATCCATAGAGATAGCCCCCTCGGTATCACGTCTGGCGTTCTTCCTGGTCCATCGCGGGCAAGGACACTCGCGTGCCAGTTGAGCTCGATGTGCCCAAATTGTAGCGGATTTCAAAACATGAAAGGGTTGCCCGTGGTGAGCAACCCTGGTTCAGTTAACGAATAAATTGGTTGGGGGCAGACTCGAACCGACGACCTTCGGCCCGTGGGGCCGTTGCGAGGCCTCCAAATCTATTGTTGCGGCAATCCTGCGCGCGCGAGGAAGCGACCTGGGGCCTTTCTCTCAAGCGCCGCTTGACGCGGTCACGCTGAGCTTGACACCCCAGAACACCCCGCCCCAGGAGAAGCGTAATTTCTTGCCTCACATCCTCGGCCGGGATTAGGATGTCCTTCCCAGGTTTGCGGTCTGACGGAGACGCGGCATCCGGGAGGTCTGTCTTGGGGCTTTCTGCGGCTCTTCGACCGTTTTGGTTGACCTTCGTCACTGCGGCTCTGCTCTTTGCGGCCTCCGCTTTCGCGCAAACGCAAGCTGAACCTCAAACACTTTCTTCACCAGGCCAGGGTATTCCCGGGACAACCGGTGTCAGTCCCTTCGGCGGAAGCGTGCCCTCCAAACCGGTACCCGGCATCCTTCCTCTTTCTCTTCAGGACGCGATCAATCGTGGCTTGCGGCAGAATCTCGGCGCTCTTCTCGCTGATGCCGACGTCGGTGCCGCTCGCGGCCAGCGCTGGCAGGCTCTCAGTGCTCTCTTGCCTCACGTAACAGCCGCGCCTTTCGTCGAGCAATCGCAAATCAATCTCGCTGAGCTGGGGCTCAGCGGCAACAACATTCCGTTTCCAGTACCCAACTCGATCGGTCCATTTTCCTACTTCGATGCGCGTCTTGCTGTCACCCAAACCATCTTCGATTGGAAATCGATCAACAACGCCCGCTCTGCCAGCCAGAGCCTGAAGTCCAGCGAATACACATACAAGGATGCCAGAGATCTGGTTGTCCTCGCGGTGGGTTACACCTACCTGCAGGGCATTGCCGACGAAGCGCGCATCCAAACTGCCGAAGCCCAGGTGAATACGGCGCAAGCGCTCTTCCAGCAGGCCTCCGATCAAGTTCAGGCGGGCACCTCTCCCGCCATTGACGCTCTCCGCGCCAACGTTGAACTGCAAACCCGCCGGCAACAACTCATTCAGGCGCGAAACAACTATGCCATCCAGAAGCTCACCATCGCTCGCGTCGTCGGTCTCGCACCCGGACAGGAGTTTGACATCACTGACAAGTCTCCCTACGAACCTTTTGCCGGAATGAGTCTGGAAGAAGCCCTAAAGCGCGCATACGAAACCCGTTCCGACTATCAGGCGGCTGTCGCCGATACGAGAGCGGCAGAGTACGCCCGCAAAGCCGCACGCGCAGGCTATTGGCCTTCTCTTTCCTTCAACGCCGATTACGGTTCTGCCGGCTCGAACGCCTCCACTGCCACGCCAGTCTCTGACGTGAAAGGCACCCTTAACATCCCGATCTTTCTCGGCAATTCTGTTCACGGCGATGTTCTGCAGGCCGACGCACGCCTGGCGCAAAGCCGCGAGCGCCAGGACAATTTGCGCGCGCAGATCGATGCGGACGTGCGCACCGCACTGTTCAATCTGCAATCCTTCGCGGACCAGGTTAACGTTGCGCGCAGCAACATCGACCTCGCGAACCAGACTCTCGAGCAATCTCGCGATCGCTTCGCCGCGGGTGTAACCGATTCCGTCGAAGTTGTGCAATCCCAG
>DATFSO010000104.1:0-24396 GCA_035262585.1 Occallatibacter sp. | reverse complement strand
CCTCTACGCTCGGTGCGAAGATCACCGTCGCGCCCTCGCGCTCTGCCAGTGCGCAGTCGGCATCGAACGTCCGCGGATAGCGCGCGTAATCCTCGTTGGGTCCGAACTGTGTGGGATTCACGAAGATGCTCGCGGCGACACAGCCTGGGCACGCCTGCGCGGCAGCGCGGATCAGCGACGCATGACCTGCATGCAGCGCGCCCATCGTCGGAACCAGTCCGATCGGGCCATTGCCGCTGCTTCGCTGCGCACGGCTCCACTGGCGCAGTTCATCAACTGTGCGGATGATCTGCAATTCATACCTTGTGAAGTTTGCGCTTGGTTTGATCTTCGGCTGTTTCGCTCAGTTCCTGCTTCACCGCCGAGGACAGATGGTAGCTCTCTTCGTCTGAAGGAAACGTGCGATGCTCTACGTCCTCGCGGTAGTGATCGATTGCGGATCGGTACAGCGCGGCCGCATCGGCATAGCGCCGTGCAAACTTTGCCTTGGGCGCGAAGCTCAGGTTCACCATGTCGTGGAAGACGAGAATTTGCCCGTCGCAGTCCGGCCCGGCGCCAATGCCGATTGTCGGGATCAACAGCTCTGCCGTGATCTCCGCCGCAACCTCGCGCGGAATACCTTCGAGCACCAGCACGCCTGCGCCAGCTTCCTGCAGCGCCCTGGCGTCGGCCTTGATCTGCTGCACCGCATCGAGCGTCTTTGCCTGGACGCGATAGCCGCCCATGCGATGCACGCTCTGCGGCGTCAGCCCGAGATGACCGATGACCGGGATCTCCGCATCGGTAAGCGCGCGCACTAGCGCCGTGCGTGCGCCCTCAATCTTTACTGCCTCAGCGCCAGCCTCTTTCACGAATCTCACGGCGTTCGCGACAGCTTCGGCGACGGTTCCGTGATAGCTGCCGAACGGCATGTCGGCCACGACCAGCGCTCGCCGAACGGCACGACGCACTGCGCGTGTGTGGTGCAGCATCTCGTCGACGGTGACGGCCAAGGTGTTCTCCTGGCCCATAACAACCATCGCCAGCGAATCACCGACCAACACAAGGTCGATGCCGACCTCATCCACAAGCCGTGAGGTGGCGTAGTCGTAGGCTGTGAGCGCAGAGATGGGTTTGCCCTGGCGCTTCATCTCGGCCAGTGCGGGAATTGTCACTTTTGTGATGGAAGAATCGAGAGGCGAGGAATTCTCGCTTCCGGGGAAGTTCGTCAAACTCATGTTGTCTCCAGTGCCGCTCCGTCTACACAAGATGCGACCCGAACCAAAACAAGTATACGCCTGCGATCCCATTCGTCACACTCCTCTTGATGCGGTGAAGGCTGTCGCCGCACACTATCTGCAGCAATGCTTTCTCCTTTAGCCGCGGGCGTTTGCGGGGCCATCGGTGTCGCTGGGGTGACCGGCTTTGGCATCGGGGGCTACGCCTACGCTGCGCGTTGGCCTACCTCGCAGGTTTTCGGCCGCACTCTCATCGCTCCGCGACGGCCGGGAGAGCTGGCCCTTACCTTCGACGATGGCCCCAATTCGGCGTGGACACCGCGCCTGTTGGACATTCTTGCCGAACACGATGTGCATGCCACATTCTTCATGCTGGGCAAATTCGCGAAAGCTGAGCGCGAGCTGGCGCGCCGCGTTGCAGAGGCCGGCCACCTTATCGGCAACCACTCCTGGAGCCATCCCGATCTGGCGCGCACCTCAGCTGCCAAAGTCCTCGACGAACTTACCCGCACAAGCGACATTCTCGCCGACATTACCGGCAAAACCATCCGCTACTTCCGGCCGCCGTACGGATCACGCCGTCCGTACGTGCTCAAGCTCGCGCGACGACTTGGCCTTATTCCCGTCACGTGGAATGCGATGACATCGGACTGGAAGGAGCCATCCAGTGACACGATCGCGCGGAACCTGATCCAGAAGATCGAGGACATCCAGCGGCGAGGCTGCGCCGCCAATATCGTTTTGCACGATGGTAGCCACCGCAGCCTGAACGCCGATCGCGGCCCGTCGGTTACCGCCGCTGCCCAGCTTCTGGACCGCTACGGCGCCACACACAAGTTCGTCACGCTCGACGCGTGGCAGTAACCTCACGCGACCGGCGCACGACTCCTGCGAGTTGCACCATCGACGCCGCCGCAACGCACACCACCACCGTGGACACCCAATGCATCTGCTGCTTTTCGACTCCCTGGAAGGCGAATGAGTGCACCGCAACCAACACGAACACCACATAATTCCACCGTTGCAGTTGCTTCCACTTCTTTGAGCCGAATCGGCGCAGCGACAAGTCATTTGAGGTCGCGAACAGCATGACAAGCAGCAAGACTCCGACCGCACCTGTGAAATTCGCCAGCCCGAAGAGATCATGTCGCATGCCATGATGATGCTCTCCCGGACCGTAGACGTAATAGAGCCACGGACGTCCGCGCAGATGCACGAACTGGCCCACCGCTGCATGAATAATGCCCAGAACTCCCGCCCAGATACCGATGTCCCGCCGCACATTTGTCGAAACCGGGTTCGGTCGCTTACGCAAAAGATTCCATGGCCCAATCAGCAGAGTTGCCGCCAGCAACGCGAGCGCCGGATAAGCTGTCGCAAAGCTCGCACGGCTGAGCACATCGTGGTAGGGTCTCGTGAAATAGAGACCCGCAACACTAGATGCTGAAAGAACAAAGAGCGGCAAATGATGAGATAAGAGCCGAGCTTCGAGGCTCCCCGTACGCAGGAACCTAGAAAAGTTAGACTCTCCCGCCATCAGGCCCTGAACGCCTCGCGCGCCGCTTCGATCGTTGCCTGTACTTCCGACTCGCCGTGCGCTGTGCCCAGGAAAGCCGCCTCAAACTGCGAGGGTGGCAGCCACACGCCGCGATCGAGCAAGGCACGGTGGAAGCGCCCGAAAGCAGCGGTATTCGATTTTGCCGCGTCGTCGTAGTTCCGCACCGGGTCTTGATGGAAGAACCAGGTCCACATCGCGCCGACCCGGTTCGTTGTCAGCGCCACGCCGGCTTTTTCCGCCTCGGCGGCCACTCCCTCGACCACGGCTTTCGCCGTCTTTTCGAGTTGCGGATAGACCGTATCGGCGTGCTGCTGCAGATTGCCGATGGTCGCAATGCCCGCGGCCATGGCCAGCGGATTCCCGCTCAGCGTCCCTGCCTGGTAGACCGGCCCGAGCGGCGCCAGCAAATCCATATACTTCTGTTTCCCGCCGAAGACCCCCACCGGCAACCCGCCGCCAACAATCTTGCCCAGCGTGACGAGGTCCGGATCGAGTCCGTACAGCTCGCATGCGCCGCCCAGAGCCACGCGGAAGCCTGACATCACCTCGTCCGCAATCAGGAGCGCGCCCTCGCGCCGCGTTAGCTGGCGCAGGCCTTCCAGGTATCCCGGCGCGGGCGGAATGCATCCCGCATTTCCGACCACCGGCTCCAGAATCACCGCCGCAATTCTGTCAGGATGGGCGTCAAATGCCGCCTCCACTTCCGCCAGGTCGTTGTACGGCAGTGCATGGGTCAGCGCCGCAATCTCCTGCGGCACGCCGGCCGATCCCGGGATCCCGAATGTCGCCACACCTGAGCCCGCCTTCACCAGCAGCCCATCGGCATGCCCGTGATAGCAACCCTCGAACTTGATGATCATCTTGCGCCCCGTGGCCGCCCGGGCCACGCGGATCGCCGACATCGTTGCCTCGGTTCCGGAACTCACAAAGCGCATCTTCTCGATCGCCGGGTAGCATGCGACGATCCGCTCAGCCAACTCGGCTTCGCTTGCCGTTGAAGCGCCAAAACTCGCCGAGTTCCGCGCCGCGCGCTGAATCGCCTCGACCGCCGGCGGAAACGCATGCCCCAGGATCATCGGTCCCCACGAGCCCACATAGTCGATGTAGCAGTTGCCGTCGGCATCCACAACGTATGCGCCTTCGGCTCGCTCCACAAACGGTGGATCTCCTCCGACCGCCCGAAAGGCCCGCACCGGAGAATTCACGCCGCCTGGGAAGAAGCGCTCGGCGCGTTGCTGAAGCTCCTCGGAACGGGTGCGCGTTGGGACTGTCATCTTCGTGCTCATGGTGGATTCAGTATAGAAGTCGAATCAGTGCTTTCGTTTCCTGTACGTGCCGTTCTCCACATTTTGAACAGCAAAGTCGCGGGCCAGGGTCACAGCTGCTCGCAGTCAACCCTGCTAGAATCAAGCTTTCCGACGCAGCTTGTTTTCGGAAACCAAATCCCTTGCCCCGAAACCGTGGGGCCCCATCGACGGCGGGTGCCGCTTGGCATCGATGGGTCTGAAGAGGCCGCATAGTGCCCGAACAATCCAGGCCGAAATCGATTACCTACGCCGACGCCGGGGTCGACATCCCAGGCGGCGATCGCGCCAAGGACCGCATTAAGTACCTGGCGCAGAAGACGTTTACGCGCAATGTTTTAGGCGGAATCGGCGGCTTCGGCGCCCTTTACCGGCTGGACCTGCAGAAATTCAAGAGCCCTATTCTTGTCAGCTCGGCCGACGGTGTCGGCACCAAGCTCAAGGTAGCTTTTGAGATGGGCCTTCACTCGAGCGTGGGAGCCGACCTGGTCAATCACTGCGTCAACGACGTCGCGGTGCAAGGCGCCACACCGCTTTTCTTCCTCGACTATTTCGCCAGCGGAAAGCTCGACCCCGAGGTTACCGAAACTGTCGTCTCCGGCCTTGCAGACGCCTGCAAAGCCAATGGCTGCGCCTTAATCGGGGGCGAAACTGCCCAGATGCCCGGTTTTTACGCCGACGGCGAGTATGATCTAGCTGGATTTATCGTCGGCGCGGTCGATCGCGACAAGCTTGTGACAGGCGCGGACATCAAGTCCGGAGACGTCCTGATTGGATTCCCATCGACGGGTCTGCACACCAACGGCTACTCGCTCGCCCGCAAGCTCTTGTTCGAAGTCGCCGGCTACAAACCGTCGCAATACGTCACCGCCATTAAGGAAAAGGCCGGCGCTGCACTCATGAAGACGCACCGCAGCTACCTCCACGTCATCCAGAAGCTGGTCGCCGGCGGCCTGACGAACGGCATGGCGCACATCACCGGAGGCGGCATCACCGAGAATCTGCCGCGCATCCTGCCCAAAGGCACCGCCGCGCAGGTCGAAGTGGGCTCCTGGCCGGTGCTTCCCATCTTCGAGCACCTCCGCGACCTCGGCCAGGTTTCGCAGGAGGAGATGATGCGGACGTTCAATATGGGCATCGGCCTCATCGCCGTGATTCCCGCAGCCAAGTTCACGCGCGCCAAGACCGTGCTCGACCGCGCCGAGGAGAAGTTCTATATCATCGGGCGCATCGTCAAAGGTGAAAAGCGGGTGCAGTACACATGAGCGCTGAGGGCAAGCCTCTCCGCCTGGGAATCTTGCTCTCCGGTCGTGGCTCCAACTTCCTGGCAATTGCGAAGAACATCCGAGAGGGCCGCCTGCCCAACGTCGAGATCGCCGTGGTCATCTCGAATGTCGCCGCCGCGCCCGGTCTCGCTGCCGCGCGGGATCTCAGCCTTCCCACTTCCCTCTTCGTTTCCAAGGGCCGCCCGCGAGCCGAACACGACGCCGACCTTATCGGATGTCTGCGCCAACACAATGTCGGCCTCGTCTGCCTCGCCGGCTACATGCGTCTGCTCTCTCCGGGATTCATCGCAGCCTTTCCGAATCGCATCCTCAACATTCATCCTTCGTTGCTTCCTGCCTTCCCCGGCCTCGACGCCCAGCAACAGGCCTTCGACTATGGCGTCAAAGTCGCCGGTTGCACGGTCCACTTTGTCGATGAGCATCTCGACCACGGCGCAATCATTCTGCAGCGCAGCATCCTCGTTCTCGAAACCGACAACGCCCCTGCCCTTGCCGATCGCATCCTCGTCGAAGAGCACATCGCCTACTCCGAGGCCATCGCCCGCGTCGCCAGCGGTCAGTACGAAATCCAGGGCCGGCGCTACATTCGCCGCCTTACGGCGCAGCATGAATCGCAGTGTTGAAGAGATACGGATCCTGGTAATCCGTCATCTCGCCCGCCTTCTTGCCGGGCACAGGTTGCAGCCGCGCGGAGAGCGGCTTGTTCCATTTCAGGGCCAATGAAGCCACATCGCCGTAGATCCGCTCCATCTGTGCAGCGCTGACATCGCCCGGCAGCGGAATCGTATCGAGACCCGTTCCGCACACCGCTGAATACGCGAGCAGCGAATCCACGTTGTAGGTGGATTCGGCCCAGCGCTGTGCAAGCACCTTGTCTTCCATCACCGGCACCATCAATCCTGCGTAGCCGATCTGCTTTACTCGCACAGCCTTCACCGCGGCCGTGATGATCCGCGCAGCCGTTAATGTTCCGCTCGATCCAAACTTCGCGCCTGTGAAACTCTCGATAGCTGTCGCAATCGAGACATCGCCGAGCGGCGCAGGCGTCGGATCGACGCCAACGAAGCTCCAGCCTGTCTCCGCGGCAACCTGGTTCCCAATTTGCTCGGCAACCACCGCATGCCTGGTGAGCGCCGCCGTTAGATCGGCTGTTGCTGCCTCCGCATTCCCCTTATCGCGCGCAAACACCTCTGCCACCACTCCAGCGCCTTCAAAGCCTATTGCAAACTGCCTACCGGCGCCCGTGTGGTACGCACCGGGATAGAACGGACCCAACGGCTTGAGCATCGCCGTCGCTGTGAAGTTGAACGTGCCCCGTCCGCGCTGGCTGTGCTCAGCTACATACTTCACGAGCTCAGCCGTCCGGCGAATCGTCTTCCAGTGAATTCCCGTGTCGTCAGCGATGATGGTGCTTGCTTCAATGTTGGGCAGCGTTGCCAGCGCGCGCTCCAGCACTCGCATCGTCCTAGGATCATCCGAATCGTGCATCATCCCTGGGCCGACATTCGGTAGAAAATTCTCCTTTGCGGAGAGTTGGTCCAGCTTGGTCAGAAATGCGAGTGCGTCATCCTCGCTCAGGCCAGCCACAAGTTCGCCCGCGGGCTGTGTCACGATCCGCACCGACTCCACCTGGTATCCCGCCGATTCGAACTCCTTTTGCGTTTTCCGCAACACGACCAGCGCATCGGCAATCTGCTTTTCCCATGTAGTCCTGTCGAACCGGACAAAGGCCGTAATTGCTCTCACCCTGGGATTCGCCGAGGAAGCGCCCGACGCTGCGGTCTGTGCGATCATGTGAACCTGCAAGAGTGCAAGGACGAGAAGCGCGAGTCGCTTCATGCAGAACCTCCGATGTTTCGAGAGATTAATGTAGCATTTGAAATCCGGTCTCGCAGTGCTTTGCGCGTCCGCGAGCCCAAATCCACACCTGCGCGTCCAAGACGCACGTAGGTACGGCGGCCGGCGAACGCCCCTGACCGCGGATCGTGAGACGATGAAAGTGCTGACCAGGTGAATCGATGCGATTCTCGAGGCAAGTCTGCAGGCTGGCATTCCTTTTTCTAATCTTTATGCAATCTTTCGTTGCTCCTTACGGGCAGATACCGGGCGTTCGGGCCGTCGCCGTAGCAGTGGTCGACGAGAACGGAGCTGCCGTCCCGGATGCGCAGATCGCGATTGAGGAGCCGGGACGCCCTGTTGTGCGCGTGACCTCCGACTATGCGGGCCACGGCAGCCTAACGATTCAAGGCAGTCAGCCCTACAGCCTTCGCATCGGGAAGCCCGGTTTCTATGAGACGGTAACCACGGGCATCGATCCGGAACTTCGCGAGATTCATGTCGTGCTGCAACACGAGCAGATGCTCGTCCAGCAGGTCAGCGTCACCGCGTCCGTTCCGGGAATCGACAAGCAACAGACATCCGACCTTCGCGTGATGAACGTACCCGAAATTATCAATGTTCCCTATCCTAGCTCGCGCGACATCCGCAACCTTCTGCCCTTTTATCCGGGCGTGATCGCCGATTTCTCCGGGCAGGTGCACGTCGTAGGTTCCGACACCTTTGCCACGCTCGACACGCTCGACGGATTCGACATCCGCTCGCCCGTGAGCGGCAACCTCGCCATGCGCGTCAGCCCAGACGCCGTTCGCTCCATTGACCAACGCACAACACGCTACCCTGTCGAATTCGGCCGGGCCACCGGCGGCGTCATCGCCTTCACCACCGGTATGGGCGATAACAAGTTTCGCTTCAACGCCACCAACTTCATTCCCTCATTTCAGAGCGTTAACGGTATCCGCTTTGACAAGATCGTTCCGCGCATCACCTTCTCCGGGCCGATTGTCCGGAGCCGCGCCTGGTTCTTCGACGGGTTTGAATTCGAGTACGACAACATCTACATACGTGAACTTCCGCCCAACGCAAACACGAATGATCTTGTCCGCGGCAGCAACCTGCTGCGTTTCCAGGTGAATACGACACCCGCGAACATCCTTTCGTTCGGGCTGCTCTACAACAACTACCACTCGCCTTATGAAGGTATTTCGTCGCTCGTGCCGCAGCAAAGCACCGTCGACCGCAACACCATTGCATGGCTCCCTTACGTGCGGGACCAGTTCAGTTTTCATAATGGAGCGCTGCTCGACACCGGCATCGGCTTTCAGCGTATCCGCGACAGCTATGAGCCCAACGGCACGCTTCCCTACGAAATCACTCCTGAGCATACGCAGGGAAGCTACTTCGAAAGCGCGACCGGTCGCTCGCAGCGCACCGAGGGCAACGCAGCGCTCTACCTTCCACCTAGGAAGTGGTTCGGCGCGCACAATCTCAAGGCCGGTATCGATCTCGGTCACATCACCTTCGATGAAACCGTCTCGCGTGCGCCCGTCAATTATCTCCGTGAAGACCGCACACTTTCGCGCCGCAGCGATTTTCCCGTCACTCCGCCCTTCACAGACCACAATGTTGAAGTTGGAGCCTATCTTCAGGACCGCTGGACGCCGACCCCCAACCTGATCGTCGAGCCCGGCCTGCGCTTCGACTGGGACGAAATCATCCGCCGCCCTTGTTTTGCGCCGCGTTTAGCCTTCTCCTGGTCGCCCGCCGAACTGAATGGCGCAACCAAAATCTCCGCCGGCGTCGGCCTTTATTACGAGCACACTCAGCTCGAGTATCTCGAGCGCGCCCTTGCCGGCATTCGCAACGACACGTATTTCGCAGCCGACGGCGTCACTCCCACTGCCCCGCCCTTGGTCACGACCTTCACCGCAGATCACAGCTCACTAGGTCAGGCTCGCGCGCTCAACTGGAGCATTGGCCTCGAGCAGAAACTGCCTCATTCCACTTTCCTCACCGCAAATCTCATTCGCAAACACCTTTCCAACTTCTTCGCGTACGTGAACCAGTCCGGCCCGGCTGCGATATCGGGCAACTATGCACTGACCAACACGCGCAAAGACGACGACACTCTCGAGGAAGTCGATTTGCGCCACACTTTCGCAGGCGGCCACACGCTCTTCGGCGCCTACATTCACTCTTCCGCACACACGAACTCTGCCATCGACTACGTGCCGACCGTCTCGCTGCTCGGTGCACAGCAAAGCGGCCCGTTGGCGTGGGACAGCCCCAACCGTGTCCTTTCCTGGGGATGGCTCCCGCTGGGCCTGCCCCGGCTCCGTAAGAACTGGGACTTCGTCTACACGCTTGATTGGCACACCGGCTTTCCGTACACGTCGGTCAATGCGAATTATCTGGTCGTCGGTGCGGCCGGCTCCCGGCGCTTCCCCTACGTCATGAACTTCAGCCCCGGGCTCGAGTGGCGCGTTCACTTCCGCGGCGCCTACTTCGGCCTGCGCGGCGTTATCGAGAACATCACCAACGCCGGCAACTATACGGTCGTCAACAACAATGTCGACTCGCCGCAATACGGGACCTTCAGCGAACCCCTCGGCCACGCCATTACGGCCCGTATCCGCCTCATCAGTTCGAAGTAGACCTGAGGTTGTTTTAGTGATTGCTGAGCTGAAAGAGGCATCCTTCAGGGGCTAAAGTCCTCATCATTCTTGCGGCATTTAGGGCACGACTGAAGTCCGGCCTTGTTCCAAGTCACGTTCGCGTTGGTTTCTGACGCCCGATGTAGGGAACTGGGCAACAAAATCATACGTATAGGGCTTCATGGCATGTGCTGGTACATTAAGCTGGAGCGTGGCAGGAATGGTGGCGCCAAAGCTGCCATCTCGGCGCAAGCTGGACGAGACGCCACGTCAGCCGGTGACCCGCCCGGTTCAGGGACCGAAAACAATGGCGCCGGACGCCCGCCGCACAGCCCCAACAAGCAACGACGGCTTGTCGGCGTCCTCGGCAAGCGCGGAGGTGAGACCGCTGGAGATCGACTGGTCGCAAGTCGTCCGCCGCTGCATCGACGGGGATTCCGGGGCATGGGCTGAGTTGGTTCGCAGCCACCACCGGCGTGTGTACGCTCTCTGTTATCGCTTTACGGGGAATGCGGCTGACGCAGAAGATCTTACGCAGGACGTCTTCTTAAAGATCTACTCCAATTTATCGAGTTTCGACACCGCGCGCGGCAGCCTACAGGTGTGGATCACGACGATGACCCGCAATCTGCTGGTGGACAACTTCCGCCGCACCCGGAACCAAAGGGCAACGGATTCTCTCGATGCCGGATGGGATGAGACCGATGAGCTGCGGCCTGTTGACCGGCTTCAGGCGAGCGGGGCCTCTCCCCATGAGAAGGCGGCGCAGAAGGAGCTGGCCCGGATGGTGCAGGGTGCGCTGGCCAAGGTGTCGGTGGAGCTGCGCGAGGCAGTGATTCTAAGGGATTTACAGGATATGGATTACAAAGAGATCGCCCAGGTGCTGAGCATCCCCGAGGGGACGGTCAAGTCCCGCATCAGCAGGGGCCGCGCGGAACTTGCGCGCCTTCTGGAACGTAATAAACGGGAGGTGATGTGATGGCAGACCGCGGAAACATTCCGAACTCTCCAGCTTGCGGGCAATGGGAGACTCTCCTGGCCGATGCGCTGGACGGGCTGTTGAGGCCTGAGGATGAAGCGACCTTCTCCTCGCATATGGCAGGCTGCCAGGCATGCACCGCACTTTTCGAAGAGGCCCGGCGGGGACGGGAGTGGCTGGAGTTTCTAAGCCCGGAACCAGAGGTCCCGGAGGGTCTGCTGGATAAGATCCTGACGCAGACCGGGCCGGGACACACGTCGGAGTACAAACTAGCAACGGCCGGCAATGTTGTTTCGATGCCGATCCCGGCGTGGCAGCGGCCGGGGATCATGGGACGGATCCGGCGGTTTGCCGAGCCGCGGCTATTGATGACCGCAGCGATGGCGTTCTTCTCGATCGCGTTGACGCTGAATGTGTCGGGCGTGAGACTGACGGATTTCCGTCTCTCGAACCTGCGGCCCACAGCGGTTCGTTCGTACATGGAGCGGCGGCTGACGATGGCGTCAACGCCGATCATCCGCTACTACGATCACCTGCGGCTGGTCTATGAGGTTCAGTCGCGCGTGCGCGAGATGCGGCGTAACACCCAGGACAACCAGCAACAACAGCAGCAGGCTCAGCCGGCAACACCGGGGGAGTCAAAACAAAACCCTAATCGGAAAGACGGCGGGTCCCGCGTCGATCCACCCCAGCAATCCGGGGCACCTTCACTCAGGGACTCTGATTATCTGGAAACTTCCGTTACGCTTCACGACCGGCAATTTACTCCGGCCACAGAGATGTGTGGCCAGGGCATTCAGTCCGCGCATTCCGGCGGCTCTCATCCCCGGCAATTGAGTACGGCCGTTGGGGATCCCTGCACGATGCAACCCGGTTACGACATGGCAATACGGGAAGGGAGCTCTGAATGGACTGCGTAAATCATCAAGGAGTTGGAGCGACGGCGTATTGCCAAAACTGCGGCAAAGCGCTTTGCGCGGCATGCGTTCGCAATACGGGAAACGGGCAGATTCTTTGCGAACCGTGCTATGTCGCATGGCAGAACATGCAACAGCCTTTCATGGCGCCTGCGGGCGGACCGAATCCATCGGTTGCCGGAGTCCTGGGCCTGATCCCGGGCGTGGGCGCGATGTACAACGGGCAATACTTCAAGGGACTGATCCACGTGGTGGTCTTCGTGGTGATCATCAGCATCACGACGCACTACGGGCTGTTCGGGTTGTTCATTCCGGCGTGGATCCTGTACCAGGCGTTTGAGGCCTTTCACACGGCGAAAGCGATTCGAGATGGGCAGCCACTGCCGGATCCGCTCGGCCTGAACGAGGTGGGCAACTGGATGAATCTCGGAGGCCCGCAGCATCGGCCGGGGCAAACCGGCGCTGCGGCACAAACGGGAGTTTCCGGGGCTGGAGCGGGGGCCACGACACCGCCCGGAACAGGCGGATATCAGCAAGTACCCTATACGCAATATCAGGCCCCTTACAGCGCAACGCCGGCGGGCTATGTGGATCCAGCGGCGCCGCCCGTGCCGCCCGTGCCACCGGTGTTCTGGCGACGCAAAGAGCCGATCGGCGCTTTGATTCTGATCGGATTCGGATTGCTGCTACTGCTGAATCAGCTGGGATTCCTGGCCGAACACGTACTGAAGTTTCTCTGGCCGCTTATTTTTATCGCGCTGGGAGTGTGGTTGATTATTCGGCGTATTGAAGATACGAAAGGGGGCCAGCAATGAACAAATATATATTGATTCGCCGATTGCGGGGGCCGGCGATTCTGCTGCTTCTCGGCACGGTTCTGCTGTTGTGGCAAGCAGGGCTTGTAGAGTTCTGGGACATATTCTTTCCGTTGTTGCTGATCCTGATCGGCGTGCTGAAGCTGGCTGAGCGCGCGGCCCTGGCAGCGGCAGGAGACGAGCTGCCGTATCCATACGGCGCAGGCGTGAATCCCGCCCCAGCGGGCGCACCGGCACAGCCCAGCACTGCGATCGTTCCAACAACGCATGACTACGGGAAGGGTCCTGAAGGAGGCCAGCTATGAGCAGCGTTCCTCCTCCGAATGTTCCCCCGGGTGGTTACGATCCGCGAACGCAATGGCGGGTTTATCGTGAGCAGCAACGCGCTGCATGGCGAGCACAGCGCGATGCCTGGAAGGCGCAGCAGTACGCGTACAGGGCGAAGTATCACCACGCCTACGGACCGCGCATTCCTTCCGTTGTCGGTCCGCTAATCCTGATTGCGATCGGCATTGTCTGGCTGTTGATTCACTCCGGCCGCATTGCAGCGACGACTTTCTGGACCTGGTACGGACGGTGGTGGCCCATGCTGCTGATCGCCGCAGGGCTGGCGATGCTCGCGGAGTGGGCGCTGGATCTGCGCCGCGAGACTCCTGTACGGCGTGGAACGGGTTTTGCCGGCGTGCTCATTCTGCTGGCGATCCTGGGATTCTGCGCGTCGGGGTGGTCGCGGGGGTTCTGGGGTCCGTGGAATACCGAGTGGGGCGACAAGGACGACTTCTTCAACATGCTTGGCCTGCCTGAGCACGATATGGACCAGCAGGTGCTGAACGTGCAGATCCCTGCGAACGCCACAGTGCAGATCGAGAATCCGCGGGGCGATGTGAGTATAACGGCGGGAGACTCGTCGAACAATATCGTGGTGCAGGCGCACGCAGTGGCGTATGCCAGCTCGGATGAAGCGGCGAAGAAAATCTTCGATGCAGAGCAGGCGCACGTAACCGTGAGCGGCAGCGCAGTGCTGGTGAAATCGGACAGCAACAGCAACGGGCGGCTCAACCTGACAGTCACAGTGCCAACCAGCGCGCATGTCACGGTGCACTCAGGACACGGGGATGTGACTGCGGCAAATCTGGGTGGCGGCCTCAATATCAACTCGAATCACGGCGATGTGCATCTGAGCGTGATCAAGGGATCGGTGCAGGTGCATTTCTCCACGGACAAAGGAGACTTCTCAGCCCACCAGATCGACGGTGATCTGACCGCGGATGGGAATTGCAACGATCTGACGCTTTCCGAGATCACCGGAAAAACTACTGTCAGCGGCGAGTTGTTTGGCGACGTCCACATGGAGAACGTGAACGGGCCGGTGCACGTGCACACGTCGGTGACAGATATGGATGTGGCGTCGCTGCCGGGCGACCTGACGCTGAATTCCGACAATCTGCGGGTGACGCAAGCTAAGGGGCAGGTACGAGTGACGACGCACTCAAAGGACGTTGACCTGAGCCAGATCTTCGGCGACAGCAACGTTGTGAATCGCGATGGTCGGATCGCGGTGGAGTCCGCCGGTAATTATTCTGTCTCTGCCGTAAACCAGAAGGGAGATGTTGAGCTGACTCTGCCGCCCAACGCGCACGCGACCGTCAGCGGCAACACTCGCAACGGCGATATCGTCACCGATTTTCCGCTAGCGGTGAGCGGCGATGAGAGCAAGACAGTGAGCGGCATCATCGGGGCCGGCGGACCAAAGGTGACCCTGACGGCAGAGAACGGCGATATTCACATCAAGCGGAGCGAGGAGAATCCGCCTCCGCCGCCGGCCGTTTCCGGACCGCCTGCTTCGCCGAATGCGCCGCACCTGAAGGCGCCAAAGGCTCCGCCGGCTGCGCCGGTAACTCAGTGAGGCTGGGAACGAGAGAACAGGGAATAACAAATACATGTAACACGGACAGGCGCGGAGATAGATTCCGCGCCTGTCGTGTTTTTTGACTTGATTCGGCGGCTATTCGGTGCGGAGAGCCTGTACCGGGTCGAGCCGCGAAGCGCGCCGGGCTGGTAACCAGCAAGCAATGAGGGCAACAGAAAGAAGCATGGCGGCAACTGCGACGAAGACGAGGGGATCGAGCGGACGCGTTTCGTACAGCATGGTGCGGAGCAAACGAGCAGCTCCGGCACTTACTGCAAGTCCGGCGGCCAGGCCGAAGAGTGCAGGCCACATTCCATCAAGGAGCATGAGGCGCAGGACCTCTTCTCTTTGCGCGCCGAGGGCGATGCGAATGCCGATTTCACTGGTTCGCTGCGCGACGATGTAGGAGAGCACGCCGAAAAGTCCGGCTGCAGCGAGGAGCAAGGAAAGCGTAGCGAAGACGATAAGTAGAGTTGCATTGAAACTGGCGTCGAGCGTGGACTTTCCCAGCAATTGATTCATCGTGAGTACATCGGAAACGGGCAGATCGGAATCCATCTCTGAAACGATTCGCTGCACCGGCAACGCGAACTGTTCCACATTCTGATTGGAACGGATCACGAGCGTGACGACGGGGAATTCTCCCGACTCGAGCGAGAAGTATTTCGTCGGCTTCGGATCTTCACCGACTTCAAATCGGGTGCTGCCCACAACGCCAACAATTACGTAATCCCTGTTATTTGTGCGGACGTGCTTGCCGATGGGTTCTTCGCCGGGAAGGAAGTTGTGGACGAATAACTGATCCACGATGATCTCGTCAGCCTGTTTCAGGCGCAGAGCGGGATTGAAGCTGCGGCCGCGCACGATGGGGATGCCGATGGTTTCGAAGTACGAGGGATCGGCCGCACGATTGAGGGCGAAGATTCCCGTGCCTTGCGGGAGGGGAGGATGCTCCACAATGTTAAAGCCGGTGTCGCCCCAATAGCCCTGCCCTGGTACAACTTCGGCGATGCCGGCAGCTGCGATTCCTGGCAAAGCGCGCACCCGATTAAGCATCGCATCGAAGAAGTTTGCGCGCTCTGGAGGCGTCGCGTACCGGGCATCGGGGAGCCCGATGTGGAAGGTGAGGATGTTCTGGGTGAGGCAGCCGAGGTCAGTCGAGCGGAGGCGTTCATAGCTCTTGAGAAGTAGCCCCGCGCCGATCAACAGAACCACGGTCAAGCTGACTTCGAGCGCAAGCAGGATGCGGCGCAGACTTGCCTTTGCTCGTCCACCGCTCAGCGCACGGGATGATTCATGCAGGATGTTGGGGAGAGTCTGCTGTTTTGTACTGAAAGCGGAGATGAGTCCGGAGACCAGCGCGCAGAGAGCGATCAAAGCGATCGCGAATGCAGCAACGACTGCGTCGAAATGAATGTCTTCGACTCGGCTCGTATCCTTACGGGCGTAGACGAGCCACAGCAGAGCGGCTTTGGCCAGGCCAATACCGGCGACACCGCCGAAAGCCGAGAGAAGCAGGGTTTCGATGAGGCGTTCGCGCATGAGGCGCAGCCATCCGCCTCCGAGCGCGGTTCGGATCGCAAGGTCCTTCTGCCGTGCAGCTGCGCGGGCGACAAGCAGATTAGCGACGTTGAGGCAGGCGATCAGAAGAACACACGCCGTCGCGCCCAACAGAATGTACAGCGGGCGCTTCATGTCGCCCACCATGTGCTCGATCAATGGACGGCTGTTGGCAGCTTGGAACACGAAGGGATCGCTCAGGTTCGCGTTGTGGATGCGCAGCGAAATGAGACTGAGATCGCTCACAGCCTGCGTTTCAGTCACTCCGGGTTTGAGGCGCCCGACGACACCAAACATGTGATTGCTGATCGCCGTCATGTGCTTCTCTGGCCGTTCGTGGGCAACCGGGAGCCATAACTGTGCGGACGGATCGGGAAATTCGAACCAGGCCGGCATCACGCCAATGACGGTGAAGGGCCGGGCGTCGATGAAGACGGACTGATTGATGATCGCGGGATCGCCGCCGAAACGCCGCTTCCAGAGATTCCAGCTCAGCAGGACTGTGCCGTTGGCGGAGGGGCTGTCTTCCGACTCGACGAAATTGCGGCCCAGCGCCGGTTGAACGCCGAGAGTGGGCAGCAGATCCCAGGAGAACTCCGCGCAGTTGAGCTTCTCAGAGAGTTGTCCGCCCGAGCCGGATAGAGCGACGCGACTGTCTCGCACGAGCGCGAGATCACTGAACGTGCGATTCTGCTTCTTCCATTCGGAGTAGACTCCGCCCGCGACGACGTTGTAGCTCGCAGTGTCTGTACCTTGAAATTTCGATTCGTACAACATAACGAGGCGGCCGGGATCCTTGAAGGGAAGAGGCTTCAGGATCACTCCGCGGACCACAGTAAACAACGCCACGTTCGCGCCGATGCCGAGCGCCATCACGAAAATCGCCACTGCGGTAAAGCCGGGCGTGCGCTGCAACGCACGAACTCCAAAACGCAGATCGCGCATCAGGGATTCAAGCCGGTTCCAGCTCCAGGTAGCGCGGGTTTCATCGCGGAGAAGCGCCGGATTGCCGAAGGTGCGCAGAGCCGCAGCATGGGCTTCATCGGCACTCATGCCGGCAGTGCGGTTTTCGGCAATCTGCCGCTCAAGGTGGTAGTTCAGCTCATCGTCAAGGCGGGCTGAGGCACGGCCGCGGCGGAACAAGGACCTCAGTGCAATTTGGATTTGCGAGAACAGGCGCAAAGATGACCTCCGTTACTCCGTTCTGAGTGCCTGCATCGGGTCGAGGCGCGAGGCGCGCCAGGCGGGTAGCATGCAGGCGAGTGCTGCAACTGCGAGCAACAGCGCCGCGACTTCCGCGAAAACTGCTGGGTCGAGGGCTTTGGTCTGGTACAGGATGGATTCGATGTAATGCACCGTTGCGAAACTTCCGGCTAATCCCAGGAGAAGACCGATCAGTGCCGGACGGAGACCGTCGGCCAGAACGAGTTGGAGAACCTGATTGCGCCCTGCGCCGAGAGCGATGCGAATTCCGATTTCGGTGGTCCGCTGGGTAACCATATATGCGAGTACACCGTAAAGGCCGGCGGCAGCCAGAACCAACGCAATCATGGCAAATGACAACACCAGCAGGGAATCGAATTCTGAATCCACGATGGATTTCCGGATGGCTTGGCGGAGAGTCATGACATCAGCAACCGGGAGATCAGAATCGAGTTGAGCGACGACTCTCTGGACGGGAAGAGCCAGCGCTTCTACATGATTGGTGGAACGAACGATGATGGTGCCTGAGCTGTAACCGTTCCCGTAAATGGGCCAGTAGAGTGTGGGTCCAGGCGGAAGCGAGACGTCCCAACGGGTATCGCCGACGAGGCCGATGATCTGGTAGGTTTCCCCGAACTGGGTCTTCAGATGTTTGCCTATTGGATCTTCCATTCCGAAGAGAATACGCGCGGCGGTTTGATTAACCAGGGCAACGTTGGCACGTTCGAGGCGTTCATCGGACGTGAAAACACGGCCACGCAGGAGCGGTAGTTGAATGGCGGCGAAATAGCCTGGATCGGCGCCGCGCACCTGGATATCGGGCATCTCTTTCGGAGGCATAGGCGGGTGCTCTGTCACACTCATCAACTGATCGCCATTCCAGCCCTCACCTGGAGCGGTGCTGACCAGGCCCGCAGCCTGGACGCCGGGAATTGTGCGCACTTGATCAATCAACTGCTCAAAGAACGCGACCTGCTGCACCGGTTTCTTATAGCGGATGAGGGGGAGGTTCAACTTCATGGTGAGGACGTTGTCGACGGGGACGCCGATGTCGCTGGAACGTAGCCGCTGATAACTTTTCAGCAGCAGGCTCGCGCCGACAAGGAGTACGACGGTGAGTCCAACCTGAAGCGTGAGAAGTAGCCTGCGCACCCCGATGCGCGCGATACCTTCGCTGTGGGTGCGCGACGCCTCCTGCAATGCAGACAGGATATCTCTGCCGCCGGGGTTTAGGGCGGCAATCACTCCTGAAAAGATCGCGGAGAACGCGATGACGGCGATGGTGAATGAGGCGACCACGGAATCGAAACGGATCGCCTCGATGCGGTTCATATCGGCGCGAGCATGAACGAGCAATTGCAACCCGACCCATGCCAGCAATAATCCGAGAAGACCACCGGCGGCGGAAAGCAGCAGACTTTCGATCAGGCGCTCGCACATCAAGCGCCATCTTCCGCCGCCGAGAGCCGTGCGAATGGCAAGCTCCTTACGCCGTGCAGCGGAGCGCGCCGCGAGCAGGCCGGCGACATTCATGCAGGCGATCAGGAGGACGCAGGCTGTGACCGCAAGCATTGCGTAGAGCGGCGTCTTGTAGGTCTCGACGGCATCGTCGAGCATGCTGCGGCCCATCGCGCGATCGTGGACTGACCCACTGGTCTGCGAGCGCTGGATATGCTTTTGCAGAGCATTGAGCTGGTCGAGCACCATGGGTAAGGTGGTCCCATGCAGCAGGTGCGCAACGACGATGAATTCGTGATCAGCGAACGTCGTGAGAAGCCAAGGCGGCGCCTCGTGCCGGACCGGCGTCCAAATCTGGAGGTTGTTGCCACCAAACGAACTTGAAAATACAAAGGAGGGGGACATTACGCCGATCACGGTGTATGGCCTTGCATTGAGCCAGATGGTCTTACCGATAATTGCAGGGTCGCCGTTGTAGCGGCGCATCCAGGTCGCGTTGGACAGGATTACAGCTGCCGCTGCGTTCGGGCTGTCGTCCTGTTCAGTGAAGTTGCGGCCGAGGGCAGGAGTCACGCCGAGGACGGAAAAGAAATTCCACGAACACCATGCCCCGCGAACCCTCTCCGGCAGCTTGCCGCCTTCGCCCGAGACGTTGTAATCCTGCCAGGGTGAGACCATGGCCATCTCTGCACGATTGCGCGTAGCCAATTGCCACTCATTAAAGCTGCCTGCGTCAACGGGGAGAAAATCTTGAAAATTCTTATTATGCGAGTCCCCTTCGCGCAAGGCGACAAGCCTATCAGGGTCTCGGAACGGCAACGGCTTAAGCAAGACGCTGCGTACAACCGTAAACAAAGCGATGTTCGCACCGATTCCGAGCGCCATTACGAGGATGGCAATAACGGTAAAACCTGGAGTGCGAACAAGGGTGCGAGCGGCGACGCGCATATCGCGCATGACGGATTCAAGAACGGACCAACTCCATGTCGCGCGTGCCTGATCGCGCAGAAGCGCGGGATTGCCGAAGGTACGGAGAGCAGCGTAACGGGCTTCATCGGCGCTCATGCCTGCAGCGCGGTTCTCGACAATCTGGCGCTCGAGGTGATCGCGGATCTCGTCGTCGAGCAGGGCTGAAGCGTGGCCGCGCCTGAACAGCATCAGGAGCTTCATTCGGAGTTGGTGGTGCCAGCGCATTGGAGTAGCCAGTTGTCAGTTCGCAGTTCGTAGTTCACAGTTTTCTTGTTCCCTCGGTCCTTGCCCTCACATCCCTGCCCTTACCCGGCTTCGCTCACGATCAGGTTGATTGCCGAGGAGAGCCGGTTCCAGTTGGCGGTTTCCTTATCGAGCTGGGCGCGGCCGGCGGTGGTGAGCGAGTAGAACTTTGCCTGTCTGCCGGTTTCGCTTTCAGCCCACCTGGCCTTGATCCATCCCTGCTGCTCGAGACGATGCAACGCGGGATAAAGCGAGCCCTGCTGCACCTGGAGGACATCACCGGAAAGTTGTTGAATCCGCTTGGCGATTGCCCACCCGTGCATGGCCTCGAGCAGAAGTGTTTTCAATATCAGGAGATCGAGAGTGCCCTGAACGAGATCGCTTGGTTTGCCCATGCCTAGATTATCTACATTATCGATTGTAGATAGTCAAGGGATCGGTGAAACGATGCAACCGAAAAGCGGGTTGGGCCTGTCTATTTCTATTGCGGGGCGAGTGCTCTTCCGTTGTATGCTCAACAGCGGTTTCGATTCTGGTTTTTTTCAGAATTGATACGGTCAGGTGGCTCTTTCTTTAAGAAAGAGCCACCTTCCACGCGGGCACGATGTCAAGAGATGAATCGATACCGCTCTAGTGGCAAAGGGGAGTCGCGATGCTTCATGCGCCGATCAGGGTAATCACAGTAGAGCGAGAGTACGGGTCTCGCGGCGGAGAGTTCGCCCACGAACTTGCCGACCGGCTGGGCTGGCGGTTGCTGGATTCGGAACTGGTGTGTGCCGCTGCGAAGCGGGCAGGTGTTACGCCGGAGCTCGCGAAGAAGTATGACGAACGGCTCGATCCCTGGTATTACAGGTACGGCAGAGCCTTCTGGCATGACACGGCTTACCAGATGACCGGGCTTACCGATGACCAGGTATTTGACTCGGAGCGAATGCTCACTTTGATGCGCGACGAAATTATGGAAGCGTCAAAGCGTGGCAACTGCGTCCTGGTGGGCAGGGGCGCCGCATGCGCGCTGTCGTGCCATCCGGGCTGCTTCCACATCTTTGTGTACGCAACCCTGAAGGCCAAGCGCGACTGGTTCATGCAGGCCTTTCCGAAGCAGGCGCAGAATGCAGACCAGACGCTAGCCGCGTGGGACAGGCGGCGCGCGGCAGTCATCCGCAAGTTCTATCAGCAGGAGTGGTGCTCGCGAGGGCTCTACCACATGCTGCTGAATTCGGCGATGGGGATCGACGCGATGATCGCCGCGGTAAGCGGAGCGGCGGGGCTGGAGATCGCGCAGCCTGTTGCCGTGGCGAGTTCGATTGATCCCACGGGCGCTCCCTGCGAGGATTGACGGCGAGAAGCCGCTGCTAACGACACTCGATACGGCGAACACGTGAGGCGATGCTGGTGAAGATCTCCCATGGAATAGTGCCTGCGGCGCGAGCATGATCGTAGGCCGAGATGGTCTCGCTGCCCTGGCTGCCGAGGATGACAACCTCGTCACCCGGTGATACGCCGGGTATCTCAGTGACATCAAGAACGGACTGGTCCATACTGATGCGGCCGACGAGAGGCGCCCGCTGACCGTGTACGAGAAGGCTGAATCGGTTGCCGAGTTTGCGATTGAGGCCATCGGCATAACCTGCGGCGATGAGAGCCAATCGCATGGGCTCGGTGGCCACGAATATCCCGTTGTAGCCGACGACTGCGCCGGCGGGGACGGATCGCACGCTGACAACCTGTGATTTCCAAGCGAGGACGATGCGCAAATGTTGGCGAGCCTTGGCGAGGGAGGTCGGCTCCGGATGCAGGAAGCCGGGGTCGTATTCGGGTATGACTCCGTAGAGAGCGAGGCCCGGACGCATAAGAGTTTTCATGCCATTACGCATGCCGAGCGCGGCAATGGTATCCGCTTGTCCGGCGAGGAGAGCGGCTGAGTTTCCGACGTTGAGGATGCCGGGGCGGAGGCCTGCCGAGTTGATCATTTCTAGCGCCTTCTCCAGGCGCGCGAGCTGAACGCCTGTGACTCTTCCATCTGCCTCGTCGGCGGCGAAAAGATGCGTCATCACGCCTTCAAGGCACAAGGGGGATTCGCGATCGAAGCGTGCGAGGAGCGAGGTGAGCGATTCGTGACCGACACCCTGGCGACTCATGCCGGTGTCGATCTCGAGGTGAATCGAGAGGGAGCGGACGCCGGCCGAATGTGCCGCTGATTCAAGCTCGTCGAAATGAAGCGGATCCCAGACGACGGGTGTGAGTTGGTGATGGACGACGTACTGCCCCTGGCCGGGGAGGACGCCGCCGATGACGAGGACGCGCGCATCAGGACAAAGGCGGCGCGCCTCAATACCCTCTTCAACACTGGTGACTCCGAGCCAACCGGCTCCGGCGCGAACCGCAGCGGGCGCGCAGATTTCGAGCGAGTGCCCATACGCATTGGCCTTGACAATGGCCAGCAACTCAACGGCTGGGCTCGCGAGACTGGAGAGAAAACGATAGTTATCTTCGAGATAACTCGGGCAGATTTCGGCCCAGCACGGACGAGTTTGCATCATGCGATCCAAATAACAGTCTAGGGCATGCTCCGCGTACCGGAGCGATGGCGCGGGCGCGAGCGCTACTCGGACAACTTCGCCAACTGCGCCGGTGTAGGCGCCGCAGTGAAGAGACTGACGATGACAAGAGCAGCAATCGCAACGAAGAGAGCGGGAAAGATAGCGTCGCGATCGGCGATGATGTGCGGGAAGAGCACCTTGACCGTGGGCTGATCCCATGCGAGCGTGACGACGGTACCTCCGGCGATCGCCGCGACGGCGCCCCATGCACTGGCGCGCTTCGAGTAGAACGCTGCGAGGACAACCGGCGTGAGCGCGGCAGAATAGATTGTGTAAGCCCAGAGCATCTTCTGCAGAATGCTCTCCGCATAGATGGCCTGATAGAGCGCCCAGCAGCCGAGAAGCACAACAGCGAGCCGCGAGATAATGAGCACACGCTTGTTCGAGGCGTCTGGTGCGATGTAGCGCACGAAGATGTCGTTGACGAGATTTGTTGCGGGCGAGAAGAGGTAATTCGAAGCCGTTGAGATGACCTTGGCGAAGACAGCTCCAAGGAGCACAGCACCAAGCACCGCGGGCAGTCCGTGTCTCGCCGTGTAGGGGATGATTTCCCGAGGGTGCAGCGCGACTTCGCCGGTGGGATAGAGTGCGCGGCCGAATACCGCGATGGCAACGATCAGCGTTTCGAGGATGAGAGTGCCGATGATCCAACCCACGACGGAGTAGCGTGCATCGCGCTCACTCTTTGCGGAGAAGAATTTCTGGTACATCACCTGGTTGCCAAGCATGAGGAGCATGGTAGGGACCAGGAACTCGAGCGCGCGAACGAGGCCCATTGCAGATGATTGCTCGACGCCTTGCGCCGATAGCCGGAAATTGCCGAAGAGTTGGAAGTACTGCGCCGGCAGCGTGGAGTGCAGTCCTGACCAGCCGCCGGCCTGATGAAGCAGGTACGGGGCGGCAATGATGCAGATGACGGTTACGAGAGAGCCGATCGCAACATCCATGTACGCGACGGAAGACATGCCGGCCAGAGCGGTAGTGACGATGACGAAGAACGCAATGATGTAGGTCCCAAGCTGAGACGAAACAGTATCGGGAAAGATGAGATGGAGTACGTCGCCGCCGCCCTTGAACTGGTAGCTGGTGATTCCGACGTAAGCGAAGAGGATCGCGAAGGTGCCCAGAACACGGGCGGTCTGGTTGTAGCGGGCTTCGAGCAGATCGGGAAGCGTGAACTGGGCGAATTTGCGAGCGCGTGGGGCGATGAAGTAGATCAGCAGAAGGCCTAGCCATCCGCCGGCAGGCTGCCAGAGCGCGGCGAAGCCGTTCTTATAGGCATTTTCTGCCCCGGCAAAGAGGGAGCCGGCCCCGATCCACGATGTCAGAAGCGTGAGTACGAGAACAGTTGCCGGAAGCGAGCGGCCCGCGACCAGATAGTCGGCCTTGGTTTTGACGCGCGTGGCGCGGTAGATGGCGACAGCAAGGAGAACGGCAACGATGATGGCCAGGACAGCGGCATAGAGTTGAGACATCCGGTGGGACTCCTTGCGAGACCTTGCGCGGTTTCACAGCTTCTTCGTGTTTTTCAGTCCGAACTGGCCAATCTAATTCCACAAACCTGCTTCACTGGAGCGAACAGGTTCACCGGGTTGACTTTGCAGCTCTTCTCAGTGATTTCCAGAAGTGTACCGGAACAAGCTGCGAGAGGTCGCGATCGGCGGCGTCAAAGACAATTCCGCGGCAGGTCGCATCGTTCTGAGGCCGAACGTGAACCAGTTTTCGGGATCGGGTTCCCCGCCGTTGTTTGTAGCAAGTGAAATGTCCGCTTTTTCGTAGCACATGAAATGTCCGGTTTGGTTTATAAGCCCGTCGTCGCCGAAGTTGTTGGAAAGTGGGAATCCCGCGTTGTTTGCGGGATTTCCAAGCGAGGTGGAAAAGTCGT
>DATFSO010000103.1:0-15731 GCA_035262585.1 Occallatibacter sp. | reverse complement strand
AGAATTTGGTTTCCCTCCTCCTTGCTATCTAGCTACGGGGTTCTGACTTTTACCCCGGTGGGACTGGATTGCTCTCCCACTGAACACGCCAGCATTCGCTGGACACACTTCCGTACGGCGGGTTTTCCCCAGTACGGCTTCAAGGCTGACATTTCAGATGGCGCCTTCCTGTCTGCCGATTTGCTTAAGCCTGCTCCCGGCGTGCGCAACCCAACAGACAGTTTGCTTCCATCCTTCGTATCGTCCGAGACTGAGACCGTGATCCCGTACTGAGCCGGGCAGGTTTTCTCTTCGTGATACCGTCATCAGGGCCTCACGGCCTTACCCCAGAGGTCCTCGCTCCGGTCAGGGTTATAGTGTCCCTGTCCATCAACACTTATTGACCTCATCCGAGCCACTCACGAGCACTCTCCGATTTCCCAGCTTGGCTGGTTATACGGAGAGCCTTTGCTGTGCGGGAGCGCCTAGGCGGCCCACGAGTGGTTCCGAGCTTTCACTGCTCATCCTTGTCAGCATGCAGCCCTCTATGACCACGGAGAACCCGCCGGTTGCTCATACCCAGTTCCTTCACCGGCGGCACAGCCTTCATCTACGGAAGAAAGATTCGGCGTTCTCGTCTATCCCACCACAGTCCGCTACCGGTGGGGTCGGCTTTTCGCGGCTAACGGTTCGCTCCTTTCGCTACAGCCTGCTGACTTGCTTGCCCCACTGACGGACCCGACGCCGCTCGCGCTTTGCCGGCTGGGACGTTTACTCCGGGGCCTCGGTAAGAGTGATCACTCGCTCCCCCGTCCGGTATGTCTACCGTAGCAACTGGGCAAGTTCTACTGGCAGGTCCTGCCCCTGCTGGATTAGCAGCTAGCTTCGCTGCACCTTCCGATTTGCCGGTTATCCGCTCGGAACGCTCACGTGGCGAAAAATGGGAGAGCACGACATTAACGCTGGCACGTTTCAGGTCAACGTGCGCGCCACAGGTTTCCAGCATCTCCCCTGACCTGCTCTTGCTCGTCTCGTGCGCTACCAACATTGGTGAACCCGAATACCGCGTGCTCCACGCGGACGGCACGCTGATGTTGCGCGGACGGCCAGGATTCCGGCAAATGGGCATCGAAGGCGTTGGTAATCCTCGACAGTTTGCCGTGAAGTTTGTCTCACGCCTGGGAGAAGATCGGCCAGGCTCGCGCTTTTCAGCCGCGGACTTGAAATTCGCGGAGATTCGCATCTACCGCGCAGGAGACGGAAAGCGCCTCGAAATAGTCCGAGTGGACGACCCGCCTACAAGCTACGGCGGCTTTGCGCCGTCGCCCGATGGATCGCAAATGGCCGTGCTGTCAGGTTCAGCCATTAAACTCTTTGCACTACCGAACGAATAAGAGACAACCTCGCCGCTCTCCTGTACCCAAAGGATGGGAATGACGACTCATAGTGTCACTCCCACGCCCCCAGCAGCCTCCGCACCAGGACCAGTTGCCCCACGTGATACGCGTTGTGGTCGGCCAGCAGCAGGGCTTCGCGCAGAATCGTCTGGCCATCTCCGTGCGGGATCTTCGCAAACAGATCGCCCTTCTCATCGCGGACCAGCTCAGCCATCTCCTTCAGGTCGCGCTTGAATGCGTGCACGCTCTTGTCCCATGCCTTCTGGTCGGCAGGAGCCTTCTCTTTGGGCCAGTAGCCTTCCGGCCATTTCGGCGACTCGTGCTTTGCGTTGCGTGAGAACTCCAGAATGTCCCATTGCGCGAGCCGCAGATGTTCCAGCAACTGCCACGGTGAATGTTCGGCTCCCTTGGGCACCTTGCCCCTGAGTTCCTCGGGCAATCCTTTCACCGCATCGTCAAACGTGGCGTGCGCCTCCGCGAGTGTCAACAATTTGACCAGGTGATCCCGCAATGCTGCATCGTTCTTGTCTGCCATTAGGCCCCTCCGCACCAACGGATTCCGTTGGACTGCCAAAGATTCGAAAAGCTCGGCAGATTTGCAGATTATTTCTCTTCCGCTCGACCGAAAGGACTCTGAACTTCGAACTAAGAACTGCGAACTTTCCTGTATACTTCCTTCACCGATGAACGGCTTCCGCCACAAGCGTGCATGGTTCTGGGTTGCGATCGCAGCGATTGTGATCGCTCTTGTGGCGCTTCTGGTACCGCACGTCGGCAACAGCCCCGACCAGCAAGCTTGGCTCGCACTGCTGCCGATCTTCTTCGTCGGCCTCATCGCGCCGTTAAGCCTGTTGCCGCTGCTTGCGAATTTGGCGGCCGGCAGCATTCCAACTGCACCGGCGCTCGTTCCCACTTTTCAGCGTCCCCCGCCCCTGTTTCGCATAGCACTCTCCCGATCCTGATCCACGCACAGCGACGCCTTCGTGTCGCACTGCCGCGGATTGATCCCGATAGCCGTTAGCTCAGCGGGCCCCGTCGCCGCTTTGAGGAGTGCTCATGCATCTGGAGTCTCTCTATGCCTTCGTCGCATCGTTTCCTGCCATTACCATGTCGCTGGTGGGGTTCACGGTTATCCTTTCGAGCCTCAAGCAGCTCATCTGGAAAGAGAAGGATCCGCAAAAGCGTCGCCGTGGACTCCGATTCTCGGCTCGGAATGTAGACATGGGATTCGCCTTCCTGCCTCTCGGCATCCTGTACCGGCCCAGCCTTGTTGAGGTCGTCAAGGCTCAGATCAGGCAGCAGGAAGACGTGGAAGAGGGTGACACCGGCGACCCCGACTCGCCAACCAAACACCTGCTGCGACAGTTGCGCCGAATTCGCCGCGGCGAAAAGGTGGAATCTCTGGTGTTGTGGCTGAAATGAGACCACGCGAACAGCAAAAACGGTGCGCATTGGCGTGCGTTTCCCTGCCGCGCGCTCTGACCTCAATCCATTTACACTTATAAGTGGAGATTCCTGTGGTTTTCGATAAGGTACTCACGAAAGTATTCGGCACCGCCAACGAGCGGGTCATCAAGAAACTGCTCCCCATCGTCGAGCAGGTCGGCGCCCTTGAGCCGGAGACGGAAAAGCTGTCGGATGAACAGCTTCGCGCCAAGACAGACGAGTTCCGCGAGCGCATTGCCGCCCGGCTCGAGGGAATTACCGACGCTGAAGAGAAGCAGAAGGCCGAGCGCGCAGCCCTCGACGAGATTCTTCCCGAAGCCTTCGCAGTTGTTCGCGAGGCCGGCTGGCGTGCCGTGAAGATGCGCCACTTTGACGTACAGCTCATCGGCGGCATGGTTCTGCACCAGGGCAAGATCAGCGAGATGAAGACCGGCGAAGGCAAGACGCTGGTCGCGACCCTTCCCTGTTATCTCAACGCGCTGGCCGGCCACGGCGTCCACGTGGTCACCGTCAACGACTATCTGGCCAAGCGCGACGCTGAGTGGATGGGCAAGATCTACGAGTTTCTTGGTCTCTCGGTCGGCGTGATTGTGCACGATCTTTCGGACGATGAGCGGCGCGCGGCCTACGGCGCTGACATCACCTACGGCACCAACAACGAGTTCGGCTTCGATTACCTGCGCGACAACATGAAATTCGAAATCAAGGATTGCGTGCAGCGCGGGCACTACTTCGCCATCGTCGACGAGGTGGACTCCATCCTTATCGATGAAGCGCGAACCCCGCTGATCATCTCCGGCCCTACGGATCAGACCACAGACAAATACGACCGCGTCCGCAAGATCATTCCCCAACTCGAAAAGGGCGAAGAGACCGAAAGCCTCGACCACGGCAAGACCTTTACAGGCGATTACGTCGTCGACGAGAAGCACAGGACGATCGGCGTCACAGACGAAGGCTGGGTAACGATCGAGGACAAACTCGGCATCGACAATATCGCCAGCGCCGAGAACTGGGAACTCAAGCACTACGTCGAGACCGCGATCAAGGCGCACTCGCTCTACAAGCGCGACGTCGACTACGTTGTGAAGGACGGCGAAGTGATCATCGTCGACACCTTTACCGGCCGCTTGATGCCAGGGCGCCGCTGGAGCGATGGACTACACCAGTCCATTGAGGCCAAGGAGGGCGTCAAGATCCGCAAGGAAGATCAGACGCTTGCGACAATCACTTTCCAGAACTACTTCCGCCTCTACAAGAAGCTGAGCGGCATGACCGGAACGGCTGAGACCGAGGCCGCCGAGTTCGAGAAGATCTACAAGCTCGAAATCGTCGTGATCCCGACCAACAAGCCGCTGCTCCGCATCGAGAATCCCGACGTTGTCTACCGCACGGAGAAAGAGAAGTTCAAAGCCGCGGCCGACAACATCGCCGAGCTGCACGAGAAAGGCCAGCCGGTGCTCGTCGGCACCGTCTCGATCGAAAAGTCGGAACGCCTCTCGGCGATCCTGCAGCGCAAGGGGATCCGCCACGTGGTGCTTAACGCGAAGCAGCACGAGCGTGAGGCTGAGTTTGTGGCCCAGGCGGGCCGAGTAGGCATGGTCACGATCGCAACCAATATGGCGGGCCGCGGCACCGACATTCTTCTCGGCGGCAACGCTGAGTTCATGGCTCGCCAGGAACTGGTTAAGCAGGGCCGCGTCCGTGCGCTCAGCGTCGCCGAGGGAGCGATCAATCCCATGGCGCCAGCCGGATTCCTGCGCTTCTACTACCAGGGCCAGGAGTTTGAGCTTGCTGAAGCCGATTGGAACGCGACATTCTCCGTTCACCAAGATGCGGCGCAAAAGGAGCACGAAGAGGTCATCGCAAAGGGTGGCCTGTTTATTCTCGGCACCGAGCGCCACGAGTCTCGCCGCATCGACAACCAGCTCCGAGGCCGCGCCGGCCGCCAGGGCGACCCCGGCGCCTCGCGGTTCTATCTCTCGCTCGAAGACGACCTCATGCGCATCTTTGCCAAGCAGTGGGTGAGCACGCTGCTTGAGAGGCTGGGCATGGAAGAGGGCGTGCCCATCGAGTCGAAGATGATCTCGAATCGCATCGAGGCCGCGCAAAAAGCTGTCGAAGCGCAGAACTTCGAATCGCGCAAACATCTGCTCGAGTACGACGATGTAATGAACAAGCAGCGCGAGGCCGTCTACGGTCTCCGGCGACAGCTGCTTGAAGGCGTCGACCAGCGTGAGCTTATCCTCGACGACTACGTCGGTGGAATTATCAGCAGCACTCTCGACGAATTCGCCCCGGAACATCAGCATCCCGACCAATGGAACATCAAAGGCATGGAAGAGAAGCTGATGGGCCAATTTGGCTTCAACATGTCCGCTGCCGGCGTCAATGCCCAAGAGCTTTCGCGGCACGAACTGGGCGACGAGCTATTCGAGAAGCTGAAACAACAGTACGAGCAGAAGGAACAGATTTTAAGCGCGCCGCAGATGCGTTATCACGAGCGCATGGTGATGCTAAGCGTGATCGACGGCTTGTGGAAGGATCACTTGCTGGCGATGGATCACCTGAAGGAAGGCATCGGCCTGCGCGGCTATGCGCAGCAGGATCCGCTCGTGGCCTACAAGCGCGAATCCTTCGACATGTTCGAAGGCATGATGACGCGCTTCCAGGAAGACACTGTGCGCTTCCTCTTCCGGATGCAGATTCTTGGACCCGATGGGCGTCCGATTAACGTTCCGCCTCCGCAGCCGCGCCGCGAAATTCCTGCCGCGCCGCCGGTCGCGAGTGCCGAACAGACGGTGTTCGCGCGCGACGGCCAGCCGAGCCTTCGCGAAGCGCCGCAGCGCGAGATCCCGATTCCGACTCGCGCACCGCAGACGACCATCGATGCTATCGAGAAGGAATTCGCCCGGAAAAAACAGCGCGAACTCGATGCAGCACAACGCGCCGGCGGCAGCGGCAACGGATCGCAGCCCACCCAGCGCCGCACGGGCGAGAAGGTCGGCCGCAATGATCCCTGCCCATGCGGTTCAGGCAAGAAGTACAAGAAGTGCCACGGGGCGGAAGCGTAGCGCAAACCCGGGCGCGCATTTCATGAGCGCCCCTTTGCACTTGACCAGGCAGTGTCGCCCTGAGTGCACAGGGCCCCAACCATTCTCTGCAGAAGCGAAAATCGATCGAGAACAGCTCAGATGAGCAGTGGAATGCCGGCTTGCTGCTTCCAGTTTCCGGCGTTCACGCCCATCAAGAGCAGCCACAACGTGAGCAATCCTTCTCCGATGCCGCCTGCAATGTAGTGGTAGGGGGAAAGTGAAGCAGCGAGCGGCGGGGACAAAAAAGTCAGCCAGCCCAGGCCGGCGATTATCATGAGCACTCCCAGAATCTTCGGCAGAAACGTCGACTTGAGAATCAGATATCCGATGAGCAGGCAGTAGCAGCCGAAGAAGACCAGCGGATGAATGTGGAACGGCAGAACATGAGCGGATTCGAGAATTCCATCTGCGCATCCCGCCAGGCTGAAAACGGCAGCCATCAAGGACAGGCGGCGGTTGACGGGTCTGAAAAGGTAGTAAAGGAGAATGGTCACGGTAACGTAGCAGGCTGTAGCCGCCAGGCCGGACGTGACAATGAGCCAGTGAGCGCCTTTGCCGGAGAAGGCGATTAGCGACGTCACGATATTGAGGAGATAAAAGAGACCCGCGATCCTGGCGAGGGTACGCGGTGAAATGCCCGCATGGCGATTTTCGTTCTCACCTGCGCTCATATCCACTTCCTGTCGGTTCACGAAGGCCGAAGTTTAGGTGCGTGGGTCGACTCGGTTCAGCCAAGTGACGCAATGATCTTCCCACAGACTCGTACGGCGTGGAGGCCGGAAATGTTCCTGGCCTCTTGCCGCTGAAGCCTGCACAGCCGGCCGGCTCAATCCGATCAATCAATCGGCGACGGCCTCGAAGGTCAGATCGTTTGCGCTCGATCTGTTTTCAGCTTTCCAGAGATCAAAGAGGCGGCCGTAACTGAGCGTCAAATAAGACGAGCGATCCACGGCGAGGCGAGCAGCCGCTCGATCGATCCACTCCGGCGAGCCTTCCAATTCGGCGTAATCGCCGATCGGAGTCTCGTCGATCACGCAGTGTCCTTCGCCATCGCTCCACTCGCTGCGCCACTTCTCATATCGGAACGCGGCCACAAGGCCGATCGACTGAAACACCTCGGCCAGAGCCGAGCCGTCAGCGACCTCGGTTTCTATCTCGATGCGATGCTTGTGCGCGTCCTCGCCGGGCCCAACGTCGGGCAGCCGCTTATGCGTCACGGTCCACTTGCCTGCATAATTCCGAATGCGCAGGATCTCGGTTCGAGCCCGCATCTTGCGGTCCTGAGTGTCGTAGAGAACGTTGCTTTCGAAGGAGCGCGGAGTCTGGTTGTAAAATCCTGCGGCACGCAGCCGCCCTACCAGCTCGTCGAGGTTCTCAACCCGGAATTTGATCTCCGTCTCGATAGCCATCGTAAGCAGCGAGTATACGCAGGTGGCGGCAACGACTTCAAACAGCGACAATAACAGCGTGAAGACTCTGCGCTTTGCCGTGGACTCAACCCGGCTCGATACAGACGAGGCACAATCCGCCATCGGCCAAGCGGCGCATATCCTTCGTAGTGGTGGCCTGGTGGCGTTGCCCACCGAGACTGTCTACGGACTCGGCGCCAACGCGCTCGATCCGGACGCGGTGGCGCGCATCTTCGAAGCCAAGCAACGACCGTCGTGGGATCCGATCATCGTGCACATCGCCGGGCCAACCGCACATAATCCGATGCTTCAGAAGCTCGTGGCGGAGATTCCCGAGCAGGCGCAGCGGCTCATCGAAGCATTCTGGCCCGGCCCAGTGACACTGCTGCTCGCGCGCACTCCGGCCGTTCCAGACATCGTTACCGCTGGGCGCCCCCTGGTTGGCGTGCGAATGCCTGCACATCCGGTCGCATTCGAACTCATTCGCCGGGCCGGGGTGCCGATTGCCGCACCAAGCGCCAACGTCTTCGGCCACATCAGTCCGACCACCGCTGCACATGTGCTTGAAGACCTCGACGGCAAAATCGACGCCATTATCGACGCCGGCCCCACACGCCACGGCGTCGAATCGACGGTTCTCGATCCTACCCAAAATCCGATGATGATCTACCGTCCCGGCGCGATCACGCAGGAACAGATCAACAAGATCGCCGGACCGGTCGCACTCTATCAGGCCGGCACCGCGCAACCCGTTGCGGCACAGCCTTCACCGGGGGTGGGCCTGCGCCACTATGCGCCGCGCGCCAGACTGATCCTGGTCGAAGGTCCTCTGTCAGAATTGCCAGTCCGGCTGGCTCAAGCCGCGCGCGCTTATGCAAGAGACCGGCTGGGTCTGATGCTTCCGACAGAACTGGCCAATGCCGGCTTTGAGCCGCCTCTTCGTGGTGCGGTGGAATTTCCATGGGGAGAGTGGAGCATGCCAGATCAACTTGCGGAAAACCTTTACTCCGGACTGCGCGCACTCGATACGGAAGGCTGCGATGTGATCCTTTGCCCGGTCCCGGATGCGCCCGGGATAGGCGAGGCTATTCGCGATCGCCTTCGCAAGGGTGCTTTTCCTTCGAAGTAGATTTCCCTTCACCCCACGAATGAAGGGGTCCGGTTCGCTTACCTATCCGTTCTCTCCGACCTTGTACATGTAGCGGATGGCGGACTTGTAGACGAGTGTCTTTCCGCGACCGCGTACCTTCAGCACTCCGCGATCGTACCACTCGATCTGACCCTCAATGCGCTCGCCATCTTCCAGCACGATCACCATTGGCGTTTGCGATTGGATCTGTTTCTGCAGGTAAAACAACTCTGCCTGCCGAGATGCATTTTCCTCTGCGTCGTAGCTTGTAAAACGGAATGAAGGCGTGGACGTCATACCCTGGTTTCTGCGATGCGTCAGATAAAAGGGCATTGTTCGCCGCTGATTCTCCGCACCTGGCGTAATTGTTGGACTATTCATAAAGACGATCCTCCACGGCGACTCTGCGTACAGATGCAAGAACTGCTGCCCCTCTTTGCTTGGAAAAGACGACGAAGGTTTGAACCTTCAAGAATAACCAGATGAGCCCCGGGAAATTCGATTCTTGCAATCACGCTCGGGCGCGCAAAGGTCTTTTGATTCTACCCCAAAAGATGCCCAGCGGAAGTACTCAGTTGCCTTCTTTTGAGACCCGGCCTGTGGAAGAAAACACTAACGTTCCTGCAGACCTACGGCCATTGCGTCGAGCGAGAGTGAGCGAAGGAGATTACGCCGCATTCCCTGCTCCACCTGGACCACGGCACGCGAGGTTGAGGCGATCCACTCCACGGTAATGCCTTGTGCCATCCGCTCGAGTTCCCCGGCGAGATCCAAGTTCCGGATGAGGCTCGGGGTGCCGGCTACAACGAGCAGAAGATCCTCCAGCAGGCTGCTCAATGAGCGCAGAAGATTAAGCGTTTTCTCGTGCCCGTCAGCACCGCCGCGGTAGGTCTCCGTGGCACGAAAGAGTTGCGAGTAGTCAGGTTCCCTTAACGCTGTTCGGAGTACAAGCAACGCATCCTGGCGGCTCACAAGATAAGACTCCAAATCCAGGGTCAGCGCTCGGCCCACCGCGCCCTCTGCCAGGCGAGCTACGAGGCTTCGCTGCTGAGGCTTCAGTTCCGGCCGGCGTTCGGCCAGCAACTGCTCGATCTCCGTCGCCGGCAGCGCGCCCAGCCGGTAAAGCACCGCCCGGGAGCGGATCGTCGGAAGCAGTTCATGCGGATTGTCGGTGAGCAGGATGATTGACGTGTGCTCAGGCGGTTCCTCCAGCACTTTGAGGAGGCTGTTGGCTGCCTCCTTCATAAAAGCAGAAGAGGTAAAAATCGCGAAGGCACGCTGCGCTTCGACGGGAGGCCGGTAATACGCTGCATGAATCACCGCGCGCACCTGCCCCAGCTTGATCAGAAGCTGAGGCGGATCCGGCGGAACGATCAGGATGTCGGGGTGAGACTGGATCAGGATCCGAGTCTCGCGTTTGTCGGCGTCGCGCATCTCTTCGCGGGCTGCAACGGCTTCAGCAACGCGCTCTTCGAGACTTGCGGATTTCGCGATGCGAACGCAATTGGCGCAACGTCCGCAGAAAT
The DNA here is from genome assembly GCA_035262585.1 of Occallatibacter sp. Classification (GTDB taxonomy): domain Bacteria; phylum Acidobacteriota; class Terriglobia; order Terriglobales; family Acidobacteriaceae; genus Telmatobacter. The sequence continues at coordinate 5,750 of DATFSO010000103.1, read as the reverse complement.
CCGGCAATCCGTCGCTCTGTGTAGGCTCCAGGCAGTTCACGGTTTGCGCCAGCATGAGTGCAAGCGTGTACTTACCGGATCCCTTTGGTCCCGCCAGGATCAGCCCCTGTGGAAAATGGCCGCCGCGCACACATTCGCGCAGGCGCCTTACCGTCGCCATATTTCCACGAAAGCTTTCGAAGCCCATGCCTTGAGTCTACGGCATCCATCGCGCCGGAATCCGACGGCACCGTCAACGACTCGTCTCCGAGCATTGCGACCCTATCTCCCCGTACAATGTAGGCTGGAACGCTTTGTTGACCGATGCCGGAAGCCGAGCAAAAAAACAGCCAACCCGATGCGAAACAACGTGTCTCGCGCAATGGAGAGGCTCAGCGCCGGCCTGACGAGGATCCGGTCGGCAAAGTTTACGACTCCCGTCTCATCAGGCGTTTAGGACGCTATCTACGCCCGTACTGGTGGCAGGCCACCGTCTCTTCCATCTCCATCTCACTCAAATCACTCAGCGATGTCGCCGGTCCATATCTGGTGATGATTGGCATCGACCGGTACTTTCCCTCGGGCCAGGAACGCGCAAATCCGTCTACTCTGCTGGGGCATGAGGGAGGTCCAACCGCCTTTCTCCTGCGCCATCTGCCGTCCGATCCGATGCAGGGCATCACGCGGCTCGCACTGATCTACCTGATTTTCCAGATCTCTGCTTATTTGTTTGAGTTTGTGCAGACGTACCTGATGCAGTGGACGGGCCAGAAGATCATGTTCGACCTGCGCCGGGACATCTTCCGGCACATGCAGCGCATGCACGTCGGCTTCTTCGATACGCATGCTGTCGGCCGGCTGGTTACGCGTATTACCTCAGACGTCGATGCTATCAATGAGATGTTTACCGGCGGCATCCTCGCCATTGTCGACGACTTCTTCACGCTGACCATCATGGCGATCGTGATGCTTACCATCAACTGGTGGCTGGCGTTGCTGGCTTTCTCCGTTTTGCCGCTGATCTTGTTCGTCACGCGTCTCTTCCGCAATAGTGTTCGGGAGAGCTATCGCCGCGTGCGCGCCGCCATTGCCCGCATCAACAGCTTCACCCAGGAACACATCAGCGGTATGAGCGTGGTCCAGCTCTTCAACCGAGAGCAACGCGCCTATAAGGATTTCGAAGACGTCAACCGGCTGCACATGATCGCGTTCAAAGACACGATTTTCGCCTACGCGCTCTACTATCCGGCGGTCGAGATTTTCTCTTCGATCGCCATCGCGCTCGTCATCTGGCGCGGCGGCTTCGGGGTGATCGCTGGCTCGGTCACCATCGGCATGTTGGCCATGTTCAACATGTACTCGCAACGCTTCTGGCGGCCGATCCAGGATCTGAGCGACAAGTACAACATCCTGCAGGCTGCGATGGCTGCCTGCGAGCGCATCTTCAAGCTGCTTGACACTGCGCCCGAGATCGTCAGCCCTGCACATCCCCGCCCTGGCAACGGATCGAACCGGATTGAGTTCCACCACGTGTGGTTCACGTACCAGACGTTGACGCCAGAGCAAAAGATCCTCGTCGATCGCGACGCAGAATCGCCCGAAACTGCAAAGCAGCTCGCCACGCTCAGCGACATCGAATGGATTCTCAAAGATGTTTCCTTCACGATAGATCCCGGCCAGACCGTTGCCATCGTCGGCCACACCGGAGCAGGCAAAACAACGCTGACCAGCCTGATGATGCGTTTCTACGACGTGACCGCGGGATCGATCTGCCTGGATGGCGTTGACCTGCGCGAACTGGACCTCGCCAAGCTACGCGATCATTTCGCAGTGGTTCTGCAGGATCCCTTACTGTTCACCGGCACCATCGCGGAGAACATCCGCTTCGGAAATGACACGATCACGGATGCCACGCTGCACGAGGCCGCGCGCGACGTGAATGTGCTCGACTTTATCGAAACACTTTCGGGCAGATTCGATGAGCCGGTACGTGAGCGCGGCAATTCGCTCTCTACTGGCCAGAAGCAGCTCATCAATTTTGCGCGAGCCCTTGCGTACAATCCGCGCATCCTCATCCTCGACGAAGCCACATCCAGCGTGGACACCGACACTGAACTTCGCATTCGCGGCGCCCTCGAACGCATGGTCGAAGGCAGGACCAGCGTACTGATTGCGCACCGGCTCTCGACGGTCCAGCGGGCCGACATGATCCTCGTCATGCACAAGGGCCAGCTCCGCGAGATGGGCACGCACCAGCAGCTTCTGGCAAAGCGCGGCCTCTACTGGAAGCTCTACGAGCTCCAGTACAAGGACCAAGAGATCGAGGCCGCACCGATCCATCACCGCAGCGACAAAGACCAGACGCCGGGTGCACTGGTAGCGCGGCGCGATCCTTCCGTTGCCGGCGCGCGATGAGACAGCGTCCAATCAGGACCGTTGCTTGAATCCCCTGCGAGGGCGAAGAGCATCCCTCAGGGGCTCAAGCCCACGGACTTTGGTGCGCTTATGCGCACAGCTGAATTGGTGCCCAGTGACAAGACCACCCTCGCGATGCATTCTTCCACAAGCGCAAAGCCCTTGTTTAAAGGCCCCCAGTTTCGGTATGACTTGTGTCGTGCCCTCTTCTTTCAAAGCGCCATTCTTTGCGACCTGCTCTAGCCGCATGCGGGGCGAACCCTGGAAGTACCGTCTTGTCCTGACGTTTTGAAGTCCGCCACGCGATCACTGCATTACCCTACCCACAGTGGACAATACACCTACCAGAACAGACGCTCTTTACTTGATGGGCCTGGGATCGATTGCCTTCCTGCTGATTGGTTTTGTCATTATTTCTGTTCGCCGCACCGACCTGATGGACGTGCGGTCTGCCTACATCTCCTCGCATTGCTTCGCGGAGCGGTGCGATCCATACAAGCAAGGCGATCTCATGCGAGCGTACATCGCATCGGGTGGCGCAGTCCCTGCAGATCGCCAGGGCATTGAGACGCTCGGCTTTGAGACTCAGAACCTGTATCTACCCACGACCCTCGCGGTCCTAGCTCCCTTATCCCTCCTGCCATATGAATTGGCCCGGCCCCTCTGGGTGCTGCTAACCGCTGCGGCATATCTGCTGGCATGCTGGTTGATGTGGAGCGTCGCGTCCGAGAAGAGTCCTCTTCTTTCCGCAGTGATAATCGGCTCCTATCTGATTAACAGTGGATCGCTGATCTCCACCAGCAATCTGGGTGCACTCTCACTCAGCCTTTGCGTCATTGCTGCCTGGTGCTTCATGCGCGAACGATTCGCGCCAGCCGGAATCGTCTGCATGGCTCTGAGCCTTGCTTTGAAACCACACGAATCCGGCCTTGTCTGGCTCTTTTTCCTGGTTCTCGGCGGAACTTACCGAAAGCGCGCCCTCCACTCACTGCTTGTCCTGGCGCTGATTGCCGTGCCTGCTCTCCTTTGGATCCATCACACTTCGCCGCAATGGACCCGCGAACTGCAGGCAAACATGCTGGCACACTACGCATCCGGCGGCGTGGACGACCCGGGTCCAGCTGCCGCGCTGAACCGCGGGACCTTTGTGATTACGGACCTTCAGGCGGTCATCAGCTTTTTCGCCGATAATCCCTCGATCTACAACCCGGTCAGCTATGCTCTTTGCCTCGCACTGTTGGTGGCGATTGTCTACCCAACTCGAAGAATTGAGCCATCGCCTGAAAGAACCTGGATCGGCCTTGCGGCCATCGCCGCTCTCTCGATGCTTCCCGTCTACCACCGCCAATACGATGCTAAACTCCTGATTCTTACCGTGCCGGCGTTCTCCTCGCTCTGGGCGGCGGGAGGCCGCCTCGCGAAGATGGCCCTGGTGATCGAGGGGGCGGGCATCCTCTTCACCTCTGACCTGCCGTGGGCCTTCTTTCGAGCGCTCATCGCTCACTTGCAGTTGCCTACAACCGGAGCTTTGGGCAGACTTCTGATCGCGATTCTTTCCTTCCCTGTCCCGCTTTCGTTGCTGGTCGTGTGCATTTTCTACGGTGCGGTCTATCGCAGCCGGGTCGAGGTTTCGTTTCTTGCAACGTCGTCCCGGTAAGCTCGCACCTCATCTTGCCCAGCGGAAACCCAGTCCGCTGGACGAATAGGGCCACGAACCCTTCTTCGCCAAAAAATGACCTCGCGGTGACAATTGAATGACAATTGCACCGTCCAGTTTTTCTATCTTCGAGCAAAGCACCCTCCTCCACATTCGAATTGGGCCGGCTCCAGACCAGACGGGGGAAAACCGGCACGTCGCCGATTCCATTCGCGCGCAAAACAAATGGCCGCTCAGCAAACGGAGCGGCCATTCCCTCTTGTGGATTGAAAAGGCGAGTCTACCGGGCAGCTACCGAGGGTCGCGTATCGAGCGAGCCGCTCTTGTAGCCCTTGGCCATCTCGGAGATCGGAATCGGTTTGTAGTCTTTACCGTGTCCGGCCTGGCCAAACTGCGTCATACGCAGCGCAACAACCTTCTTCATGGCTTCGCGTGCGGGCTTCAGATAGTCGCGCGGATCGAATCTCTCCGGGGTCTCCGCAAACACCTTGCGGATGGCGCCGGTGATGGCGAGGCGATTATCGGTATCGACATTGATCTTGCGCACGCCGTTGCGGATGCCAAGCTGAATCTCTTCGACCGGCACGCCCCACGTGGGCTTCAACTTCCCGCCATACTGGTTCACGATGTCCTGCAGGTCCTTCGGAACCGAGGAGCTGCCGTGCATCACCAGATGCGTGTGAGGCAGGCGCTTGTGGATCTCGATCAGCACGTCCATCTTCAGCACCGAGCCATCCGGCTTCTTGGTGAACTTGTAGGCGCCGTGGCTGGTGCCGATCGCGATGGCCAGCGCATCCACGCCGGTGCGCTCAGCGAACTCGACTGCCTGGTCAGGATCGGTGATGTGCTCGAGGCCGGATCCGCCCGCGCCGTGTCCGTCTTCTACGCCGCCCAGCACGCCGATCTCGCCTTCAACCGTGACACCACGCTCATGCGCGTATTCGACCACGCGGCGGGTCACTTCGACATTCTCATCAAACGACGATGGAGTCTTTCCGTCTTCCTTCAGCGATCCGTCCATCATCACCGAGGTATAACCGAGTTCGATGGCGCTCTTGCAGGTCTCAAAGCTGTTTCCGTGATCCTGATGCATCGCTATCGGAATGTCGGGATTCAACTCCGCCGCGGCCTGGATGAGGCGAAACAGGTAAAGATCCTCTGCAAAGGCGCGGGCGCCACGGCTGGCCTGGACGATCACCGGCGAGTTGGTCTCGCGCGCCGCCATCATGATGGCCTGGATCTGCTCCATATCATTTACGTTGAATGCGCCGACGCCGTATCCGCCCTTGGCGGCCTCGTCGAGAAGCTGCCGCATGGAGACTAATGGCATAGCAATTCTCCTTCTAGAACTTTCTGGGATATTCGGCCGCCGGGACGCTGCATCAACTCTCGCCGAATCTGGCGGCAGGAACTGCGATCGTCCTTATGGTAGCAGAGCCGCGCAAGGTAAAAGTGTGCCGAACGACACGCAGTCGAAGGGTCCTTCCGCACTCCACGCCTCTAATTTCAACGATCCAAAGGATCTGCTTCCGGCAGGGGGAGTGCAGGTCCATTTATGGTGAACAACCGTCGCCTAAAGGGCGACGGCTTCTTGGGGCACGCATGAGACAGCATCCTCTACGTTAAGCCCCAAAAGCCCGTTCCGGGCTCTGGAAAGGATCAGCTGAGCACTGACATGATCGCGACTCGCATACAATCC
>DATFSO010000102.1:0-39345 GCA_035262585.1 Occallatibacter sp. | reverse complement strand
GCCCAGGAAGCCCGTCACCTTCGGCGTCTCTTTCAGTACATGCCAAAGGTTGTTATCCAGTTCCATCTCGACGAGCACATAACCCGGCAGGAAGACGCGCTCCACCGTGCGCTTCTTGCCGTTCACAATCTCCGTTACCGGCTCGGTGGGAATCATCACGCGGCCCACGCGGTCCGTCAGGCCGAACGCCTGAACGCGGCTCTGGATCGACTCCTTCACCTTGCGTTCGAAGCCCGAATAGGCGTGCAGGATGTACCACTTGAAATTAGGGTGCTCCGGCTGCCCTTCTGGCTGGCCGTCCGGCTGCTGCTCGGCGGGTTGTTCCAGTTCGTCTGCCATCTTGCTCTCGATTTGACTGGTCACGCGCTGTTACCTACTGCGCGCCCAGGCGGTGCAGAATCTGTTCCACAAGCCGGCTGAAAAACGCATCGACCAGGAAGAAAAACAGCCCGAAGATGAACACGGCCACGATGACAACAGTAGTGGTCGACTCCACTTCCTTCCGGTTCGGCGTCACAACCTTGCGCATCTCGGAGCGCACATCGCCCAGGAAGTTCGTGAGCTTGCCCCAGGTGCCGGTTACGTTCCCGCCAAGCCTCTGGAGTCCGCCCTGTTGTTCATCGTTCATGACTGTAGCCTTCGTTGCCATACTACTGTGTCCTTCGCGTCCGGCTTCACGCCGGCATTCCTAAACTGGCAGGGGCGGAGGGATTCGAACCCCCAAGTTCGGTTTTGGAGACCGACAGTTTAACCGTTGAGCTTACGCCCCTGTGAAGCAAGTCTGTGGGAAAACGGTTGGCTGGAGAAGCGTTTCGCGCTTTCTACTCCCTACTCCCTGTTCCCTACTCCCTGCCCTACTTCGTTTCTTTGTGCGCCTGGTGCTTGCGGCAGCGGTTACAGAACTTCTTGAACTCCAGACGGCCCGTGGTCGTCTTCTTGTTCTTCGTCGTCGAGTAGTTCCGCTCCTTGCACTCCGTGCACTGCAATGTCACAATTTCCCGCATTTCTCAATCCTAACCGATTCGGCGTTTTTATTCCTGCTCCGCCGCAAATCCGAATTTCTATTTGTCAGTCTTCAGCTATCAGCGGTCTGGGTCCCGCGTGTATGACAACTGAAAACTGATGACTGACAAATTGCGTTACTTAATGATTTCCGAGATGGTTCCCGCGCCCACCGTGCGTCCGCCTTCGCGAATCGCAAAGCGCAGGCCCTTCTCCATGGCCACCGGCGTGATCAGCTCAACCGTCAGCTCCACGTTGTCGCCCGGCATCACCATCTCCACGCCCTCAGGCATCTCCGCCACGCCCGTCACGTCCGTCGTGCGGAAGTAGAACTGCGGACGATAGCCCTTGAAGAACGGAGTGTGACGGCCGCCCTCTTCCTTGCTCAGCACGTACACCGAGCCGCGGAAGTTCGTGTGCGGCGTGATCGAACCCGTCTTCGCCAGCACCATCCCGCGCTCCACGTCTTCCTTCGGAATGCCGCGCAGCAACAGGCCAGCGTTGTCGCCCGCCAGACCTTCGTCCAGCTGCTTCTTGAACATTTCCACGCCCGTGCAGACCGTCTTGCGCGTCTCGCGGAAACCCACAATCTCCACTTCCTCGCCCACCTTCACCTTGCCGCGCTCAATACGGCCCGTCACCACAGTGCCACGGCCGGAGATCGAGAAGATGTCTTCGATCGGCATCAGGAACGGCTGATCCACCGCGCGGTCAGGCTGCGGCACGTTCTTGTCCACCGCATCCATCAGCTCGTCGATCTTGTCTTCCCACTGCTTCTCGCCGTTCAAGGCGCCCAGTGCAGAGCCGCGGATCACCGGAACATCGTCGCCCGGGAACTGGTACTTGGAGAGCAGTTCACGAACTTCCATCTCCACCAGGTCGATCAGCTCCGAATCCTCAACCGCGTCGCACTTGTTCAGGAACACGCAGATGTACGGCACGCCAACCTGGCGCGCCAGCAGTACGTGCTCCTTGGTCTGCGGCATCGGGCCGTCGGTCGCGGCAACCACGAGAATCGCGCCATCCATCTGCGCCGCGCCCGTGATCATGTTCTTGATGTAGTCGGCGTGACCCGGGCAATCCACGTGCGCGTAGTGACGGTTCGCCGTCTCATACTCAACGTGCGCCGTAGCGATCGTGATACCGCGCTCGCGCTCCTCAGGAGCGTTGTCGATCGAGTCAAACGAACGGAACGCGATCTTCGGGTTGTGCTTCGACAGTACCTTCGTGATCGCCGCCGTCAACGTCGTCTTGCCGTGATCGATGTGGCCTATCGTTCCCACGTTCACGTGCGGCTTCGAACGATCAAACTTTTCCTTCGCCATGCGCTGTTCCTTCCCTCGAATTTTCCCGGCTTCAGCTCTTAGCCATTAGCCTTTAGCTCTTTTCCGGTAGAGCCGATGACCTCAACCCCGGCTGCCCTTCTCAGTAATACGCGTACGCCTTGAAGTATCTCTGCCGCAGTTCGACCGGCACCTTCTCCACCAGCCGCAGATAACGCTCGCGCGTCAAGCCCTGATCCGAAACCGGAAGCGCCTTGTACAGTACAATCGCTTCCTTTCCCAGCAATCCGCGGTTCAGAACCGTCTCGAAGTCGCGAATCCTAATCCTGCTTCGCGTGACGCGATCCAGAAAAACCTCGACCTCGCTTGCGTCGAACTTCCTGTCGATCTGCGTGTGAAGCTCTTTAAATCCCTTCTGGTCCTGGACTGCGATAGCTGCCTGCTCGAACATTCCTCTGCGAACCTCAAAAAAACAGCTTCAATCTCTGGAGCGGGAGACGGGACTCGAACCCGCGACCAACAGCTTGGAAGGCTGTGACTCTACCACTGAGTTACTCCCGCGAAAAAACAGCCTGTAGCTACTTGCTCCTAGCTCAATGCTCTTGGTGCAGGCCGCTCTCGGCTCGCTTCATCCAAAAGCTAGTAGCTAGCAGCTAGAAGCTTTTCTTTCTGGAGCTGATGACCGGGATTGAACCGGTGACCTCTCCCTTACCAAGGGAGTGCTCTACCAACTGAGCTACATCAGCTCGTAACCTCAAAACCAGCCTTTTGCTTCTAGCCGTTAGCTTTTAGCTTCTGCAACCGGAGTTCTCTCGGCCGTTCACATCGAAGCTAAGAGTAGCTAACGGCTAAGAGCTTCTTCCGCCTTGCCGGCGGATCTTCTCCGCCTTCATCGCCACCATCGTCCGCAAAGCCAGCCCACCGATGATGAGGAGCGGAATGAACCTTAGCTCCACCAACCGGCCCCCTACTGGAACCTTTCCATCTAGAGTAAACCAACTGAGCGCAGCCAGAATCGCGTATAAGATCAGCGCTACTCTGTACTTCCGGTCCAACATGCGCCCTTGCTCGGCAGTGGCAAAATCCTCATACCCTGGCCGATCATCGGGCATTGCAATTCCTCAAACTCTGATCGTCGATCCCTGACCCCTGATCTCTGATCCCTGATCCCTGTTTTCTGGTGCACAGGGGAGGATTCGAACCTCCGTAGCTCCAAGGAGCGGCAGATTTACAGTCTGCTGCCATTAACCACTCGGCCACCTGTGCACTACATCACCCCAAAAACGATGGTCTGTCTTCGGGACCCTGCTTATCCGCCCGGCATTCTTGCCCGCTCCGGACTTAACCGCAATCCTCAACATGCCCTGCTTCAGCGCATTACCGCCTTGCCGGAGAGTCTCCGGCCGCTCGGAGCATGCACCTCAGTGGGATCACCGCAGAGGAAAAATCCGGATCAAAAACATCCTCCGGACCTGAACTTGCTGCCGTCCGTCTCCCGGTTTGCCTCCAAGTGGAGCTGGCGAAGGGATTTGAACCCCCGACCCTCTGATTACAAATCAGATGCTCTACCAGCTGAGCTACGCCAGCCCGACCACCTCAAAAGATTGCCGGAAATACCGGAAAATCCACGGGCACACTCCTGCTCCGCGCATATCACGGCACAGTTCTAAAGGTTAGCACACCGGATGGAGCGGAGCAAACGGACGGGCTTGCGAAAGAACAGCATTCGCGAGGATTTGGCTTGACATGACCGGCAACGCGCGGGAATCTGCTTGCACAGCCTTTTTCCCTCGAAGGACGCGATATGAAAGTGCACCAGGTTCTTCCAGCCTGCCTGGCTGGAATGGCTCTCGCCGCCAGTTTGACTGCAGTTCCAGCGAATTCACAGGCAGCTCCAACCAGGAAACCTCGAATCGCCATTCTCGACTTCGACTACGGTACGGTCCGGACCTACGCGAACGCCTGGTTTGGCGGCGATGTCGACCTCGGCAAGGGCATCCAGCAGATGGTGGTCACCGATCTGGTAAAGGACGGCACCTACTCTGTGATCGAGCGCGCCGTGATGGACAAGATTCTGGCCGAGCAGAACTTTTCCAATTCCAACCGCGCGGACGCCACGAGCGCCGCCAAGATCGGCAAGCTGCTCGGCGTGGATGCGATTATCGTCGGCACCATTACCGAGTTTGGCAATGAGACCAAAAACCAGGGACTGGGCGGCGCCGGTGGAAGTGGCTGGACGAACGCACTCGGGGCCATCCATCACTCCAAATCCAACGCCAACGTGGCCATTAACGCCCGCATCGTCAATATCGACACCGGCGAGATTATGGGCGTGGCTGAGGGCTCTGGCACGTCCTCACGCTCCAGCACCGGGGTCGGCGGCGGCGGCGGCAACTGGAACGGCCACGGCGGTGGCGCCGTTGACTTCGGCTCCAGCAACTTTCAAAACACGATCATCGGCGAAGCTACAAAGAACGCCGTAGACAAACTCTCAGCCCAAATCGTAAGCGACTCCTCCAAGGTCGCCGTGCGCACGATCACCGTCGAGGGCGTGGTGGCTGCCGTCGATGGGGGCCAGATCGTTCTCAATGTGGGCGGGAAGGCCGGCATCAAGGTCGGCGATCAGTTCAACGTCCTGCGTGTGACCAGAGAGATCAAGGACCCGACCACGGGCAACATCCTGCGCCGCCTTACCACTGCGGTCGGCGTCATCAAAGCCACGGATGTCGACGACATCTCCGCTATCTGTGCTCCGATCTCCGGTTCCGGCTTCAAGGTCGGCGACACGATAAAGACCGTCACGCAATAGTTAGATCCCAACAGAAAACGCCCTCTGCTTTCCATAGGCAGAGGGCGCTTTGTTTCGAAGTCGCGTTCGTCGCTGCCGGCTTTGCTCTAACGACCCAGGAACGACTCGAGTGTTCTGGCTTCCCGCTCCGCGCGCTCCATGTATTCGTTCGCAGCCTTGAGATCGTTCTGCCCCAGCGCGTGATTTGCGGCGTTGATGTCGCTCTCCATCCGGTTCATCGCGGCCAGTATGTCGCCACGGATGTCGAGGCCCTGCGCCTGCTGCTGGCTGCGTATCTGCTGCACGCCGCTCCGTGCGGAGTTTGCCCGGGCGTCGAGGTTCATCAACCTGTCGTGAGCCTGGTGAATCTCCTCCGCCGACGGCCCGGGCGGAGGAGCCGGAGGTGCCGGATCCTTGATGCCGCCGCCGGCAACCTGATCTCCCGTGTCAGAGTCGCCGTCCTTCTTTGATCCTGTGTACGGAGGACGCGGGGAACCACCACCCGAATGCGTTTGTCCGGCGGAACCCCTGCCGGCCCGGCCTGTATCTACTCCGTCCGCACGTGGCGCTGGTTGGCTCGATACGAACCCCTGCGTTGTGTCTGCCGGCGGTGAGGTCGGCTGCGCGGCGCTTGCCGTGTCAGCCGGCGCTATAGTTGTCTGGCTCCCCGCGGTGGTCGTGGCGGGAATCTGGGTCGCAGTCTGCTGTCCGGCGTGCGTAGCGAAGAAGCGGGGCAGCACAGTCGCCGATGCCGCCAGCACAAGCAACGCGGCCACGGCGCCCAGCGTCATCCACAAACCGCGGTGGCTTTTGCGGACGGGTGGCGCGATTTGCACATTGACCGGCGTATAGCCATCCGCCGGTGCAGCGGGTACCGCTGTTGGCGGCGCGACTGGCTGGCTCATTACCGGCGCGATCGGTTGCGGCTGCGGCGCCGGCATGGACCGTCCGACTGCCGGCGCCTGCGGTTCGCGCACGGCCTTCAGCGCATTGCGAAACTCGTCGGCCGTCTGGAAGCGCGACTCGGGACTCTTCGCCATCGCGCGCAGCACGATGGAATTGAGCTCCGGCGAAAGCTCGGGATTCACTTCTACAGGCGGCGTTGGCGCCTCGTTGAGGTGCGCATTCAGAACGCTGTATGACGTGTCAGACAGGAAGGGCTTTCGTCCCGTCAGCATCTCGTAGAGCATTACTCCGAACGAGTAAATGTCCGATCGCGCATCTACCGTGCCGCCGCGCACCTGCTCCGGAGACATGTAGAAAACCGAACCCATCGTGGTGCCCGGCCGCGTCAGGTTCATATCGTTGGTCGACTTGGCGATGCCGAAGTCCATCAGCTTCACCAGGCCATGCGAAGTGATCATCACGTTTGCAGGCTTGATGTCGCGGTGGATAACGCCGCGGCTGTGCGCATATTGCAGCGCGGAGAGAATCTGCGTCGAGAGGTCCAGCACGTGCTTCACCGGAATTCTGGTCATGGTGGCCAGCTTCTCGAGCGTCGTGCCTTCCACATATTCCATGACCATCACGAACTGGTTTTGGTACTGAAACGCGGTTCGCAATTGTGCGATGTTGGGGTGGTCCAGGCCTGCCAGCGTGCGAATTTCCGCCATAAATCGCGCTGCAAGTTCGGGCTCGGCGGCAAAGTCAGGAAGCAATATCTTCATTGCTTCCTCGCGATTCGAAATTATATTCCGCACTTTGTACACGCGGCCCATGCCGCCGGAACCAAGAAGTTCAAGAATCTCGTAGTCGCCGACACGCTGGCCAGTCTCCGATGCCATAGGTGACCTCCTGCGGATTGAGTTTTCGCCGGGTAGGGAAGGATTTCAGCTGCTGAACGCAACGAGTCTAACCCATTTCACCAACGCAGTCCCATAAAATCGCCTTTCGCAAGGAAGACTCGGGTACGTTACCGGGATGCACAAGCAACTCCTCTTTGTTTGAAATATCACTTGCTCTATCCCCTTGTACGAGAGGTGATGCTCCTTCCCCAGAAAAGTGGTTCGCGTCGGAGGCCAAGGAGATCTCATGCGCCAGAGTCTGTCTGTAATGGCGTTGCCTTAATGCCGATATTGAAGTAGATGGCGGTTTCTGCTTTATCAGTTCGTCACCAATCGTAACCTTGGGTGCCCAAATCCTCTTGCGGGTCGCCATGGCGTCGCGTAATCATTCGATTATCCCCGCAAATGATGACGTTGTTTCGTCATCGAGGTGTGCCGTGATGCGAAATAGAATCCTGTCGCTTGCCGTTCTTCTCTTGTCTCCGGTTCTCTACGCGCAGCAGGTGCTCAACAACGACTCCGTCTTGAAACTGCTCAAAGCCGGGCTGTCAGGAGACCTGATCGTCGCCACCGTCAACTCCTCGCCCGGCAAGTACGACACGTCAGCCGACGCGATTATTGCCCTCAAGAAAGCCGGCGCAAGCGACCAGGTTGTCGCGGCCATGATTCTCAAGGCGTCGGGCTCAAAGCCATCCGGCTCAGTTGAAAGCTCGCCTGCGACCGCCGGCCCACCCCAGGGAAACACCGACCCCACGGGAATCAGCCAGGTTGTGCTGGCCTCCGGAGGCCCCCCCGCCGGGGTGGACAGCATCGGCGTCTACTACTTCGATAAAGTCGCAAATGGCTGGAAGGAAGTGCCCGCCGAGGTCGTCAATTTCAAGGCCCAGGGCGGGCTGAAGCATCTGGCCAGTGCCGGCGTGATAAAGGGCGAAATGACCGGGTTCGTCGGCGGCAATCGCAGCTCGCTGACCCTCAAGATGCCGGCGTCGTTCATCCTCTACGTTCCGGAAGGCCGCGCTCCCGGCGAGTACCAGTTGCTGCGCCTGCATGCGAACGCCGATAGCCGCGAGTTCCGGGCAGCCAACGGCGGCATCGTACACGACGCCGGAGGCGCCCTGCGCGACGTTGTGGACTACACTCCGAGGAAGATCGCTCCGCGCGTCTACGTCATCGATATCACCGAGGACTTCGAGCACGGCGAATACGGCTTTCTGCCGCCGTCAGACGCGGCGGTTGGAAGTGCCATTCCGACTTCAACCAAGCTCTACAGCTTCGCTCTTACCAACTAGAAGAATCGCTTCAAGCCAAAACAGGGATGTGGGGAATCCGGCCGAAGGGTCCCTGTTTTGGGACGTAAAACTCTTCGCGCCCACTCCGGTCCGATATCCTGTTTTGGGGGCTCCTCTCGGGGACCTCCGCCGAACATGCATAAGCGTACGCGTAGAATGCTCGTCGTCGTGGCCGGGGTTCTCCTGGTTTTGGCGGTTGCGGTGTTCCTTCGCTCCAAGGCCCCACCCGAAGCTGCCCGCCTGCTGCCTGAATGCGACGGCATTATCTACTTCGATCTCAAGCCGGTCCGCACCCTCCTCCGCAAAGGCCTGAAGCCTCCCCAGCGTGTCCCCGAGTACCAGCAGTTTGTGGATGCTACCGGCGTGGACTGGGAGCGGGATCTGGACTCGGCCGCGATCGCCCTGGATCGCATGCCCGATCCCAACGGCCCCAACGGTCCCGTGGCCTACTCGATGGTGCTCACCGGCAGACTCACGGGAAAGCAGCTAAACGCCTGGTTGGATGCGCACGCCACTGGCCGCGAGATCTACGCCGGTCACACCATCTACAGCATTCCGTCGGAAAACCGTAACGTTAGGGTGGTGCAAGTCGGATACGACATGATCGCGGTCAGCAACTTTCCGACGCCTGAAAAGATTCACTCCATCATCGACCGCCATCGCACCGCGGCTCTGCCTTTCGCCGGATCCACTCTGCTCTCGCGGCACTACCATGATGTCCCGCTGTTGGCGGTTGCCTGGGGCGTCGGTCAGATTGGACTGCCATTTTCAGAAAGCGGGGCGATCAAGGTGCTCGGTCTTTCACTGCCGCTTCAGGCTGACTCCACCATCATCGCCAGTGCGACCCCCGGCCTGCCGATGGCTAACAGCGTACATCTTCGCGTCGAAGAGATCGCCCCGGACGACGACAAGGCGGCAAGCCAGGCAGCATCTTTGGCCACAATCGTCACCCTAGCGCGTAATGTTTCCACCCAACTGGCCAACGACACGACCAACAACGCCTTGCGCGAACTGCTCAAAACTGCTCAGATTACGCAAGAACGGAACCGTGTGATCGCTACCGCAACGCTCTCGCCCGCCTTCCTCAAGCAACTTACCTCTGGCGAAAGCTCTTTCGGCACTCCGGCAACCTCGGCGGCCGGCAACGCATCGAAGTAGGTAGCGTGCTTCCTCGTCCAAACGGGCCGCCTGATACAGACTTCCTTCTTCCTGGGTTGGGGGTCGTAGATATCGGCGGCCTCTTCGTTTTCACCCTCCTTTAGCAAACCTGAGCGACCCTTCTATCGTCCTTTCCAGTAATCGATAATTGTTTGCATCTGCTATCAATAGCTCAGAGGAGTGTCATGCTTCGATCTTTCAGAACGCAAGCTCTGATCTGGACCATATTCTGCCTCGTTGCCGTCCCGGCAACCGAGGCAAAGAAATCTTCTGCGACTGGAACCTCGCAGCAATCCAGCGTCCTCACCGGCCAGGCTGCCTTTACCGACGCAGCGCACGAGTCGCCCGGCACGCGGCGCCATCTCACGGAACAGGATCTTCCCGCGCCCGCTGAGAGGGAATCCGTCGACAACGGTCCCAGCGTAATCCCCCGGCCGGCCAACGCCTGGCCTGTTGCGCCCAAGGGGTTCAAAGTCGAGCTCTATGCCACCAACCTCGACAATCCCCGCCTGCTCCGCGTCGCGCCGAATGGCGACCTGTTCCTCGCCGAAAGCGCTTCGGGCAAGATCAAGGTCTTCCGCGGGTTCACCTCCGACGGCAAGGCGCAGGAGGTCCATGTCTTCGCCAGCGGGCTCCATCAGCCCTTTGGCATCGCCTTCTATCCCTCCGGCCCGAATCCGAAGTATGTCTATATCGCCAATACGGACGGGATTGCGCGCTTCCCATACCAGAACGGCGATCTGGTGGCTCGCGGCGCAGCCGAGGATCTAGCCGAACTGCCCGGCGGCGGCCGTCTGCGCGGCGGCGGCCACTGGACGCGCGACGTCGTCTTCTCGAAAGACGACTCGAAGCTTTTCGCCTCTGTCGGATCGCACTCCAACGTGGACGACACAGATACCCATCCCGAAGAGTTTCATCGCGCCGATGTCCTTCAGTTCACCCCCGATGGCAAGTTCGTCAAGGTCTATGCGTGGGGCCTTCGCAACTGTGTTGGAGAAGCGATCAACCCCATCACCGGCGAGCTATGGTGCTCGACCAACGAGCGCGATGGACTCGGCAACAATCTCGTACCCGACTACGTCACGCACGTGCAGGAGGGCGGCTTCTACGGCTGGCCGTGGTGGTACATGGGCGGTCACCAGGACCCGCGCCATGTCGGCAAGCATCCCGAACTGCAGTCGAAGGTGATCACACCAGACATCATCGTGAACCCGCACTTCGCGTCGCTCGAGATGATGTTCTACCAGGGATCGCAGTTTCCTGCCGAGTTCAAGGGCGACGGCTTTGCCTGCGAGCACGGTTCGTGGAATCGTGCCCAGCGCTCGGGCTACGAGGTGATTCGCCTGCCGATGAAGAACGGACACGCCACGGGCGAGTACGAAGACTTCCTGACCGGATTCACCCAGGGCGACGGTTCGGTGTGGGGACGGCCTGTTGGGATCGCCGAGGCAAAGGACGGTTCTCTGTTCGTCTCCGACGATGGATCGCGTTCGATCTGGCATGTCGTTTACACCGGCAAGTAGCTCTGGCGTGCCCCATCCTTGCGACTTGTTTGTCGCAAGGGTGGGATCGCCTCGGATACCTTCTAATCGCAACCAACTGGCTGCATCTCAATACAGCCGGAAGTTCACCTCGACGGTCATCCGCACTGCAACCGGCTTTCCGTCTTTCTTCGCCGGCTTGAACCGATACCGCATCACCGCCGCCAGCGCCTTCTCATCCAGCCCCATTCCCAGCGCACGCACTAGGTGCGGGCTCTGCGGATTCCCCTGCGCATCGATGATCACCGAGATCACGCAGACACCTTGATATTTCTGCCGCCTTGCCTCATCGGAGAACTCCGCTTCCGGTGTGAAGATGGGGATTGGCTGCGAAACGCCTCCGACGCCCGGAGTGAGCGGGCCGCCGCCGGCTCCCCCATTTGAACCAGGTCCCAATCCGGGACCGCGGCCCGGTCCCATGCCCCCGCCGGGACCCGCGCCGATGCCGGCCTGCGTTCCCTGGCCTCCTGACATGAGCGTTACGTTCGGGGAATCGTGCAGTCCGATCATCGGCAGCGCCGGATTGTCGGGGAGCTTTATCTCAGGCTGAACAGCAATGCGGTTCTCGATTGCCAACTGGGGATGGTCGAGCACAGGTTGCTGCAATGGAGCCATCGGATTCATATCCGACTTTGGTGGCCGGCCTTTGTTCGCATCGGTCGCGTCATTCGTTCCTCCGCTTCCACCGCCGTGTGCGGACCCAGTTCTGGTAGCAAACAAAGGGAAATCGTTCAGTTTGAAATCCGGGAGCAGCCCCGGTTTCGGTAAGGGTTGAACCACGGCTCTAACACCGATCAACAGAAGAAACGCCAGCAATCCACCATTGACCAGCGTAGCGGTGCCGATTGCCCAGGGATTTGTGTGCTCTGCCATTTTGTCCCATGTTGAGAGGAACGGAGCGGGCTCGCGATACCTGTTGCCGGCCGGATTTGAACCTGAGGTCTCGGGCAAAGTCATGACTCCCCTTCCTCGCGGCGCGACACTTTAGCCGCGAGATCATCTGCCTTGAATCCGATACCCGAATAGACCGGCGGAGTCGGAGTTCGTCATCATGGGGCTGGTGCATGAATGATGAGACGGTTGCAAACCAGCTTTTCCAGCGACAGAGATGGAGCGGTATTGAGAAGGCCAACTGCAGGTTCCTCCACTCGATCCACTCGGTCGGAATGACAATCCTGTTAAGACGGCGCGCTAGCTGGCGGCGAGGTATATGAATCGCAATGCGAACAGCACGGCCAGCGTGTAGAGCAGCCAGTCCTGGCGGCGCCAATTGCCGGTGGCGAGATGCAACACTGCCCACGCGATGATGCCGAAACCAAGTCCGTTGGCGATGGAGTAGGTGAGTGGGATCAGAATCAGTGTGAGAAATGCGGGGACGGCGACCAGCGGCTCATGCCAGCGGATTTCGGTGATGGTGGCGAGCATCATCGAGCCGACGAGAATCAGCGCGGGCGCGGTTGCCGCCGCGGGTACCACGCCGACAAAGGGCGCAGCGCCGACAGCAATCAGGAAGAGCAGCCCGGTGACGATGGCAGTGACTCCGGAACGGCCGCCTGCCGCGACTCCAGCGGTCGATTCGACATAGCTTGTAACAGTAGACGTGCCGGTCAGCGAGCCGAAAACTGTTGCCGTGGCGTCGGCGAAGAGAATGCGGTTCAGACGGGGAATCGAATGGTCAGCCTCGATAAGTCCCGCGCGCTTGGTAACGGCGACGAGCGTGCCGAGGTTGTCGAAGAGATCGACGAAGAAGAAAACGAAGATAATTTCGAGAAGCCCCTTGCTGATGGCGCCGCGGATGTCGAGCTGGAACGCGGTCTGCGTGAGTGCCCGGATGCCGCCGCCCGCGTTTGTCCAGCGCACCAATCCAAAAGCCCATGCAATGCCCGTCGTGATCAGCACGCCGAGAAGGATTGAGCCACGCACTTTCTTGATCTCCAGCGCGACCATGAGAAAAAGGCCAAAGAGCGCAAGCGCGGTGGTTGGATTGCGGACGTTGCCTAAAGTGACGAGCGTCGCCGGATCGGCTACCACCAGGCCGGCGTTGTGGAATCCGATGAGGGCGATGAAGAGGCCTATGCCGCTGGCGACGGCGGCGTAAAGCTCGTGCGGAATCGAGCGCAGGATCATCTGACGAATGCCCGCAGCCGTAATGACAAGGAAGATGACTCCGGAGAGAAACACCGCACCGAGCGCCGTCTGCCAAGGCACGCCCATCTTGAGGCACACGGTGTAAGTAAAATACGCATTGAGCCCCATGCCGGGTGCAAGCGCGATTGGATATCGCGCAAATACTCCCATGAGAATTGAGCCGAATGCTGCGGAAAGACACGTTGCGGCGGTCACGGCCTGCAGTGGAACTCCTGCCGCAGAAAGAATGGCCGGATTCACGAGCACGATGTAGGCCATCGTGAGAAACGTCGTGACTCCGGCCAGGATCTCGGTGCGCCAGTTGGTGCCCAGATGTCTGAATTCAAAATAGCGTTCAAGAAAATCGCGCATGGAAGGGTGTGTACTAGAAGATTACACGCCATGTGCATGACCAAAGAGAATTTACGTCGCAAGGGCTCGTGAATTGCCTCGGCACTGGATTCCCCATACAATAGGAGAGGAAGATTGGAAAGGTCTGTCTTTAACGATGCCCAAGGAAAAGATTCATCCCAACTATGCCGCGGTGCGCGTCGTGTGCGCGTGCGGAAACAACTTTGAGACCCGGTCGACCCACAAGGGCGACATCCACGTGGAAATCTGCTCGAACTGCCATCCGTTCTTTACCGGCAAGCAGCGACTGGTGGATACAGCGGGTCGGGTAGAGCGCTTCCGCCGCAAATATGCGAAGGCTGGCGAGGCTTCTCCGGCGAAGTAGAACGGCGAGCCCAGGTCTCAGAAAAGACCCTGGAGCACCCAAAAAGAACGGGCCTCCGCCGCGGCGGGGGCCTAAGTTTGTTTAGAGACAGCTTCTAGCTGCGGATTCGGGCGTCGGCGGCAACGAACATATTTCGATTTTGCTGAGGGTCCTTCTCAGGCAATATCGAGCTAGAAGCTAGGAGCTAAGAGCTGAATTTATGGCTGGCAAGGGATTCACGGTGAAGAAGAATTGGGACAATCCCAGAGAGCACACGATGCCCGAGGGCATTCGTGTACCGGCCGAGATGCGCATTGGCCCGGTGACTGTCTCCCCGGCGACAGTGCTGGCGCCGATGGCCGGCGTCACCGACACCGTGTTTCGACGCTTTATTCGCCATGCCAGCGTGTTTACGGGTGAACAGAGATCAGAGAACAGAGATCAGGAGTTCGCTGCGGTTGAGGCCGATGTAAGCAATCGGCAGTCAGGATGCGGATTGCTGATGACGGAGTTCACCTCTGCGGACGGGCTCTCGCGGATGCGCGATAGCAAGCGCCGGCGTTATCTCACCTTCTACGACGATGAGCACCCGATCGGTGCGCAGTTATTCGGGTCCAATCCGCAGACGCTCGCCGAAGCCGCCCGCATCGTGCAGGACACGGGTTTCGATACGGTCGATCTGAACCTGGGCTGTCCTGCAAAACGCGTGGTAGGCTGCAACGGTGGCTCGGGTCTTCTGCGCGATCTTCCCAAAATCGGCGAAATCTTCCGCGCGGTCCGGCGGGCGGTCACGATTCCCTTTACAGTCAAGTTCCGGATGGGCTGGAGCGACGCACACATTATCTGTGTCGAGTTGGCCCGCATGGCCGAAGCCGAGGGATTAAACGCTGTAGCCCTGCACGCGCGTACTCGCGAACAGGGCTATAGCGGACAGGCTCGCTGGGAGTGGATTGCGGCTGTGAAACAAGTGGTTGGTATCCCAGTCATCGGAAATGGAGATATTCGCACGCCGGAAGACGCGGCAGCCATGGTGGAGCAGACCGGTTGCGACGCGGTGATGATCGGCCGGGCAGCTTCTGACAATCCCTGGATCTTCAGGCAGATTGGGCAATATACAGAGACTGGCCGATATGACCTTCCCACCTTCGCCGATCGCCACCACATGATCCGCGCGTATTTCGAAATGCTGCTCGCCGAGGCCGAAGCCACCAAGGACCTGCCGCGTGACGCTCGGATGGGCGAAACCGCGGGCAAAATGAAGCAATTCGCGACCTGGTTCACGCACGGTGTGCCGGGAGGCGCCCGTCTGCGCAAGACGATTTATCAGGCTCGAACAGGCGAGGAAGTCCTCAATCAGGTGAACTCGTTTTTTGCCCCGGGGCCGTCATCAGCGCCGGATGATTCCGAAAACCGCGACGGGCTCACACTTGCCGAGACCGCGCTGGCATGCGACTAGAGGGAGTACCGACGCACCCTCCGGTGCATCGTCTAAAATCCTCAAAAGACGAGCCCTTTCGGAAACTGAGGTAACCTTACTTCATTACCAGCACACCTTTGTCCCACAATGGTTTAGACAAAAGTGGCATGTTCCGCAAGGCCCTTCATAGCTATATTTGGGTTACCAAAAAGAACCGGGAAATCGGGAGCAAAAAACCGGGCTGGATTCAATGCAAAGTTGATGATTCCAGCTTCCCGGTAAGCAATCGAATTTCCGACCGAAGTGCCGAGAAAGACCTTGCGGAATTGGAGACCCAAATCGGGCATGCTTTTGCGGTGGATGGCCGCCGGATTGGTGGCTGTGGGCGCATTTTCGCCTCAGTGCGGAGCGCAGCGGTACAGTTTTCGCCCGTACTCACAGGGGCTCGGCAATCCAAATGTCACCTGCATCCAGCAGGATCGAACCGGATACCTCTGGGTTGGCACTCAGAACGGCCTTTATCGCTACGACGGCAGCCAATTCCAGCGTTATGGCGCCGAAGTTGGGCTTCCGGACCGCATCATCGACACGCTCTACCTCGCGCCCGACGGAACGCTTTGGGTCGGGGCTTCCAGTGGCGTCTATTTTGAACGCCAGGACGGCCGGTTCTCTGCCGTTAAGCTCCCGTTCACCTTGAATGAATTCACTCATCCCACCGGAACCACGTTTGCAGCCAACAAGCCGGATGAGGTGGTTACGGTATCGAGCAGCCATGGTGTGCTGCTTCGTCATCGCGCCGATGGCTGGACTTCAGAACCGCTGAACCTGCCCGGAAAGTTCATCTCGAGCGTTCTCTACGGACCAGACGGATCCCTTTGGTTCGGCTGCGATAAGGATCTCTGCCGCCTGAAGGACGGGCGGACCGCTCAGATGCGCTCGTTCCTTGGCCTGCCTGAAGAGCACTGGTCACGAATGATGGTGGCGCGCAACGGGCACATCTGGCTTCGCGGCAATCAGCACATTGCCGAGTTGCTGCCGGACGGCAGCCATGCAGATGTTCGCGATCTGCCCGGTGGCCTCTCGGAACCCTATCCAACGCTCGTTGAAGACTGGCAGGGGCGCATACTGACGGCTCAGGGCGCCTCGCTCGCACTTTGGGAGACGGATCACTGGAGGGTGATGACCGAGCGAAACGGTCTTTCGCCCTACGAGGTGTACGAACTGTATGTTGACCGCGAGGGCTCGATTTGGATGGCCGTGGTTGGACACGGTCTTCTTCGCTGGGTCGGCGAAGATCGATGGGAGGCCTATACCGCTGCTGATGGTTTGAGCGACAGCGTCGTCTGGGCTGCCATGCGCGACCACCAAGGCCGCCTGTGGATCGGCACGGAATCAGGACTGGCCTGGATTCCCGTGGGAGGAAATGTTCCAAAGATCTGGCATTCGCCGGGCGTGCAGATTTCGCGCGCGGGCTCCATTGCGGTGACCGCCGACGGTTCAATCTGGGTCAGCGGCCAGAGCGGGGATCTAACCCGAATCGATCAGAACACTCTGGCAGGAATGCAGCAGAAGACACCTCCTGTTTACCTGATTCTTGCCGATGGGCCACATCGCCTGTGGATTGCGACTTCAAGGGGCATGTACCAAGTGGACCCCCTGTCTCCAGATCGCCAACCTCAGCTAGTCGAAGATGCGGCGTTTCCGAAGACCGACATGCGTTTCACAGATATGACTCTCGACCCGAAGGGAAATCTGTGGACGACTACGGACGAGGGTCTCTTTGAGCGCGACTCCACGGGTTGGCACCGCATTGATCCGGGACAATCG
Source organism: Occallatibacter sp. (assembly GCA_035262585.1). Taxonomy (GTDB): domain Bacteria; phylum Acidobacteriota; class Terriglobia; order Terriglobales; family Acidobacteriaceae; genus Telmatobacter. The sequence goes on along the minus strand of DATFSO010000102.1, from coordinate 22,414 downwards.
GGAGCGCGACCAGATCTGGTCGCCGTAGACCCGCGTGGCGACTTGTGGGCTGCCGGTCCATCCCAGGACCTTATGCGGCTGCGCGTGAGTGGATATAAGGTCGTTCAGGCCGATCATATTGGCCGCCCGCCCCTTATGTCTGAAGAGATTGTCGCGCTGCTGGCGGATCGGCGAGGCTGGCTCTGGGTTGGCGAAGACGCGGGAGTAACTGTATTTGACGGGCAGCGTTGGCGCAGCTTTACGCAGGATGACGGGCTGATCTGGAATGACACGAACAGCTTTGCCCTGACAGAAGATCAGGATGGAAGCATGTGGATCGGGACATCGGGCGGCCTGAGCCATCTGATCGCCCCGCAAAATGCTCTGTCAGGATCGCCGCCGCCTCCGGCGATCTCCCAGGTGCTGCTGGGCACTGTGCCGATCACCGATGGCGGCTCAGTGAAGTGGAGTTCTAACCAGCTCACCGTCTCGATGGCGCTGCTTTCCTTCAAGGACACGCAGGACATCGGAATACGCTACAGGTTGGTCGGCGAGCAAGATTCCGGCTGGGAAGAGACACGCGAGCTGACCGTGCATTATCGTCACCTGCCTCCGGGCCGTTACCGATTTGAAGTTGCGGCAGTGAACGGGGCCGGCAGCACGGTTTCGCCGTTGGCATCCCTCTCGTTCACCATCGTCCCGCTCTGGTGGCAGGACAAATTCAGCCTGTGGACCATGGGGCTGCTCATTCTGATAGTCCTCGTGTGGGCCTGGCGCCACCGCGTGGGCCAACTGATGCGTCAGAAACGTCAGCTCGAAGAGGCGGTAAGGGGCAGGACCCAGGACCTGGAACGCGAGAAGACCGAGCTTGTACGAACACGCGAACAGATGCGCCATTTCGCCGAGCACGATGGGCTGACCGGTTTGTGGAACCATCGCATCATCGTGGAGCGCCTGCGCGGAGAGGTCGACCGCTCCAAACGGGATGGAAGTCCGCTGAGCGTTATTCTCGTTGATCTCGACTATTTCAAACGAGTCAACGACGCGCTGGGTCACATGGCGGGCGATATCACGCTGCGTGAGATCGCAGCGATTTTCCAACGCGCTGTTCGAAGTTACGATTGGGTGGGACGATATGGCGGAGAAGAATTCCTGTTGATTCTACCCGGGTCAGACTTCCCAGCCGCACGAGCGCGGGCAGAGCACTTGCGGGCCACCGTGGAGGCGGCACAAATTAAAGCAGGCGACAGGACTTTCTCGGTCACGGCAAGTTTTGGCGTCGCCGCGGGATTCCCAACGAACTACGAAGAAATGATTCACATCGCCGACGCGGCTCTCTATCGCGCTAAGCATAACGGACGCAATTGTGTTGTCGCTACGGAGATCAAGCGGAACATTGTTTCGATCTCCTCGGCCGCCGGATAGTCGCCTCTTACGCGATCGGCAAATGGATAATGGCCCGGGCGCCGGGACCGTCCTCACGATTAACTAATCTGACTTCGCCGCCGTGAGCACGCGCAATTTGCTGGGCCAGCGCGAGTCCCACCCCGCTTCCCTTCGGCTTCGTCGTATAGAAGGGCACAAACAGATTCTCCGTATTGGCAATGCCCAGCCCACTGTCCTCGATGCCGACCACGAGATTCGATTCCGCAACCCGCCATCCGATCCGCACGGGCTTCGCGCCATTTGCAATCGACGCATCGACTGCGTTGGTCAGCAGGTTGATAAACATTTGTTCCAGCTGGTCGGGATCTGCATTCAGCACCACCGGCGGGCCGGAATCGAGTTGAACGGACACGCGCTGTTCAAGAAGCGCAACCCGCTCAAGCAACGGTCCTGCATGCACCGTTTTAAGACTCGGCGGCGGCAGCTGCGCAAGCAGGCGATAGGATTGCACGAAACGATGCAATGCATCTGCGCGCCCTTCCACCACGCTGAGACCGCGGCGAAAATCGCGGACCGTGTCATCATCGCGGGCAATGTTCTCAGCCCGCGCCAGCAAACTTCCGGCGATAGATTTGATGGGCGCGAGAGAATTGGAGAGTTCGTGACCGAGAACACGAATCAGTCGCTTCCATGCAACCTGCTCCTCTTCCTGCAGCGGCTGGCTCACGTCGGCGAGCAGAAGAAGCGTGTGAGGTATGCCGTCCTGACGGAACTGCGCCTTGCGAAGAAGCCATCGCGTCGGTTTGGCGCCAAACGAATGGATCGTCTGATCGCCGGAAATCAAGAGGCCATCCAGGCCCAGTTCGCGGGCGCTGTGGCCGAAGCAACGGGCTAGTGGACGGCCAAGAAGCTGTGCGCCGGCGTTGTTCACGAGTTGAAGTGATTCATCGCGGTCGAAGGCGAACAGCGGCGCGTGCATGACTTCAAGGATGCGCGCGAGAAGCGCAGTTGCTTCAAGGGAGCGGACTCGCTGCTTTTGAAGCAAATCGGCGAGCGCATTGATCTCTGAAGCCAACTCGCCAAACGCGTCTGGCGAACCCGCGCCACGGGCACGGAAGGAATAATCGCCCTCACGCAGCGACGAGACCACGTTCGAGAGCGTCTGCAGCGGGCGCATCATTCCTTCGATGAGGGATCCGGAAATCAGCAGAAGATAGATCAGGAGACATATCAGCAGCAGGATGGCTGGAGAAGTCGGGACGTGCTCTTGCCAGACCAGAATGGCAAAGAAAAGCAACGTGGGAAGCGCAAGGAGAAGACAAAAAAGCCACGCCCGGCGCAATGCCGAGGGCTGGCGCTTCCGCACGTGCCTCTCATAAGCCATACTTTTCGATGCGACGATAAAGCGCGGCGCGGCTGAGCCCAAGGGCTTCAGACGCTTGCGAAATATTGCCGTCGCAGCGGCGCAGAACTTTCCGAATAAGCAGAGCCTCGACCTCGTCGATACTCATATTTTCGAAGTTTGGCGCAGAAGACCGGGCAGCGGCAATAGCCAGATTTGCAGGCTCGATCTCCTCGCCGCGGGCCAGCAGCACTGCGCGCTCAACTGTGTGTTCCAGTTCGCGTACGTTGCCGGGCCAGGGGTACTGCAGCATCTGCTGCATCGCCGCGGGCGAAAAGCTTGTGACCTGCTTCCGATAACGGGATCGATTTCGGTTGAGAAAATGTATCGCCAGCAACGGAATGTCTTCGCGGCGTTCGCGCAACGCCGGCAGATGAATCTCAACCGTGTTGATGCGGAAAAGCAGATCTTCGCGAAAGTTTCCGGCCTTGGCTTCTTCCTCCAGGTTCGCATTAGTAGCAGAAAGCACGCGCACATCCACGCGGCGCGTCTGCGACGAACCGACGCGCTCGAGCTCCCCAGTTTCGAGGACACGCAAAAGCTTGGCCTGCTGCCGGAGCGGCACATTTGCAATCTCGTCAAGGAAGAGTGTGCCCCCATTTGCGAGTTCGAATCGTCCTACGCGGTCAGCGCGCGCATCGGTGAATGCGCCTTTGACGTGCCCAAATATCTCGCTTTCAAACGTACCCTCGGGCAGGCCGCCCGCATTCACCGCAACCAGGGGCATGCGGGAGCGCGGTGATGCGGCGTGGAGCAGTTTCGAGACAATCTCCTTGCCGGTACCGTGCTCTCCGGTGATGAGGACGTTAGCATCGGAGGGCCCGACCTGGCTGATCAATTCGAGGACAGGCTGCATCGATGGTGCGCCTGCAACAAAGTCAGGCATGCCTTCGGCACGCAGCAGACGGTTTTCAAGCTCGAGCTGGCGGGCGCGCCTCAGCGCCTGGTGCAATTCGGCGTGGACCCGGATAAGCGAAATGAGACGTTCGTTCTCCCAGGGCTTCTGGATAAAGTCACGGGCGCCGCGTTTGATGCTCTCCACGGCCAGATCGATGTTGCCCCAGGCTGTCATCACGATCACCGGCAAACGCGGATCGATCTCCAACAGGCGAGCAAGCAGATCAAGACCCTCCTGGCCGGAGGTCGTGTCGCGCGTGTAGTTGAGATCAATGAGCAGAACATCGTAATCGCTTTGGCCGAGGGCCTCGAGCAGCAGTTGCGGCGATCGGACGCAGTCGGCGTGAATGCCCTGCGGCTCAAGTAACAGCTCCACGGCCTCGAGGATATGCGGTTGGTCATCGGCAACCAAAACCCGGATTCTTTCGTTCTTTTTGGGGTCTGTCATTTAGTAATTGTCCATCTCTTAATGATTGTCCGCCGCCACTACACCGCTTCTTGCCTCTGCGATCGAGATTGCGTAATCCTCAAGAACTGAGCCGGTCGCGCGCTTCAGTTCGATGCGAGCCTTCTCATAGGCGGTTTGCGCTGTGACGAGTGCCGACTCCGCGACTGACAGATCGTGCTCGGCTGAGAGCGTTTGCTGATTTGAGCCTGCACCGAGCTTCTGCTCCTGCTGCATGATGTTGAGCGTGCGCTGCGCAAGATCGCGAGCCTGCTGGGCAGCATCAACACGGCTGGCTCCCTGTTCCACCGCATAGCGAGCGTTGCGCACTTCAATCACGATGTTCTTCTTTAACTCTTCAGCGTACACCTGCGATTGGCGGTACTCGAGTTCCGTACGGTACTGGTCGGCCTTGGCAACGCGATTGCGCAAGGGCATCTGGAGTTGGAATCCCACCTGGTACTCAGGTGACGAGTTGTTCAGAGCGTTCTCAATCGTGCCACCCCAGCAACAGGGAGCAGTGACCGTTCCGCCAGTGAACGCAGGGTTCGGCGTACCACCATTCCCGGTGCCGGAGTAGAACCCGTAAACATTCAGCTGTGGAAGCAGAGCGTTGCGGGCGGTCTTGCGGCTCAGCTCGCGGTTGCTGAGATCAAGCGCAGATTCCTGCAACTCGGTGCGGTTCTTCAGAGCGTCAGTGATGCTCTGCTGCACCGGCCTCGTGTCGGGTTGAATCTGTGCGGCAAGATGATCTGTCGGCACGACCGACATCTCTTCGAGGATCGGATCGTCGAAAGAACGCGTGATGGCGTTCTTCATATACAGTTCCTGGAGTTCGAGATTAGTGCGCGCGACCGTCAGGTCCTGCTGGCGCTGGGCAAGCTCGCTCTGAGCCTTCAGCACATCCATTTCGGGGATGGCCTGGAGTGCGAGCTGTTTGCGGCTTGTGTCCAGTGTCTCGGTCGCAAATGCAACCGAGCGTTCGCCGACCTGTTCCGTATCGTAGGCGTTCACAAGATCCCAGTAGATATCGCAGATCTGCGTCACGGTTGCGATCACCTGCGCCTTGAAGGCAATATCAGAGATCTTCTGGTTGGTCTTGGCAATGCGCAAATAGCGCAGGTTCGGGCCGGTGCCGAAACCGGCAAGCAACTGCTGGCTCAAAATGAATTGCACATTGGAGTAGAGCAGAGGATTCAGAGTATTGTTCGGGCTGTTTGACGTTTGACGGTAGTTGTTGAAATCGGTCTCGAAGAACGTGCCGGTCGGAAAGGACTGTTGGTAGGTGATGTTAGCGAGGTTCTCGTTCTGGTGATAGACGGAAACACCGTAGATGGAACGGTTGGTCAGTTGCTGAGAGATATGATCGTTGTAAATTTTGGCTTGGATGAAAGGATCATAGCTGGAGACATTTGTTCCCACGCCGAGTGCGGATGTCACGATGCCACCGGTTCCAGCGCCCGCGCCGCCCGTTCCGGTGCTTGTACCGCCGGCCCCGCTGCCGACGCCGGTGCCGGCTGCCGCTCCGCCGGGCGTACCGGAGACCACACCGGTGTTAACGCCACGCACGAAGCCGCCGGCCCTGGTGCGAAGGATGTCCATCTGCGCGATCGGAATGTTATAGCGCGCGATGACCATGTCGAGATTGTTTTCGAGCGCAAGATCGATTGCATCCCGCAGCGACAGGTAAAGCTTTCCATCACGGATAAGAGAAGTGAGCCGCGGGGAGTTCGCCATGCTCGGCGGCGGAACAACCTTACCCCGATAACTATCGAACGGGTTGTACGACTTGTTCAACATCACGTTGAACGGAACCTGCTGTCCCTGTGCCTGCACGGGCACCGTCGCCTGCGGAGCATTTTGAGCGGGCGTGTCCTGCGCGACCGCGAATGCCAGATTGGCCTCAAGCAGCAGTATTGCCGCTGCCGCGACGATCCGAGTCGGAATTGGAGTACCCGGTTTATTCTTCAATTCGTTCACCTGTGGAGTCTTCACTTGGCGCCGACCTCCGATGGGGCTGACTGCAAGGCTTCATCTCGCGTCATCCAGCCGTCGCGCAATTCAATAATCCGCTTGCTGTAGCGGGCGTTCTCTTCAGAATGCGTGACCTGCACAATCGTCGTTCCAGCACGATTGAGTTCACAGAAAAGCTCCATGATCTCCCGCGCCTGCGTGGAGTGGAGATTGCCGGTCGGCTCGTCTGCCAGCAGGAGCGAAGGTGCGTGGACGACCGCACGAGCAATACCAACAAGCTGCTGTTGGCCGCCTGAGAGCTGGTTCGGAAACAGATCCTTCTTCGCGACAATCTGAAAGCGGTCGAGAATGTCAGCAACCATTCCTGCGCGATCTTTCGATGGCAGGTTCTTATACGAGAGCGGAAGATCGATGTTCTCTGCAACGGTTAAATCGTCGAGCAGGTGATAACTCTGGAACACCATGCCGATGCGCTGCCGTGCCAGGTCGGCGCGCTGTTTGCGATTGAGCGAGTGCACAGGCGTGGTGCCGAACCAATACTCGCCGGCCCAGCTGTCATCGAGAAGCGCAAGCACATTCAGCAACGACGACTTCCCTGCTCCGGAGGGCCCCATGATGGTGACAAATTCGCCCTCGCGAATGGTGAGATTGATGCGGCGCAACACCCAGGTCTCGGCGTGGCCGGTCTTATAACTGCGTTCAACATTTTTCAGGTCAATCATGATTCCGTTTACTCCGATCTCAAAATTCTCGGGTCACTCGATTCTCAACGCCTTCATGGGTTCCACGGCCGCGGCACGGCGCGCGGGGAAGTAGCACGCCACCAGAGCCGAGAGCAGCAGGACCGCGCCAACCGCGGAAAAGGCCGAAACATCGATGGTTCCTACGCCAAACAGCGTGCTGCGCATCGCCCGGCCAACGAAGTACGCGCCGATCAGTCCCAGCACCAGGCCGCACGCGGCGAGCACAATGCCTTCGCGCAGGATCATGCGGACCACGCGCTCGCGGGTGGCGCCAAGCGCCGGATTCTTGCGCAGCACGCGAAAGCTGAAGCTCAAGTTGCGGAGAAATCGGTGCATAGCTTCCGTTCCCTCTCTACTCCGTCCTCAATGCCTGCATGGGTTCGACTCCCGCCGCGCGGCGGGCCGGCAATGCTGCGGCTAGCGAGAGCATCAAAACTGTGAGAAATACGGCTCCGCAAAGCGTGAGCGGATCAAATGTGGTGACTCCAAACAACTGGCTGCGGAAGAGCCGAGCGAGCGCGACAACGGAAGGAACCGCAGCCGCCGTGGCGACCGCCGCAATCAGCGCCATCTCACGCACGACAAGAAGAACGATGGTCAATCGCGGCGATCCCAACGCGATGCGAACGCCAATCTCGCGCGTGCGCTGCTCTGTCGAGTAGGCCAGCACACCGTATAGACCTACGGCGGCGAGCAGCAGCGCCAGCACCGCAAATCCTATTGCAAGAAAAGCAAGGGCACGCTCATCCGCAGCGCTCCGGTCTACCTGCTCTTCCATCGTGCGCAGGCCGTCAACTACCAGCGTGGGGTCAAGCTGACGAATCGCCTGTCGAATGGCAGGCTCCATAGTCTCCGGCGGTTGCACCGTACGCAGGTACATCACCACGCCATTCGGATGCTTCATCTGGAAATACGGCTGGTAGACGGCCGGGCCCAGGAGAGTGCGCAAATCCGTATGCCTGATGTCTCCGGCAACTCCCACGATCGTAGTGTCGTATTTGACATCGTTGCCGCCGCCCTCTGCGATCTGGCGGCCAATTGCGTTCTGCGGCGTGCCGAAGAATTTCTTTGCGAACGCCAGGTTGACGACTGCTACGCTCGGCTGGCCTTTGGCATCCGCGACGGTGAATTCCCTGCCCGCGAGTAAAGGCTGCCTAAGGGCCGCGAAGTAGCCCGGCGTAATGCGGGCATGCTCGTAGTTCGTGCTTTCTTCTTCGCTTACCTTGTGACCCTGGACCGAAAAATTGGAGGTCTCGGTATCGCCAACAAGTTCCGGGTCCGTTGTAGCGGCCGCCTGCTCTACGCCCGGAATGGCGCTCAGCATCTTCAGAGAGCTGTCCACGATCTGCGGTGTGCGGTCTTCGCCGTAGCCGGAGCTGGTAGGGTCGAGACTGAAGGTCACCAGGTGACTCACCTCGAATCCGACCGATTGCCGGCGAAGATTGTCGAGCGTGCGAGCAAAGAGTCCAGCACCTCCGAGGAGCATGACACTGAGTGCGATCTGCACTCCCACTGCAATTTTGCGGAAGCGCTGCGAGTTCCTCGACGCGGTTCCGGAGTTCTGACGAAGGGAGTTGGCCAGGTCGGGACGGATAAAGTGCAACACCGGGGCAAAGCTGAACAACAGGCTGGCCAGGATCGAAACACTCAAGGTAAACAACAGCACCCGTCCGTCGACCGTGGCCGAGTACGGTTCACTGCCGGGGTCGGCGTTGGTCATGATCCGCACCAGTACGCGCGCCACAAGGGGTGCGAAGGCCAGTCCCGCCGCTGCGCCGGCCACGCCAAGCGCCCCGCCTTCGACAAGCAGCTGCGAAACAATGCGGCTGCGCCCGGCGCCCAGGGCGTATCGCATCGACATCTCGCGGGCACGCGCCGAAGCGCGAAGCAGCAGCAGTGTAGCCACGTTGATGGCGCATATCGCTATAAGCAGGCCTGCCATGCTCATCAGGATCGTGAGCGGTCTCTGGAGATCGGTGCGGTTGGGATTGAACCCCTTCGAATCGTCCAGCACCCGTAGATGGGAGTTGTCGATGAAGTTCTTCCGGAACCGCTCCGTTTTCGACTTGTACAGCGAGAACTCATACGTCCGCAGCGAGTGCCAAAGCGGCGCCAGAGCGGCCTGCGCCTGTGCCATGGTCACGCCGGGCTTGAGGCGCGCCACCACCGTGAGCCATACGGCCTGATGATTCTTGAGATCGTCGAGCTGCGCTCTCCACGGTATCACGTACTCAACCATGGTGACCGGGACGAACACCCCCGGCTTGTATCCGCCGATGGCCGAATCAAAGTGAGCCGGCGCAACGCCAACGACAGCGAAAGAGTGGCCATTGATAAGAATCGTTTGCCCGACGATATCGCGCGCGGCGCCGAAATGCGTTCGCCAGTAGTCATAGCTGAGAACCGCAACCGGATTGGCGTTCTTCGTCGTCTCGTCCTGCGGCGCAAGCAGCCTGCCGAGGGCCGGTTTCAGACCCAGCAGTTGGAAATAGTTGCCGCTGACAATCTCCGCATCTTTGTTCTCCGCCTGGTTGCGCCACGACACTCCGACTTGCGTTCTGTCCGCCGCCAGAATGTTCTGAAAAACCTGGTTCTGCTAGCGCAGGTCTTTATACATCGGGTAGGAGAAATAACCGATGTGCTCTGGAGACACTCCGCCGAAGCTGCTCATCGAGCCTGAAAATGCGCCGTTCCACTCAAGGCTCACCAGTTCCTTTGGCTTCTCGACCGGCAACATCCGCAGCAGAACCTGGTCGAACATTGTGAAGACGGCTGCGTTGGCGCCAATGCCGAGAGCGAGCGTGATGACTATAGTCAACGTAAAGCCCGGTGATTTGCGCAGCTGGCGAAGTGCGTAGCGGGCATCCTGCATGAACGAACTCATTCCGACCTCTCCTTCTATTCAGTTCGCAAGGCCTGCATCGGCTCAATGGAAGCAGCACGGCGCGCGGGGACCCATGCCGCGACCGCGATCGCGATTGACAAGATAAGTAGCGCGCCTGCAATCGACAATGCGTCGAGCGGGTGCACCCCGAAGAGCACAGAGGACTCGAGCCGTGTGGCCGCCAACGCGAAGACCACGCCGACAGCCAGTCCAATCGAGGTCATGCGAGCCGTATCCCTAAGGATCAGCAACGCCGTCTTCTCGCGCGATGCGCCCAGGGCCATGCGAATGCCGATTTCGCGGCGGCGCTGGTTGACGCGGAATGCAAGGAATCCGTAGAGACCAACGATGGTAAGAACAAGCCCGATGAAACCGAGCGCGCTGACGAGTTCCGCCATCATCTGGTAATTGCCCGCAGAGTATCGGATGAGTTCGGGCAGCGAAGTGACCATCATCGGGTCGAGCAGCGGATTCGTGTGAATGAGCACCTGGCGTGTCGCCTGGCCGAGACTCATTGCGTCTTGTCTTGTTTCGAGCGCGAATGTAATCTCGCCCATTTGGGAGAGGTGGAACGGCATGTAGATGTAGGGCTCAGGAAGCTCGCCGATCTCGTTGATCGGCGCATCTTCAGCAACACCGATGATGCGCGCCTCGGTGTTGGGGGCAGATCCCGGCGAGGACCCAGCGTTGAAACCGACGAGCGCTACGGCCTGACCGATAGGATCCCGATCGGGCCAGTACTTTTGCGCCATCGTGCGGTTGATGACAACCACGGCTGAGCCCGGCTGGTCATCGGCAGCCGCAAAGCCACGGCCGCGCAGGATGTGCGTACCAATTACATCGAGGAACCCGGAGCTGACTGCGTTGTACTTGATCTCGATGGGATCGTGGATCTCGGGGTGGCTCGGCAGAGCAACCTTGACCGCGATCCCGCCCTCGGAAAGGCTGAGCGGCGCACGAACTGCGTACGCGACGCGGTCGACGCCGGGCATGGACACCATGCGTTGAACGACAGCGTCTCGCATGGGAGCGTCAGGCTCCTGCGCCCAGGCCAGGAGCACCTGCTTGCGCGTGAGGCCGATCGATTGCGTGCGAGCATTGATGAAGCTGCGCACCAGCGCACCAGTGGAAATGAGCAATGCAAACGAAATGGCGATCTGCAACCAGATGGCTGCACGTCGCAGCAACGGCCTCTTTGCCTCGGTGCGCATCGAAGATGCGGCCTGAAGAACCGGCAGCAATTCCGATGTTGCCGCCTGGCTGAGGGGAACGAGCGCGAGTAGCAGCATCGTGACAAAGGCAAGCGCCGCGGCGAATAGGAAGACCCTCCAGTCCAATTGAAAGCTCATGTGGCTCGAGCCAATGGCGGCAAGCATCGCTGGTTCGCTGACCAGCAATCTTGGCAGCAGCGCTGCAATCGCGGTCGCAAGCGCAACGCCCGCTACAAGCCCAAAGACCCCGAGCAGCAGGTTTTCGATCAACAACTGGCGGGCTATCGTGAAGCGATGCGCGCCGAGCGAGAGGCGGAGAGCAACCTCAGGCGAACGGCCCAGTGCCCGTGCCAGCATGATCTGCGCAATGTTTACCGTTCCGAGGAGAACCACGCATCCCACAATGACGAACAAGACGAATCCCGTGGTTCCAGCCCGGTCCATGCGGTAAGGAAAGTCGCCGACAGCGCGGGCACCGCGTCCGCGGTTGGCCTGCGGATCAGCGAGTTCCAAGGCTCTAGCTGTCGCGGCAACCTGCTGGTTGACCTGGGCAACGGTTGCGTGGTGCGCAAGACGGCCGATGACCTTGAACCAGCGAAATTCGCGCGAGGTCAATTCATCGGCCTGCGCTACCACTGCCCAGGTTTCGACCGGCATCCAGAGATCGCGATCCATGCCGTTATCGATCTCACGAAACGTCGCCGGCAGCACTCCCCAGACGTCGACCTGAGTTCGATGATGTGCACCACGCAAGATCGATATCTGACGGCCAATGATACTCGGGTCACCCGCAAACTCCCGTTGCCAGAAGTCGTAGCCAAGCAGGACGCCAGGATGTGTGCGCAATTGCGCTGCGTCAGCAGCGGTATAGATACGTCCCAGCAGCGGATGAACGCCGAGGCCCTCGAAGAAGTTGCTCGAGACGACATTGGTGAGCAACAGAACCGCCGTACCATCCCGGCGCTGCATCAGGCTGCCGCGCCGGCCAAGCGCAACCACCGTTTTGAGCGCCGTAATCCGCGTCGCAATCGCCTGGTATTCGGAGTAGGTGAAATAGGTGTCCACACCTTCTTTCGCCGTGGGAGCTTGCTTTGTTGTGGCAAATACGCGCACCAGTTCACCGGGATGCGGAACACGCAGCGGATGGAGCCAAAGGTTATCGATCAGACAGAAGATCGCGGAGCTGGCTCCGATGCCAAGGGCGAGAGTCAGCACCGCAGTCAGAGCAACTCCGGGAGCGCGCCGCAGTTGGCGAAACGCATAACGAATGTCGCGAACCAGGTTGTGCATTCCGCTCGTCTCCTTTTCGCTGCTCGGCTTCTAAAGTGCGGTGTTCCCTACTCGTTTCTGAGTGCCTGCATTGGTTCAATGCTGGCCGCTCGGCGGGCCGGCGTGATCGCTGCTAGAAAAACCCACGCGGCCTCGTCCACGCCGCCGAAAGATGCCAAGAATCCGCGGGCGCCACACCGATTACAGTGAAGAGCCGATCATTGATGGAAACGGCGCGGACGATGATGGAGGGGTTGTCATCAGATCGGTCGCGCCATAGGCCGTCGCTAGGCCTCCACTTCTTCGGTGAGCTTCTTCAGCTCATCCTCAGAAACAACCTTTCCGTCGAACAGGTGCACCTCGCGCTCGGCGTGCTTGGCAAACCGCGGATCGTGCGTCACCATGCAGATGGTCGAGCCCTCGCGATGCAGGTCGGCGAGCAGATGCATCACGGCCTCGCCGTTCTTCGAGTCGAGGTTTCCGGTAGGCTCATCGGCCAGCAGGATCGAAGGCGACCCGGCAAGCGCACGCGCAACAGCCACGCGTTGCTGCTGACCGCCGGAGAGCTGTGCGGGATAGTGCCGCATGCGGTGCGCCATGTTCACGCGCTCCAGTGCCTCCTTCACACGCTTCTTGCGCTCGGCCGAGGGCATACCGGCGCGGTAGGTCAGCGGCAGTTCGACGTTTTCTTCGACGGTGAGATCGCCGATCAGGTTAAAACTCTGGAAGATGAAGCCGATTTCCTGATTGCGGATGCGCGAACGCTCACCGAAGCTCAGGTTCTCCACCGGCTTTCCGTTCAGCAGGTAGCGGCCGCCCGTCGGTGTATCGAGCAGACCGAGGATAGACAGCAGCGTGGATTTGCCACAGCCCGAGGGGCCCGACATCGCCACGTACTCTCCACGCGAAATGGTGAGGTGAATGCCAGAGAGCGCGTGGGTCTCCACTTCATCGGTGTAGAAGACCTTGGTCAGATCCTCAATCTCAATCAGCTTGTCGTTTGCCATCCTATCCCCCTCGTAGAGTCAGTTGTCAGTGTTCAAAGAACAGAGATCAGAAAAACCGTTCCTCTGATTTCCGTGGCCCAGTTCCTCAAAACTCATTGATGCGCGGCCCCAAATACTACTCAAGACGGATGCGATCTACCCCGTCGTAGCGCGACATGTCGGAGAGAATCACCGTATCGCCTTCCTTCAATCCATCGAGTACCTGGATGTTGTTGACCGAGGCGCGCCCCACCTTTACCTGGGCACGCTCGGCGGTCTTGTGATCCGGCGACTCCTTGAACAGGCTCAGTGTCGAGTTCTCCTGTCCGAGCGCCGGACGACCCACATACAACACGTCGTTGAGCTTCTCGAGATCGATCGTTCCGTCAACGCTCAAGCCCTTCACTGCTCCCGGCGGAAGCTCTCCATCAAGTTGTACGTCGACGGTACGAGTTCCGTTCAGAACTGCGGGGTCAATTCTGATGACATGGCCCGAAACAACACCATTATGAGTATCAACCGAGGACGGCTGGCCGATTTGAATGTCGCGAGCCTGGGTCTCGGGGATCTGCAATGCAGCCTTCAGCTTTCCGAGTTGAACGACCTCGGCGAGAGACGTCCCGGCGGTTACGTGCATACCTGCCTGCATGGGAACCGGCAGCGGGTCGACCTCGCCGGCGATCCCGGCCCGAACCTCAAGCGCGGCGGACTGCCTTTCATAAAGCGCGAGAAGAGCCTTCGCCTGATCGATCTTCGATTGCGCGGAGGCGAGTTGAACCTCGATGTTCTTCTCGTTTACGTCGAGCTGCTGCATCGAGATTTTTTTCTGCGCCGCCAACTGCTCAAACTTGTCCTTCGAGGCTCCGCAGACGTTGCCGGCTACAACTCCGAGCTTGCAGAGCTGCTCGTCGGTATCGGCCTGCCTCTTGTCGGTGGTGTAGTCGGCCTCAATCTGTGCCGCAGTGGTGCGCTTGTCCATCAGCGTGCTCTGTAGCTGCGCCTGAAGACTCTTATAGTCGGACTCAGCCGCCTTGACCGCCAGTTTTGCATCGAGCAGCTTCTGCTCGACCTCGGGCGCGGCCAGGTCCATCAGGATCGTGTCGGGCTTGACCATCGTGCCGGGCAGAACCCGAATGCGGACAACCGTCGCATCGGTAAGCGCTGGAATCAGCTGAATTGAGTCTTCGCGGGGTACGAGAGTGCCGGTCGATCCGCGTACCTGCCGGATCATGTTTCCTCGCTTCACGCTGTCAGGCCATACAGTTGAAGCATCCACCGTGGGAGCCGCCGGCTTAAGCCGGGAAACCGCAAACGCCGCAGTCGCAAGTACTACCACTCCTACGCCAGCCCAAATGAATGTCTGGCGTTTCTTTTTCCGTTTGATATCAGGGCGCGCAATATCCATAACGCCGGATAGATTTGCACTTGGGGTGCCAAAGATGGCCCGGCTCCAGACGCACGAAACAAATGAGTTAGTCGGTCTAATACTCTGATCTGAAGGGAGTTGAAGTGACCGCTCGCGGGCCCGGTTGTCCGATAACGGACAGTTCCATCAGGTGCTACAGCCCCGAAATGCGGCACCGCTGACAGCTCCCTGGAAACATCAAGTCGTGCTCTGACACAAATCTGGATCGGGGCAACCGAGAACAGCGGAAGACACCCCAGCACGGCAACTGCAGGTTCCTCCACTCGTCGCCGGGGTGACAAACCTTGTTGGCAGATCAACTTACTTGAAATGAAGCTGCTCGACCGCCAGCGCCACCGCGCCTCCGCCCCCGAGGCATAGTGAAGCCACACCGCGCTTCGCGCCGCGATCCGCCATCGCGTAGATCAGCTTTACGAGCACTGCCGCCCCGCTGGCGCCGATGGGATGGCCAAGGGCCACAGCTCCTCCATTGACATTGACCCGCTCCGGATCGAGGCCGAGTCCGCGAATCACGGACAGCGCCTGCACCGCAAAGGCCTCATTCAGTTCGAACAGATCCACCGAATCAAGCGTCCAGCCGGCCTTTGCGACCACCTTACGCACCGCGTCGATCGGGGCCAGGGAAAACCACTCCGGCTCGCGGCTGGTGGCAGCCTGCGCACGGATTACTACCATCGGCTTCACACCCAGTTCCCTCGCCCGCTCTGCGCTTGTGACGACCACCGCTGCGGCTCCGTCGCTCACTCCCGGAGCATTTCCGGCCGTCACCGTTCCTCCCTGCTTGAATGCAGGCTTCAGCTTCGCAAGAATCTCGACAGTGGTCTCCGGCCGGACAGTCTCGTCCTGATCGAAGGCGCGCGGTGGATCGCCTTTCTTCGACGCTGGAATCTCAATCGGCAGAATCTGCGCACGAAAGCGTCCCTCGACCGTGGCCAACGCGGCCCGGCGATGCGACTCGGCGGCGAAGGCGTCCTGATCTTCGCGGCTGATCCTGCACTTTTCGGCGACCATTTCGGCCGCTACACCCATGTGGAACTGGTTGTAGACATCCCACAAACCGTCGTGGATCATGGCGTCGATCATGTTTCCATTGCCCATGCGGTATCCGGCACGCGCCTGCGGCAGAAGATAGGGCGCATTTGTCATCGACTCCATACCGCCGGCAACGACGACCTCGGAATCACCGGCCTGCACGGCCTGCGCGGCCAATGAAACCGCGCGCAGTCCCGAACCGCAGACCTGGTTAACGGTCAGCGCGCCGACTTGCGGCGGAAGCCCTGCGAAAATTGCGGCTTGGCGAGCGGGCGCTTGCCCCACGCCGGCCTGCAACACGCAACCCATAATGCATTCATCCACTTTCGCCGGCTCAATCCCCGCGCGACGCACTGCCTCGCGCACAACCAGCGCCCCGAGTTTCGGTGCGGAGAACGATTGCAGCGATTTCTGGAATTTCCCAATCGGCGTCCGCACTGCCGAAACGATTACGACACCCGACATGAACTGCTCCGAACCAATGAAATCTAAGTGCACCTAATCTTACGACGCCAGAGTTTAGATGCGCTTAGCGGCTCGAAGTTCCTCGATCTCGGCGTCTGTGAACACACGCGAGCGGATAAGAAAACGCAGCCCTTCGGGGCTGTCGAGCGAAAACTGGCCGCCGCGGCCGGGCACTACGTCGAGCAAAAGCTGGGTGTGTTTCCAGTATTCGAACTGGCTGCGGCTCATGTAGAAAGGTTCGCCGTCCACCTCGCCGAGTTTCACATCGGAGTCTCCGATCAGGAACTCGCCGCGGGGGTAGCACATCGGGGAGCTGCCGTCACAGCAGCCCCCTGACTGGTGAAACATCAGCGGCCCATGCTTCGCACGCAGGACGCGGATGAGGTGGATGGCAAGATCGGTGGCATCAACCTGCTTGGGTAATTCAGCCATGAGAATCGCGATTTCAGAAGAAGCCTAGCTTCTTTGGGTTGTAGCTGACCAGCAAGTTCTTGGTCTGCTGATAGTGGTCGAGCATCATGCTGTGTGTCTCGCGGCCGATGCCCGATTGCTTGTAGCCGCCAAACGCTGCATGTGCCGGATATGCGTGATAGCAATTCACCCAGACGCGTCCGGCCTGGATGGCGCGGCCGAGGTGATACACGCGGTTTGCATCGCGCGTCCACAGGCCTGCGCCCAGCCCGTAGAGTGTGTCATTCGCGATCTCCAGCGCGTCAGCTTCGTTCTTGAATGTCGTCACCGAAACCACCGGTCCGAAGATTTCCTCCTGGAAGATGCGCATCTTGTTATGGCCTTTGAACACGGTTGGCTTGATGTAATATCCGCTTTCCAATTCGCCACCGAGGTGTGCACGCTCACCGCCCGCCAGCAGTTCCGCGCCTTCCTTGTGACCGATGTCGATATAGCTGAGAATTTTCTCCATCTGCTCGGTTGACACCTGCGCACCGATCATGGTGTCGCTCTCCAACGGGTTGGCCTGCTTGATGGCTGCCACACGCTCGAGCGCCCGCTCCATAAACTTGTCGTAGATGCTTTCCTGGATGAGCGCACGGCTGGGGCAGGTGCAAACCTCGCCCTGGTTGAGCGCGAACATCACGAATCCCTCGATCGCTTTGTCGAAGAAATCGTCGTCTTCCCGGCATACGTCTTCGAAGAAGATGTTGGGGGACTTGCCGCCGAGTTCGAGCGTAACTGGAATCAGATTCTGGCTGGCATACTGCATAATCAACCGGCCGGTGGTCGTCTCGCCTGTAAAGGCGACCTTGGCTACCCGCGAACTCGAGGCTAACGGCTTGCCGGCTTCCAGGCCGAATCCGTTCACAATGTTGACCACGCCAGGAGGCAGGATATCGGCGCAGAGTTCGGCCCAGACGAGGATGCTGGCTGGGGTTTGCTCGGCCGGTTTGAGCACGACGCAGTTGCCGGCGGCCAACGCCGGCGCCAGCTTCCACGTCGCCATCAGTAGCGGAAAGTTCCATGGAATGATTTGCCCAACCACACCGAGCGGCTCATGGAAGTGATAAGCCACAGTCTCGTGGTCGATCTCGGAGACGGTGCCTTCCTGTGCGCGGATGCATCCGGCGAAGTACCGCCAGTGGTCGATGGCGAGTGGCAGATCGGCGGCTGTGGTCTCGCGGATAGGCTTGCCGTTGTCCCAAGTTTCAGCCAGCGCCAGGATGTCGAGGTTGTCTTCCATTCGCTGGGCAATCTTGTTCATCAGGATGGCCCGCTGCGTGGTACTCGTGTGCCCCCAGGCATCGCGTGCGGCATGGGCTGCATCGAGAGCTCGCTCGATGTCCTGCGCATTGGAGCGCGGAATCTCGCAGAAAGCCTTTCCGGTAATCGGGGTTACGTTCTCGAAATACTGGCCACCTGCAGGCTCAGCCCACTTGCCGCCAATGTAATTGCCATAGCGAGGGCGAAAACTCACCTTGTCGCTGAGTTTGCCCGGAATCGGTTCCGTCAGTGTCGCCATCAAAGTCCTCCAGAGGAAATAGACCGCGTGAATTTGGCAGGGATGTGCGGAGCACGAATCATACTCCCGGAACTGGAGGAATGGGGAGATCCCGAAGCGTAAATACTCTGTGCAAATTGCCAATCAAGGCGATCTGCAACGACGCGGATTCAGGTGGAATGGAGGGCCGCTTCCGGCCGCAACACTAGGGGGGATTCAGTTGGCCATGCCCATGGAAAGAATCTCGAACAGTGCCGACGACTTGCGGCTCTGGAAATCCATCTGATCCGGCTTCAGCGGCTTGCTGAAAAGAAATCCCTGGACGTCGTCACAGCCGTGTTCCCGAAGCAGGCGCAACTGCTCCTGATTCTCCACGCCCTCGGCTGTCACCTTCAGCCGCAGACACTTTGCCATCTGGATAATTGCCGCGGTAATCGCTTCATCGTTGGCATCGTGCTGAAGGTCATGAATGAAAGTGCGATCGATCTTGAGCTTGCTGACCGGAAGCCGCTTGAGATAGCTGAGACTCGAGAATCCCGTGCCGAAATCGTCGATGGCAAGCCGCACGCCAAGGGTTTTTAATTGTCCGAGGACCTCCCACCGCGTATCTTCTGTCGCCAGCAACAGGCTTTCGGTGATCTCGAGCTCGAGGTATTCGGGGTCCAATCCCGATTGGTCCAATATTTCCTTCACCAGATCGCAGAACCCCGCTTGGCGGAATTGCACCGCCGACACATTTACCGCAACCGGAATCTTGTTCCCCTTTTCATGCCAGGAACGCGCATGCTCGCAAGCCGTCCTCAAGACCCACTCCCCGATCGGCACAATCATGCCATTCGCCTCCGCGACGTGGATGAACCGGTCAGGCGGAATCAGTCCAAGATCGGGATGCTTCCAGCGTATAAGGGCCTCCCAGCACGAGACCGCGCCGGTGTGAAGGTCAAATTCAGGCTGGAATACGAGGAAGAATTCCTCGCGATCGAGCGCGCCGCGCATGCTATTGCCGAGCTGTAGACGCTCGATCGCCTCCAAGGTCATCTCTTCGGAGAAGAACCTGTAGGTATTGCGACCCTGATTCTTGGATGAGTACATGGCCGCATCTGCGTTTTTGATCAGTGTCTCAACATCTTCTCCATGATCTGGAAAGATGCTGATTCCGATACTGCAGGTCACATTCAGCTGATGTCCCTGAACCTCGAAGACCGGACTTAATTCGCGCGCGACACGCTCCGCAACGATAGCTGCATCCGAGTAGGATTCGATCCCGCTGAGCGCGATCAGGAACTCGTCGCCGCCCAGCCGGGCTACGGTGTCGTCCTGGCGAGCGCATGTCTTCAGCCTCTGCGCGATTTTTTGCAGCAGTTCGTCTCCAAGGGAGTGGCCGAGGCAATCGTTGACGACTTTGAATCCATCAAGGTCAAGGTAGAGAATTCCAATCATCTCGCCGTGACGCTTCGCTGCGGCGATTGCCTGGGACAACCGATCCTGCGTAAGAATTCGATTGGGAAGCTTTGTAAGTGAGTCGAAGTAGGCCAGGAACTGGATCTGCGCTTCTGCAAATTTTCGCTGGGTGATGTCGACAAGAGAGCCTTCGAAAACCTTGTCCCCCTCACCCTCAGGGCCTACTTCCTTGATGCTGCACAAGACCCAGCCCTGTATCCCGTCAGCCCGCTCAAACAGTTTTTCAGTTTCTGCGGTGTCAGATTTATCCAACTCATTCTCGTGCAAATTGAGAATGATCTGGCTTGCGCGAGCGGGGTCCCCGAGGAGTTCGTTGCGGCCTGGGAAACCGAGAATCCGGGCACAGGCGTCGTTGCAGTCAAGAATCGTTCCGTCGGCTGATGCTACGTACAAACCCGTCAGGTTGCGCTCAAAGATTCTGCGATAGCGCTCTTCAAGCGCCAACTCATTCTTGAGTTTGTGGGTGATGATCTCAGTCTGCTTCCGCACTCGCCTTCGAAGGACCAGCACCCAACAGATGACTGCAAGCGTCAGGGACCCTAGTCCCGAGAAGATAAAGTTAGTCCTCTCTGAGTTCATCCACGGCGGTGGCGCCACGACCTGGATATCCTGGGGTGAACGAAGGACGACCTGAAATGCTGCAGGGTTGCCGTTTTCGTCAGCTTTCACCGCACAGACACCAGTGAGAGACAACCGGCTTCCCTCGCCTACGTTTAAGGGGGAAGAAGGTCTCTGAGCAAAGGTTGCTTCGAAGACCACATGATCATCGGAGCTGAGGCCGAATACCTGTCGGCCTGCTATCCAACGAACGGAACTGAGTGTTCCGGCGATGGTAATGACCTGCGCATCATACGATCCTTTCAATGCAGTTCGTCCGGTCACGGTCGTAATCACCGGGATCGTATGTCTTCCTGTAGCGCGAATGCGTGCGGACTTTAGAACCGGGCTGAAGCTGCCCGCTGCCGGAAACCCGATGACCTCAACCTCGTCGCCCTCAGCGACTGGAGTTCCATCCGTGCTTTCCGCATAGAGCCCACCGGAATCATCTGTTAGATAGATTCCTTGCCCCGGAAACCTGGCCGTCACGGTTCCGACAACCTTCACGCGATGTTCATTGGATAGGTCAGCCGAGAACTTCCGAATCTCAGCGATCGGCGTAGCCGGAACCGCAAAGGGGTCCTTCGGTGATGCTTCAAGAACCTCCAGATTCTTGAGCGAGGGCATCAGAAGGTGAATCGAAACGAGTTGATTTCGGGAATTGAATGCGGCGCCGCACACGCCTTCAAACCGGACCCTCGCGTCCACAAGCTCCATTGGAAATGGATCACGGTAACCCGGAACCCGCACTTTGAAAACACCAGTCGGCGTCGCAACATCGATGACCAGTACATCGCCCTCGGCCTGCTGCACGAATGAGCGCACTACCCCATCCATCCGTACCCATTGACCGTCGAACGAGCCGGTCGCCGCTTCGCCGTAGGAGACACTCTCCGGCTTCGGTGGCGGCGCGTTCCCAATAACAGTCCAGTCTGGGTTCGCGATGAACGGGCTGAAACCGAATCCGACTGTGCCGCGGAGATCGAGAAGCTGACCCGGCGATGGAGGCTTCAAAGCGGAGCCCCGCAAGTCCACCCAGATGCCGCCGGTTTTGTCCTCAACGAACAGGTTCGGTCCGACCACATCGTAATAGGTGACGATGCCCTTTACATGCGCCCTGAATACTCCCAGACCGCCCTGCTTCATTTGCCGAATCTGGCGAACGGTTGTCAGTTCGGCGGGCCTTGCCGGGGCGGAATATGCAAGGTATGGGCTGCAAGCAATTGCAACCAGGAGTAGAGAGGGACGAAAACGAGTCCTGTATTCAGAGAGCGGCGCCGGCGCTGAACCAGTCTTCAGTCCTGACCGATTAACCAAGGGCCGGCTCGGCATTCTGTCTCCTAGCAATACCATGCGGTGTCACCGCTCACCGGAACTTCATTGGCGGTCACTGGGCGGGTACTCCAACCACCTAAACTCAATAGAGAGTGAAGTTAGGCTAGCACAGGTTTAACAGCCCGCACTGCCTCAATCGGGGGAGTGCCCGTTACGTTCGGGTTACCCCTCCTGCAACAAATGTCCGAAGTTTTTGACCCGTTCTCGGTCAGGTTTCTTCCAGAAACACCGCGGACCGCACCTGACGGGTTATTGCTCCTGTGAGCTAACACATCCCAGGTTCGTTAACCAATCGAACGATTCGAAGATGATGTTCTGTTTGAGAGACGGCGCTTTCGGTAGGACACACGACGGAGGGATTGCAATACCCTCAGTGGCCCACGAGTTCGGGCTAGAGTGGGCACAGTCAGCAATCCGATTTTCCCCTTCGCAGCTCCACGCCTCGGACCTCGATCGAGCACATGCGCGCGAGGGGATTCGGACCGTAACTTCTGGTTTGCAGGTCTCGGGACTTTACGATCAACTTTCCTGTTGGGTGGAGATTCACGCAAAACTTATAATTTCGCAATCCGTAGGTACTGACGCATGCCAAAACCGATGACCAGGTCTGAGCGAAGAAGGGTCGCGTTTCCAAGGGTGCTAAACATTTCGGACCTGCGGCAGATTGCCGAGCGCCGTATTCCGCGAGTCGTATTTGATTATCTCGATGGCGGTGCCGATGCCGAGATCACCCTTGGGGAGGCCTGCCGGGTTTACGACAGGGTCATGTTCCGCCCGCAGGGCGCGGTGACTTTCCCGGAATGCAACCTGCGCATGCGCGTGCTGGGTATGAATCTTGAGTTGCCCTTCTTGCTCGGTCCAGTAGGCAGCAGCCGGCTGTTTCATCCCGGAGGCGAAATGGCGGCTGCACACGCTGCCGGGGAGGCTGGCACGGCCTATATTCAATCCACGCTATCGGGGCACCGGCT
>DATFSO010000101.1:0-41889 GCA_035262585.1 Occallatibacter sp. | reverse complement strand
TCGAAACTGCTGCGCCAGTTGAAGCACGAACTTTCCCACGCTAGATGCAGCCGCCGTCTGAAGAAGCCAGTCGCCCTCCTTGAGGTTGTGAGTTGATTTGGTCAACGCCCAGGCCGTCAAAGGATTGATGTAGGAAGCGGCGGCAGCCGCATCGTCCAGGCCGTCTGGAACAGGCACGAGTTTGTCGGCTGGGCACACGATCTGCTCGCGCCAGGTGTTCCAGGTGTCAACGAAAACTACGCGAGTTCCAACCATCGGACCTTGCACACCCGGACCTAGAGCCTCGACAGTCCCCACTGCTTCAATGCCCGGGCTGGCTGGCAACTCCGGCTGATAGCCATACCGCCCACGCACCATGTGCAGATCCGATGCGTTGATCGGGCTAAGCAGCACTCGGACGAGCGCTTCGCCTGGCGCCAAAGGAGGAGTCGGGATCTCTGCCAGTTTCAATACTTCACTCGGTTCACCGGTCTCGCGAAAGATCAATGCTTTCATCAAAACCTCCCAGGTCTTTTAGGTGACGAGAACTGAAGTCAGTATTGCCGCCCATTGCGTTGCGCCCAGACCGCCATCTATCGAACGAACCTGGCCAGCAACCGGATGTAGGCAGTTTGGTAGGAGATGGATGGCTCGGTCACCTCCCAGGAATCGATTGGCCAGCCATCGCTGAAATCGGCATAGGCCTTCTCTGGCACTTCACCAAACGGGGGTGAAGGCGGCGCCTGCCCACAGCGAGGGTTGACGTTCGGGCAACCTCTGGCCCAGGTGTAGTGCGGATTGGCGCCGCCTACGAGGTAGCCGGGAGGAGGACCAAATTTCGAGCCGCTAACGCTGCCCCAAAGCGCACTGCCGTGGGTAAACCAGGTATGGTAGAAACGGTCCACCGAATTGGTCGCACCAAAGGTCTTCATGTTGGACAAATAGACCTTGCCGAGCGGATTGACGCCGTCGATATAGTGCAGATAGTCCGCCGCTGCGCTCATGGCATCGGCCGGGCTGTGGTTGCCCAAACCATAAAGCGCCTCGTCGCCAAAAATGTCACCGTGATTGGATTTTGTCGCGTTGCTACCCCAGACATAGGCCGAAATATGGGCCCGGTAAGGATCGCTCCCGGCGGCCTTCCAACCGTCGTCTTCGAACCCCTTGGCGAACTCGGTCCTGATGGCAGACGAAACCGAAGGCGTCGCCCCGGCCAGGCCTGAATAGTAGACCAAGGGTGCTGTCTGCGTGTAGTCGAAATCAAGCGTACGGTGATGGGTGAAGATATGATTGTCGCGGTAATGCGCGTCGATATAGTTGCGGTAGATCGTCTCTCCGGTGAGATCGAAGAGATAGACCGCCGCCGCGATGGCTCCCATCTCCCGTCCGTAATCATCAACCTCCTGCTGCCCAGCCGCCAGCCCTTCAGAATGATCTCGTGAATCATTGTTGTAAAAGAGCACGTGCGGATGCGCTTGCGCCCATCCCCAGGCCTTAACCGCCCGCTTTCTCAGATCATCGGCAAATGTCTTGAGGGCCGGAAACTGCCCGTAGGTCTTGGCTGCATAGGCAAAGGCCTCGGCGCCTGCGTAGGTCGAAGAGGTGGTTGCCGGGCCATAGAAGCTGGGCCCCGTCGCCGCCGAAGCCGGGCTTCCCGACGCGGATCCGATCACCGACAGCAAGGAGCCATCATCATTTTGCATGCGCTTCAGCCACTCAACCTCCCATTTAACCTCATCGAGCAAATCGGGAATGCCGTTACCGGATTCCGGAATGTTAAAGTCGTCGGTAAAGGCTGTCGGGCTTTCGTGATACGCGTGAAGGAGCCCCACCACATAGTCACCGCTCCAGCGGGTATAGCGGTTGAAATCGCCGGCGTCATACCATCCGCCGTGCAGATCGCGGGCTGTTTCCTTATCGCTCTTGGCGCTATAGAGCCGTGCCTCAGAATCCTGAGCTGGGCCGATATGACTCGCCTTGTCCGCCCAGCCGGCGCCGGCATAACGCGCCTCTTTGTTAAAACCGGCGCGCTGATAATAGAGCATGCGCACAGCCTGCACCAATACAGGCTTATAGAGGTTGGCCGCGACAGAAAAGGTCACGGAATCGTACCCCACCTGCTTGTCCCGGATTAGATAGCGACCCGGTGTCGCAACCCCCGAGAAGTCGAACTGCCACGCATGGTCGCCCGATGAAGGATCAATAGCGCCG
The DNA here is from genome assembly GCA_035262585.1 of Occallatibacter sp. Classification (GTDB taxonomy): domain Bacteria; phylum Acidobacteriota; class Terriglobia; order Terriglobales; family Acidobacteriaceae; genus Telmatobacter. Next base: position 39,699 of record DATFSO010000101.1, on the reverse strand, counting down.
GCGTGCCAGGCGATAGGCGTCCCCTCAAAGACAACTGCCCCCGTCTCCACATTGACGACTTGATAGACCTTACCCGGCGCAAAGTGCCATTGGCGATCGTAACCGGTAGCCGGATCGCGGATAACGGCGACTTTCTTTGCATCCGGTAGATAGCCAAACTGATCGACGACGATGAAGGGCGTAGGCGACGCGCCATCTTTCGGGTTGCCCCTGGCGCCGGCTGGAAGCCTCGGACAAAAACAAAGTGCAGCAAGCCCCGCGATCAAGACCTTCTTTAACATGCCCCGCCCAACCCCTGGGAAAAACCGTTGATGCCGAGCTCGGAGCGGCACACGCTACAAATTCAGATCAAGGCTGTATTGACCAATGTCAATTGACATAATAACCGGACGCACCTGCCATCCTGAGGGATGTACAGCCACTCCGGCTTTGCCTTAGTACACTGAAATTGACGCAACCTTGCGCGTGTGGGCAGGAAACTTCAATGGCATCCGTAATTCTCCCAGCGAATCCTTCAGAGTCGCGTCCCGGGCGCTTCGGCATCTATGGTGGCCGTTACGTACCCGAGACGCTGATGGCGGCGCTGCTCGAACTCGAGCACGAGTACGAACTGGCCAAAGCCGACGCGGCGTTTCAGACCGAGCTTGCCGAACTGCTGCATGACTTTGCCGGCCGACCCACGCCCCTTTACTACGCGAAGAGGCTCACGGAGGAGCTCGGCGGCGCGAAGATCTACCTGAAGCGCGAAGACCTGCTCCACACCGGCGCACACAAGATCAACAATGCGCTCGGCCAGGGCCTTCTGGCGAAACGCATGGGAAAGCGGCGCATCATCGCCGAAACCGGCGCTGGCCAGCATGGCGTAGCTACGGCAACCGTTTGCGCGCTCCTCGGCATGGAATGCGTCGTCTACATGGGCGACGTCGACATGGAGCGCCAGGAACTTAACGTCCTGCGCATGCGCCTGCTCGGCGCCGAGGTGCGTGGCGTTTCCTCGGGATCGAAGACGCTGAAGGACGCGATCAGCGAGGCGATGCGCGACTGGGTCACCAACGTCCGGACAACGCATTATTTGCTGGGCAGCGCGCTGGGAGCTCATCCCTACCCCACGATGGTTCGCGACTTTCATCGCTGCATCAGCCAGGAGATGAAGGAGCAGATTCTTGAGAAAGAGGGTCGCCTGCCGACCGTTGTAATCGCGTGCGTCGGCGGAGGATCGAATGCGATCGGCGCCTTCTATGAGTTCATCCAGGACCGCGATGTGCGCCTGATCGGCGTTGAAGCCGGCGGCCGCGGAACCGAGCTCGGCGAGCACGCTGCGCGTTTTCATGGCGGAGTTCCCGGAGTTCTGCAAGGCACGTTTTCCTATGTTCTGCAGGATGAGAACGGCCAGATCGCCCAGACGCACTCCGTATCCGCAGGGCTCGATTACGCTTCCATCGGCCCCGAGCACGCGGCACTGCACGATTCCGGACGCGCCGAGTACGTCTCGCAGGACGATGCGGCCACGCTGGATGCAGTCGTGAAGCTCGCGCGGACCGAAGGCATTCTGCCTGCGCTCGAAAGTGCGCACGCCGTTGCCGAGTGCCTCAGGATCGCTCCGACGTTTACGCCGCATGACATACTGATAGTGAACCTCTCCGGACGTGGCGATAAAGACATGGGCATTCTGGCCCGCGAACTCCAGATTCGGGGAGCGTAACGCATTCAAATGGCACTCAGTTTCCATCACAAGCCGGGCTTGGTCGTCTATCTGACGGCCGGGGATCCGAGTCTGGACGCCACGCGCGCCATCGCGCTTCAGGCTATCGACGCCGGCGCCGACGTGGTCGAGCTGGGCGTACCATTCAGCGATCCTCTTGCCGACGGCCCCATCATCCAGCGCGCAAGCGAGCGCGCCCTGGCACGCGGCACGCGCTTGGTCGACGTGCTGAAGATAGCGCGCAATATCCGCGCCGCCCGGCCCAACGCAGGACTGGTCATCTTCACATATCTGAATCCCGTTCTCCGCTACGGACTCTCGCAATTTGCGGACGATGCCGCTAGAGCCGGCGCTGATGGCGTCCTCGTCACGGACATGATCGTCGAAGAGGCGGACGAGTATCTGGCTCAGATGAGCCGTGTCGGACTGGCCCCCGTATTTCTGGCGGCACCCACAAGCCCCGACGATCGGCTTGAGGCTATCGCTTCACACTCTAAAGGCTTCATCTACGCCATCTCACGCGTAGGAATCACGGGCAAGCAGCAGAGCCTCGCCACTGATGCAGCCGCGCTGGTCGCGCGCATCCGGCGATGGACCGGGCTGCCGGTGGCAGTCGGATTCGGCATCTCCAATGCGGAGCATGTTGCGCGGGTGGCCGAGTTTGCGGATGCGGCTGTGATCGGCAGCGCGATTGTGGAGTTGATCGAGCGGTCTACTCCCGAAGCGGCGCCCGAAGCCGTGGCTCGATTTATCAAGGGTCTGCGCCAGCCCCAGGCGGCGTTGACCCGTTGAACACATACGCTTCCGGGCGGCCTGACGAAGCAGTTGCCGCCGAATCGGTTCAACTCTTGTTCCAATGCGCTCGGCGAAGGCTGCTCGCAAGAGACAGCCTTTGCCGGAGCCGTATCACGAGGATGCAATGACGCTGGAAGAATTGCGCGCTCAAATCGATGATCTGGACCGCCAACTCGTGGAGTTGCTGAGCGAGCGGGCCCGTGCCGCACTAATGATTGGTCACCTCAAGGTAAAAACCTCGTTGCCGGTATACGAACCCGCGCGCGAAAAGGTGATCTATGCCAACGTGCGCGCGGCAAACAAGGGCCCCCTGCCCGACATCGAGCTGGTCCACATCTACGAGCGCATCATCGACGTCATGCGTGCATTGCAGCGGAACGAGTTGGCATCAGAGAGGAATGCCCTCAAGGGCCAAGGCACTGGCGCCCCGATACCCGAGCAGCAAGGAACCGTTGCCGGAAACCCGGGATCGGCGCCCGAGACAGGGAAAGAGAAATGATTGTTGCAATGCAGGAGATGGCCACCGAGGAACAGATCGACTTCGTGATTGAGGCCATGGTGGAGGCAGGCATCGGAGTTCATCGCACGACGGGCGCAACGCAGACGATACTCGCCGGTGTTGGGCCAACGGCGAGCATCGACCTCACCAAGTTTGAGAACCTGCCTGGCGTGCTGCACGTTCACCGCATCAGTTCGCCATACAAGTTGGCAGGTAGAGGTTTCCGGCCCGAAGGTACCGTCATCAAATTTGCTAACGGCATACAGCTCGGCTGCCAACAGGTCCTAGTTATGGCCGGGCCGTGTTCCATCGAGAATGAAGAGCAGATCTTCGAAATAGCAAAACGCGTGAAGGCCGCTGGAGCCGGCTTCCTTCGTGGCGGAGCCTTCAAGCCGCGCAGTTCGCCCTATGCTTTCCAGGGGCTCGGTATTCCGGGCCTGAAGCTGATGCACGAAGCAGCCTGCAACCACGGGCTTCTCGTCGTGAGCGAAGTCATGGAGATCTCGCAGATCGAATGCATGCTGCCCTATGTCGATTGCTTCCAGGTCGGCGCACGCAATATGCAGAACTTCAACCTGCTTCGGGAACTTGGCGCGACTCGCAAGCCGGTCCTCGTCAAGCGCGGCATCGCCGCCACCATCGAGGAACTCCTGCTTTCGAGCGAGTACATCATGTCCGGCGGCAACTACGACGTGGTCCTCTGCGAGCGCGGAATCCGCACCTACGAAACCGCGACTCGCAACACCATGGACATTTCCGCCATCCCGGTCGTGAAGAAGCTCTCTCATCTGCCCATCGTCGGCGATCCATCGCACGGCACCGGCCATCGCGATATGGTTGCGCCCATGGCACGCGCCGCCGTTGCCGCCGGAGCCGACGGGATTATCGTCGAGGTGCATCCGAATCCCGACAAGGCGGCATCTGATGCAGCGCAGACGCTCTATCCTGATCAGTTCGAGAAGCTGATGAGCGAGCTCAGAGTAATTGCAAATGCCGTGGGGAGGACGTTGTAACCGCAGAGGTAATGTTGTTAGTGGGTCAACTTGCTCTTTGAAAAAGCCCGACTTCAGTCGTGCCGCAAATGCCGCAAAATGACCAGGGCTTTAGCCCTTGCGGGGTGCATTCGAGTTTTGAGTTTTGCGAATCCGACTCGTCAGACACTGGCCAGTAAAGGCCAGAAACTAACTCCGCTAACAGGCGCGAAGCGCGGCTAACGCCGCGAACTCCGCTGCGGAAGGGAACCATGATCGAGCGCATTGCCATTCTCGGAACGGGCCTGCTGGGCACATCGGTGGGCCTTGCCCTGCGCTCGGCGAACTTCCCTGGCGCGATCATCGGTTGGAATCGAACTGGCAGGCACGCAGAAACTGCTCGCTCTCTGGGCGCAATCGACAGGATCGCTGACGACCCTCTTGCCGCAGCGCGCGAAAGCCAGCTTGTCCTGCTCGCCTTGCCGATTTACGCAACACTCGATCTGATGGAACAGTTCGCGCCTGTTCTAGATCCAAGCCATCTGGTCACAGATGTCGGCAGCACGAAGGCGCACATCACAGAAGCTGGCGGGCGCCTCTTCAACGCGACCGATCGCGCCGGATTCCTTCCCGGTCATCCCATGGCGGGCAAGGAGCGCGGTGGCCCTGAACTGGCCGACGTCAACCTTTTTCGTGGAACCGTTTGGCTATTTACTGACGATCCTGGCTGGCAACGATCGCCGGAATCTGCGGCGCTGGCCAAGAGCTGGCGCCAGTGGGTGGTTGCAATGGGCGCGCGCACCCTCGATCTCAACGCGGAACGCCACGACGAACTGGTCGCCTGGGTCAGCCACCTTCCCCAGTTCACAGCCACCGCCATGAGCGCGTTGTTTGAGGACGAGGTAGGAGAAGCGCCGGAGCTGAAAGACGTGGGTGGCCGTGCACTGCGCGAAATGACGCGCCTCGGCGCCAGTCCCTGGTCCATGTGGCGCGATATTGCGCTTACCAATACTGACGCGATTGCCGCTGCTCTCCAGGCACTCGAACAGCGTCTCGCCCATATCCGCGAAAATCTGCGTACGCCCGAGCTGCGCGAAGAGTTCGAAAAGGCTAATCGCTTTCGCCGCGAATGATACGGAACCTGTAATCTCTCACCATGCAATCTCTCCTTCGCGACCTGCGCTTCGGTATCCGCACTCTGGCCAAGTCTCCCTTGTTCACCCTTGCTATCGTGCTTACCCTAGCCCTGGGAATCGGCGCGAACACGGCGATCTTCACAGTGACCGACGCCCTATTGCTTCGTCCGTTCCCCTACCGCGATTCGGGGCAGCTTGTCAGCATCGTCTCCAAAGACGGCGCGAAGGAGAACGGCGGCACACTGTTGCGCTATGAGCTGCTTCGCGACAAAAGCCGGTCCTTCCAATCCGTGGCTGTCTGGACCAACGACAATCTGAACCTGTCCGGAAAGGGCGAACCGCTCCAGGTGCAGATCGCGCGCGTATCACCAAGTTTGTTTCCGATGCTTGATCTTCGCCCCCAACTCGGCCGTACGTTCACGGAGGATGAAGGTACCCCTGCGGGACGGCCTGTGGTGATGCTGGGCGATGCCATCTGGCGTTCGCGTTATCACTCAGACCCGAACATCATCGGCTCTGCGGTCACACTTGATTCCGTGGAGAGCACCGTCGTTGGCGTGCTGCCCGCTGATGCACGATTTCCCTTCATGCCGCCGGCCGACATCTTCACCCCACGTTACTTTGAGTTTTCGCTGATGACGCCGCAGCGGCTGCGCATGGGCGTCGGTTATCTGAACATCGTTGCGCGTCTCCGGCCAGGAACTACCCTCACCGCGGCGAATAACGAACTAGCGCTGCTAAACCAGCGCTATCGCGAGCAGAACCCCACGGCCCCGGACGCTTCTCCCTCTACGATGATGACCGCCTCAAACCTTCGCGATGAGGTGGTGGGCGATGTGCGGCCCAAGGTGCTCATACTGTCCGGCGCTGTCGCTGTAGTGCTCCTGATAGCATGCGCCAACGTTGCGAGCCTTCTGCTCTCACGCGCGCTCTTTCGCAAACGCGAGATCGCTACCCGCGCGGCCATTGGCGCAAGCCGCGGTGATCTCGTCCGCCAACTTCTCACCGAGAGCTCGATTCTTGCTCTCATCGCCGGCGCTTTAGGCGTGATGATCGGTTGGGCAGCTACCCGTGCACTCGCAACATGGGGAGCATCGCAGGTCCCGCAGGGCTTTTCGATCACCCTCGACTGGCGCGTCCTTCTCTTCACGCTCGCAATTTCGTTGGTTGCGGGTGTAGGTTTCGGCGTCTTTCCCGCTGCACAGCTCGCGCGGCTCGATCTGAACTCGGAGCTGCGCGACGAAGGCAGGGGCGCTTCCGCCGGGCGCTCGCGCACCCGGACGCGGGCATTGTTGGTGATAAGCCAGATCGCGCTCTCACTTGCCCTCTTGATCGCTGCCGGTTTGCTCCTGCGCAGCTTCGATCGGTTGCTGAAAACTGATCCCGGCTTTGAGTCTCACAACCTGCTCACGATGAACATCTCTCTGTCGACAACAAAGTACGCGAAACCGGAACAGCAGATTGCGTTCTTCGATGACCTGCTCCGTAGGGTCTCGTCGCAACCGGGGATACGCTCGGGGGCCATCTCGGCGACCTTGCCGCTGACATTCAAGCGCATTACGCCTGTTCTTCCCGAAGGCCAGCCTGATGCGCCACTCGCGCAGCGCCCATTCGTGGACATCGAAGCCATCAGCCCACAGTGGTTTGACACGATGCGTGTTCCACTCGAGAGCGGCCGCACCTTCAAGAACACCGATGACGCGACAGCTCCGCCAGTGGTGGTTGTAAATCAAACCTTCGCCCGTCAATACTGGCCCGGTCAGCAGGCTGTCGGCAAGAGAGTCGTAATTGGGCGAAGGCCGGCCCCAGCTCTTGTCATCGGAGTCGCTGCAGACGTAAAGAATCAGGGCCTTCAAAAGGATCCGCAAGCACAGCTCTATCTGCCCTTCCCTCAATTGCCCTGGAGCGACATGAATCTGCTCGTGCGCACCGATGTGCCTCCGCAGGACGTCATTTCCGCTGTTCGCGGCCAGGTTTCCACGATCGACAGCGGTCAGCCGGTCACCGATATTCAAACCGCAGAAGATTTGATCGACAAGTCGCGCGCCCAGCCTCGATTCACCATGCTGTTGCTGGCCGGTTTCTCCATGACCGCACTCCTGCTTGCCATCATTGGTGTCTATGGCGTCCTCTCCTTCACCGTTGCGCAGCGCAGGCAGGAGTTTGGCATCCGTCTGGCGCTCGGAGCCGACCCAGCCGGCCTCCTGCGTCTGGTCATGCGTCAGGGATTGTTGCTGGTTGCGATTGGGATCACTGCAGGTCTGATAGCGGCTTTTCTGCTCACTCGACTGCTGGAGTCAGTTTTGTACAAGACCCCGGTTCGCGATCCCTTGACGTTCCTCGTGTCGCCGCTGATCTTGCTTGGAGTCGCCGCCCTGGCCAGTTACGTGCCGGCACGCCGCGCAATGAAGGTGGATCCAGTCGAGGCTCTTAAATAGCGGCTGATTTCTGAGCGAGAGCTAAACCGGCTGCTCGACCGTGGCGATCTCATCCTTTTCGGGATTCAGAGCCTGAAGGCCCTCCGCTTTTGCCGCTTCCAACAGCGGCTGCGAAGCGGAAACAAAGATAATCTCAGTGCCTCGGAACATCTCACGCGCCACCAGGGCCGCACCCAGCTGCAGCGCATCGGTCCAGCGAAGCTTGGTGCGATCCAGCAGTTGGCGCGCGGCCTCAAGCACGGCAGGGTTTAGAGGTTCCTGCACCATCCGAGCCGCTTCAATTCGCAGGATCTCAAAGGCAGCCGCGGCGTCAGTTGCACTGATGTCGCCTGCACGCTCCCGCCTGCGGATGGCCGCATAGACCTCGAGGGGCGCACAGGCTGCGATCAGCTTCCGGTTGTCCTCTACCGTCTCCATCAGCCGGATGAGGGTGTCGGTCCCCGATTCCCGAACGAACAGCTTGGCGAAAGCCGTGGACTCGAGAAAATAACAACTCACAGCTTTCCTCGTTCCTCTTGAATCTCCTCGGTGATCGATTCACCGTGCACTACAACCGGGTGGAAGCGCTGCGCCTCCTCGGGTACGCCTGCCTCAGCTCGATTCAGGCGGATGGTCGTCGTTGGATAAGCCGGAGTCTTTGGATTCGCGATCTTACTGGTGAGAACAACTCCCCGCTGGATCGCCTCCGCCAGCACAGCCTGCCGCGATTCGGGATGCTGGTTCCACCGGAAGGCCTTTCGCGGCAGAAACGAGTCACGGAACCACTTCAGCGCGATAAAAGCGTGGCCTCCACGCTCCGCCTCGGCCAGAGCCGCGCAGAGTTCCTTCACCCGTGCGTCCAGATCGGCGGGAACAACGGCGCCATTGTCCGGCTCCTCCTCGAAGTTCTGCTCAATCGCCGGGCGCGCGGCGCGGCTCGGCCGGGCAGCCGGTACACCGCTGTCGTCCAGGCGCTCGAAGTAGATGCGAACCTCGTCCTCGTCGGGCGACCAGGTATCTGCCGATGCATTCCGTCGTTTACTGCGTCCGTTCTCGCTGCACAACTCGACAATCGCCTGGTAGCCCGGGGGAGCGAGAAAGCGCAACGCCCGTGCCAGTCCAGGATCCTGTGAAAACGCGAGTTCACTCAAGGCTTCTTCAATAATTTCCTCGGCATCAGGAACACTCAAATTACTCAAGTCAATGCTGCTTTGTGCAGCTCTGTTCGACTTCATGAACATTCTCCGTATAGAGCTAACCTGTCCCTACCCCCGCGCTCTATGGCATTCAACTCTTGTGAAGAGGCGCTTTTTCAGGTGACAGGTTCTTATTCCGGCTGTAACGGACTGATCCTGTTTCCCGAACGAATGTAAGGTAATGACGGCGACCTTCGGCCAGACTGAAGCAGTCCGATCGCCCGCTTTTTGATTCTGTCCTGATACCCCACAGGATCGAGAAAACTTTAACTAAAAAGGACTTCCAGCTTAACCACGCACCAATCTCTTTCGATTGTGCAACTGAACGCCGCCCCCGTGCAAGGCCAAACCGATGTATTTGATGGCACGCCTGCACCAAAGATGGCCAAAAGTCTCGGTGCGGTTGACGTATCTTGAAAGCCATCTCTTCGTACAATAGGGGTATGCGTCGTCTTTCCCTCCTGTTGTCCTTTGTTCTGTTGTTTCTGGGAGCTATGACTGCATCCGGGCAGGGTAACGCGCCGGCCTTCGATCTGATTGGACCCAAGGTAGATGTCCACGTAAAACGTGGCGATAGTACGCTTCCGATCGGCCAGGTACCCAACCTGCTTCCGGGCGATCGTTTGTGGATCCATCCGGACTTTCCGGAAAGCCAGTCTGCGCACTACCTTCTGATCGTCGCTTTCCTGCGAGGAGCCACGAATCCGCCGCCGCCGGAATGGTTTACCAAGGTTGAAACCTGGACAAGGCAAGTGCGCGATGAGGGTGTGTTTGTCAACGTTCCCCAGGAAGCTCAGCAAGCGCTGGTCTTTCTCGCCCCGAGCACCGGAGGCGATTTCAGCACGCTGCGCAATACGGTAAAAGGCCGCCCCGGCGCCTTCGTCCGCGCAGCCCAGGATCTGAACTCAGCAAGTTGGGACCGGATGCGACTCGACGCGTATCTGGCGGAAGTCAAGGTGACATCCCAAACCGATCCCAAGTCCTTGAAAGAACGGGCGCAGAAAGCTGCTTCCGTTCTCGGTGTTCGCCTTGATCAGCAGTGCTTTGACAAACCCACTGAGCAGCAGGCCCCCTGCCTCACGCAGCACACGGAGGGCATGGTACTGGATGACGCCAATACCTCGAGCCGTGTTGCGCAACTGACCAGCGGCGCCAATGCCGACCTGATGACCCAGCTGAGCTATTCGCAGATTGGCGGCGCCGGGGTCTACAGCCCCTATATTGGTGCTATCGTCGACACGGCCCGGATACTTGCCTCTCTGCATACAGCCCATTACCAATACATTCCGGCTTTGGCGGTGCCCACTCAGGACACGCTTGACCTGCGCCTGAATGTCCCGCCTTCGTTTCGGGATCCGAAATCGGTAGTTATCGTCGCTTTGCCTCCTGTGGGACCGGCCAAGCTGCCCCCCTTGCATCCATCGAATCCGAGCGATCAGTTCTGCGCACAAAAGCCGGGACTGGTGTTGCCCGCCGAAGGTGCGCCGATGGTTTACGCATCACCCCAGGCGCACGACCTGAAGCTTCACATCGAGACCAAGACCGGGCCAGTCGAGCTGCCGGTTAAGGCCGCTGCGGGCGAAGGCGGTCTCGTTCTTTCGAGTCCGGCGCCTGCGCTTCCTGCGGGAGAACTCACAGCCGTAGTGCGTGGTAAGTGGGGGTTCGATAACTGGGAAGGGCCACGCTTCCGCCTCGTAAGTGCTGGAACAGGCGCGTGGACCATCGCGCCCGGCGATGCGTCGGCCCTCGTCGTGGGGCGCGAAGACACGATCCACGTCCACGGCGAAAACACCTTGTGCGTTGACAAGATTGCAATGGAGTCTGCGGGCGCAAGCCCCACGGAACTCCAATGGCACTCACCGAAGCCGGACACGCTGGAACTCGGAGTGCCTCTGAAGACAGCCGCACCCGGCCCGGTGACCATCAAAATTCACCAGTTCGGGCTCGAGAAGCCCGACACACTTACCCTGACGGCCTACTCCGAGGCGGCTTCGCTCGATAGGCTCAGGCTGAGTTCCGGGGAGGCCGAGGCCGCCCTCACAGGGAATCGCCTCGATGAGGTCGCGAAGGCAACCTTGAATGGCATCGAGTGGTCTCCGGTGGACCTCCAGCGTGTACAGGATCAGGACCGCCTCAAGATGAAGGCGGGCAGTGAAACCACCTCTCTCGTTCCGGGGAAGAAGTACTCTGCCAAGGTCCAACTGCGCGATGGCCGTGAACTGAAGGTCCCTGTCACAGTCGATCCGCCGCGTCCGGAGGTGGCGCTGCTGAGCAAGGGCACGCAGGATGCGTCGGCCGATCCTTCCCCGGTGCGCCTCGGAAGCTCGGAGGACCTGCCCGTAGAGCGCAGACTTGTGTTCTTCGTCAAATCAAAGACGCCCGCCAATTTCCCACGTGACGAGAAGATCGAAGTTGCCGCGGTCGATAACAGCTTTCACACGGTCCTCTCGCTCAGCGATGGCTCGTTGATGCTTGAGGATGCCGGCACCGCTCTCGCGGTCGTGGAGCCGCTTGCCAAGTTCGGGTCATCGGCCTTCGGGCCATTGCAGGCTCGGGCAATTTCTGCAGAAGGAGTCGCCGGAGAGTGGCTGCCGTTGGGAACTCTCGTGCGCATTCCGGGCTTCAAAGAGCTGCATTGTCCGCGCAGTCCCTCGCGTCCGTGCACGTTGACCGGCACGAATCTGTTTCTCGCCGATTCCGTCGCATCCTCTCCGGACTTCGAAAACGCCGTTGAAATCCCCGCCGACTTCACCGGTACGCAGTTGACCGTGCCGCACCCCGTTGACGGTGTACTCTACCTGAAACTGCGCGATGATCCGGCGACCGTCCAAACACTCGGCCTGGCCGTATTGCCGGCCGTGCCGCCCAACGCGCCGGCCGGGACACAGGCCAAGCCTGCTGCGACGACGTCCCCTGCGGATCAGCAAAGCGCGCAATCGCCGGCGCCGCCGCCTTCGAACACCGATCCGCAATGACGCCTGCCATACCCGAGGCACTTACTGGAAATAAGCGCGGTTCTTCGCGGCGAAATCCGTTTTGTCGGCGGGAAGATCTGCTTCGGGATAGATCGCGTTCTGGGCACAGATACTCGCGCAGTTGCCGCAGTCGATGCACTCGTCAGGATGAATGTAGACCTGAGAAACAGTTTTGGCGGCCTCGTCTGTGGGCTGCGGCGCGATGGCAGCCGTAGCGCACTCCGTCACGCACACAAAATCTTTCGTGCACGCATCTGTCACAACATAAGCCATGGAATTTTCGCTCCTCATCAGCGAGTTGTTCGCAGATTTGAGCCTACCGGCATCGAGCCGGGCTTCTCGGTGACTCGAATCACAGCGTGAACGCCTCTCAAAACGCGGAAGCCCACGGAAGAGGCTCGCTTCATCCCTATATGCTGAAGGAATGTCCCCATCCAACCTCGTTCGCGCGCTGATTGCGTCTCTTGTTTTCACGGCTCTCTCGACTGCCCAGACAAAAGATACGACGTGGAGTTTTGCAATCTCCGGAGACAGTCGGAACTGCGGCGATTTTGTGATGCCCGCAATCGCTGCAAAGGTAAAGGCCGAGAACGACGCTTTCTACTGGCATCTCGGCGACTTCCGCTGGATGTCCAAGCCCGACCAGGACCTTGTCGCGATGCTCCCCTCAGACAAGGCGCTTTCCATAGACGAGTACCACCGGATCGCGTGGGATGACTTCTTTACACATCAGATGGCCGCATTCGGTTCCTTTCCGGTGTTCCTCGGGCGCGGGAACCATGAGACTGTTGCTCCCATGACGCGCGAAGGCTTCATCGCGAAGTTCACCCCGTTGCTCGATCGGCCCGAGATCGCGGCCCAGCGCAAGGCCGATGGTGCGGAAGCAGGACCGATCGGACCCTGGTATCACTGGACGCGCGATGGGGTCGACTTCATTACGCTCGATAACGCAAGCCGCGACGAATTCTCCGACGCGCAGTTGAAATGGCTGCGCGGCGTGCTGGACCACGATCTGGCGCCCGGTTCCGGCATCCGCGCCATCGTCGCCGGGATGCATGAAGCCCTGCCTCACTCGCGAGGATCCGAACACGCGATGGACGACTGGGATCTCGGCGAACGAACCGGAGACCTTGTTTATACCTGGTTCTACGATGCCCAGGCCGCAGGCAAGCATGTTTATCTCTTCGCCAGCCACTCGCATTACTACTCCCCGAATGTATTCAACACGCCGTACTGGAAACAGCATGCAAACCATGTCGTGCCGGGAATCATCATCGGATCCGCAGGGGCGCAACGCTATCCGTTGCCCCGCACTGCTGATAAGGCCGCGAAATCGCACATCTACGGATTCGTGCAAGGGGTCGTCCATCCCGACGGCCAGATCGACTTCACCCTCCACGAACTTTCCGAAGACGATCTGAAACAGTACCGCTGGCCCAACGCCCCGCTCGACGCCATTCACGAGTGCTTTGTGAACAACGCCGAGTAGACCTGACGAATATGCCATTCGCAGCTTTTGAAGGGGCACGGCTTCACAGCCTGCGGAAAGACCGATGTTTTGTAAAGTAAGTCCCCGGCCGGACAGAGCAATAAAATCGACGGCGGCTTTAGCCACTGCGGGACGGTCTTTGTTCTCTCGGCCTCTACCCCGCCCTCCCGCGCTATGCTTTTCTGGTCGAGGTGATATGTCATGACGGAAACCGCTACGCGCCCGCAGCTTGCCTATCTGACAGCCGTCCTGGATGAACTTAAGGCGAAGGGGACGCATTTCAGGCTGCGTGTGCTCGAAGACCAGCAATCGCCGGTGTGCCATTATGACGGCCGCGAGGTCATCAATCTTGCCAGCAACAACTACCTCGGCCTCGCCAATCACCCCAGGCTGATTGAAGCCTCGCTAAAGGCTACGCGCGAACTCGGCGTGGGCTCTGGCGCCGTGCGCACCATTGCCGGAACGATGCGCATCCACATGGAACTCGAAGAGAAGATCGCGCGCTTCAAGAACGTCGAAGCCTGCGTCGTCTTCCAGAGCGGTTTTGCAGCCAATGCAGGCACCGTCAGCGCAATCCTCGGCAAAGACGACTTCATCCTCTCCGACGAGCTGAACCACGCCAGCATCATCGACGGCGCGCGCCTCTCGCGCGCCAAAATCAAGGTTTTCCGCCACAAGGATGTGGCCCACTGCGAAGAGCTGCTGAAAGAAATCGCCAACGAACCCGGCCACAAACTGGTGATCACCGACGGCGTCTTTTCCATGGATGGCGATATCGGCCCTGTCGACAAGCTTGCCGCGCTGGCCGAAAAATACGGCGCCATCATGATGGTCGATGATGCGCACGCCTCGGGAGTGCTGGGCCGCAACGGCCGCGGCAGCATTGATCACTTCGGCATGCACGGTCGCGTCGATGTTCAGGTCGGCACGCTTTCGAAGGCGATCGGAGCGCTTGGTGGGTACGTCTGCGGATCGAAGGACCTGATCGACTACCTCTACCATCGTGCGCGGCCATTCCTGTTTTCGACCTCGCATCCTCCGTCGGTCGCAGCGACGTGTATCGCGGCCTTCGACATCCTCGAGCAGGAGCCGGAGCGCATCGAACGCCTCTGGGCCAACACGCGCTACTTCCAGGGCGAGCTGCGCCGCGCCGGCTTCAACATCGGCGGCGTGAACACCCCTGCAACCGAGACGCCAATCACGCCCGTGATCATCGGCGAAGGCCGCGCGGCTATGGACTACTCGCGCGCGCTGTTCGATGAAGGCGTGATGGGCACCGGCATTGCGTTCCCCACCGTGCCGGAAGGCAAGGCGCGCATCCGCCTGATCCTCACCAGCGAGCACACCCGCGCCCAGATGGACCGAGCACTCGAAACGCTGGAACGCGTTGCCAGACGCATGAACATTCTCTAGCCCAGGAAGGGAGTAACGGCCTTCAGGCCGCTGAAATGAGGCCGTCTGATTGACGGTCCTTTAGGCCTGGCCTTTGCTTCACCCCCACTTGTCATTGCGTTCGGAGTCCAGTCACTGGCGTGTCATCCTGAGCGTAGCGGCCTTGGGGTCTCACAAACGCTTGTGTTTGTGGGGCAGGCGAGCGAGGGATCCGCATTTGCTTTTTAAAAGACGTGAACGAAATCCAGGCCCAGAGCAACTTCGTACAATAGAACCCAATGATCGCTCATCTTCGCGGCAAGCTCATCCACAAGGAGCCAGGCCAGGCTGTCGTCGAGGCCGCCGGCGTCGGCTACGATGTCGCCATCTCGGTACCGACGTTCACCGCTCTCCCGGGCCTGGGTGCAGAGACATCGCTCTTCATCCACACGCAGGTGAGCGAAGACCAGATCGCGCTCTTCGGCTTCCTCGATCGCGAAGAAAAACGACTGTTCGAGCGCCTCATCACGGTCAGCGGCGTGGGCCCCAAGCTGGCCGTCAAAATCCTCAGCGGCCTCTCGCCCGAGCGCACCGTGCAGGCTATACGCGCGCAGGATCACGCGCAGCTGACTCGCATCCCCGGCGTCGGCAAGAAGCTCGCCGAGCGCCTCGTCGTCGAACTGAAAGACAAGCTCGAAGACTTCGCTGTTGCCCCCACGCCAGGTGCCGTCGCCGGACCCGCCGTGGACGATGTGCTCTCCGCGCTTATCAATCTCGGCTACCAGCGCCCGGCGGGAGAGAAGGCCATCGAGCAGTCCGTCGCCAAAGACAAGGCCCTCGCTGCCGACTTCGACGGTCTCTTCCGGGCAGCGCTCAAAGTGATCCGATAAGCTCAAGTGCACTGTCGGCTGCCTTTTGGATGCTCTTGCACAACCAGCCTAGCTGAGCTGGACAATGCTCGATGGCACTGTCCGATAAGATTCGTGCGACCGATTCACTGTACTCCTCAGCCGCCGCGCCATCGTCGCAATTGCGATGGGCTTTGTAGGATCCATACAACGCATCCCAAGAGCGCAACCGGTCTGCTTCGCTTTCGGTTTTCATATATTGTCGATGGCTGCACGGCCTCCGTACGTCACAGAAGGTGGTCAGCATCGCCATACAGAAGCAGATCAGATCTTTCGCATAGCGGAATTCTAAGGATCACGATGCAGCCGAGATACTACTTGCCCGTCGCCGCGAAATACACCAGCAGCGTGCGCCCATCCGACGTGAACTCGCTTCCCGTCGCAGTCGTCGCCTTTAGCACCGGGTCAGACGGAGTAGCGTAGTCGGTTTTCACCACCTGGCCGGTCTGGGTCAGGCTGTCGCGGATGTAGTCTCGCTCGCCGTCGCTGTTCGGGTCAATCTTGTGCGTAATGCCATTCTTAGTGCGCTGATCGCGGTCAAATCCAACATCGTGCATGCCGGCTCCCGCCCACACCGTTTGCCCTTCAAGGTCGAACGGAGCCTTCCATAGCCGGAAATGGTGCCGCGAGGCCACCACCTTCAGCGGGTCAGCCTGCGCGTACCCGAAATCCTGGGGACGGTCCCACAACTGCAGTATGCTCATCGGCATCGTTACGTACGACTGCTTCGAAAGCGAGGAGAGCAGGCCACTCAGCACCGCGTCGTTGTTGGTGCGGTCGACCACTACCCACCCTGCGGCCTTCAGTGCCGCCTGCACCTGCTCCTGCGAGCCGATCAAGACAAAATTCACGCGGTCGCCTTCGTTGCCCTGCGCGTCGGTCACCCGCCGGGGAATCTCATCGATCAGCCGCTGCGGGAAGGCCGGGACTTTTACATCCCCCTTCGGCTTCGCAACTCCCGCGGTGCGCACCAGTTTGACATGGTAAGAGCCCGTCGCACGGTCAGATGACGACTGGTTGATGGCGACAAAGAACCGCCCTGCAATTGGCGACTCGTTCGTAAGCTGCGGCCCGATCAGAAATGGCCTGGCCGCGTCGCTCGACCCGATCCGTCCGATCAGCGCCCCTCGACCGGCATCATTGAACTGCATTACCCGTATCAGGTCCGAATACCCGCGCGGCAGGCCTTCGGGACCGTTGGGTTGTTTCGCATTCGAGTACTGCAGTTGGCCGTCTGCGGTAACCTTGACCGAGTCTCCGGCCGCCAAGTCGACTCCTGTATCGACCCAGCCGTCGTCCGGCCTCAGATCCAGTTCCTTGGTTTGAGCCCACAGTGGCACCGCCAGCAAGAGGCTAAGGAGAGCTGTTCGCAGCATGTTGGTCTCCCCTGCGTGGAAAGCTTTGCTTCCGTAAGCTCGACCCTATCGTATACCTCCCTGACGTGCATCAGCAGACACAGCGTGGTTCTCTGCTGGCAGTTTTGGCAGTTGCGAACGCCTCAGGACTCCGGTATGCCGTGGAGTGGGGGGCTCGCTAATGGCTACTCAGTTTTCAGTCGAGGACAGAGGCTACATCTATCGTGGGCGTGAAGTCTTTATCCGGCTAAGTCTTCTTGCGGCGATGGCCGTCAGTTGCTTTCTCCTTTTGCGACCGTTCCTGAACATAATCGTTTCGGGGATCATCATTGCCATCGCGGTCTACCCCGCACATCGGATGCTCTCAAACGCTCTCCGTGGACACAGAACGTTGGCGGCGGCGCTTTGTACACTCGTGCTCTTGTTGATCGTGATCGTGCCGGAGCTCCTGCTGGCGGGAACTCTATCGGATGGAATTCGTGCTATAGCGCAGCAAGTACAGGCTGGACGGGTCGACCTTCCCCCAGCGCCGCAGGGTCTAAGCAAGTTACCCATCATCGGTTCTCGCCTGGAGAGTTTTTGGACCCTATGCTCCACCGACCTGTCTTCGGTGGTAAGCCGGTTCAGTCCGCAAGTTAGAGAGCGAATTCCCGCTCTGCTAGCTGCGTCGGCCAAATTCGGTGCCACGATGCTGCAGTTCCTGATCTCTATTCTGCTGGCCGGATTCTTCCTAGCGACCAGCGAAAAGGAATCTCAATTTGCTGACCGCCTCTTTGCCCGGATCTTTGCTGAGCAGGGTCCCGAGTACAAAGAGCTCGTCACGGCAACGGTCCGAAGCGTCACAAACGGCATACTGGGTGTCGCGGTGATCCAGACCCTCTTCGCGAGTCTCGGCTTCTGGTTCGTGGGATTGGCTGGAGCAGGTTTATGGGCAGGCATCTTCCTGATCGCCGCGATTTTGCAGATGGGCGCGCTCGTGCTCGTCCCAGCAGTCATATACGTCTTCGCAACTCAGTCGACGACCCATGCCGTGTTGTTCCTGGTCTGGTCCGTCATCGTGGGGCTCATGGACAATGTCCTGAAGCCCATACTATTGGGGCGCGGCAGCAAGGTTCCCATGATCGTAATCTTTATCGGCGTCCTCGGCGGGTTCATTGCAATGAACCTCATCGGGCTTTTCGTCGGAGCGATTGTCTTGTCAGTGGGGTACAAGCTCTTTATTGCCTGGTTGGACGAAGGAGTGCCCAGCGTCGGCGCGATAGTGTCAAAGAATGTGGTTGAGCAAAGCAGCGCAAGCTCGGTGCGCGTGTGATCCGGCGGCTCTCAGTCGCGCGTGATCGACAAGAGTTAATTCAGATCCCGCTGGCCTGCTCCGGGATCGTTTCAATACAAAACAGAAGCTGACCTGTTCGTCCCAATCATGCGATTCGCACAGCCTTCCGCGATACACTGCTCACTGCGATGCCCACAAAGAACAATTCCTCTTCCACAGCTCTCGCTTACCTTCGCCCCGACGCGCTTACATTTATGCGCAACCTTGCGAAGCATAACGATCGCGACTGGTTTAACCCGCGGAAAGCGCAGTTTGAGGCCGAGCTCAAGGAGCCTATGCTCGCCATCGTGCGCAAGGTGACTGACGCGATGACGGACTTTGCGCCGAACCATGTGCGGCCTGCGGAGAAGAGTCTCTTCCGCATCTATCGCGATACGCGCTTCAGCCACGACAAGCGTCCCTACAAGACCCACGTTGCTGCATGGTGGACTCATACGGGCCTTGATAAGACATCCGGCGCAGGCTACTACTTCCAGGTCAGCCCCAAGGGCGTGGTGATCGCGGCGGGCGCTTATATGCCCGAGAAGGAGCAGCTGGCGGCAATTCGCCACTGGCTCCTCGACAATCACGAAGAGTTTCGCAAGATTCTCAGGAAACCGACTGTCCGCAAGACCTTCAGCGAATTTGAAGGCGAGCCGCTGACACGTCCTCCCAAGGGCTTTCCCGCGGATCATCCGGCCATCGATCTGATTCGCTGCAAGCAGTGGGGGCTCAGCACAACGCTGCCTGCAGGGGCGGCGCTCCGCAAGGACTTCGCAAAGATTCTGGTCAAACATTTTAGGCTGCTCGCGCCCATGGTGGATGCGCTGAATACACCGATTGCGGCTTCTGTCGCGCCCAAACGGAAGGTGCTTTTCGGGCTGCATTAAGACTGTGTTTGGCATGATTCGAAGCCTCGATCAGACGCCCCGAATGCCACAAAAGTACCGAAAAACCGGCAAAAACCAAGCTTTTTAGGCAATTTAGGCACAAAACCCAAAGAAAATTGTGGAAAACCGTTGTTTTTTCATTGACTTTGCACCGCCCCAAGCCGCATTGTTACGAACGACAGGGTTCTCGAGGACCCGCATGAATAAAGGGGTTTCGTGCATTACGTTGCCTGCGGGCGCTTCAGAAGTGCCTTGGAACGCCTGAGGTCGCACTCCCCCATGCGGTACGCTTCATGGCCTCTCAAGAAGATGCCGAGCGGCGGGATACCAGGCAACAACCAGAGAAGGAGAACAATCACATGGCAACAGGAATGACCAAGACTGGGCTTACCCGGCACATGGCTGAGAAGCTCGAATTGACCAACAAGCAAGCCGCCGCGTTCCTCGATCTTCTGGCCGAGACAGCGATCAAGGAGACCAAGAAGAACGGCGTTTTCATCATCCCTGGCATCGGCCGCCTGGTCAAGGCAGAGCGTAAGGCGCGCATGGGCCGCAACCCGCAGACCGGCGAGGCCATCAAGATCAAGGCGAAGACCGTTGTGAAGTTCCGCGTGGCGAAGTCTGCCAAGGACACCATCGCTCCGCCGAAGAAGTAGCTTCGTTTCCTGAGGGGAAGTACAGACTGGGGAAGAGTTTCGGCTCTTCCCCTTTTTCACCGCCTGATTTCCTGGATCGGGGCGAATAAATCCGCAACCGGCGTAGAAACGCTACGTCCAAATTGCATGGCGACGCAGGCCCTTCAAATGACTTCCTCTGGCGCAGTTAACGGTTCGGTGCTCACCTTGTTGCGTCTCGAGGGATTGGCGGTTACTGCAGCATCTGCACTGCTCTATGCGCGAACCGGCGCCAGTTGGTGGTTGTTTGCCGCGCTTTGGCTTGCGCCCGATCTCGCGATGCTTGGCTACCTGGCAGGATCATGCTGGGGCGCGCGCTTCTACAACGCTGTGCATACCTACGTTCTGCCAGGGGCACTCGCTCTCAGCGCGCTATTGCTGCATGCCAACGGCTTGCTGCCCTTCGCGCTTATCTGGATCAATCACATCGGCGTCGACCGGTTTCTGGGATACGGCCTGAAATACTCCGATGGGTTCGGATTTACCCATCTCGGTCTGCCTCGCAATTCCTGAGTGACTGAATCCGGAAGCTGCACTCAAGTTGACGCGACCATCAGGGAGCGGCGATCCTCTACAAGCAAAAAATGCACAGCAACTCAGGAATTGCCGTCGGCAAGCGCGGAGCTACTTCGCTGGCGCAGAGTTGACCAGCACGCCGGGCATGAGGGCGCGCGCAATCAGCGACGCTCCAAAGAATACAAGAATGACGCGCCCCGCAAGCGGAAGGTCGTAGTTGCGTGAGTAGACCAGGACCGCGACGAGTACCCCGATCGGGGTGAGTTCTGCAAGGAGGGCGCGCAGCCAGTGCGGCTTTTCCCCAGCTGGCCCAGGCGCCCCGCGAAGCCGCGGAATAAACCGCGGCACAGCGCGCACGTAAGCAATATAGGGCTCGCCAAGCTGAGCGCTGAGAAAAGATTCTTCGCCCAGTGCGAGGCGGGCGAGGAAGATCGCGACCAGCACAATGGCAAAAACCGCCCCCGTCACCGGCATCAAAAAGCCTAGTGCCGCGACCATGCACCACACTCCGATATAGAGTGGGTTCCGCACAAATCGGTAAGGCCCGTCGGCCATCACGTTCCCGCCAACCATGTGCCGTCCGCTCACTGTGGCCGGTCCAAGATACGCCGTTCCCCAAACGCGAAACAGAACGCTCGTAAGCGCAAACAGCGCGGCAATGATGATCACCGCTGCCGTAGCGATAGCAAAGGACATCTTCCCGGAGCGGCTCAGTTCGAGCGCAAGCCACTCGACCAGCGATATACGCCGGCCAACCCCCCACCATTCAATCCAAGGCGCCCAGAATCCAAGGAGGATAATCGCGGCATTAATTGCCATGCGCAGGCGAAACTCAATTGCGCTTGCTCCCATCGGTGGCCCTCGCGCGGAGTGTATCATCCGGCGGGAACGGGCCACCCATTCTGGGATCCTAATCCGCCCGCAACGCCTCCATGGGATCGACCGCAGCGGCACGGCGTGCAGGAACCCAGGCCGCGACCAGTGCAACCAGTGCCATCAGCAGCGGCACGAGACTGAACGTTACCGGATCCATCGCGCTCACCTCGAATAGAAAACTGTGAAGCATTCGGCTCAGCGCGAGCGCAGAGGCGAGACCAACGACACACCCCGCGCCGGCCAGAAACAGGCTCTGTCGCACGACACTCATTACGATCTGCCAGCGCTGGGCACCGAGCGCCAGACGCAGGCCGATCTCGCGCGTCCGCCAGCTGACGATATAAGCGATCAGGCTGTACACGCCCACAGCACCGATAACGACGGCCAGCCCTCCAAAACCCAGCAACAACAGGGCAAGGGCGCGCGGGGCAGCCACCGATGTCGCAACTAGATCGCCCAGCGCACGCACGCGTGTTACCGGCACCAGCGAATCGATTCCCGCAACCGCGCTGCGAAGGCCTGCGGCGGTCTCCGTAGGCGTGGTGTGAGCGCGAAGCAATGCGAACATCACCGGCTGTTCGCGATCGGGAGTCATTGGCAGGTAGACCGCATCCCGAAATCCCTCCTCGAGCCCGTTCTCGCGCGCATTGCGGACAACTCCAACGACGATCGACGCCTTCTCCGTATTCCACACCGCCGGCGTTTTCTCATCGACCACGTTCAAAAGGTGTTTGCCGATCGGATTCTGGTTGGGCCAGAGCCGCTGGGCGATGTGCTCATTAATGACCGCTGCGTGGGTCGCGCCTGAGGCATCCTGCTCATCAAGCAGGCGCCCGCGCACAAGCTGGAGATTAAGCACGTTGAAATAGCCGGGAGAAACGATCCTGCCCGTAGCCAGCCGTGCACCCTCGCGCGCATCGCGCGGGTGATCTTCGGCGTCGTACACGTAGTTGTCTTCGCGCCCGCTCATTGGCAGCGAGTCGACCAGTGCCGCGTCCTCC
Source organism: Occallatibacter sp. (assembly GCA_035262585.1). Taxonomy (GTDB): domain Bacteria; phylum Acidobacteriota; class Terriglobia; order Terriglobales; family Acidobacteriaceae; genus Telmatobacter. Next base: position 17,616 of record DATFSO010000101.1, on the reverse strand, counting down.
ATGCCTGCGATGCCTTGCATTCTGCTCAGCAGCGTCGCGAAGAATGATTCGCATCGGCCTTTCTGATGGCATGCGGCCTCATCCAGTGAAACCTCCGCAGTCACGGCGTGGTCTGTGCGAAATCCGGGATCGACACGTGTGAGTCGGTAAAGGCTGTGCAGCACCAGTCCGGCAGCCGTGATGACGACAACCGTGAGTCCGATCTGCGCAACCACGAGAAACATCGAGAGTCCGAATCGTGAGCCCTGCCCCAGCAGCGTTCGCCCGCCGATTCGCAATGTCCCCAGCAAGTTCATCGAAGCCATCTTGATGGAAGGAATCAGGCCGAAGAGCAATCCGGCCAGAAGCGATGCGAGAAGCGTAAAGGCCACATCGCCAGGGTGCAGCGAGACATCCTGAAGCCGCGGCGTATCCGCAGGAAGGAGACGTTCAAACAGGCGAAGGCTCGCGAAACCAGCACCCAGTCCAACGATGCCGGCCGCGATTCCCATGACGACGCTCTCAGACAGGAGCTGCTGAACCAGACGGCGGCCCGATGCGCCCAGAGCGCTTCGCACGGCGATCTCGCGTTCACGTGCAGCAGCGCGAGCAAGCATGAGATTCGCAACGTTTGCACACGCAATCAGCAGAATCAGGCCGACGGCTCCGAACAGCAGCAGCAGGCGCGGCCGCATTGCGCCGGTCTGGGATTCGAGCAGAGGCACCGCTGTCATGTCGGAAGCCCAGATGTCGGGCATACGAAATGGAAACACCGGCAGCAGAACCGTGTGCAGCCTGCGCAATTCTGCCTGCGCCTGCGCGGGAGTTGCGCCGTCGGCGAGGCGACCGAATGCGCGCAGATCAAATTCGCTCCACGGGTCGAATAGATCACCGCCCTTGAACGACACCGGAACCACAAACTGCGTGTCAGCATAGGGAAAGTGCACATCAGCCGACATCACTCCAATGATGCGGCGCGAAACGCCGTCAATGCGGATCTCGCGGCCTATGACCGACGGATCTGCTGCGAAATGCTGTCGCCAATAACCGTAGCTGAGGACGACATCGTGATCCTGTCCGGCAATCGCGTCTTCCGCAGAGAAGTAACGCCCAAGGGTCGGACGAATGCCAAGCGTATCAAGCGCGTTCGCGGTAACCGCGGCGCCGAAGACACGGTCCGGCACGTCGGAGTCGGAGATGTTAGATTCAGCATCTGGACCATAACCGGCAACAGCCTTCAATGCCGTGGCGTGCGCGCCGAGTTCGCGAATCCATCCCTTGGGAAACACAGGCGAGTTTTCTCCCGCAATTCGAACCAGGCGGTTCTGCTGCGCATAGGGAAGCGGCCGCAGCAGGATCGAATCCACCAGCGTGTAGATCACTGTGTTCGCCCCGATCCCGAGAGCCAGGGTAAGAACCGCCGTGATCGTAAATCCTGGCGCCCTGCGCATCTGGCGCAGCGCAAATCGCACATCCTGCAGAAAGCTCTCGACCGGAGGCAACGTCGCGCGGTCGCGATAAGCCTGACGCGTCTGCTCCGCGCCGCCTAGGCGCAGCAGTGCCTGCCTGCGGGCCTGGTCGCTGCTGAGACCTGCGCGCACGGCGTCGTCCGCGTCCATCGCAATGTGGCTCTCCAACTCAGCATCGAACTCGATTGCCTTCCTGCGTACGAATACGCCGCGCAATCGCAACCAGAGTGCTCGCAGTGTTCTCATAACCAATACTCCTATTCGACTCGTAACGCCTGCACAGGATCGATGGATGCTGCACGTCGCGCCGGGAGCCAGCAGGCGATGAGCGCGATGGCAGCAAGAAAAATTGGCACGACAGTGAAGGTCAGCGCATCGTGCGGCTGAATTCCATATAGAAAACTCGATGCCAGCTTCGAAAGCATCCACGCAGCCGGCCAGCCAAGCAGAAGGGCGATGAGGACGAGCACCATTCCCTGGCTCACAACAAGGCGCTCAATCGCGTTGGTACGCGCACCCATCGCCATGCGGATTCCTATCTCGCGGGTGCGGCGGCTGACGCCATAACTGACCACGCCGTAGAGACCCACAGATGCAAGGGCAAGCCCAATGCAGCCGAATACTCCAGAGAGGGTTGCAGCAATGTGCGGAAGAAAATACGCCGTGCGCACGTGCTCTTCCATCGTCTTCTCGTTGTAGATGGCCAACGACGGATCAAGAGCGTAGACTTGCCTGCGCACCGGCTCGGCTAGTGCTGCCGGATTGCCTGGCGTGTGAACGACCAGCGTGTAGCCCATCATTGATGGATCGTCGGTGATGCTCTGATCGAGCGAGCGGTACAGAATCGACCGCGTGTCTTCGCCTAGCGTCCGCGATTTTGCGTTGCCGGCGACACCGATGATCTCGTACGTCCAGTGACCGCCGTCTACATGCTGCCCAATGGGATTGATCCCTGGAAAGAGACGGTCGGCAAATGCCTTGTTAATGATTGCTACCCTTGGCCCAGCCGCAGATTCACCACCGAAGTCGCGCCCGGAAAGTAGCCGCGTTCCAAGCGCGTCAAAATAGCCGGGAGTGGTCATGTAGAGGTCCGCGTTGATGAAGGTGGCGTCCTTGCCGGCATGCGCAACCGTGAAGCCGTCACTTCGGTTGCCTCCCGAGAGCAACGCAACATCGGTGAAGACAGCTGCATCCACGCCGGGCAACGCCGCGACACGACGGCGAAGATCCAGAAGAAACTGGCTGGTCTTTTGCGGCGTGTAACCATTGAGCCGCGGATCAATCGATAGCAGAAGCAGTCCCTGCGGGCGGAAGCCAAGATCGATGCGCACGGCGCTCTGCAGACTGCGCAGGAAGAGCCCCGTAATGCAGAGCACCACAAGGGACATTGCCACCTGCGCCACGACAAGAAGGTTGCGCAGGCTTAGGCGCCGGCCCGGTCGAGCCAGGGCATCTTCACCCTTAAGCGCGTTGCTGAGCATCGGCCGGGATGCAGCCCAGGCCGGGCTGAGTCCCAGAAGCACTCCGCAGAGAATACTCAGCGCGAAAGTATAGCTCAGAGTGCGCCAGTCGATGCCAACACGCAGGTTCAGCGGTATCGGTGCCGGAACTTGAAAACCCGAAAGCAACTGCGTCGACCACAATGACAGCAAGATGCCAATCACGCCCCCGGCAATGCCGAGCAGTGTGCTTTCGATCAGGAGTTGACGGCGAAGACGCGCTCGCGTTGCGCCCAGCGCCAGCCGCACAGCCATCTCGCGCTGTCTTGCGGCGGCTTGCGCAAACAGCAGATTAGCTACGTTAGCACCCGCGATCGCGAGAAGCAGAAGGACGATGACGGAGAGCGCGGCAAGAAAAGTAAGGACTCCATCGCGTTCGCGCGGCGGAAGCGATCCGGCCTGTTCGAAGATGAAGGCGTTGTCCTTATCGGTCTCTGGGTAAGTAAGAGCCAAACGATGCGCCAGGGTGTCCATTTCGCTGGCAGACTGCGTACGCGAAACTCCGGGGCGAAGTCGTGCGACCACCGCAAGCCAGTGGTATTCCCGCGAATCCTGCGGCGGCAGGGTCGGTACAAGCTCCCGCGTCATTCCAAGCGGTATCCAGAACTGCGTATCGAGAATCTGATCGACGCTATGGAAAGAAGCCGGCGCCACTCCGGTCACGGCAAAAGAGTGGCCAGAGATCGTTATGCTCTTGCCGATGATCTTCGGGTCGCTGCCAAATCTTCGCTGCCAGAGCCGAGCGCTTATCACTACTACCGGGGATTGGTTCTCTGTGCTCGCAAATCCGCGCCCCAGTACCATCGGCAGTTCCAGAACACCGAAGAAGTTCGATGTAACTCCCTGGCCAAAGACGCGCTCGGGCTCTCCATTGCCGCTGATCGAAGCAGGAATCAACTGGAAATACGCCGCCACTCCCGAAAACGATTTCGCCTGGTCGCGCAGGTTGCCGTAAACAGGAAGGGGAAATTCGTCGCAGCAACGTTGGCCGCGCGGTCTGATGTGGAGCGACAGCAGGGTTGCGGGCTCGCCCACGGGCGCCGGACGCAGCACAAACCGGCTCACCATCGAGAAGATCGTCGCGTTGGCGCCGATCCCGAGCCCAATCGAGATCGCAGCGATCACCGTCACCGGAGCGCGCCGAGCAAGCGTCCGTAGCGCATAGCGCACATCGCGCAAGAGGTGCTCCATCCACGGCAGCCCATGCCGCTCCCGCCGTGCCTGGCGGATCTGCTCCTTGCCTCCCAGTTCGATCAGCGCGCGGCGACGCGCTTCTTCTGTATTCAGGCCCTGGCGCACTGCGTCCTCAATATGCATCGCGATATGCGACTCCAGTTCAGCCGCAAAGTCGTCTTCCGCGCGTCCTCTGCGCGAAACGCCAATGAGACGCATCCAAAATGCGCGAAGCTTTCTCAATTCGTTTCCTCCGCTTACGCTTTCTCAGGCGCCAAAAATCGCGAGAGAATCTCGGTCGTCTGCTTCCAATCGGCCGTGGCCTTGCGCACCTGCTTCTGGCCGGCCTTCGTCAGCTCGTAAAACTTGGCGCGCCGGTTGTTGTCAGAAGTGCCCCACTCGGAGCGGACATATCCCTCCTGCTCCAGCTTCAGCAGAGCCGGATAGAGTGTCCCGTAGTTGAGCTGGAGAAGATCACCGCTGGTCTGCTCGATGCGGCGTGCCAGCCCATAGCCGTGCTGCGGCCCCATCGTCTCCAGTGTCTTCAGGATCATCAGGGCCAGAGTGCCCTGCCAAACATCCGCCTTATCGCCCATTGCAGCTCCTATTGCCGCCCAATAGGAGCACTCTACGCCAGCTTCTATTGGAATGCAATAGGAGAATCGCTACGGTCGTTCTGTGGCGCATGCCCCGGTCGATTCAGCGTGTTACGCTTGGCCTTGAATCTCCTGGAGGTCAGATCTATGAGCATGCGTCCCGTTACGCTGCTTGCAATCTGCTTTGCTGTACTCGCCGCAAGCGCAGAATCCACCAGTTCTAGAACGGATCTGGCGTCTAGCGTTGATCATCAGCTACCCTCTCTTGCCGAGACCTACAAACATCTGCATCGCAACCCGGAACTCTCTCACCACGAGGAGAAGACCTCTGCATTTCTCGCAAACGAACTCCGGCAAATTGGCTACACGGTAACGGAGCATGTGGGCAAGTACCAGGACGGTTCGCAAGCCTACGGTATTGTCGCCGTTCTGCAGAACGGCGCTGGACCACGCCTTCTGATCCGCTCCGATATGGATGCGCTACCGGTCGAGGAGAAGACCGGCCTCGACTATGCCTCTACCGTCCACTCAACCAATCCGCAGGGCCAGGACGTCTCCGTCATGCACGCTTGCGGGCACGACATACACATGACTGTGCTCCTTGGCGTGGCACGCGAGATGATGGATCTCAAAAGCCAGTGGCATGGAACACTGGTTCTGATCGGGCAGCCATCAGAGGAGACGATCGACGGCGCACGCGCCATGCTGGCCGACGGCCTGTATGAGCGCTTTGGACGGCCCGACTTTGTTCTTTCAGAACACGACGACTCAACCCATGCTTCCGGCAGCATCGGGTTGAAGAGCGGACCGCTTTTCGCCAGCTCCACGAGTATCGACGTCACAATGCGTGGAATCGGCGCTCACGGATCGGCTCCACAAGTCAGCAAGGACCCGGTGCTGATGGCCGCCGAATTTGTAGTCATGGCGCAGAGCATCGTGGCCCGCCAGGTCGATCCGCAGCAGCCCGCCGTACTGACCGTCGGCACGATCCACGGTGGTACAAAGCGCAACATCATTCCGGAAGAAGTAACGATGGGCCTCACTCTGCGCACCTACTCCGACAAGGTACGCGACCTGATCATCGCCGATGTCCGCAGAACCGCAGAGGGCGTCGCCGTCGGTTACGGCGTTCCACAGGATCGTATGCCCGTTGTCACGGTAAGTCAGTCCGAAATTACGCCGGTCACCGCAAACGACTCCGGCCTGACCGAGCGCATGCGCAAGGCTGCGTCATCGGCCATCGGAGTCGATCACGTTGAGAGTGCGCAGTCCATCATGGGTTCTGAAGACGTGGGTCTATTCTCCCTCGATGGAAGAATTCCTGCCATGATGTTCCGGCTCGGTGCTGCCGATCCTGCAAAACTGGCGCTCGCTCGCGAAACAGGCGTGCCTTTGCCCGGTCCGCATTCTCCGCTCTTCGCACCGGTTTACGCACCAACCATCAAGACCGGCGTAACCGCGATGACCGCGATGGCGCTCGACTTGCTCAAATAACGCAGCTAAAAGGAGAGCGCGCAGGTCCTACTTTTCCGGATCGACCAGCGCCTGGTCCACGACCGCATGCGCGCGGTACTCCAGCGGATGATTGTCTGGGCTCGTTCTTCGCTGGATCATCGCCACGAAGACGATGTCGTTCGCCGGATCGACAAAAAACCATGTCCCCGCTGCTCCATCCCAGAAAAACGTGCCCTTACCGTCGGAGAGATTCGCCTCGGCGGGATCGAAGATCACCGCGCAATCGTAGCCCCACGCAAATCCCGGCCGGATCACCGACATGCCGATGCCGAATTCTCCCGTCAGCAGCTCATCGGGCGTGTGATTTTCGGTCATCAGCTTCACGGTTGAAGGAGCCAGGACCCGTTTCCCATCGACCTCGCCGCCATTCGCGAGCATCTGCGCAAAGCGGTAGTAGTCCTCCGCAGTCGAAACCATGCCGCCGCCGCCCGAGGCCATCGTCGGCTGCTTCGCGTAGTCGCCCGGCTCACCGGCCACAAGTTCGCCCTGCGGATTGGCGTTATAGAGCGTCGCAAATCGCTGGCGCTTCTCTTCCGGCACGTAGAACCCCGCGTCGCGCATGCCCAGTGGCGTGTAGATCTTGTCGCGCATGAAGTCGGGCAGCGACTGGCCGGAGAGTTTCTCAACGACGTAGCCTTGAATATCCATCGACGAGCTGTAAAGCCATCCCTTGCCCGGCTGATAGTACAGCGGTATCTTCGCCAGCTTCTCGATCATCTCCTGCAGGTTCGCCGACTGCATTACCTTCAGATCGCGATACATGGCATCGACGGGCCCTTTGCCTGACCCATAGCCGAAACCGGCGGTATGGGTCATCAGCTCGCGCATGGTAGGCGCGTGGTCAGGCTCGGCGAGGATCATCTTGCCGTCCGCGTCCACGCCCTTGAAGACCTTGAGATGCGCGAATTCCGGGATGTACTTCGAGATCGGATCAGACGGTTGCCACTTGCCTTCCTCGTACAAAGTCATCATGGCAACGCCGGTCACCGGCTTGGTCATCGAGTAGTCGCGAAAGATCGTATCGCGCGCCATCGGCGCGCTGGTCGCAAGATCGCGCTGGCCGTAGACGCGATATTCAACAACTTTGCCGTGCCGAGCCAGGATGGTGACGGCTCCGGCAAGCTTCTTCTGATCGATTTCGTTCTGGATCAGCGCGTGCAGACGCTCCAGCCGCTCCGACGAGAAACCGACCGTCTCCGGCTTTACGACTGTCAGATCCAGCGTGTGAACGGCCTGTGGTTGCTTGTGCGGTTGCGATAACGCGACGTTGGCGCTAAACAGAAGTCCGGTACTCGCGAGTACGACACCAAGAACAGAACAGGACGTTTGCATCAGGCTCTCCCGCAGCCCGCGGAATCAGAACAAAGCTGTGCCGGAGAATGATTCGCTGCACACGGAATGCGGGCCGGAAATGCCACTCCTTTATAGCAGAGCGACACCGAACTCCACTCGCCATTTCTAATCCCTAATCCCTGTTCCCTCGGTCTCTTGTTCCCTGCTTTCTAGTAAATCAGCTTCAACGAAAACTGGATCTGGCGCGAATTTCCAGCCGTCTTGCCGATCTCGCCAAACCCGGAGCCGTTGAGAACGTTCGCCGGAAGGCCCATATCCACGATGTTGAAAATATTGAAGAACTCTGCGCGGAACTGAACATCCATGAACTCGGCTCCGCTGTTGCGTCGCCCAAATGGCGTGTCCTTGATTAACGCAAAATCGAAGTTGTAGAACGCCGGCCCGCGAAATGTGTTTCGTCCAAGCGTGCCAAATCGGCCCTGGTTCGGACCGGTGCCGCCGGCCAGATGAATCGGAACGGAGAAGAACGCCGTGGCATTGTCGGTGCCTTTACCGAAGTAGTCCTGGCGGTTCTCGCGCGCCGTCGAAAGATCCGGTTTCGCGATCTGGTCCGGTCGATCCACTCCGTTGAAACCCGCGCCCGTCTGCTGCTTTCCAGAGTAGACCGTGAAGGGTGAGCCCGAACTGATGCTCGATATGCTGAGCAGCTCCCACCCGTCTGTGATCTTCCGGCTCACAGGATGCAGAAAACCTGCACCCTCCAGGTGCAAGTCCTGTGCAACACTGAGGCCGAAGCCGTGGTTCACATCGAAGGTGGATGGACCCTTCTCAGGGCGGGTGTCGTAGGGATTCTGCGAGAACCCTGAAGTTACCGCCCCCGTCGATCCTGTACCGCCGATCACTTCACTCGTATCGTCGATCGACTTGCTCCACGTATAGCTCGCCTGGACTCCTGGTCCGCCGTGTCCCACGGTTCCCGAGAGAGAAGTCTGCAGAGCGTGGTAGGTTGAGTGCGCATCGGAGACGATGACATTCTCCACGCCAAAGCCCCCGGTCACGTTGCCCTCGCTGTCGAATTTGGTATGAGGAGCAAATTCCGGAGATGCGCCTTGATACGCATTGGGAAAACTGTAGCGCGGCAATCTGACCCCCGCAGTGCCGACGTAGCTCGCATCCGCAGTTAAATTGCCGATCTTCCGCTCCAGGCCAGTTGTCCAGGTATAGAGCGTCGCGTTGCCAAACGACAGATCGATGCCGCTCAGATTCAGTGCGCTGACCACACCGCTCGGAGTCGCGGCTGCGACGTCATGTTCGTAGCGGTCGACATCCATTACGGTGTTTGGCGCAACATCCTTGGTGTTTCCGGAAGCAAATACATTCTCGCCCTGCGGCGTGTACGTGTTCGGCAGCTGCGATGGAGTGATCTGGAACCCGTAGTTGATCGGCGCTTTGGACGCAGACAGCAGGCGCGGATAGGCCACAAATGGCGTCGAACCAGTAAGGAAGTTGTCCTGCCAGATATTCGGCGGAATCGTCATAATCGCGCCACCGGCGTGCGCTGACAGCTTGGGCGTGGCTTGCCATGAAACCTGCACACGGGGCTCGAACGCATGCCAATTGGTCTGGTAACCCGGCTGCGGATTGATAACGAACTGCTGTTGACCGTTGATGGTGCGGAAGCTCGAAGTGCGCCGTGCCCGCTCCGTGATCGGCGTGTAGAGATCCCAGCGCAGCCCGTAATCGAGCGTGAAAGTGGGTGTTAGCTTCCACGTATCCTGAAACCAGGCAGCATAGCTCTCGCGATTGATCGCTGCCGGACCAATGTGCTCGCCGTTTGAGAAATACGGGGGTGCAATGGCAACGGTGTATGCGAACGGACTTCCGATCAAAAAGCTCGAGAGCGTGTCCGGCAGCGGATCGCCCGGCTTGATGTTATGGTTTCCACTCTCCGAGAGGATCGTCGCTGTCGAATACGCCGTTCCCCCGCCAAATCCATACTCGCCGTTGGGGCTGATTCCAAAGTAGGTGGTGTCGCGGTTGAATCGCGCCTCAAATCCACCCTTGAAGACATGAGTCCCGGCAGTATAGGAGACCGTTTGCATGCCCTGAAATAAATTCCCGTACGCCTGCATCACCGATCCCGCGGCAGCATTGAAGGCTTCAAACAGTCCGTCGTTGAACTTAACTGCCGGATCGGTGTAATCGTATGTCGGAAATCCCGGCGTCGAACGCTCAATGCCTATCAGGGATTGAAGAACAAGTCGCGGAGAAACAGTGCGCGTATAGGTGCCAACCACATTGCGCTGACGATCGATGTACTGCATCCCAAACGAAGGATCGATGGCAGTCTGATCCGGATTTGTCGTGGGTCCGGCCAGGTTGTTATAGACAAAGCGGGCCTGGAATTGATCCTTTGGCGAGAATTGGTGATCGATTCGAATCGAAAACTGGTCCGCATTCGTGACAACCTTCGACGCGGTCGCGTATGTATTCTCTCCATAAGTCCCTGTGGGCAGATTGGGCAGCGGATAACGCGCCAGGATTGCCGCGATCGCGGGGTCAACCGGCACGTTCAAAACATCCGTCCCACCGTCCGCAAATGTGACCTTATCCCGGACAATGTTGCTTCCGTTTGCAGGACGCTGCGCAGCGGAAGGCACCGACAGCACCTGCGTCGTGCCCAGCACCTGCCGGAAGCCCTGGTATTGCGTGAAATAGAATGTCCGCTTGCGGCCGTCGTAAATATGAGGAATGTATACCGGCCCGCCATTGGTAAAGCCGAACTCATTGCGCCGGAACGGAGGAATCCTGCCTGGATACGCTGGCGTGGGGTGGTCGAAGTAATTCCGCGCGTCAAACGCCGAGTTACGCACAAATTCGAAAAACGACCCATGGAATCCGCTCGCGCCGGAGCGGGTGTGAATATTGGTGAAGCCCGAAGCTCCCCGGCCAATCTCGGCTGGCATCCATCCGGAGCTGGAATCAATACCATCGATGGCATCAACATTGAAGTTGGAAAAAGTCGAACCGCCCATCTCCGGATCGCTCGTGTCGGCGCCGTCCATCGCAAACGTCGCCTCAACGCCGCGCTGGCCATTGATGGCAAATTGCGCGGTGAAGTTCGTCGCCCCATTCGTGTCGGTCATGGTGCCCGCTGCCAGCAGCAGCAGCGAACTAAAATCTCGCTTGTTCAGGGGCAGTTCGCTCACAGCCTGGCTCGTCAGCTGTTCGCCCCCGGTCGCCGCCTGGTCCTTGCTTTGGATGTCGGCTACGGTAAGTTCGCCACGCGGAGACAGTGTGACCACCGCCTCCGGGCCATCTGCCTTAATTTCGATGGCCTGCGCAAACTCCGCCGTGCTCCCGTTCGTCGCAACCGTCAGGCGATAGCTCCCTGCCGGCAGCGCACCGAGTTGAAAGCGTCCATCAGAACCCGTGCGAGCCTCGGCCTTCGCGTTGTTTGAACGCAGTTCTACCTTGGCATCGGCGATCGGCGCCCCACCCGGATTGCGCAGCACTCCGTGCCAGCCTGATGCGTTTTCTGCCCACGCGGTCGAAGCCAAAAGAACGAAAAGAGCAAAAAAGCAAAAAGACTTCACTGCCGTCTCCCAGAAGGCGATGGTGCTTGTGTCCCGTTCATCGTGTTTCACTGGATGGCAACCTTAAGAAAACAGTACGGCCCGCGCAGACTTCAGGTTCCAGCTTTCTCCCGCGAGATTTCCGATCATTATACTCGCAAGGTATTTACTAAAACCTTTTTGTAGCGGGTCGGGCCGTACTCCGTTCAATCGGGTCCGCACATTCCGTAAGGCGGCGTTAGCGATCGGGCTCTCGTGCTCTCTTAGCAACAGTACCCGTCCCGTTGCCTGCGAACGAGAGTCCATCGTTGACCCCTTGGATTCGCCTTGAGCACAATCGCGTCGCCGCAACTCCATTATTCACGTTCCCGTTATTGGACGTCTGTATGGTTTCAGTAACGTGTTCCGGTAACGTGTTCCGATCTCTGAGCAACTGCAACCCCCGGGGGGATCGATGCGAACGTCCGAATGGATCCAGGCAGGATTTGCTGCCATCCTCGCAGTCGCTGCGTGGATCGTCCCGCTGGCACGGCGGCGCCGATTAAACATCACCTTGCTTGCGCTCTTCGCCCTCGTTGGCGTCGCCATCGCGCGTGCTTCGAAATTGTTCCTCGGGCCGGTCGCGTCTTCGATCTTTCGCGATTGGATGCCCGTTGCTATAACGCTCGTCCCTTACTGGCAGACCGGCCAATTCTTCATTCAGCCAAACGAGCAGATTCAGGCCTGGCTGGTCGCATCCGAGCGGCGCGTCTCTTCGGTCTTCTCGCGAATCGGTTGGAAAGTCCCGTATGCGGCGCATCTCTCGATGGAATGGGCCTATTCGTTCTGCTATCCCATTGTGCCCCTCGGTCTGGCGGTACTCTACTCCGCCGGGGTGCGCCAGTATGCAGACACATATTGGCTCCTTGTCCTGACGCCTACCTATCTCTGCTACGCCATCACGCCTTTTTTCCCCGCATTTCCACCGCGCAGCCTCGATAACAGTCCCGCGCCCACCCCCCCTCGCTCCAAGAGCCGCACCTTCAATCTCTGGATCTCCAAACACGGAAGCATCCAGGCCATCTCATTCCCCAGCGCACATGTCGCGTCAGCGCTCGGGGCATCTTTTGTGCTTTTGCACTATGTTCCAGTGGCTGGAGCGATCTTCCTCGCCATCAGTTTCTGGATCGCGGTCGGGGCCGTCGTCGGAGGCTATCACTACACGATTGACGTGGTGTTGGGCGCGGTTGTGCCCTTGGTGGTCTATTTTGCGTGGTGCGCCTAACGAATCTCCGCTCCTGGAAAAGCCGAATGCGGTATCCCTCTAGCTGGGCTACGCTTGTGGAACCCAACTTCGCCGTCGGTGCGCATGTTATGGAGAGAAGGCAGAACATCGCCAAGGGGCGGCATGATCGGGTTCACTCAGAAGGCCCTCTCTGGAATGCATCGTATGAGAATTTCAGCCTGCAGCAGAGCACCGGAATCCAGTTTCGGATGAACGACGAATGGGATGCTCGTGCTGGCGTAAGCGACTTTCATTTTCTCCAACGCGTCTCTGGTGCCCAGCAATCCAGGCATCGACGAAGTGATGTACACCTTCAGGCTCTCCCGGCGCTTTCATATTCAGTTGGAGTCTGGATAAGACAATCGAAAGGCAGGAAGCTCCTCACCGAAATATGTAGCGAAGCCCGAAGTTGGGAATGATGGGCATCTGGTGGATTTGATACACAGGATCTATATCGACTCCGGCAATCTTCGTGTCGGGCAGCCACACATACGATAGAAAATTCTCCCGATTCAGGATATTGTTCGCTCCCATATAGAGTTCCAGATGCACCTGGTGCATCATGAAGTCTTTGTTCAGCTGAGCATCGAGACGGGCAAAATAGGGAGCGCGCTCGGCATTCATTCTCGATACTTCATAGATTGGGCGATTCTGGGCAAGCGATTCGGAATGATTAAAAGGAGTGTAAGGGCGGCCGGTCGCGTATCCAAAGCGCGAAGACAGCTCCCACCCGCGGCCGAAACGCTGCAGAGCTGCGAAATTCACGATCCAGGGAAGATCATAGTTGCTTGGCCGGCGGACACCGTCGAGTCCAGCGAACATGGCTCGCGAGTAAGCTACCGAGCCCCGCATCACGAGTCGTGAGCCGACGCGCGTAACGTCCGAAATCTCAACCCCCGAAGCCTCACCGCTTCCTCCGCTGCTCATCGGCAGCCACACAATCTGGTCCCCGAGCAGGTCGACCAGGTTGTGCAGATTGATGGCCGGATACTCCGTGGACGCAGGGACATTGCTGTAGCGTTTGTTATAGGCCTCGATATGGATTTGTGACCCGAGCCCTGGACTCAGATCCAAGCCGGCAATCTCGTGAGTCGCCCGCATTGGAAGCAGTGCTCGATTCTGCGGGTATGAAAGCAGATATACATAGGGCGGCATCTGGTCATAGGTCGCGAACGCAACATGAAAGCCTACGCGTTCGCTAGGATCAAACCGCAGGCTCAAGCGCGGAGTGAGGGTAGTGTGGTCTCCCAGGGCAAAGGTCTGCAGGCGTCCGCCGCCGCTCAGTGCAAGCTTGTTGAAAGGGTGTACGGTGAGCTCTGCAAATGTTCCTGAGTTTCCCGTGGAGAAATCGGATACGAAAGAAGTAGAGTCGCTCCGAACCGGAGCCACGGAATACGGCGATAAAGTGCCTATCGGCTGCTCAATTTGGTAGTGCGGTCTCTCAAGCCAGAAAGCACTGCCCGCGCTTACAGCAAAGTGCAATCCGCTCCACTCAAAGCGATAGCCCGCGGTGCTGAACGCCTCGTTCGATCTTTGCAAATAGACCGGCGCAGGCGGAACGGACGGTGTTGAGCAACCCCCTGTATAGGTTGGAGGATTTGTCGGATCAGGCAACTGGTCCTGCTGGTAGATGTGTTCAATCTGTTCCGAGTCACTGATGCTCGCGATCCCGAATGAACGCGTTGAATAAACGTGTTGCCATTCGACTCCCGTGGTTTGGCGCCACCCGGAATACTGCGAATTAACACTTGTGGTTGAAAGATAGTCCGTTGGGCAATCATCCACTTCGACCGAATCCATCCCTGCGAGATGCAGGACTGTCAATCGGTCCCCCGAAGACGACGATCTTCGAAATCGAATCAATTCATTCTGATATGCGGGTAAGCCCCCGATGCCGGCGCTTTCGAATAGCTGGAGAAAGCCCTTGTGTGCCGAAACCAGTAAATCATTGCCATGAAATTGCTTTTCGAAAAGGCCGCCCAGCCCCTGGATTCCGGCATCGACTTCCGCGTGCGTCGAGAGGTTCTTGGGATCCAGTGTTTCTATCTCGATGACCGAGGAAAGACGCTCAGGATAGCGTGCATCGTAGCCTCCCGAGTAGAACGTGAGCCCCTGCACCACTGCCGAGTCGATCATCGGACCAAACCCGCCGGTCGTCCCCGGCACTGACAGGTGATTGATGTTCGGGATCTGAATGCCATCGACGACGAAAAGGTTCTCCATCGGATGACCGCCGCGAACAACGACTTCATTGCTCAGGTCGCTGGTGCTGACCACGCCGGGGAGCACCTGGAGGAATCTCTCGATGTCGCCGAAAGAACCTGCAGTGGACTGAATCTCCTGTCCGCCTGCGCGGAAGGGTTCGTTAATTCCCAGGTCCCTAACCGATGCATGAACCACGACCAGGCTTACCGGTCCCTTGAGGTGGGTGTCGAGAGCATCGAATATGGATTCCGGCTGGTGTGGTTCTCCGCCCGGTAACAACGGCACGGGCAAATTGCCAATCGGACTCTCAGGAATACCTGCCGGCGCCGGTGCAGCGCTGTTGCGGGATCTAGAAGAATCAACTGTCGCCGGCGGTCCTTCAGGCTCCTTTGAATCGAGCCGTTTTTGACCGTTCAAGAACGCTGAATATGAAGAGAAAATAATAAGCAGACTGAGGCTGCAGACACCTTGAGTGAAACGCATCTGGGGGACTCCGAGAACAGCGTCTAGGTGTGCTTAATTTGTGTACTACTCTTTGGGGGCGATGGGGCCGGAGGTTCAGCTTAAGCGATGGGCTGGAGGTTCTCAGCTTAGCACTCCGATGCCTCGCGCGCAGCCGGGGTTGCTAAGACGCGGGCAGCGAATCAGGCACTTTTAATCTGCGCTTAACGGAGAGCTCACTCGCAGCAATTGCCACGAAATAAGAAGCTGCTCGCTGCGCGATTTTCATCGCTCATTAAACCTGAAATCCTGATAATCGCCGGGGTCTTCGAATGCTCTAGCGAACCCCCAGCACTCGCTTCACCGCCCCCGCAAGCACTTTGCTTGCTCCGCTCTGAGGTTTGCCGTCCGTGGGGGGCAGAAAAAGCGAAGAGAGGATCTTCACACTTGCAGGCATCCGGGCGTTCTCCCCAGGTGCCGGCGCAGGAAAGAATCTCGTCAACGCTTCGCGCGGACTATCTCGCAAAAGATCGATCATGGCTACGCGATGCACGCAGCTTACCGTGCAAAACGGCGCGCATGGTTTCTTCGTGGAGTATTCACGCTCGAGATCCGCAGCAGAGTACTTCTCCAGCGGGATCGCCGGATATCCCCTCTGCTGCGAGCAGTAGTGGACCAGCCCGTCTTCGCAGATGTAGAGATAGCGGCTCCCCGCGCGGCACTGCCACTCGTTGGCCCGGCCGTTCACCAGGTTCTTCTGGAACATGTTGTCGTAGGAGAATGCCCAGAAGCCTGGCTTGCGTTCGCTCTGAATTTGGTCGTAGACCGCTCGGTCCGCGTCCGGCAAAGCCTTCAACTGTCCGGTGTGATCGTGTATTGCTCCAACCGTAGTGTCGAATCCCAGTTCGAGGGCCCGTCGTGTGATCGTGAGTGCATCTTCCGGGTGGCTCACGCCTGCTCCAATTACGGAATTGATGCTTACATCGAACTCGGCGTACTGCGCAAGCCACTCGAGCTTCTTGTCCAGCACCTTCAGGCTCTTCTTCGAGACCTCGTCGGGATTCACGTTGTCGATGCTGATCTGCAGGTGCTCCAGTCCGGCGCGGTTCAGGCTTCGAATGCGCTCCGGGCTTAGAAGATATCCGTTGGTGATGAGAGTGGCGATGCGGTGATGTCTGCGGATGCGGCGAATCAGCTCGTCGAGCTCGGGGTGCAGCAGGGGTTCGCCGCCGCTGAAGGTAATAATCTCCGTCCCCATCGCCGCAAGCAGATCGATGCGATGCAGCATCTCTGCCGTGGGGACAGGGCTCGAGACCTTGTCGTACTCGTTGCAGTAACCGCAAGAGAGATTGCAGCGCCGGATCGGAATGACGTGCGCCAGTATCGGGTGACGGCGTGACTTGATCGAGCGAGCGATCATCTGCGCCTGGCGAAAGCGGCGCGGCAAAGAGCGGAACTTCCGGAATCCCTGCGCAAAAGACATCTGGTGCCTCTCAAGTAACAGATACCGCAACCGGGAAGTTAGTCTACGCCGATGTGTGAACCGTTGGTAAATAAACGCCCGCGGGTTCGCTGACCTGCTAACTTGCTACGCAGCGAAAGCGGCACTAACTCGCTGTTGTTTGTCGCAAATGCTCGCCCTCCGCCGGTTGACTGTCTCTCAGCTTGTTACTCCCTGCTCCCCCGTTCCCTTGTCCCCTCGTTCCCTGTTTACAGGCATCTACTTCGTTACCCTGGTTTGCAATCTAAATCCTCCTGTAACGGCCCCTTCATGCTGCGTTTTTGGTGCACTGTCAAACTCCAAGCATGGCCTCCCTCAATCGCCCCATCTTTCTGGCGCAGGTCCTTTCCTGCTGGAACTGGAAGTGCGCGCTTCTCAGCGCAACTGCCCGCTCGACGATTTACCTCGTGGCCATGACCCGCACGCATCATGCGGACGGTCGCGCGATCGTCCTGGTTGAGATGGCTTATGTCACGCTCACAGCAGGTATTTATGCCGCTCTGCAGCAAAGGGCCCTCGGACTTCGCTCGCGCCTTCTCGGCAATCTGATCGTGGTTTTCGGCGTACCAGGTCTGGCCCAGGCGCTGGATTGGACCACTCACCGCCTCTCCGGCGCCGCGGCTCCACAACGCGCTACCCTGGCCGTCTGCATCTTCGCGGCTCTCTCGGCGCTGTTTCACCTGCATGTCATGCGGAACGGCGTGTTCCTCACCGGCCACGGCCGCTCGCTGGCCGACGACTTCCGCCGCGTACCCAGGCTCGTCGCAGGGTTCGTCGCGAGGCCCTTCACCCTCTTGGCCACCTCAATCTCGCGTACCGCCCGCGCCCTCGAATCCGACGCCGCACTCTAACAGCTGTTTGACGACCGGGTTTCGTGTCAGGACACGACTTCAGTCGTGCCGAAAGCAGGGAAATTGAGCGGGGGGCTTTAGCCTTTGAAGCACGCTTTCGCGCGGCAAACGCGCTCATTGTGCGCCATCCGTATCGATCACAACCGTTGCATGTTCCGACCGCAGACTCATGGGACCCTAAAGACGTGCCATTCCCCCAAACGTGAAGTAATACCGCTCCTTTTCTCAATGCGCGACAAACGGCCCAGGGGTCCC
>DATFSO010000100.1:0-4673 GCA_035262585.1 Occallatibacter sp. | reverse complement strand
GAATGCCGTGCGCTTCGCGGTACACCGATGTTAGCTGCGCAGCCGCAAAGCCACCGGCGATGTTGACTTGGTAGTCATGTCGGCGAAGCATCAGGTCGTCACCGAAAAAGAAATCCTGAACGAGGCTGTGAGTCTCGATCGACCCCGGAAAGTACGAACGCAGGACGCGCCACGTCTCTCGGCCCTCCTTCCATGGCTCGGTCTCCTCAACTCGTACGTCGCCCGTCCCAAGAAGGAAGGGCGTCGTGAAATAGGTATTCAGCGCCTCGCCGTTGAAATAGGCGAGATGGAGGGGGTCCCAGGGTGTGTGCATCTGGTGACCTGCGAAGGAATCTCTCGGCGCGCGTCGCTCCGCTACCGGCGTGCCATTGAGCTTTTCGATGGCGATTCGATCAGGAGTGAACATCGTCCGTTGATCTGCAGCTCCGAACGGAGTCACAGACGAGCGTTCCTCGTGCAGCCACGCCGTGAGCCGACGCGGATTCGGGTCCGGCAGAAAACCCTTGAGTGCAAAGAAGCCGCCACCGCTCACGATCGTCGCATCGACTTTCGCGTATTCGCGCCAACGATCCACGCCCCCGTGAGCATCGAGGATTTGGCCGAGCAACTTGTTCATAAAAGACTTCCTTCGCGTAGGGGCTGGATAGACGGCGGCGGGACCGAAGGCATCTCGACCGATGACATGACTCATGCTCCTTGGGTGGTGCTGTGGTATTGCGATGCTAGTGCCCGGTAACCAGAACAATCCTGAAGTGCGCCTTTCCGCTCATCATCCTCGCGTACGCCTGCGGTGCCCGCTCGAGCGGAGCCGTTTCGATCATGGCCGCGACGCCGCTCAGGCTACTGAAGCGCAGAGTCGCGTCACCTATACCAGGATTTCCCGTGAGCGCGCCTTCGAGCTTCCGGCTTCCAAAGACGAGGTCCGAGTTCGAGATTGTGACCGGATCCGGACCGACACCTACGAGGATGGAAACACCGTTCGGGCGCAGCGCCTTGAACGTTTCAGACACCGTCTTGGCGCTGGGTGCCGTGATCAAAATTACCTGCGCGCCACCCAGTGCTTGCAAGGCTGCCACCTGATCGACAGCCGCGTTGTCGATGTAGTGATGGGCGCCGAGTTTCTTTGCGAGTTCCGTGGTCTCGGCACCGCGACCTATCGCAACCACTTCGAATCCCATATGCCGCGCGTACTGAATGCCGAGATGTCCGAGGCCACCGACGCCGAGCACCGCGACTAAATCGCCGGCCTTGGCGGGGGCGTTACGCAACGCGCTGAAAGTCGTGAGTCCGGCACACAGCAGAGGCGCGGCGGCCACGGATGAAAGATCGTCAGGGATGTGCACGAGCGCGCTGGACTTTGCGAGCATCACCTCGGCGTATCCGCCATCTGAATCAATGCCTGTGAACCCCTGATTTCGACAGTTGACCAGGTCGCCAATGCGGCAAAAGTCACAATAACCACACGAGCCGCCGAGAAAGCCAACACCCACGCGCTCACCGACTGACCACCCCTGAACGTCGGCCCCGACGGCATCTATGCGTCCGACCACCTCGTGGCCCGGAACGCGCGGCCAGTCGATCGGAAAGAACCCTTCGACCGTGCCAGAGTCCGAGTGGCAAACACCACAGGCCTCTATACGGATCCGCACTTGACGGCCGATGGGGCTGACCAGTGGTTTGTTTACCAACTGGAATTCTCCAGGCTTCGTAACTTGAATTGCTCTATACGTATCGCTCACATGTCCTCCTACACGACTCCACTGTTCCGGGATCAGCGCGCCATGTCGGCGTGATAGACATCGTCTGCCCGGGGGATCATTTCCTGACTATCTGGGAGTCATTCATAAGGTGTATGTGCACGAAAGTAGTGAGGAGGCAGTAATATCGAGGTGAAAGTTTGGTGAGGAGTTAACGAGAGTGTTGACCGGTCGGCGGGCGAGAGAACGCGGATAGCATGCGTTCTCTCAGGTGGTTGGGCGCGATGCTCCAGTGAGGCCCGGTAGGGGTCTCATGTCAGCGTTCACGTCGTCCAGGGACTTCAAATCGTTCGAGCGAAATCCTCCTGAATTGCGAGGACATGCTCAATCTCACGGTCAGAGCGCTCCGACCATCGTGGCGGTGCTCCTTCGAATTCTGATGAATGCTGCGGGCTGACCGCCCGAAGGTTTGGCGGCCGGCAACGAAGAGGGGCTGGCCCTAGTCAGGTAAAGGCGCGTCTCAATGCGACACCGGGGCTGCGCAGCAAGTCAATCTCAATAATCGCGCAACCAGTCACGACGCCCCATCTGTGCGATGATCTCGCGAAACCGCGAATAGCGGTACAACCGGGGCGATAAGGGAAAGTATCTGGAAAAGAAAGTTGCGCAACTGGGGTCGTGGATTTCGTAGGCGTCGCGAGCGTAGCGAATCACCTCATCTTCCCTGGCCGCCGCTGAAGCTGCAATAGCGAGTGACGTGGGTGCAACGTATTCGCGACGGGCTCGGGCCTGCATTTCTAAGTATAGCGACTCGGCCTCAGCGGCTTTGCCCCAATCTGCGAGAGCCACTGCGAGCCAGGCCATGGACCAGGGGTGCCGGCCGGACATCAACAACACCGACTCTCCCGCCTCGACGGCCGCCTCAAGCCGGCCGCTCGACAGCAGAGCCACCTGCAGAACCCAGTTAGCGATAAAGCTCTCGCTATCGAGTTGGACAGCGCGCCGGCTGACATCTACGCTCTCCGCGATTTTGCCTGCGATATTGCACGACAGGGCGTACACAGCGTGTACGTAGCCTGAGAGGGGATCGGATGCGAGCGCTAACTTCACTTGCTCCATCCCCTCCATCAGCCGCCCCTCGGAAATCTGGAGAAAGAAACATCCGTACCAGCTCAGAGCCTGCATGTGCTTCGGATTAAGTTGTATTGCGCGAGTAAACTCACGCTCGGCTTCCGCCGGCGTCCCGGCATACAACAAGGAGGTCATGGCCAGAGCGCAGTGTGCTTCCGCGAGCGATGCATCCAGTGCCACTGCGCGTCGAGCGGCTTCCATGGCCTTCGACATGACGTCCCGAGGAACTGCCATGCCGGAGTAGGAAAGGAACGTATAGCAATCAGCAACAGCAGCCCACGCCAGTGCATAATTTGGATCAAGGTCCACTGCCCGCTGGCAGCAGACGAGGGCACGGGAAATGGCAGGCCCCCTTTTATACAGCAGAGCGCGACCCTTCACGTAGGACTGGTACGCCTCCAGATTCGGCGTTCCTGTCTTGACCAGGGGTGTGGCACGCCATGGAAACGTGAGCTTCAAACGCTGGGCGATCGCTTGTGCGATTTCCTCCTGAATCGCAAACACATCCTTCATCTCACGCTCGTAGCGCTCCGACCACAAATGATATCCATCCTCTGTAGACACGAGCTGTGCCGTGATGCGCAGACGGTTGTCAGCTCTGCGCACACTGCCTTCGAGAACGGTGCGCACCTTGAGTTGTTCTCCAACAATGCGCAGGTCGATATATTTACCTTTAAAGGAAAATGCAGAGCTTCGCGCGACAACGTGCAGTCCGGGAATCTGAGCGAGCGCGTCGATGATCTCCTCAGTGATTCCGTCGGCGAAGTATTCGTTCTCTGGGTCCGCGCTCATGTTGGCGAACGGCAGTACCACGATGGAATCGGTTACCGCGCTTTCCGTGGGCGCGGGTGCTGCCGCGGCGGCTAGTGCACTTACCGGCGCGAGGAGCCGATAGCCTCGTTTCGAGATTGTCTCGATGATGTGTGGATTGCGGGCGTCGTCATCAAAGGCGCGGCGTAACTCGACGATGCAGCGCTTCAATACATCCTCAGTGACGATAATGTTCGGCCAGACGGCCTGAAACAGCTGCTCCTTGGAAAGCGTCTCGCCCGGGTGCTCCGCCAAGCACAGCAAGACTTCCATTACCTTGGGCTCGAGGCGGACGGCCCTGCCTTCGGAAGACATGCTGTTGAGGGACGGATCGACGATCCAGCTCCCCACTTTGACGCTCTTCTGCACGAGCTTCCCCGAGCAGGGTATCGGGCAGGGAATTATACGGCCTGGGCCGGCCGGCCTCAAAAAAATGCCACTGCGATATCACCGCCCTCCCACTACTTTCCTGCACACACGCACTAAAAAGGGCTCCCAGGTTACTCAATTGCTGCACATGCCCCATGAACGCCGAAGAGCTGCTGCCGGGAAGCCGACTGATCGTTCGCCGACGAGCGTACTTCCACCATGGAATCTACGTGGGTAATGGCAGGATGATTCACTACGCGAGTTGGTTTCGCGGCACTCGTGGTCTCGTTGAGGAGGTAACTCTCGAGCAGTTCACCGAGGGCCATCGGTACTGTATCGGGCGGATGCCGCCCGATCGGCCCACAGGCGAGGACATCGTGCGGCGCGCGCGCTCGAGGTTAGGTGAGCGGCGCTATCACTTGTTGAGGAACAATTGCGAGCACTTCTGCAACTGGTGCCAGCTCGGAGAGTGCCGCAGTGAGCAAGTTGAAGCTCTCATGAAACCCGCGCTATTGCTCGTCGGCATCTTGCAGGCCCTTCGCAGGGAGTTAGTGGTGGACCTGCTCCGTTGGCGTGGTGGCATCCCGAAGACCGCCTGATCGTTATTGTGAGGATCGCAGCTGCGAGGTACACAGCCACAGTGGGGTCGCGAAAAGGATGCTTTCT
>DATFSO010000099.1:0-2361 GCA_035262585.1 Occallatibacter sp. | reverse complement strand
TAGAACCGCGTCCACCTGCGGGATGTCTTCCAGCTTCTGTTGCGAAAGGTCGATGACCTGCTCCGCCCCCAATTGCTTGAGGTCTGCTGCTTTTCTCTGGCGAGCCGTAGCGATCACGTGGACGCCAGCGTTACGCGCCAGCTGAACTGCCAGGGATCCAACGCCGCCGGAGGCGCCGAGAATGAGCAGAGTCTGTCCTGGTTTGATCTTCGAGAGTTCCAGCATCTGCGTCGCCGTCTGTCCAACGACCGCAATCGCTGCCCCAACTTCTGCAGAGATGGAAGCGGGTCTGTGGGCGAGACTGGCAGCGTTGACCAAAACAAATTCCGCGTAGGCGCCCCCTTCTCTCGTGTAGCCGAACACTTCATCGCCCACTTTGAAATTCGTGACGCCCTCACCGACGGCCGCGACGTGGCCCGAAAGGTCGCCGCCAGGGGTCCACGGGAACTGCAGTTGGAAAACCTGACGCAGGTAGCCCAGGCCGCGCCCGGGGTCAACACCGTTCATGCTGGTGAAGTGGTTCTCGACAAGGACCTGGCCGGGTGCAGGGAAACGAACCGGTACTTCGTCGATGTGAAGTGGTGCTGCATAGTCACTGATGCGTAGTGCTCTCATTCTCGTCTCCTTCTGATTCCTTGAAATCGCTGGTTAGCGCTGCTCGCTCTTGCGCCATGAGGCAGCAGCTTCCTGCACAAATGCCTCATACGTCCGCGGCGCGTGCCCAATCAGCTTTGTAACGCGGCTTACGTCGGCATCAGTTGAAGCGAATCCGCGTTCGACGTAACCCTCCAGCATGGTCCTCATGTCATAGGCCATCCAGCCCGGCAGCTGTGTGCTCATCTGCTTTTCCCAGGCGTCGAAGTCGTGGCCTGTGTAGTTCACTTGTTTGCCCAGAGCCTTGCTCCACAATGCGGCGTTTCCAGGCCCGCTGATCTGCGACGAACTTACAAGATCGTAAGTCTGCCCTTCGTGGTACTGCTCTATGAGGGTGACTGCCGCTGCTTCGGCGACATCGCGCGAGTCGATCGCGGATATGTCGGCGGTGCCGATCGCCATCGGATAGACGCCTATCTGCTGCAGCAGCGGCTTGAGCGTGAGATCGTTCTGGAAGAAATATGCGGGACGGAGAATCGTGTAAGGCACGCCGAACTGACGCAGAGCGTTCTCGACTGCCAGTTTTGACGCAAAGTGGGGTACGTCGCCGAACCGGTCGGCCTTGTAGACCGACAGATAGGTCACATGCTTGATCCCCGATCGCTTTGCGATTCCATAGGTGGTCAGTGCCTGGGTGAGCTCGTCGGCCACAACAGCGTTCAACAGGAAAAGCTTATCCACCCCTTGAACTGCCGCGCGGACGGACTCGGGATCGGTCAGATCACCGGCGACCACCTCAACCCCGGAGGGGAAGCTGACTGACTCCGGCTTACGGGCCATAGCCCGGACTTCGGCACCGCGTTTGTGCAGGCTCCTTACCACCTCCCCACCAACGTTGCCGGTTGCACCGGTAACAAGAATCTTCATTTGAGTCTCCCTTCGTGCCGCCATAACGCGGCCGGTACGATACAAGAGACGCTGGGGTACGGAGGCGCGAATCAATCTTTGATGGAAAGCAGGATTCCAGGATTGGAATGGAGGAAGGGAATCGTGCCGCCGGCAACTCGGGAGGAATGGAGCCGGTCCCCCGCTACTTACGGATGGCGGTCACATCGTTCAATGCGCCTTCGAAATTCTCTTTCATGAATGAGACGAGTTTGCGGACACGGTCAGGTTGCAGCTCCGAAGGTGTAACGGCGAAGAGGTGGGCAGGCGTGGCTTCCCAGTCGGTGAGCAGTCGAACGAGGCCGTCTCCGAATCCCGGATGGAGGGCAAGGAAGTCCGGAAGGACTGCAATGCCCATGCCTTCCTTCGCAAACCTTGCGAGCATTCCTACAGAATTCGCCGTCGCGGATCCGCTCACCTTCACTGACTTGTGTTCGCGTCCGCGATGCAGTTCCCAATCGCTGAACGGCTCTCCGTGCATGAGGCAAACGCACGAGTGCTGGGCTAGCTGCTGTGGCTCCTGAATCTTCTTGTGCTTCGCCAGATATTCCTTCGAAGCGAAGAGGCGGCGGGCGAAGGTACCGATCCGGCGAGACAAGAACGAGGAGTCCGGCAGGCGCAATTGATGTCCTACCCAGATCGCCAAGTCCAGACTCTCCGTAAGCAGGTTCGGATGACCGCTGATAGAGAGGACCTCAACCGAAAATCCAGGGTTTGCCAACATGTAGCGCGCGAAAAGGGGCAGAAAGATGGTCTGCGCCAGATCAAACGGCACGCCCACGCGGATGTGTCCTGATGCCTGGGACGCGATCCCCGTCACAC
>DATFSO010000098.1:0-7222 GCA_035262585.1 Occallatibacter sp. | reverse complement strand
TCGAACGCTGCTCCTCGATCTTGATCTCACTTGCCACCCCAAGGACAGCTTTTAGGAGTTCCCTGTGATGGTGGATAAAGAGAGCTAGTTCGAGACGGTCGCTTGCACCTGTCTTGTTGTATATGTCGCGCATGCAGTTCTTAATCGCCTGCTCGCTGGTGCCGAGCCGGACGGAAATCTCGCGGTTCTTACGGCCCTCAAGGAGCAGAGCAGAAACTCGCATCTCTCTCGTTGTCAAGCGGTCACGCACCCTCATTCCGACCAGGTCTTCCTGCGAGAATGCGGCGGTAGCCGACTCGGGATCGATCCACGACTGGCCAGATGCGACCTGACGAACACATTTCAGAAGCGCAGCCGGGGCGATGTCTCTGGTAACAATGCCCGAGAATGTCGGGTAGAGAGGCTTGACGCATTCGTCATGGCCGACGACAGCAATTGCATGGCTCGCGCTCTGCTTCAGGCAGCTTTGAAGTTGGTTCAGATCAGTTCTGAGGCAAGTGGCGGTGATTGCTATACACCCTGGAAACGCCAAAATCGCCTGCAATAATCTGGTTGAGCTTGAGCACTGGGCAACTATACGGTATTCGTCTCTGTTGGAAATTGTTGTTGCTATGCCGGTTCTGAAAATCTCATGTGAATCTGCAAGTACTACCCGCTTCACTGTTCGCCAACTCCATAACTGCGCCACCCCTTCTCCATGCGGAACACGCCCGGTTTGTTTCCACTGGGGCGCCCCCAACCGCACAACGCCCCACTGGAGCACTGGTGCCGCCAAAAAGCCCGGACACTCATGTCGAGTCTGAGTCAAATCGAGGACTCGAGTGCTTCGGGGATCCGGTCAGACGCGGATCAACCTTTAGGCCACTGGCAATCCAGAGCTACCCGTGGTCTGATCTGGCCCAACATCTTGTGTTGATGGTTACCTCGATACTCGCATTGAACACGGAGCACCTGTCGTTGCGGTAGAGCAGGCGAGTGATTGCGGTGGCGCACTTGACGTATTCAAAGCACGGCGCGGAGAGTTTCAGCTGGTGTTCTGAACTTGCGGACCGGTCCTCGGATAGGCGGCACTGACAATATGGCCCAGGCAATCAACTCGCATCGATCTCGCGCCTCGGTCATCAAACCCTTTAGGGGAGATAGACATGCATCGCGTGCGCCAGGAAGAACTGCCTTTTGTCGGCAGCTCGCATCAGTTCATCGGAGCCGAACAGGGCAACTCCGGCGTCTCGGTATTCTTGTTTCATGGGCAGCCCGGCTCCGGCCCCGGGCCGCACCGGCATCCCTACGACGAAATCCAGTTCATTCGGGAAGGCCGCGGAGTGTGGTCGGTAAACGGCACTACCTTCGAGGGCCGCGCGGGAGACATTTTTGTCATCAAAGCCGGCGAGATCCACAGCTTCAAGGCGATTGGCGATTCCCAGCTAATACAACTTGACATTCACCTAAGTCCCCGCTTCATCCAGGAGAACTTGTAGTCAGGCGCGTTAGTGATCAGCGCCGCCACGGTCGTGAGGCTGTGCGAACCGGCAGCACCGCAGCGGAATGCGTGGCGCACCGTCTGATAGAGCGGATGGTAAACTCGAACCATGCGAGGTAGGCTCTTCGGCCGGCGGCAGCTCTGCGTGATCGGTCTGGTCCTGTGCCTGCTTGCAGCCCTCTTTGCCCTCGAGGCCAAGCTGGCCTGGTTCAGTCCGGCGGGCACACCTTGCGCGCAGATCAGCGCAGCAAAGCTTCAGCCAGCCGACGCTCCCAGGCTGATCGCTCAAGTACTTGTGGCGCCCCACGCCTGGCCTCACTTCCCTGCGGAAGCCCACCTGCTGCTTGCAGTAGTGTTGTTTGTGACCATCGCCACGCAATTCTTTGAATTGGATCGCGAAGGGGTTAAACCCCTGATTTCCAACGCCTTCTCTCCGCATCTCTTCCGGCGTCCTCCTCCAAAACTCTAGTTTTCTTTGAGCTGTAGACCCGCGGCCCGGTTCCGTTTGAACCCAGCCATTTCCGGTATCGGAACTATATGCCGAACCGGCCAGCCGTCGGGCCTGCTGCGCAACCGTGCGTCTAGGAGTCATCAACCGAAGAGAAATCAGGAGCAAGCCTCGCAATGTATCGAAGCCAAGCAAGAACCACTGCACGAGTCCTGACGACCTGTAGTGCGATCTGCGCCTCAGCCCTGGCGGTCATTCACGTCAGCGCCTGCCGCTCGCATGACGGCGACTCAGGCAACGCGCGGGCGGCATCCATCCCCGCTGCTCGTGTGGCGGCCGCACAACGGGGCGACATCAGCCACGTGCTGACGCTGGCCGGACAGTTTCAGCCTTATCAAGTCGTCGATGTCCATCCCAAAGTCAGCGGATACATGCGCAAGATCAGCGTTGATATCGGCGACATCGTGAAGCAGGGACAAAC
The DNA here is from genome assembly GCA_035262585.1 of Occallatibacter sp. Classification (GTDB taxonomy): domain Bacteria; phylum Acidobacteriota; class Terriglobia; order Terriglobales; family Acidobacteriaceae; genus Telmatobacter. Next base: position 4,813 of record DATFSO010000098.1, on the reverse strand, counting down.
TCTCGCTGTGCTCGAAGTCCCTGAGCTCAAAGCCCAGCTTCAGCAGACCGTCTATCAGGTCGACGAGAGCAAGGAGGAGATCTCGCGCGCGCAGCACGAGACCAATCGCGCTGTCGCACAGCATCAGGCGTTGCACGATCAGTTCATGCGATTGCAGCAGGCTGCGCAAGGTCACCCTGGCCTCGTCGCTCAGCAGGAGCTTGACAACGCGCAAGCCGCCGACCTTTCCGCTGAAGCGCAAGTTGACTCCGCGAAAGCAGCGATGGCCGCGGCCAAACAGCACCTCGGAGCCGCGCAAGCCGACAACCAGCGCGTGCAGGCCCTGCACGATTACACGACGGTTGCCGCTCCGATCAGCGGCGTGGTCGTCTGGCGCTACGCCGACACCGGCGCGCTTATCCAGGGGGGCACCAACTCGAACAGTCAGGACCTGCCCATTGTCCGCCTCTCCGAGAGCACGCTGTTGCGCCTGCGTCTGCCCGTACCGGAGAACGACGTGCAGTATGTGCACGACGGCGACCAGGTTCAGGTCCGCGTTGATGCCCTGAATCGCTCGCTCATGGGCAAGGTTGTGCGCTTCACGCGCCTCGTCAACTTCGACACCCGATCGATGGAAACGGAGGTCGACGTCGACAACAAGGACTTGTCGATCGCACCCGGCATGTACGCCAATACAATGCTGCGACTGGCTCATGTGGAGAAGGCCGTGACGATTCCCGTCGAAGCGCTCGTCATGAAAGGGCGGGATCATGCGGTCTACGTCCTCGACGACACAAACCACCTCCACATTCGCACCGTGCAAGTCGGGATGCAGGGTTCGAAGCTTGCTGAAATCCGCAGCGGTCTCCAGCTCGGGGAGCGTGTGATCCTCGGCGGTCAGGAGAAATACCAGGAAGGCGAACAGGTCAGCCCGGTCGCCGCAGAAGTGCCCGCATCTGAGACCCAACAGGAGACTGGCGGCACGATCGATCTCAAAGCAGATCAGCCGGCGGGCGACCAGCCCATCAACGCTGGGGCGTCCGGGAAGGGAGGTACGCACTAATGCCGAAGTTCGCTCTGAAGTATCCCTATTTCATCCTCATGATTTGCCTGGCTGTCGCGCTGGTCGGCACCTTCACCGTGTCCAGTATGCCGGTCGATCTGTTTCCTTCGATCGACATGCCTGTGGTCGTCGTCGCTACGTTCTACAACGGCATGCCTCCGCAGCAGATCGAGGCCGACATTACGAACACCTTTGAGCGCTTCTTCACCCTCGCGGCCAATGTGGACCACAGCGAGTCGCGCTCGCTCACGGGCGTCAGCCTCATCAAAATCTACTTCAAGCCCGGCACAGACCCCAATGTCGCAGTCGGCAACATTGCCAACCTCGCAATGGCTGACCTGCGCCGCCTGCCACCCGGTACTCTACCTCCCGTAGTGCTAGGCATGGACGCTTCCACCCAGCCGGTCTGCCTGGTTACGCTCAAGGGGCAGGGCCTGAACGAGACCGGCCTCAAAGACTTGGCGCAGTTCCAGGTGCGTAACCAGATCTCGAATGTGCAGGGCGCATCTGTCCCCCAACCTTACGGCGGCACCTATCGCCAGATTCAGATCTACGTCGATCCGCTGAAGCTCGAAGCACGCAATCTCAGCCTCAACGATGTCGTTCAGTCGGTGAACAGCTCCAACCTGATCCTGCCCGCCGGCGACGTGCGCATCGGCTCTAAGGATTTCAACATCTACGCAAACTCGCAGTTTCCCGACGCGAGTTCCATGAACTCCATGCCGCTGAAGACCGTGGGCAACTCGTCGGTCCTGGTTGCTGACGTCGGCAGGGCCGTCGACTCCGGCGCACTGCAATACAACATCGTGCGCATCGACGGTCAGCGCTCCGTCTACGTGCCCATCTTCAAACAGGGTGGCAACTCGAACACCATCACGATCGTGAACGGCATCAAGGCCGCGGTGAAGAAACTAGTCGACATTCCGGAGGCGCTTAAGACCGCGGTCGTCTTCGATCAATCCGTCTTCGTCAAACTGGCGATCAGCAACGTCGTCCGCGAAGCCGCCGTGGGACTCGTGCTCACCGCCATCATGATCCTCGTTTTTCTGGGCAGCCCGCGCGCAACCATTGCCGTGCTGCTTGCCGTGCCGTTATCGATGATCGTATGCCTGATGATCACCAACTACATGGGCGGCTCGATCAACACCATGGTGCTCGGCGGTCTGGCCCTTGTCTTCTCGCGCCTCATCGACAACGGCGTCATCGTGCTCGAAAACATCTTCCGTCACATGGAAGAGGGCGAGCGCGCCCACGTTGCCGCAGAAAAGGGCGGGCAGGAAGTGGCAATGGCTGTTCTGGCCGCCACTTTCACGACGTCCATCGTGTTCTTCCCGGTCACCTTCTTTCACGGCGTCAGCAAGTACATCTTCACGCCGCTGGCGCTGGGCGTGGTCTTATCGATTTTCGCCTCGTACTTCTTCGCGATGACCGTGGTGCCGCTCTTCTGCGCAAAGTTCGTTCCTTCCATGATCAAGGAGGAACACGTTGAATCGGCGAAGAACAACATCTTTGTCCGCTTCGATCGTGCCTTCAACGCAAAGTTCCACGCCATGCTCACCTGGTATGAAGGCCTGGCGTATCGCGCGATGAAGCGCCCCGTCTTCACCGCAGGCGTCATTCTGGGCGGCGTCACGGTCCTGCTAGCAGCGAGTTTTCCGTTTCTCGGGCGCGCCTACTTCCCACGCACCGATCCGGGCCAGTTCGTCATCAACCTCCGAATGCCTGCGGGCACACGTCTTGAGGTCTCCAACGATTACGTGGCCAAAGTCGAACAGATCATACGCTCGACCGTCAGCCCTGCCGATATGGATATGATCGTCTCCAACATCGGCGTCTATCCGGACCTTTCAGCCATCTACACCACCAACGCCAGCATGGATACAGCCTTCGTGCAGACCAGCCTGAAGGAAGGCCACGGCACTGGCAGCTACGAATACATGCGCCGGGTGCAGCGGGAAGTATCGCGGCAGATGCCCGAGCTCTCCGCCTACTACCAGGCCGGCGGTCTTGTTGACGCAGTCATTAACCAGGGTCTGCCAGCGCCCATCGACATCCAGATCAAATCGCAGAACATGGACAAGTCCTACGATCTCGCCACGCTGCTCGCGGCGAAGATCGAGGCCATGCCCAACGTACGCAACGTCTACATCCCGCAGAGCCTCGACTACCCCGGCCTCGAGCTGAACATCGATCGCGAGCGGGCCACCCTTGTTGGCCTCACCGCAAAGGATGTCGTCGACAACGTCATCACTGCGCTCACCTCGAGCGGCATGGTGGCGCCGAGCTATTGGATCGACCCCGCTACAGGCAACAACTACATGGTCACTGTCCAGTACGCCAACCACTGGATCAATCACATGTCAATGCAGGATCTTGAGAGCATCCCGTTGCACGCCAAACGGCCGCCGGGCTACGGCCCCATGCAGCAGGCTCGGCAGGCCAGCGTCGTTCCTGCCGCGCTTGAAAGCGGCAGCGATCCGGGGGGCGTGGTGATGCTCGGCTCTGTTGCGGAGATCCGCCAGATCAACACGCCGACGGAAGTCGATCACAACCAGATTCGCCGCGTGATCGACATCTACGTCTCGCCCAAGACCGAAGCCCTCGAGGGCATTGGCAGGCAGATCGACAAGCTGCTCGCGAACACAACGCACGACAAGAACACCGTCATCGATGTGCGCGGTGCCGTCGTCAGCATGAACGAGTCCTTCCAGGACTTCGGTCTCGGACTCATCATCGCGGTGTTGCTCGTCTATCTGATCCTGATGGCGCAGTTCACATCATTCGTGGATCCTTTCATCATCCTTATGGCCATTCCTCCAGGTCTACTCGGCGTGGTCCTGTTCCTCATCCTTACTGGCACCACGCTCAACATCATGTCGCTGATGGGCGTCATCATGATGACCGGTATTGTGGTCTCGAATTCCATCCTCATCGTCGAGTTCTCAAACGTGCTCCACAAACGAGGACTGTCCCTGCTCGAGGCTACCGTGCAGTCGTGCAAGGTCCGACTGCGCCCCATACTGATGACCTCGCTCGCCACGCTACTCGGAATGATCCCTATGGCTCTCGGTCTTGAAGCTGGCAGTGAACAGTACGCACCCCTGGCCCGTGCAATCATCGGCGGTCTCGCAGTCTCGGTTGTCGTCACGATGTTCCTTGTTCCTGCTGTATATCTCGCCATCCACACCAGGCGCGAAAAGAATCAGTCCATAGTGGAGGCAGGCCTCGCATGAGAAACCTTCTTCCTTGTGCCCTTCTTGTCTCCGCGGCTTGCATCGCGCAGCAGCCTGCGTCGAAGCCGTTGCCCGACGCACCGACATTCGGGCCCTCTTCATCGAAAGGCGTTTTGAAAGTGCACGACTTGAGTCGTGCCGATTGCCGCCCCAACTTGAATCGGGCTTTAGCCCCTGAGGGATGTTTTTCAAATGATCGCCTATCGAAGCCGGGGTCTCAACTTGAGACTCTCGCCCAGGCGACGCCACTACTGTCGCCGAGCTTCAACCCCAACCCATCCGCCCCTCCAGCGCCTTCGCCTGCCGGGACGCGGCTCACGCTCGCCGAAGCCGAGAAGATGGCACTCGAGCACAATCCCAACATCAGCGTCACGCATCTGCTCCAACTGGCGCAGAATCAGGTCACGCGCGAGGTGCGCTCCAACGAATTGCCCACTGCCACCGGCGATTTGACTGCCGTGGGCGCTCACGACAACAGTCGCATCACCGCCGGCGCGCTCAACAATCCCATCGTGTACAACCGCGCCGCAGGCGGGCT
>DATFSO010000097.1:0-2195 GCA_035262585.1 Occallatibacter sp. | reverse complement strand
GCCGCCCGGCCAGCGGGTTACGATTCCGAGTTCGTCGGACTCTGTCCGCTACACGAGGAGACACGGCCTTCGTTCTATGTCAACGACCGTAAAAATCTTTTCTACTGCCACGGTTGCGGTCAGGGTGGCGATTTCATTCGTTTTGTCGAGTTGTCCCGCCATCTCTCTTTTCGACAAAGTCTTGACTACCTCCAGCAGCAAAGCGCTCTTCCAGCCGACTCGGGCGACTCTGCCACAGTGCTTAAGGAGGCGGCCGCGTTCTATCAAGAGCAGCTCGATCGCTACCCTGAGGCGCTGCATTATCTTGAGCGACGCGGTCTGCACCATCCTGCATTGATCAAAGAGCTGCGGATCGGCTACGCTCCCGGCGGATGCCTGCGCCGTCATCTCACCGCTGAAGGCTATTCTTTCCAGCTTCTTCGCCAGGTTGGCCTGCTCAACTCGCAAGGCCGCGACACCTTTTACGGTCGCGTCGTCTTCCCCTGCAGTCACGGTGGACGCATTGTCAACCTCTACGGCCGCAGCCTGGGCGACAGCTTTGCCCATCGATTTCTGCCTCGCCCCAAGGGCGGCTTGTATGCCTGGGAGCAGGTTCGGCATTGCCCTGAGGTAATTCTTGTCGAGGGGCTGTTCGACTATGCCGTGTGGTGGCAGGCAGGTTTTCATCACCTCACCTGCTCGTTGGGCACCCATCTCAACGCCTGCCAGTTTGGCCAACTGTGCGACGGCGAACGCAAGGTTTATCTCGCCTTCGATGTTGACGCTAATGGCAGCGGTCAACAGGCCTCACAGCAGCTTGCATATCGTCTCCGGGCGCGAGGTATTGCCTCTCGCCGCGTCCTCCTGCCTCCAGGTCACGATCCCAACCACTTCTTTCTCCAGGGCGGTGATGCGCGACAGTTTCAGTCTCTGCTGGAGGCGGCTCAGCCATGAAGTTCCGTGTCATCTATCAGCACTCCCATGACGCACGAAGCCCGATTCACGTCATCGAGCAAGCCGCCGGCTCGGAGGTCGGCTGGATTAATCGTTACTTAGACCGCGAATACGTCCGTCGCCTAGCGGATACGACTCTGCGAACTTACGCTCACAACCTGCTGCACTTCGTTCGATGGTGGGAGAGCGTTCATCACTCCGGCGATATCGTGGAAGGAGATCTCACCGAGTCGACACTCCTGGATTACGTGCGCTTCCAGTCCAGCCAACAACCTCGGCCATCGGCTTCCCTCATCAACGACCGCGTTGCCGTCACCGATCGTGCTCTGCGCAACCAGTTCCCCAACGCTCCTTGTCAGGTCGCTCGCGGTTTTCAGCAAGCTTTTTTGCGGCGTGGACCCATGGGCCTGGCGCGCCCACGGCAGGCAATCAGCCGGCTGCGAGTGCGGGTACCCAAACGTAACATCGTGCCGCTCTCCGTGAATGAAGTGGCCCGCTTCTGGTCGAGTTTTCGTACCTCACGCGACTTGGCCATCGTGGGTTTGATGCTCCTGCATGGGCTCCGTTCCGCCGAAGTGATGGCTTTGAATCGGGATGACGTGTTGCTGGCGGAAGCGCAACTCCGCGTTCGTGGCAAAGGCAACAAACTTCGCTTCCTCCCGCTTGCGCCAGAAAGCATTCAACTGCTCGGTCACTATCTGCGACTGGAACGACCCAATCCATGCAGCCCCGCATTGTTCGTCTCGCTGAAAGGACCGGCGCGCGGAACCCGTATGAGCACTGCGGGATTGCGCTCCTTGTTCCGCTATCATCGCCGAACCACTGGCATTAAGCTCGCCCACCCGCATCGTTTTCGACACACCTTTGCCTCCGATATGGTACGTGCCGGGATAAGCCTACCCGCGCTCATGCAGCTGATGGGTCACGCCGACATTCAAACCACGCTGCTCTATGTGCAGATCACCCCACAGGACGTTTATGTTGAGTATGCGCGCGCAGTGGCGCAGCACACTCGTCCTGTCCCGAAAATTTCCTCATGAACCGCGTTCGCCGTCCGCCGCTTCAGCATCCTCTGAGGCCGGTCTTCGATCGAGCCGTTGATTCCTTCAGCGTTGCACTCAGTCCGGAGACGATTCGCCACTACCGCGGTACCGCGCACCATTTCCTGAGATTTCTTGGCCTCGCATATCCCCAAGTGAACGGTCTTGAGCAATTGCGTCGTGAGCCCCACATCCTGGGCTGGATGTCTCATCTGCGCTCAA
>DATFSO010000096.1:0-2967 GCA_035262585.1 Occallatibacter sp. | reverse complement strand
CGATACCCAGCGAAAGTCTGTTGGAGTTCCGGCTGGAAGAACCGGCGTCTCTTCCAGTAGGAAACGGAGCGGCTGGCCAATGATCTTCCAGCTCATCGGCGTCAACCATCGCAGCGCTCCCCTGGAGGTCCGCGAGCGGTTTGCCATTCCGGAATCGCGCCTGCCGGACGCGGTCGCGCGACTGGCTAAGTTCCCGGGTGTGGAGGAGGCCCTGGTAGTCTCTACCTGCAATCGCACCGATCTGCTGGCGCGTTCCCGCAACGGCAGCCTCGATCTGCGCGCCTTCCTTGCAGACTATCTCCAGGTCCCTACCGCTGAATTCGAACCTTATATCTACGAGCACTGCGCCGAGGAGGCCATCCGCCATCTGTTCCGTGTCACCGCCAGCCTCGACTCCATGGTGATCGGCGACTCGCAGATCCTGGGCCAGGTGAAGGAAGCTTACGCGGTTGCCCGCGCGGCGGGGGCGATTCACTCTCATCTCGACGCCCTAGTCACCCGGGCGTTCGCCGTAGCCAAGAAAGTGCGCCGCGAGACCTCCGTCGGATCCTCGGCAGTCTCGGTAGCGTCAGTGGCAGTGGAACTGGCGCAGAAGATCTTCGGCTCCCTGAAGGGTCGCACCGTGTACCTGGTGGGCGCCGGCAAGATGAGCGAGCTGGCGGCGCGCCACCTGATGGCGCACGGCGCCGGCACGATTTACGTGGCCAACCGCACCCCCGAACGCGCCCAGCAATTGGCGCTGGAGTTCCGTGGCCACGCAGTGCCCTTCGAACAGCTCTATGACACTGTGGACCGTGCCGATATCGTGATTACCTCGACCGGCGCACCGCATGCGATCTTCCGCCGCGAGCACGGAGAGCTTTTCCTCCAGCGCCGCCGCAACAGGCCGATGTTCTTCATCGACATCGCCGTGCCGCGCGACGTCGATGCTGTGCTTAACAAGCTCGACCGCTTGTTCGTCTATGACATCGACGATCTGCAATCGGTGGCCTCCAGCCATTTGGCCGACCGCCACCGCGAAGCCGAGCGGGCCGAGGCCATCGTGGCCGCTGAGGTTGAGCGCTTCTGCGCGCGCTTGCAGACGCTCGACGTCGTGCCCACGATCGTTTCCTTCCAGGAACATCTGGAAACCATCCGTCAGGCCGAAATCGATCGGGTGCGCGGCCGCCTGGGGCCTGTCACTCCCAACCAGGAACGGGCGCTGGAAATTCTGACGCGCGGCATCATCAACAAGATCATGCATACGCCGATCAGCGAGTTGAAAAACGTCGCCCGGCAACCGGAGGCGACCACGGTGCTGGACGCGTTTCGTCGCATGTTCAACCTATCCTCCGGCCAGGACGGCGCAGCCAGGCTGGCGAGAGCCGAAGCGGCGGGGGCGGAGAGCGTCTGAAGGATGAGACCGGTGGCAGGGCTGCCCCCTCCCTATCTTGAAGATGCAAAGATCTCGAAAGAAATGACTTAGATCCACAACTAAGCAGAGTTGTTCATCAAATAGTAAAGCCCGGCTTTCACCGGGCTTTGGTTCTCTTCCTGATTTAAAGGTAGCAGGTGTGTCAAGAGATGGATGTGGAAAGCAACAAAGAGGAGCTACAGTCACCGCCAAGGTGAGCGCGCGTTGAGTACGCTTCGAAGGATGCGGTATATCGGGAAAATGCGGTATATCGGGAAAACCACAGGAGGGTTCATGGCTGACCATTCAGAGATTCCGAGTGAGGTAACTCGAGACCTCACACGACGCGAAGCAATCGGTCGCTTTGCCTTGTTTGGGACCGTCTTGGCGATTCTCCAAGGCCGTGCTACTGCACAGAGCGGAGCGTCCGGAAGCTACAGCAACGCGGCGATAGCGCTACCCCAGCGAACATCATCCGATAGCCCGGAAGAAGATCCCGAGAGAGATGTGAAGATCGCGCGTGCGGTGCGCTCTGGACCAGCAGAGGTCACGCGAGATGCGACCGTTGCCGAAATGGACCACCAAGGCAACCTGTATGTGCTTCGCAAAGGCACCAACGGTTGGATATGCACTCCAGGGAACGAGAATAGAGTTGGCGATCCGCCGATGTGCGTCGACGAACTCGGAATGCAGTGGTTCATGGACGCCCTTGCGGGGAAGCCCGCACCTACGAATCGTGCGCCCGGATTGTGTTACATGCTTTGCGGCGCTACGCAGCATAGCAACGACACACCTTTCGATCGGACAAGTCCGGCCGTTCCAATAGGACCACATTGGATGATTCTTTGGCCTTTCGACTCGAAACATTGCGGCCTTCCCACTACGGTTCGCGATGCGGGTGCATGGATCATGTTCGCCGGAACCCCGTATGCCTATCTTCATATCTGTGGCACACCCTGGGACGGTAACGAGTATGCACCTGGTGACGAAGCGAGGTGGACCATGCAATATACCAAGCCAAGAATCGCGCGCACATGATTCTCTTGACTTTCCCCTTTATAGGACACAAAAACTGATCGTCCTCTTGTGTACATCCAGTCCGATGTAATACGTAGTCTCTGAGAAGCCTCCGAGGTTGAACTCTGAATCAGCTAGCAGGCTGAGTTCAGCTCTTGTATCTACCAGACAACCGCTGCAGCGGGCCGGATATTATGCAGGCGAAAGAATAGTTGCCACTTCCAGCCCAATGGTTCGAGCGAGCGACTCGGATTTCGTCTCTCGAGGAGTCTGGCCACAATCTATGCCATCTTCCGTAAGTCCTTGAACGTGACCTTGCCAGGTTTTAGAACCAGCATGAGGAGAAGATAGGCGAGCGCAACCCATATGATCACGATGAATCCGTCTGAGACGGCCAGCGTGTAGGCCTGTGCGTAGGTTTGTTGACCTAGAATTTCGACTGCCCGATTCTGTGCCTCCTCTCGGCCATTCGAGTGAGGAAGCATTCCAGCCGTCAGCATATGCACTCGTTGGTCGGTCAGCCACTCGTTCATTTGGACCAGTATGTTCGAGTGAAA
>DATFSO010000095.1:0-4808 GCA_035262585.1 Occallatibacter sp. | reverse complement strand
GACCAGCGAGTCGAAGTGATTCAGCGCGCCAAAGTGCGTCAAGCCGAGAAGCCCAAGATGAGCGGCAAAATGGGCCACGTCGAACAGCCGGTCATACTGGCAAAACTCATCGAAATCCAGGCAGGTAAACCGGTCGCCGTCGACCACCAGATGCTCGGGAGTGAAGTCCCGGTGCGTGGGACCTGGGATCCATCCCGATAACTCCCGTGTGCGCTCCTCGAAGCGAGCCAGCAGCGCACCCAGAAGGCCCTCGCCTTCCGGATAAACCTCGGTCAATAGTTCCTTCCAACTGGCCAACGTCCGCAGGTGGTCAGAGAAGGAATAGCGACGGCCGGTGTTGACCCCGCAGCTATGCAGGCGAAGGAGCCATTCTGCGGCTCCTGCGGCTTCTTGGTTAGTACCGACACCAGCTACGAAAACAGAGCTGAGGAGTTCGCCTTCTGTCCAAGTCAACAGCAAAAGGCGATGCTCAGGCACGCAGGCAACCGCTTGAGGGACAAGGAAGCGCCCCGACCGCAATCCATGGCGCCCGAGTTCTCTCAGAGTGCGATAAACAGTAACGGCCTGATCTTCGTTATAGAGTTTGCCGAGCAGTCGCCGGTCTTCCATCACGCCGTCTTTGTGCTCGATGACTAACTCAAGCTCAACGCTGCACCGTTTGCCAGGGAACAGGCGGCGGAGATAGGCACGGCTGTTCAGCAGGTGTACCTCTGGACCGAGCCAGTGATCCAAGACGCGCGCCAGAGTCGCCTTCAACTGCGACGGCTGGCGCAGAGATGCATATCCAGGCAGCGCGGGATCAACTGGGAGCTCGAGTGTTTCCAGTGGTACAGTTGCCGTGCTTGTCAGCAGAGTTTTTGCGCGCATCGCGCCTTACTGCTCCCAACTTGGACTGTGGTCAAGGATACGCAAGCCCTCGTCCAACATCATCTCAGCCCGCTCCTCCCATCCCGGGAGCTGCTTGTCGACATCACTTTTCGCCCGCTCCAGGCAGATCCCTGCCTGCTGAAACGACAAGTGCGCCGGTAGGACAACGCCCCCCGCCTCGGTGTAGGTCTTCAGAAATACCTCTGCCGCCCAATCGAGGGCGCGAGTGGAAGCAAAGTATTTCATCGCCATCCGCTTAAGATCGACAAGGAACCTGGCCACGTCGTAGCTGGGATCTCCCAGATTGAAGGAGTCCCAATCGATGGTGACGGTGCGGCCGTCGAACAGAAGCACCTGAGTGGACGTATAGTCGCCATGGCCGGCGCACAGCTCGACTCCGTCGCGACCCGGCGCCGCGACCTGCAGTTCCGTGAGAAGCAGTCCTGCTTTGCAGGTAAACGGCAAGTCGCGATCGGCAAGATTTTGCAACCATCCTTCCCAAGCGATCAGACAGTCTTCCATGCGGAAGACAGGCCCAGAACGGGGTGCTCGCGCCTGAAATCGTGCCAGCCAACGCGCGCACCGCTCAACTGCCGGGATGCGATCGGATGCGTTTGGATCCACAATCAGCGATTTGGCACGGACGCCGGGGACTTTTTCACACAGCAAGAGGCGCAGGGACGGTAGGTACGCCAGGGGTCGAGGGATCGAGAACTCTTCCTGGCCGCCAAACCCGGCTCGCCTGATTTCCTCGATCACTTGATAAATATCGGAGCGATCTTCGGCGTAGACCTTTCCGATCAACTCTTGCCATCCACTGGTCGTTGGCAGCATGATTTCGAATGTGCACCGGCTCGCCTTCTGCCACTTGAGCACGCGGAGCCTGACTTCCTGCGAGGTGTCCCGCTCCCAATTCGGTAGCGCATTGCTCAGCTGTCTTGACAACTCCGCCGGAGCCAGAACAGCGGTGAGCGTCGGAATAGCCGGATCGGCCACCCCATCGAGCAATTGTCCCATCGGCTATCTCCTCCTGTCCTCATTCCTCCAGGGCACGCATCCCCTCAGACAGCAAGACCTCAATCCCATCGCGGAAGGTGCAAACCGGGCGGTTGGCCTCGTAGAAGGAAAGCTTAAGGCAAGCCAGAGACCGGTACCACGGAAGGTTCCCTGCAACCTCGAACGGGCTCAGGGCTTGGTACGTTTTGAGGAATACTTCGGCGATGCCATCGAGTGCGTGAATCGAGCCCAGGTATTTGAACGCAAGCCGCTGGAGAGCAACTACGAATCTCGCCACGTCGCGGCACGGATCCGCCACGTCATAACTGTCCCAGTCAAACACTATGGTTTTGTCTTCAGCCACAATGATCTGATTGCAGTTAAAGCTGCCATGCCCTGCGCACTTTGCCATGGCCGTTGCTTTCGCCGCATCCTCTTCCAGCCGCCTGGACAGCCGTTCCGCCATGTCCGCGAGCGGGTAGCCCAGCTTCGCTATGCTCCGGGACCATATTGCGATGGAGTGCAACAGGCCGACCGGCTTCAACACTTCCCCTGAGCGCGGACCGACAGCGTGAAATTTGGCTAGCCATCGGGCGCAGCGCACAGATGCTTTCATGCGATCCTGTTCGCTGCCGTCCAGGAAAATCTGTTTCGCCCGCGGACCTTGGACCTCTTCCTGAAGGAGGAGGCGTAAGCCAGGCAGATAAGCCAGCGGCTCGGGGATGGAGAACTCATCTTGTGACCCGAATCCTGCTCGCTGGATCTCCTGCATGGTTCGATAAACGTCCGGGCGATCGACCGCGTAAACCTTCCCGATCACCCGGCCCCATCCGTCTGCAGTCTGCATGACCATTTCAAACGTGCAGCGGCTTCCCGGATGGTGCTTGAGGATGTGGAATTTGAGCTGCTCCATGGTCCCGTATTCATTCGGAAGAGCGCGCCGAAGGTGGTTTCGGATCGTCACAGGGTCGAAGATCGCGGCGAGTGTGGAGATTCCCGTGTCGCTGAGGACATTTGGTTCAACCATGCACTCCCTCAATTCAGGCACGGCTGTCATGCTCCCACCTCAAGGATACGAAGGCCTTCATCGAGCGTCACTTCAGCCGTCTCACGCCATCCACTAGCCCGCTTATGAACATCATGTTTCGCATGCTCTAGACAGATCGCGGCCTTTTGGAACCCCAGCTGCGTCGTGCAGTCAGAGCGATGCGTAGCCGCATATGTGCTCAGAAATATTTCCGCTGGATCATCCAAAGCCTTAATCGACCCTAGACAGCGCAGCGCCAGCCGCTTGAGACCTACCATGAAATGGGCCAGGTCGCGGGCGGGGTCCGCTAGCCTATAGTTGTCCAAATCAACGGTAACCGTAGAGTTTTGGCCGAAGATCACTTGGTGATGAGAAAAGTCGCCGTGAATGGTGCACCTCTCGGTGCGGTGCAGCTCCGACGCCGTGGCTTCCAATCGCTTGTATAGCGTTCTGGCCTTGCAGGCAAAGGGTTCGCCCAACGAGGCAAGCCGGTAAAACCATCGTTCGAGCAAGCCCAGGTACGTGCCTAGCTCGAAGCTTGGGCCTAGAGGGGGGGCGATCGCGTGAAATCTGGCCAGCCAATGCGCACAGCGCTCAGCCGCTGCTTCGCGTTCAGATTTATCGTCCGACAAGAATGACTCTGTAGCCGGTCGGCCTTCGACCTTCTGCTGCAGCAAGAGCTGCAAAGATTGCAGGTAGGCTGTTGGCTGAGGTATGCGGAACTCTTCCGAGGGACCGAAGCCCGCCCTGCTGATCTCCTCCATCACCTTGTATACATCAGAACGATCCTTCGCATAGACTTTGCCGATCAGGGCGAGCGATCCCTGCCTCGTCTGCATCGTGATTTCGACTACGCATCTTTTGCCGGCGTGATGTCGAAGCGGGTAAACCTGCAGTTGTTCAACTCCGCCTGCTTGGGAGGGCAGAGACCGGCAAAGATGTTCGCGCAGCGCCGCCGGATCCAACACGGCATGAAGTGTTGGGATAGCCGGATCGTCGATGCAATCGATTAACGTAGGCAGTGTGTTCGTCATATCTCAGTGGGGATAAATAACTCCAGCAATTTCTTGGCATTGCTATCGATCGAGAATCGATCTTCGACCTTGGAGCGCGCGGCGCGCGCCAACCGGTCACGCAGATCAGCGTCGGTCAGGAGCCGCTCCATCGCCTTGGCAAGCGCCGGTGGGTCGCTGGGCGGAGTGAGCAAACCATCGCGCTCCCACTCAATTAGTTCGGGAATACCGACCACCGTGGTCGAAACCACGGGCACGCCGCAGGCCATGGCCTCCAGCAGTACGTTGGGAAGGCCATCGCGGTCTCCATCCCTTGCCACCACGCAGGGAAGCACGAAGATGGAGGCGCGTTCATAGGCCAGTCTCACCTTTTCGTGTGACTGAGCACCCAGCAGCGTGACACGGTCTTGCAACCCGCGCTCCACGACTTGGTGTCTCAGTGCGTTGTGCAGGTTGCCGTCGCCGATGATTTCCGCGCGAAAGCTGTGGCCTCGCTTCCGGAGGATGTCCGCCGCGAGAATCAGGTCGCCCAGTCCTTTTTTTTCGACCAGCCGCGCCACGGCAAGAATGATCGGCGGCGCCTCAGACGCGCGCGGCCATCGGAAACTGAATTCAGAAAGATCGAGGCCATAGTCGATGCACTGCACTTTGCCGTTCAAGTTGGGCTTGATCCTCCGCAGGTGCTCCCGGTTGTATTCGCTGACCGTAACCACGACTTGAGCGCCCTCCATCTCCGCTCGCAGAAGCGCCGGATGCGTGTCGGCGTAGATATCTCGCGCATGGGCAGTGAAGCTGTAGGGCACGTCTAACAATTCGTGGGTGAACATGGCCACTTGCGTGGGCGCCGTCGTGAAGTGGGCGTGCAGATGGGTGACGGGTTCGCGGCGCAGAAGATCGGCTAGATA